>NZ_BAAGVG010000015.1:0-517656 GCF_054780995.1 Bordetella tumbae
ACTGCGCCATATAAAAACCCCCGAAGGTTGGATTTTTGTCCAACTTCTGGGGGTCAGTTCACAGGGCACACGCGAATCGCAGCCCTGCAAGATCTTTCTCTTTACCATCAGGGCAACAAAAAAACGCCAAGCAAGAGACTCGTGCCAGCGGTGTGATGAGCTTGAGTTACTGCGAGTCGAGCCGAGGCAATCGGCCCGGCCGGGCGCCTCAAAGTCGAGCGAGCAGCCACCGTAGGTAGCGCGAAGGCGCGGACGAGGTGAGCGACGCGATGTCCGGCCCCCGCGGGCCGGACCGACTTTGTGAAGCCCGGCCGGGCCGATTGCCTCGGCTCGACGTCCATAAGCACGCCACCCTCCCTGCAAACACCGTTAACGCCCCGCCGTCTCCAACAACGTCTTGCGCGCCTCAGCATATTCGTACGCCAGTTGTTCCACCAACGCATGAGTAGGCAGAATCTCCTGCACCGCTCCCACGCCTTGGCCCGCGCTCCAGACATCCTTCCACGCCTTCGGCCGTGTCGTCTTGTCCATATTGACCGCGTTACTATCCTTGCTATTCAGTTGTTCCGCATCCAGCCCCGCAGCCGAAATGCTGGGGATCAGATAGTTCGCCGGCACACCGGAAAAGAAGGGCGTATACAGCACATCATCTATCGTCGCCTGCAACACCATCTCGCGATAGCGGTCCGGCGCCAGCGATTCATTTGTCGCAATAAAGCGTGTGCCGATATAGGCCAAATCACATCCCAATGCCTGTGCAGCCAGCACATCTTTCCCATGACTGATGCAACCGGACAGCACCAAGGGCCCGTCGTAAAACGATCGGATTTCGTTGACCAGGGCGATGGGGTTGAGCGTGCCTGCGTGTCCGCCCGCGCCCGCCGCGACGAGAATCAAGCCGTCCACGCCGGCATCCAACGCCCGCCTTGCGTGACGGACTGTGGTCACGTCGTGAAAAACCAGGCCACCGTACGGACGCACGGCTTGCACCACGGCATCGGGTGCATGCAGGGATGTGATGATCAACGGGACGCGATGCGCTACGCATGTTTGCAGATCTGCCTGCCAGCGTGCATTCGTAGGGTGCACGATCAGATTGACACCATAGGGGGCGATCACGGCATCGGGATGTGCCGCCCGATAAAGCGCCAATCCTTTCTCAATCCGCGTGAGCCAATCCGTCAGGGCTTCCTGGGGTCTGGCGTTGAGCGACGGAAACGTGCCGATGACGCCTGCCGTGCATTGAGCAATGACCAGATCAGGTCCCGACACCAGAAACATGGGGGCGCAGAGAACAGGCAGGCGGGTCGTGGCTCGCAACGATTGCAGGGCAGACATAAAGGGATTGCTCCAATCAGGATCAGTTATTTTTGAATGTTGGCGGTCTTGATGACATCGGCCCACATCGCGTATTCGCGCTCAATACGAGCTTGTACAGCCTGGCTGTCTCCGTCGTCGACGGTATAGCCACCCTCGGTCATGGCTTTGCGGAATGAGGCATCTTGTGAGACTTCTTTCAACGCTCGCGCCAGCCGTGTCTTGATGGCATCGGGCAGCTTGGGCGGAGCCATCAGGGCATACCAGCCGACCACCTCATAGTCGGGCAAACCGGCCTCGATCATGGTCGGCACATCGGGCAGTTCGGGATTACGCTCACGCGAGGTCACGGCCAGGGCCCGGGCCTTGCCGCTTTTGATAAAGGGAATTGCGGTGCTGGTGATATCGAACATAAAAGTGATCTTGCCGCTCACCACATCCATCATCGCAGGCGAGTTGCCGCGATAGGGCACGTGCAGCATCGGGGCGTCGGCCTGCTGTTTGAGTAGTTCGGCTGACAAATGATTGGATGCGCCCACGCCGGCCGAGCCAAAGCTCACAGCAGTCGGGTTTGCTTTGGCGTAATCAACGAGCTCGCCGACCGTTTTGGCGGGAATCTGCGGACCGATCAGCAACACATTGGTGTAGTCCACCACCATGCCGATTGGCGTGAAGTCCTTGCGAGGATCGAACAGATCGCTCTTTTGTACCAGCGGCGAAATCGTCAGCGTCGGGCTGGCGGCGAAGCCCAGGATATAGCCGTCGGGCGAGGCCTTGGCAGTGGCGTCCGACGCAATCATCCCGCTCGCACCAGCGCGGTTTTCAACAACCACGGTCTGTCCCAGTTTGTCGCCCAGATACTTCGCAAAAACGCGTGCGGTGGTATCGACCGGGCCGCCCGGTGCGTAGCCGACCAACAGGCGCAGCGGCCGGTCTGGATAGGTCGCTGCGTGGGCGGCAGGAACGGCAGCGCATAGCGATACCGCCAATGCGCCAGCCTGCAAGAGGGATTTGATCGGCATGGTTTGTCTCCTTGGTGTATTGTTTTGTGCGGGTTTTTCAGGTGATTTGCGCAGCCAGTTTTTCCCGCAATGGCTGCTTCAGGATCTTGCCGCTCACTGTCGTGGGCAGCGTATCGATGGGGATGATGTGCGCCGGCCGTTTATAGGGCGCGAGTTCGCTGCGCAAATGAGCGCTCAACGCATCCAGATCAATTGCCGTGCCTGGTTGCGCCTCGATAAAGGCCACGACCTGTTCGTTTTGGTCGGCTTCGAGGCGTCCGACCACCGCTGACAATCGCACGCCAGGAAAGGCGTTGATCACAGCCTCGACTTCCGCTGGATATACGTTGAAGCCCGAACGAATGATCAGGTCTTTGGTGCGTCCGGCAATAAAAAGCGCGCCGCTGTCGTCGATCAAGCCGATATCACCGGTGTTGAGCCAGCCGCCAGGCAGCAGCGCCTTGGCAGTTTGTGCGGGATCGCGGTAATAACCCAGCATGACGCCGGGGCCGCGCACGAGAATATCGCCGCGCTGGCCTGGGACCGGCGGCTCCGCATCAGGAGAACCCAATCGCAGCTCCACGCCCTCGACCGCATAGCCCGTTGCGCAGTCATTGCGGGGGGCATCGATATCAGTGATGAATAATGAGCCGGCATACTCGGTGATGCCGTAACCATGATGCATGGGTTGTCCAAAATATCGTTCAGTGTCGCGCTTGAGCGTGGGGTCCAACGCCGCACCGCCGGTATACACATAGCGCAGACGCGGCGCATGTACAGGCTGGCTGGATGCCATCGCCAGTAATCGCGTGAACATGGTGGGCACACCTTGCAAGACACTCAAACCCGGAGACGACAGAGCACGCAGCACATCTTGAGGATCGTATTTGCTGCGCAGTACCAGGCTGGCACCCGCCTGGACCGTAGCCATCAACACGGTGGCAATGCCGAAAATATGGGACATCGGTAATGCGGCGTAGCCGATGTCGCTCGGCCCGAGGCGCCGAGATGTGGCCGAGATGCGGGCGAAGTGCAACAGACCTTTGTGCGGCACCATGACGCCTTTGGGCGCGCCGGTAGTGCCCGAGGTATAGATGACGGTGGCAACCTGATCTACCAGTTCGCCCGTTTCTGCATCCGGAGCGTTGCTGGCGCGAGTCCATTGATTGCCATTGCCCCAGACCTCTGCATCCAGGGCCTGGGCGCCGGCTGCTTGCGCATGCGCGGCCGCCGCAGTCGAAATATGGCTGGTATATAGCGTCAACATCGGCTGAGCATGGCTCAGAATCACGTCGACTTCGCGTTGGCTCAGACGCGCATTGAGCCCGACGGGCCAGGCCCCTACGACACTGCAGGCGAACAATGCCTGAATCATCTGCGCGCAATTTTCCCCGACTACCGCGACGCGATCTCCACGCCGTACGCCTTGAGCGATCAGCCATTGGCTGGCTTGCTCTACGTGTTGCCACATCTGTCCATAGCTCAATGTGGTTCCCGCCTCTTCATACAAGAAGACAGCGTCGGGTTGTTGCGCCGCCTGGAGCTGCAAGAGCTGATGAATGCGTGTGAGCGGGGACGATGAACTCATGACTTCTATGGATATCCGGAATGAAAACGATGGCGAAGCGCGGTGATAGCATCGGCGACACGCACGGCAGGACGTGACAACACGGCCCCGCCGCGCGTGAGGAACCTACAACGTGTCAGCGGTGCCGAGGATCGCTGTGGATTGGCTGGACAACGTACCGCCATTGCCGTGTACCAGAGCAAGCTGCGCGCCGTCGACCTGGCGCGCACCGCCTTCGCCACGCAGTTGCCGCACGGCTTCGATCATGATGAATACGCCATACATGCCGGGATGCACGCAGCACAGTCCGCCGCCATTGGTGTTGACGGGCAGCCGTCCGCCCGGCGCGATCGCGCCGTTTTCGACATAGGCGCCGCCTTCGCCTTTGGCGCAAAACCCTAGATCCTCCAGGAACAAGATCGTATTGATGGTGAACGCGTCATAGAGCTCCACGACGTCGATGTCGGCGGGACGCAGACCGGCCATCGCAAATGCGCGTTGACCGGATTGCTGTGCAGCCGTCACGGTCAGGTCTTCCATGGAAGAGATTTGACGGTTCCACACGGCCGTCGCGTTGCCCAGGACGTACACGGGCTTCTTCGGCAGATCGCGAGCACGGTCGGCACGAACCAGCACGTAGGCGCCCGCGCCATCGGTGACCAGGCAGCAGTCGCGCACGGTCAGGGGGTCAGAGACCATACGCGATGACAGGATCTCGTCTAGCGTCGTGGGCTCTCGCAATTGCGCTTCGGGGTTGCGTTGTGCCCATTGATTGGCCGCCAGAGCAACATGTGCGAGTTGTTCACGCGTCGTGCCGTATTGATGCATGTGCCGGGCCGCGGCCAAGGCATACGAGCTCAGCGGACTGAGCGGATCGTAGGGCGTTTCGTAGGGTTGCGGATCGAAGTTCTTGCGCACGCGTCCGATTTCCGCGCGGCTCAACGTAGAGGTGCGCTGCGTGCTGCCATAGCACACCAGTACGGCGTTGCATTGTCCCGACGCGAGCGCCTGCAGGGCCGGCATCAGATGGGCGACGAAGCTGGACCCGCCCAGCATGGTGCTGTCGATGAAGGTAGGGCGGATACCCAGATGCTCGATGACGGGCATGGCCCACATGGTGGCAGCGACGCTAGCGGTGCAGATGCCGTCGATGTCGCGCATCGTCAGGCCGGCATCGGCGACGGCGCGTTGGGCCGCCTGCACCAGGATTTCCATTTCGGTATAGCCATCGGCGCGGCCCAGGCCAGCGTGGCCCACGCCCGCGACAGCCACGGCGCCGCGCAGTTGTTGTAAATCGCTCATGCTGCCTCCTGCGCCACAAAGACGACCAAGCCTTGATCTGGTTGCTGTCGCACCTCGGCTCTCACTGCCATGCCGATGCGCACGGCATCGGGGGGGATGCCCTCTACGCGGCTCATCATCCGAACGCCTTCTTCCAGGTCGATGAGGGCGACGTTGTAGTCACCGCCGGCATCGGCTTTGCGCCGCACGACGGTCGTCGAATACACGGTGCCGCGGCCGCTGGGGGCTTCCCAACGTAGATCTGGCGCGCCGCAATGAGGGCAGATCATGCGGGGGTAGAACACGGCCTGGTGACAGGCAGTGCAGCGTTGAATCTGAAATTTTCCCTGGGCAAGGGCTTGACGGTACTGCTGGTCGGCGCCGCTGGGGGCGGAAGTATCGGGTGTGGTGGCGGTCATTTTTCGGTTGCTGAAGATGATGACAGTGTGGGCAGTGTCGGGGTTGTTGGCTGGGATGACTATTCTTCATTGCCGAAGCAGGGGTTTTGTGCAGCGGTATTCTTGTTCAGTGGGATGGTTGCTTTGTTTTGCTGGCTGAGGGGATCTCTATTGAGACGTCCGTGACGGGTGCCGGGATGCCGCGTCGGCCCTATCGCAACGGCTCGGCGCAAGACCAGGCGCCGAGGTCCGCTGCGCGGACTACCCGTCGCTCAACGGGCCGACGCGGCATCCCGGCACCCGCCACGGACTCACAGTAGTGGATTGCCCACGTCCGTAGACACAAATGAGTCGTGCACAGCATCCGTCAACTGGAAACGTTGCGAGCCGGCGTGCGCCCTGACTGAGCGATGCGGGCCTTTTGAGGGACGGGTAGTCCGCGCAGCGGACCGAGCCCCCTGCTAATGGGGCGAGCCGTTCCGATTAGGCCCGCATCGCTCAGTCAGGGCGCACGCCGGCGCCTAAAGAACTCTACCCGTTGCACGAGCACGCACCCTCTTGCTTCATAAGAGAAAAAGACAAGCACCACTTCATCCCCACGAAAGCCCCGCTTTTGCAGAGCCAGATTGCGCTAACGCCCTCGCCCGTGGCTAGATACCGTCCATAAGGAGACCTCCTATGGATCTAAGCTGGACACCCGAAGAACGGCAGTTTCGCGAGACGGTGCGAGCCTTTGCGAACGACAAATTGCCGCAAGACATCCGTGACAAAGTACTGAAGCATCAGCGGCTGCATCGTGATGATTATGTGCGGTGGCATCGGATCTTGGCGGACCAGGGCTGGGGCGCACCGACGTGGCCGCAGGAGTTTGGCGGCACAGGCTGGAATGCCATCGAACGGTTGATTTTCGAGGTCGAGTGCTTCAAGGCCGGCGCGCCGCGTTTGCTGCCGTTTGGGTTGAGCATGATCGGCCCTGTGCTGATGAAATACGGCAGTGCCGAGCAGCAGCAGCGTTTGTTGCCTCGCATTGTCCGTGTCGATGATTGGTGGTGCCAAGGCTATTCCGAACCGGGCTCTGGATCTGACCTGGCGTCGCTGAAGACGCGCGCCGAGGTCGATGGGGATCATTATGTGATCAATGGGCAGAAGACCTGGACCACGCTGGCGCAGTATGCGGACTGGATGTTCTGTCTCGTGCGCACCGATCCCGAGGCCAAGGTGCAGCGCGGGATTTCGATGGTGTTGGTCGATATGCATTCGCCGGGTGTCAGCGTGAGGCCTATTCGTACCCTCGACGGCGGGCATGATGTCAATGAGGTATGGCTGGAGAATGTGCGTGTGCCTGTGGCCAATCGCGTCGGCGACGAGGGGCAGGGATGGACGTATGCGAAGTACTTGTTAGGCCACGAGCGCACGGGTATTGCGGGCTTGGGGCATTGCTATCGCGAGCTGAGCATTCTGAAGGAGATGGCAGCCCGTACATGGCTGCATGGCCGCCCCATTCTGGAGGACAGCCGGATGCGTGACCGGATTTCGCGCACGGAGGTCGACATCATGGCGCTGGAGATGTTGCTGTTGCGGGTCGCGGCGGCGCGTGGCGATGCGCCGGGGCCGGAGGCTTCTGTGCTGAAGATCCGAGGTTCCGAGATACAGCAGGATCTGGCGATGCTGCAGATGGAGATTGCCGGGCCGGACGCCTGGGCGTATGACCCGGACTGGATGGAGGCGGATGCACCATTTCACGGACCGGGGCCCGAGATGGCGGCAGCGGCCGGCGCAGGCTATGCCGATATGCGCAAGACCTCGATTTATGGCGGCACCACCGAGGTACAGAAAGGCATCATCGCTCGCATGATGTTGGGGCTTTGAGGCGGGACAGCGCAAGGGAAGAACACATCATGGATTTTGCATATACCGAAGAGCAACGCATGCTGGCCGATAGCCTGCGGCGTTTGGTGCAGGATGAATGGAGTTTTGCGGCACGGCGCGAGCGCGCGGCTACTGCGGCGCTGGATGGGCGTGCATGGCAGCAATTGGCCGAGCTGGGCGTGCTGGGGCTGACGATTGCGGCGGAGCACGGCGGTTTTGGCGAGGCGCCTGCCAGTTTATTGCCCGTGCATCTGGAATTGGGGCGTGGCCTGGTTTCCGAGCCCGTGATCCCGAGTGCAGTGATGAGTGCGGCATTGATTGCCGACTCTGCGGACGCGGCGACGCAGCAGCGATGGCTGCCGGCGCTGGCCTCAGGCGAGGCGATCGTGGCGCTGGCGTATCAGGAACCGGGGCGGCGTTACGAGACGGAGCCGTCATTGTGTACGGTGCAACCGGCCAATGACGAAGTCCTGCATCTGTCGGGGACCAAGCATCTGGTCTGGCATGGTGCGGCGGCGCAGGCCTGGGTTGTGTCGGCACGCGATGTCGACGATGAGCCCATGTTGTTGCTGGTGCCTGCGGATGCCCAAGGCGTACAGGTGCTGGATACGCCGACACTGGATCGTACGCGCTGCGCGCGCATCGAGTTTGATCGTACGCCCGTGACAGCGGATGCCGTGTTGGCGCGCGGACAAGCCGCCCGGGATGGGCTGGCTACGGCGCTGGGTTGGGGCACGGCTGCGCTGTGTGCGCATGCGGCTGGCGCCATGGAGCGTTTGCTGGAGATCACGATCGATTATCTCAAGACGCGGCGGCAGTTCGGCCAGCCCTTGGCCGCATTTCAGGTGTTGCAGCATCGTATGGCGGATATGTTGGTGGCAAAGGAGATGGCGTTGTCGATGGCCTACGTGGCTGCTGCGGCGCTGAGTGAACCGGATGTTGCTCAACGGCGCCGCATGTTGGCCAGCGCCAAACTCGAGGCGGCATGCGCTGGACGCTATGTGGCGCAAAGCGCTGTGCAATTGCACGGCGGGATGGGCATGACCGATGAACTGGAGGTCGGTGATTATTTCAAGCGCTTGACGGTGTTGGATCAGTTGTTCGGCGATAGCGCCGAGCAACTGGCGGTGCTGCAGTCGCTGGATTGAGATGCCGGGCGCTTCAGTGGCTTTGACCTGATGGGCCGCGAGCGTCAATGGCAGCACGGTAAGATTCGGGCTGTTTTGGAACTACCGGCCTCAATCGCGGATCGCTTGGCATGCCAGGGGAGTTTTTTCTGTGCGGCCACATCACATAACAGGATATAGGGAGCAACAGGTATGACGCAGGGTTACGAGCAGATTCAATTCACGCTGGAGAACGGTGTCGGCGTGATCACTTTGAATCGGCCGGATCGTTTGAACAGCTTCACGGCGGTGATGCACGGCGAGCTGGCCCGTGCGTTGGACACCCTGGAGGCGTGCGATGAGCTGCGCGGTCTGGTGATTACGGGCGCGGGACGCGGATTTTGTGCCGGGCAGGATCTGGGCGAACGCAAGCCGTTGCCGGAAGGGCAGCGGCGCGATTTGAGTGAAGGCCTGCGTAATTTTTATCGGCCGTTGATCCTGCGCCTGCGTGCGTTGCCGGTACCGGTGGTGTGCCTGGTCAATGGCGTGGCAGCCGGGGCAGGGGCCAGTCTCGCGTTGGCTTGTGATGTGGTGTATGCCGTGGAATCGGGACGCTTTATTCAGGCGTTCAGCAAGATCGGTTTGTTGCCGGACGCCGGTGGTACTTGGTTTCTGCCCCGTCTGGTGGGAACGGCGCGAGCCATGGGGGCCGCCTTGTTCGGCGAGACCGTGTCGGCTCGTCAGGCCGAGTCATGGGGGCTGATCTGGCGTTGCATCCCGGACGAGGCGTTGGACGAGACGCGCGAGCAGGTCGTACGCACCCTGGCTCAGGGGCCCACGCGCGCTTATGCGGCGACCAAGCAGGCGCTGTATGCCTCCAGCGGCAATACGTTGGCACAACAGTTCGATCTGGAGTGCGATTTGCAGCAACAGCTCGGCTATACCGATGACTATCTGGAAGGCATACGTGCCTTTGCAGAGAAACGCGCGCCCGCGTTTCAGGGAAAATAGCGATATTGCGCCACCCGCCGTGCGCGGTCGGGCGTTGTGCGAGGCAGGGGAACCGTATCCCCTGCATTCGGCGTTTCGAGGGCGCCGCCAGCATGAATTTCAGGCTGTTGAACCCGCCCTTGTAGAAATACGAATTCACAAAGGCGGGGCGCACGGGCATGCTGGTGGCCGCTCTGGTATACCGCTAAGGAATCTACATGACGTCTCCCAATCCTGCCGACTGGATCGGCAGCAGTGAAACTGTTGCCGATAATCTCGATGTTGGCCATGCCGCCCGTATCGCCGCAACGCTCAGCGAGCCCGCACCTGGCGTAGGCGACCCGCTGCCTCCGCTTTGGCAATGGGCTTTTTTTATTACCCCGGTCGGCATGGACGGGCTAGGCAGGGATGGTCACCCGGCGCGCGGCGGGTTCCTGCCGCCCGCCGATGATAGAAACCGGATGTGGGCAGGGGGGCGGGTCACGTTTCATCAACCCCTGCGGGTCGGGATTCCTGCCGAACGCCGCTCCACGGTGGCCGATGTGCGGGAGAAGACCGGCCGTACGGGGGCATTGTTGTTTGTGACCGTGCGTCACGAATACCACCAGGAGGGCGTGCTGGCGATCGAAGAAGAGCAGGACATCGTCTATCGGCAGCCATCGCCGCCCAAGCTCGTGGGCACGGACGCTCCGCCGGCATCGCAATGGCGCGAGCCCGTGGATCCGTCACCGGTGTTGCTGTTCCGTTATTCGGCTGTGACGTTCAACGGCCATCGGATTCATTACGATCATCCTTATGTCACGGGCACTGAGGGGTATCCTGGTCTGGTTGTGCACGGTCCAATGATCGCGACCTTCATGCTGGCCGCGTTCTGCCATGCGCATCCGGCGGCGCGTCTGGAGCATTTTTCCTATCGCGGTTTGCGCCCCTTGGTCGCGCCGACTCCCTTTGAGGTCGCCGGCCGTGTGGCTGAGCCCGGGCAGGCCGATCTATGGGCCGAGCAAGATGGCACCTTGGCTCACCAGGCGCAAATAAAGTTCTCCGCTTGATCGCTTCCCTCCTGAAGGAATGGTTTTTCGATGAGTAATACTCCTGCAGTCCGTCCGTTGGACGGCATTACCGTTATCAGTCTGGAACACGCGATCGCGGCGCCATTTTGCACCCGCCAACTGGCCGATATGGGCGCGCGCGTCATCAAGATCGAGCGTCCCGGCGCGGGCGATTTCGCCCGTGGCTATGACGAGCGCGTGCATGGCCTGTCGTCGCATTTCGTCTGGACCAATCGTTCCAAGGAAAGCCTGACGCTGGATTTGAAACACCCCGATGCAGCCGAAGTCATGCAGCGTTTGCTGGAATCGGCCGATGTGCTGGTACAGAACCTGGCGCCGGGCGCGGCGGATCGGCTGGGTTTGTCATTCGATGCCTTGCACGCCAAGCATCCGAAGCTGATCGTCTGCGATATTTCCGGCTACGGCGAGGGCGGACCCTACGAGCGTAAAAAGGCCTACGATCTGTTGATCCAAAGCGAAAGCGGTTTTGTCTCGGTGACGGGGTCGCCCGATGCGCCGGCCAAGGCCGGATGCTCGATTTCGGATATCGCGGCGGGGATGTACGCGTATTCGTCGATTCTGAACGCGCTGTTGCTGCGTCAACGCACGGGCCTGGGCAGCCGTCTGGATGTCTCCATGTTGGAAAGCATGGTCGAGTGGATGGGCTACCCCATGTACTACGCGTTCGAGGGGGCGACGCCGCCTCAGCGCGCGGGGGCGGCGCACGCCACGATATATCCCTACGGTCCGTTCCCGGTGGGCGATGGCGCGACCATCATGCTGGGTCTGCAAAATGAGCGCGAATGGCGGGTGTTTTGCGAGCGCGTGCTCAATCAGCCCGCGTTGGCCGACGACGAGCGGTTTGCATCGAACTCGCGCCGCGCTGCCAATCGCGACAGTCTGCGCGCGCTGATTGTGCAGGCTTTTGCCGAGTTGACCATCGATCAGGTGACGGATCGCCTGGAAACGGCCCAGATCGCCAATGCTCGCGTGAACGACATGAAAGACGTCTGGGCGCACCCGCAATTGCAGGCGCGCGATCGCTGGCGCGAGGTGGGCAGCCCGGCCGGTACGTTGCCGGCGCTCTTGCCGCCGGCATCCAGCAGCGCGTTTACGCCCCGTATGGATCCGATCCCGGCAGTGGGCGAAAACACCGATGCAGTGCTAGCATCATTGGGGTACGCGCCCGAGGACGTGGCGCGCTTGCGTGCTGCCGAGGTCGTCTGATGCCAACTGCTATTCGTACTGCCTTGTTCGTGCCGGCCAGCCGGCCTGAACGCATTCCCAAGGCCCTGGCCAGCGGGGCCGACATCGTGATCGTTGATCTGGAGGATGCGGTCGAGCATCTGGCCAAGGACAGCGCCCGCGAGGCGCTCTGCGATTTTCTGGGCACGCATCCCGATGTGCGGCTCTGGGTTCGTATCAACGACGTCTCGACGGCTTGGCACGATGACGACCTCAAGGCCTGTCGCAGTTTTCCTGGGGTAACGGCCATTATGCTGCCCAAGGCGGAAAGCCTGGCTCAGGTGCGCCATGCGGCACAGACGGGCGTCGATATCGTGCCCATCCTCGAGACTGCAGAGGGGATTTTGAATGCGGCCGAGATCGCGGCCACGCCGGGCGTGCAACGGTTGGCGTTTGGCAGCCTGGACTACGGCCTGGATCTGGGGTTGACGCCCGATACCGAAGGGGCGAATGTCGTGCTCGATCACGCCCGGGTGCAAGTATTGCTGCGCAGCAAAGCTGCTGATCTGCCCGCACCGTTGGATGGCGTGTTTCCTGGCGTCAAGGATACGGCTGGCATGCAGGCCGCCGCCGGCCGGGCCCGCGATATGGGGTTTGGCGGCATGCTGTGCATTCATCCCTCGCAGGTCGAGATCATTCACGAGGCCTTTCTGCCGCCTGCCGCCGATGTCGAGTGGGCGCGCCGCGTGGTGGCTGCGCATCGCGAAAGCGGCGCCGGCACGTTCATGTTCGAAGGCAAAATGGTCGATGCGCCTGTCATCGGGCGTGCCAGGCAATTGCTGGAGCGCGCGGGCGAGCAGGTCTAAGGTTGTGGCGGCTTGGCGGCAGGAAGGTAACCGCCAGTCCCTGCACGCCTTAGTCCACCCGTTCGATCGGTTGATCCGGCAACATCGACAGCAATTCGATCGCAGGCCCTTGCGTCAAGGTCAATGCTGGCGCGAGTTCGGATAGCGGCGCCAGTACGAACGCACGTTCATGCATGCGCGGATGCGGCAGCGTCAGGCGCGGCGTATCCATCGTTGTATCGCCATACAGCAGCAGATCCAGATCCAGCGTCCGTGGGGCGTTCTTATAAGGCCGCTGGCGGCCATGCTGGTTTTCCAGCGCCTGCAATACATCCAGCAGGTCGAGAGGCGTCAAGGTGGTGTCCAGCGCAGCGACGGCATTGATGTAGTCCGGGCCAGTGGCGTCTACGGGCGCTGTACGATAAAAATGCGAGGACAGGCAATGCAGGATGCCTGTCGTCTGGCACAGTTGCTCCAGTACCGTGCGCAAGGTGGCTTGCGCGTCTCCGAGATTGGCGCCCAGGCCTATGTAGGCGCGTTGGATGGTGGTCATCGGCAATGTATGGCGGCGCGGCTCAGTGAAGGAGGAATTCCGTTCCCGATAGGGGCGGGAACCGTCAGGCCTGATCGTGTTGCGCAGCCGGACGGCGCGGACGGCGACGGCGTTTGCGAGGTCCACTCGATTCCGCGGGATCTCGTGGCAGGTGAGCGAGTTCTTCGATCATGTCGGCACGGGTGGCGTCGTTGCCGTTGGCCAGGTCCATCCACCATTGCGCCAGCACGCTATCAAATTCCCCGGCCGCGGCACGCAACTGCAGAAAGTCGCAGGCGGCGCGAAAGCGCGGTTGTTCGATCATGCGGTAAATGGTCTTGCCCATGCGGCGTTCAAAGCGCGGTTGCATGAACCAGATCTCGCGCATGTCGGACGAGAAACGGCGTTGGATGGCGAGTTTTTCGGTTTGCTCGTCCAGCACTGAATCGGCGGCTTGAACCAGCGCGGGGATGTTGTGCTCCCCCTGTTCGCGCAATTGTTTCCAGCGCGATTCGACTTGTTGCCACAACAACGCGGCAAACAGGAAACTGGGGCTGATGCTCTTGCCTGCGCGCACGCGCGAATCGGTACGTTCCAGTGCGAGCTCGACGAAACGCTCGCCGCCAGGCTGTTCCAGCACGACATCCAACAGCGGCAGCAGGCCGTGATGCAAGCCGTCTGCGCGCAACTGGCGCAGGCAATCCATCGCGTGTCCGCAGGTCAAGAGCTTGAGCATCTCATCGAACAAGCGCGATGCCGGCACGTTCTCGATCAGCGAGGCCATGGTCTCGATGGGCTGGCGCGTCGCCGGGTCAATGCTGCCGTTGAGCTTGGCCGCAAAACGCACTGCGCGCAGCATGCGGACCGGGTCCTCGCGATAGCGCGTGGCGGGGTCGCCGATCATGCGAACCTGGCGTTTCTTCAGATCGTGCACGCCTTGGTGATAGTCGATCACCTCTTCGTTATGCGGATCGTAGTAGAGCGCGTTCATCGTGAAATCGCGCCGTGCTGCGTCTTGTTCCTGAGAACCAAAGACGTTGTCGCGCAGGATGCGGCCGTGCTCGTCGGTTTCCTGGTCTTGCGAAGCAGGGGCGCGAAAGGTCGAGGTCTCGATGATTTCCTGGCCAAAGACCACGTGCACCAATTGGAACCGGCGTCCAATGATGCGCGCGCGGCGGAACAGCGGGCGAATCTGTTCGGGGGTGGCGTTGGTGGCCACGTCGAAGTCTTTGGGTTCGAGGCCGACGATCAGGTCGCGTACCGCGCCGCCCACGATATAGGCTTCGTAGCCGTGCTGGCGCAAGACCTCACAGACTTTGATGGCATGGCGCGACACGTTGCGGCGATCGATGCCGTGTTTGTCGCTCGTAATGCGTTGGGGCCCCCGGGCCGCTGGTGAGAACAAGCGGCTGACGAATTTTTTTATGGTGTCGGTGATCATCAGGACTTGGCATCCTTTAGGTGTTCGAACAAGTCGAGCACTTTCCAGCCACGAGTTTGCGCGATCTCGCGCAGCGACGGGCTGGGGTTGGCCGCTACTGGGTGCGTGACAATTTCAAGCAGCGGTACATCGTTGATCGAATCGCTATAAAAGTACGATTCCGAAAAATTGGCAAGGGTCTGATTCATGCCCGCCAGCCATTGGTTCACGCGCACGACTTTGCCTTCTTTGAAGCTGGGCGTACCGTGAATGCGTCCGGTGTAGCGGCCATTGCGATACTCGGCGTCGGTGGCGATCAGGTGAGGGATGCCAAAAGCGCGGGCTATCGGGGCCGTGACAAAACCATTGGTCGCGGTCACGATGGCGCAGAGGTCCCCTGCAGCCAGATGCTGATCCACGATTTCAATGGCTTGCGGCGTGATACTGGGACGGATGACTTGCGTCATGAATTCTTCGTGCCAGGTGGCCAGGTCGAACGGCGTGTGCGCGGCCAGCAGGCCCAGCATGAACTCGGCCGCTTGTTCGGCGGTGAGCTGGCCCTGGTTGTAGCGGTCCATCAGGTCATCGTTGCGGCGGCGGGCTTCTGCCGGGTCGCCTGCGCGCCCTGTGCGCGCGAGAAAATCAGCCCATTGGTAATCGCTGTCCAGCGGCAGCAGGGTGTGGTCCAGGTCGAACAGCGCGAGTCGTTGGGGCATCATGTTTTTGGTGTATCGGAGTCTGCCAGCATGGCGCGTAGCAGGGGAATGGTGATCGGGCGACCGGTAGCCAGCGAATAACGATCCAGCGCATCGAGCAATACCGCCAATTTGCGGATATCGCGTTCGCGATGCGTCAGCATCCACTGGATGACTTCGGGTGCGAGTTGCAAGCCGCGCTCTGCCGCCTGTGCGGAGAGTGCAGCGAGCTTGTCCGCATCAGACAGCGGTTCAAGCCGGAATACGAGGTCCCAGCCCAAACGGGTGCGTAGGTCTTCGCGCAACGGCATAGAGAGTGGGGCGCGGTCGCCAGCCACAGCCAAAGCGAACGCGCGGCTGGTGGCCGCACATTCGCGCCACCGATTGTACAGGGCGAACAGCCCGGCCTGCCGGGCCTCGTCCATATCGTGGACATCGTCCACCGCGATCAACCGGGGCATGGCTGCGGCGGAGTCGGCATTGGCGAGCTGACGCAGGGCGCGGGCGTTTTGCCGGATATCGATGTAAGCGGCTCCGGGCGTGGTCGCCAGCCCTTTGAGCAGGTGGCTGCGGCCGCAGCCCGCTGCCCCCCACAGGTAGAGCGCCCGGCCAGGCATCAGCGCGCGCGCGGCCGCCAACGCTTCACCGTTGGGGCCGGCAATGTAGTTCTGCAGCGTAGGAGCGGGTGCGGGTAGAACGTCGAGCAGCAGCTGGCGATTCATGGGTCAAAATGTACACAAGGCAAGGGGCGCGCAAATCGTCAAAAAGACGGTCGGCGCGTTGCTTTGCGCCTGACATCGTAAAATGGCGGGCGCAGCACCCCGTAAACTCCGCAATTGTCACATACCCCACGGTTTTTCTCATGACGACTCAACCTTCTGCCCCCCTGACGTACCGCGACGCTGGTGTCGATATCGATGCAGGAGACGCCCTGGTCGACCGCATCAAGCCTTTGGCGGCCCGTACCATGCGTCCTGGCGTGCTGGCCGGTATCGGCGGATTTGGCGCCTTGTTCCAGGTTCCTGGGAAATATCGTGAGCCCGTCCTCGTGTCGGGCACGGACGGCGTTGGCACCAAGCTGCGCCTGGCCTTTGAATGGAATCGCCACGATACCGTCGGTATCGATTTGGTCGCGATGAGTGTCAACGACATCCTGGTCCAAGGCGCAGAGCCCTTGTTTTTCCTGGATTATTTCGCCTGCGGCAAGCTCGCCGTGGATACCGCCGCGTCTGTCGTGGGCGGCATTGCCCAAGGCTGCGAGCAGGCCGGTTGTGCGTTGATCGGTGGTGAAACCGCTGAAATGCCCGGCATGTACCCCGACGGCGAGTACGATCTGGCAGGTTTTGCGGTGGGCGCGGTGGACAAAGCCGACATCATCGACGGCAAATCCATCAAACCGGGCGACGTGGTGCTGGGCCTGGCCTCCAGCGGCGCGCATTCGAACGGTTATTCCCTGATCCGCAAGATCATAGAACGCGCCAACGCCAAGCCTACCGATGATTTCCACGGTCAACCGCTGGTCGACGTGGTGATGGCCCCGACCCGCATCTACGTCAAACAAGTGCTGGCTGCGCTGGCCAAGCACGGCACCGACATCAAGGGGTTGGCGCACATCACCGGCGGCGGTTTGTTGGACAACGTGCCCCGCATCCTGCAGAACGGCCTGTCGGCCAAGCTGTACCGTGATGGCTGGGAAATGCCCAAGCTGTTCCAGTGGCTGCAGCAGCAGGGCGGTGTCGAGGATACCGAGATGTATCGGGTGTTCAACTGCGGTATCGGCATGGTGCTGGTGGTGGATGCTGCTCAGGCCGATGCGATTGCCCAGACGCTGCGTGAGCAGGGTGAAACTGTCAGCAAGCTCGGAGAGATTGTCGAGCAGGCTGAGGGGATGGCGCAGACGTTTGTGGTCTGATGTCGCTGGTATTGCTTAGGGGAATCCTGCGGTCTTGTTTCATTCGGTATTTGTTCAGTGACCGAAGGGGGCAGGACTTGCAGGAGGGTGGCGTGCTTATTGGACGTCGAGCCGAGGCAATCGGGCCGTGAGGGCTTCACAAAGCCGGTCCGGCGCGCGGGCGCCGGACACCGTGTTCGCTCGCTTCGTCCGGCCCCTTCGGGCCTCCCTTCAGCCTCCGCTCCACTCGGCTTTGAGGCGCCCTCACGGCCCGATTGCCTCGGCTCGACTCGCAGTAACTCAAGCTCATCACATTGCTGGCACGAGCCTTTTGCTTGGCGTTTTTCTGTAGCACCGTTGGCAAAGAAGAAGATCTTGCAGGGCTGCTATTCGCGCGTGCCCTGCACACGCGCGAATAGCGATCGGTCCGGGCATGCGACGGGGTGGCATGGTGCCAAGTTGGAAAATCTGCTTGGCTAGAGTTAAGGTATGCGGAGATGCGTCGCACATCTTTGGATGTCGCGAAATCGTGGAGCGAACAATCTCCTGCTTGTCTATGAGAAATCGTTGCTCGAGAGATCTTCTATTTGCCACCGATGCCAAAGCCCTCGCATGCCGATCACGAACGCTATTCATTGGCGCGCCCGTAGGCGCCAATGAATAGCAGCCCTGCAAGATCTTCGTCTTTGCAGAAATCATCGTCTACGAAGCCTACGTAGACCACCCGTGCCAGCGACCAGGGAATCAGAGACTCTGCGAGTCGAGGCGGGGCAGTGACCGTGTTGGCGCGCCTCGGAGTCGAGCGAGGGAAACCGAAGGAGCGTAGCGACGAGGTTGACGAAGCGGTGTCGGCCGCGTAGGCGGCCGACCGACTCCGTGAAGCGCCAACACGGTCACTGCCCCGCCTCGACGTCCAATAGAACTCATGCCTCGTCCTGCCCCGCTCAGACGTCCACCTACGAGCACAGTCCCCATGACTTATGCCCAGACCAACGCACTTCAGCCGGCCTATCTCTCCGACGTGGCTATTGCATCCCGGTCGTGACCAGAATAGTGCTCAGCGTCGTTCCCATAGCCTTCACCATGGGACCTTTTTCCGCATCCAGCCATTCATCCAGCGCATGTGCGCGACCGAACGTACCCGGTGCCATGCGGCCTACGGTGATGGCAGGGATGCCCAGGCTCATGGGCAGATTGGAATCGGTGGAGCTGCGGTTCAAGTCGGGCTCGTAACCACCCGCTTTGATCGCAGAAATCGCGTACTGCACGATATCGGTATCAACCGCTGTGGTGCCGGCAGGGCGGTCACCTATCGCGTCGAGTTTGAGCTTGATTTCGCCTTCTTTGGTCGAGCGCGCGAAATTCTCGGTGGCCACTGCCTCTTTGACGATCGTCAGAAAGCGGTCTTCGACGCGCTTGAGCGCGTCTACGTCTTCTGAGCGCATGTCGACTTCCATCCAGGCTTCGACCGGAATCGAGTTGACCGAGGTACCGCCGCCCAGGCGGCCTATGCTGTAGGTGGTCTTGGGGTGGGCAGGGACCGAGATCGTGGAGAACGCCGTGGCGGCTTGGCCCAGGGCATACATGGGATTGACCAGGCCAAATGCGCCGAAGCTGTGTCCGCCAGGCCCTTGGAACGTGGCGCGGTAGCGTTTGGAGCCTACGCCGCCATGTGTGACACGGGCTACGGATCCGGACTCGACTGAGTAGAACGCCTTGATCTTGCCTTGGTACTTGCCTTTGGTGAATAGGTAGCGCACCCCGCGCAGATCACCTGGGCCTTCTTCGCCCACTGTGCCTACGAACAGGATGTTGTCGCGGGTGCGGATGCCGGCAGCTTCCAAGGCGCGCACGTAGCCGGCGAGCACGGCCAGGCTCATGGTGTCGTCGCCGATGCCGGGCGCGGCCAAGCGGGTGCCTTCACGTTTGACCTTCACGTCGGTGCCCTCTGGAAACACGGTGTCCATGTGTGCCGACACGACGACGACCTGGTCGCCGCCGGCCGTGCCGGGGCGCAGGCCCAGCACGTTGCCTTCTTCATCCAGGGTGACGTCTTTCAAGCCACCGGCGCGCAGCAGCTCGGCAAACGCTTGAGCACGCTTGGCCTCCTTGAAGGGAGGAGCGGGAATTTCGGTCAGGGTAATGCCGTCTTCGACGATGCGTCCGTGCTGTTCGTCGAGCACGGCCAACGCTTTTTTGTAGGCGTCGGACGACAGAACTTTCTGTACGGCCTGATCATGCGCTGCGCTGGAACTGACCGCGTCTTTTGCCAGAACGGGCGGGGCCGCACACGCCATCGATAATGCCAACACTACTGCAACACGCCGAGATTCCTGCAACATCGTTGATGCTCCTCAGGGGTTGAATTGAATCTCGACTGTGTGCCAGTTTGATTGTCGTGTCAACAATCGCTGAGCTCGCGGCTATTGTTATGGTGAGTGCTCTGTCAACGTGTGTGCGACGGCATCGATGACCTGTGCGACTGTGTCGGTGGCGAGGCAGTCTACGATGACGCGTTCGGGTTGTGCCCGTAGCCAGGTGATTTGGCGCTTGGCTAACTGGCGCGTCGCGGCGATACCTTGTTCGCGTGCCGTGTCCAGATCGACAGCGCCGTCCAGATAACTCCACATTTGCCGGTAGCCGACACAACGTACCGAGGGCAGGCCGGGATGCAGATCGCTGCGCGCATGCAGGCCGCGGACCTCGTCCAGCAATCCGGCATCCAGCATGGCGTCAAAACGCTGGGCAATGCGTGCGTGCAGTGCAGCGCGGTCCGAGGGCTCCAGGCTGATCGTGATATATCGGTGCGCAGGGGCTGAGTCACCGGCCGGGGCATCCCCGTCGGCGTTATGGGATGTCCGTGGCAGCTCGCTCGTGCGTTGCTGACGTTGCAGCAATGCGGACATGGGTTGCCCGCTCAACATACAGATTTCCAATGCACGTTGAATACGTTGGCTGTCGTTGGGGGCTAATCGAGCGGCCGTGATGGGGTCCAGCTGCACCAGCTCTGCGTGCAAGGCGGGCCAGCCGAGCTGTGCGGCGCGAGTTTCCAATTGCGCGCGCAGCGCAGGGTCGGCCTGTGGCAGATCGTCCAGTCCGTCGCGCAGGGCTTTGTAATACATCATGGTGCCGCCCGCCAGCAAAGGCATGCGGCCACGCGCCCGGATCTCGTCGATCAAGCGCAAGGTGTCGGTACGAAACTCTGCAGCGGAATAGGACTGTGCAGGGTCTCGGATATCCAGCAGATGTTGTGGGACGAGCGCTTGCTCGTCGCGAGAGGGTTTCGCCGTGCCGATATCCATGCCACGGTAAATCGTGGCGGAATCGACGTTGATGATTTCCAGCGGCCAGCGTTGAGCGAGCGCCAGCGTGGCGGCACTCTTGCCTGCCGCCGTTGGGCCGGCCAGGCAGATGATTGGTGAGGCGCTCATTGGCCGCGTAGAAAAAGTTTATCCAGCTCGGATACTGACCACTGCACCCAGGTGGGCCTGCCGTGATTGCACTGATCGGCGCGTTCGGTGATCTCCATCTGGCGCAGCAGGGCGTTCATTTCTTCGAGGTTGAGACGCCGATTGGCTCGCACGGAGCCATGGCACGCCATGGTGGAGAGCAGCTCGTTACGCTGTTCGGTCAGGAGGCGCGACACACCCACTGCACCCAGGTCACGCAGGACGGCGCGCGCCATGGTTTCGATATCGCCTCGCGCCAGCATGGCCGGCACGGAACGAACGGCAATCGAGGTGGGGCCGGCAGGGCGCAGATCAAAACACAGCTCGGCGAGTTGCTCCTGGTGTTCTTCGACGAGGGCGACGTCTTTTTCCTGCGCATGAAAGACCACAGGCACCAGCAGTTCCTGGCGCGGCAGTTCGCGGGCATCCAACGCGCGTTTCAACTGTTCGTACACGACCCGCTCGTGCGCCGCATGCATATCGACCAGCACGAGTCCTCGGCGATTTTGTGCCAGGATATAAATGCCGTGCAACTGCGCTAGCGCCATGCCCAATGGGTGTTCTTCGTCGGTTGGCAAGACCGATGCTGTACGAGAGCCTGCTGGCGAGGCCGGCTCTCGCAGCGTACTTGCAGGAGCTGCCGTCGTTTCATCCAGCGGCCGGTATAGCGCACGCCAGTCTGCGACAGGGTTGCCGCTGGGCTCCGCATGCAGACGGAATGGGACCTGGGTGTGCGGTCGCATAGACTGGCGAGGCGCCGCTGTGGAGGATCCCTCGGCCGCCAAGCCAGAGCGTCCGTCGTGCCTGTTTGAACCCGACGACTGCCATGAACCCGCTTGTCCCCTGTATTCTGAGCCGCCAGCCTGCCCGGTGCCTTCGGCATATGCCGTGGCGCCTGTTTGTTCGGCGATGTTGGCCGGTTGCCCCTGGGCGTGCCGTTCAGCTCCGCTCGAGGTGGTGCTGTGTCCTGCTCGATTCTCGAATTCGCCCGATGACGTGCCGGGAACTACCGCGGCGCCAGGCTGACCGGACATTGCTGATGTATCCGGCTCTCGTGTGGACGGGGCCTGTCCATCAGTGCCATCCGATGTCGCCGAGACCGCCGACGCGCCACCTGTCTGCGCCAGCGCCTGACCCACGACTTGGCTGACGAATCGATGCACTGCACCGCTATCGCGAAAACGCACCTCGTGTTTGGCCGGATGTACGTTGACATCGACGGCGCCTGGATCAATGTCCAAGTACAGGACATAAGCCGGTTGGCGGTCTCCATGCAACACATCGGCATACGCCGAACGCAGCGCATGGCTGACGGTGCGATCCCGGACGAAACGGCCATTCACGTACAGATACTGGCGATCGGCCCGCGCGCGGGCGGCCGTGGGCCGCGTGATCATGCCCGACAGGCCTATGGCCCCCATCGATACATCGACCGGCAAGCCGTGTTCGGCGAATTCTGCGCCCAGTACGTCACGGATGCGCTGGCCAGGTACGGCAGGCAGCCATTGACGCTGTGCCCGGTCATGGTGGAACAGGCGAAACGCAATGTCCGGATGAGCCAGGGCAATGCGTTCCATCGCGTCGACGCAATGGCCAAACTCAGTGGCCTCGGAACGCAGAAATTTGCGGCGTGCGGGCACCGCGTCGAATAATTGGCGCACGTCGACGGTGGTGCCCGGCGGCCCCGATGCGGGACTGACCTGCATGCTGCCGCCTTCGATCTGCCACGCATGTTCGCCCTGGCGTGTACGGGAAATGATCGTGACTTGTGCGACCGAGGAAATCGAGGCGAGGGCCTCGCCGCGAAACCCCATCGACGCGACTGACTCCAGTTCGCCGAGGGATCGGATCTTGCTGGTGGCATGCCGCGCCAGCGCCAGCGGCAGTTCCTCGGGCGGGATTCCGCCGCCATCGTCCGAGACGGCAATGCGCCGGATCCCGCCGCCTTCGAGGCGGACCTCGATGGCGCGTGCGCCGGCGTCGATGGCGTTTTCCAGCACCTCTTTCAAGACAGAGGCAGGGCGTTCGATCACCTCGCCGGCTGCGATCTGACTGATCAACAGATCGGGCAGGGCGAGGATGCTGCGGCGCTCGGACGCAGAGGGGGATTGGGGCAAATCAGCGTGTTCAGGCATGTGACGATTTTAGCGCTCGTACACGGGACGTTGGGGCGGCGCCTTCAACGGGAATTTCACGCGGGGTGCGCTATAGTCGAACTCGGTTCACATCGGACGTCCCGGCGGAGCTGCCTTTTTTCAGACATGGTTACTGCATGCTCGAATTTTTCCAGATGGTGTTGCACATCGATCAGACGCTAGGCGTCTGGGTCGAACAGTATGGTTCCTGGGTTTACCTGGTTTTGTTTTTGATCATTTTTGCCGAGACCGGATTGGTGGTGTTGCCATTTCTGCCCGGCGATTCTTTGTTGTTTATCGCGGGCGCATTCGGTGCGACGGGCAGTTTGAATCCCGTGCTGCTGGGAGCCTTGCTGATTGTCGCGGCCGTGACCGGAAATACGGTCAATTACGCTGTCGGCCGTTATATCGGGCCGCGCGTTTTTACGATGAATGTCCGTTTTCTGGACCGGGCCGCGCTATTGCGTACCCACATGTTTTACGAAAAGCACGGTGGCAAGACCATCGTGATGTCGCGCTTTCTGCCGATCATCCGCACATTTGCACCGTTTGTCGCCGGAGTGGCGGAAATGAACGTGCTGCGGTTTCAGTTGTTCAACATCAGCGGGGCGATCTTGTGGGTCGCGAGCCTGATTACGGCGGGGTATTTCTTTGGCAATATCCCGTTGGTCAAAGAACACTTGAACACCATTGTGCTGCTGGGTTTGGCGGCAGCGATCGTGCCTATCATTCTGGCTGGCGTCATCAAACTGGTACGAGGACGGCGGCGTTCGGGGAATCGAGACCTGCGGCCCTGAAAAGGTCGGAAAATTTGGGGGCGAAGCCGGCGTTGCAGTCTATCGGCGCATTACTTTAGGAAGCCTCAAAGCACATCGGCCCGGGGACACCCGGGCCGATTGTCATTGCGTTGCGCGGCTTTAACTGGCGTCCGCAATATGCGCCAATGGCGGATTGGCGACGAAATACTGCTGAATGCCTGACATGATGGCTCGAGCCATTTTCTGCTGATGGCTGCTCGAGCGCAGGAGCTCTTCTTCGCGCGGATTGCTGATGAACGCGGTTTCGACCAGGATCGATGGAATATCCGGTGCTTTCAGCACGGCAAAGCCAGCCTGTTCAACCTGACGTTTATGCAGGCGATTGATTTTCTGGATCTCGTCCAGGAGCGCGGCGCCCAGGCGCAGTGAATCATTGATCTGCGCCGTGGTAGAGAGGTCTAGCAAGACCTTGGCGACTTGCTTGTCGTGGCTGCCTAGATTGACCCCGCCGATCAAGTCGGCCGCGTTTTCCTTGTCGGCCAGCCAGCGCGCCTGGGTGCTGGAGGCGCCGCGTTGCGACAACGCAAACACGGATGATCCATTGGCCGAGGGTTTGATCCAGGCGTCCGCGTGAATCGAGATAAAGAGATCTGCCCGTACCCGCCGTGCTTTTTGGACACGCACGTGCAGCGGCACAAAATAATCGTCGTCACGCGTCAGATAGGCGCGCATGTTGGGTTGATCGTCGATCAACGCTTTCAATTGCCGCGCGATACGCAGCACCACGTCTTTTTCGCGCAAGCCGCTCTTGCCAATGGCGCCTGGGTCTTCGCCGCCATGGCCCGGATCCAGTGCAATCGTCACCATGCGCTTGCGGCGCGAGGGGGTCGAGGGCGAGGGCAACGAGGGCTGGGGAATGACTGGCGCAGGCGCTGGGGTAGGCTGAGGCAGGGCAACCCGCGGGGGCGGCTCCTGTCCCTGGGCCTGCGGCGCTGGGGCCGGCACGGGCGCAGAGCCCCCTGGAGCGCCCGAGTTGCGCGAGATGTCTTCGAGGATGCGCGCCAACGGGTCGTCGACGTCGGGGCCGGCCTGTTTGTCCAGCACGGCCATCAACGGGTCTTGTGCGACCTTCGGATACAGATCGAGCACCAGGCGGTATTGGTAATCCGCCACGGGCTTGAGCGTGAACACCTGCGGCGCGATGGCCTGTTTCAGGTCGAACACCAGGCGCACGACACCGGGGCGGTTCTGCGCCACGCGCAGACTGCGGATATAGGGGTCGTCCGGGCGGACCTTGGAAATCAGCTGGTTCAGCTCGGCATTGGCCTGCAGGCCCTGGATGTCCACCACCAGGCGATGCGGATTTTCGAGGGTGAAGTGTTCCGCTTTGAGCTCGCTGTCGAGTTCCAGCGTCACGCGGGTGTATTCATCGGCAGGCCAGGTCCGTACCGCCAGGATGGTGGCGGCCTGAGCCAGACGCGGAATGACGGGCAGGACGAGCAGCGTCGTCGCCACGCTGATCAGGCGTCGGCGGCGGGCCCCGTTGGGGGACAGGGCATCTGGGGCGGAGGAGCAATCGCGTTCAACCATGTTTGTCCTCGTGCGGTAAAGGCAGTCAAAGTGACCACGCGGCCCGGGTCTGCATAAACCAGGGAAACCTGCATGTCGGGAGGCGGAAGTACCCCCTCGGCACGCTCGGGCCATTCGATCAGGACGACCGCGTCATCACGCAGTAAATCTCGAAATCCCGCATCCAGCCATTCGCGCGAATCGTTAAATCTATAAAAATCAAAGTGATAGAAGTATAAGTTAGAAACTTTATACGATTCAAGTAGCGCGTAGCTCGGACTTTTGATCCGGCCCTGAATGCCGCATTCCCGCAACAGTGCCCGGGTAAAGGCAGTTTTTCCCGCTCCTAATTCACCCTGCAGGTGGATACGTCCCCCTGGCGCGAGGCCGGTAGCACCGGTGATCAGCGGCGCAAATTGACGGGCCAGCGCGTCGGTGGCGGTTTCGTCGGGCAGAGTCAGGGTCAGGCTGCACAGCGGAGCGGACATGGCGGGGCTCGAGTGGTAAAACAGGTTGAACGTGTGCGAATTATAGAAAGCAGCCTGTCTGCTATGATCGGATTGAGTTTTATTCTTGTTTAGGCTTTATGCCTGCGCCCCATTTCGGACATTTTTTGCCCGGGACCGCCCCAAAGGCGCAGCGTGGATTTTTTTCCAGGAATTTTCACCCATGACTACCCGCATTGAAAAAGACACCTTCGGTCCCATCGAAGTCCCCTCCGACCATCTCTGGGGCGCGCAAACACAGCGGTCGCTGCATTTTTTTGCTATCTCGACCGAGCGCATGCCCGTGCCGCTGGTCGCTGCCATGGCGCGCCTGAAACGAGCGGCGGCCAAGGCGAATGCCGAATTGGGTGAGCTCGATCCCAAGATTGCCGACGCCATTGTGCGCGCCGCGGACGAAGTCATCGCCGGCAAATGGCCCGATGAGTTCCCCTTGTCGGTCTGGCAGACGGGCTCGGGTACGCAAAGCAATATGAATATGAACGAGGTGCTGGCCAACCGCGCCTCCGAGCTGCTGGGCGGGGTGCGCGGCGAAGAGCGTCTCGTGCATCCCAACGATCATGTCAATCGCGGCCAATCGTCCAACGATACCTTTCCGACCGCCATGCACGTGGCGGCGGCGGTACAGGTGGAAACCCATCTGCTGCCGGCCTTGAAAGCCCTGCGTGCAACGCTGGCTGAAAAGAGTGCGGCGTTTTACGACATCGTCAAAATCGGCCGCACCCATTTGCAGGATGCAACGCCGTTGACCCTGGGCCAGGAGCTGTCTGGCCATGTGGCCCAGTTGGACCTGTCGGAACAACAGATCCGCGCGACCTTGCCCGGCTTGCATCAGTTGGCTATCGGCGGCACCGCCGTGGGCACGGGCCTGAACGCGCATCCAGAGTTCAGCGCCAAGGTCAGCGCTGTGCTGGCGCACGATACGGGGTCGGCGTTTGTTTCGGCCCCCAACAAGTTCCAGGCCCTGGCGTCGCACGAGGCGCTGCTGTTCGCCCACGGCGCGCTGAAATCCCTGGCGGCCGGGTTGATGAAAATCGCCAACGACGTGCGTTGGCTGGCCAGCGGCCCGCGTTCGGGCCTCGGTGAAATCAGCATCCCGGAAAACGAGCCGGGCAGCTCGATCATGCCGGGCAAGGTCAATCCCACGCAGTGCGAAGCCATCACCATGCTGGGAGCCCAGGTTCTGGGCAACGACGTGGCCATCAACATCGGCGGCGCCAGCGGCAATTTCGAGCTGAACGTGTTCAAGCCATTGGTGATTCACAATTTCCTGCAGTCAGTGCGTCTGTTGGCTGACGGGATGGCCAGCTTTGATCAGCATTGTGCGGCGGGCATCGAGCCCAACCGCGAACGCATCGCCGAGCTGGTCGACCGCTCGCTGATGCTGGTGACGGCGCTGAATCCGCATATCGGCTACGACAAGGCCGCGCAAATTGCGAAAAAAGCCCACAAGGAAAATCTGTCGCTGAAAGAGTCCGCTCTGGCGCTGGGTTTTGTGACGGAAGCGCAATTCGCCGAGTGGGTAGTGCCGGCGAACATGACGAACGCCAAGCGTTAAAGACCGGCTTTCCGCGCGACGGGCTCTGGATACACGAACGTGTCCCGGGCTCGGCCGCGCAGGGGGATGATGCCGGACAATCGTATGTGGGCCGACAAACGAGGGGTGGGGCATTCAAATTCGGCGTTCCTGTGGAATCCGGCCTGCCCGCATCTTGGTCGACAGCAGTTCTGTATGGCCGTCAATAGCCGTAGATCATCAGCCACATCGGTAGCGTGACCACCGAAAACAACGTCCCCAGCGAAATGATCAGCGCGACCAGCCGGCCGTCGCCGCCCATGCGCATCGCCAGCACATAGGCTGCAGAGGCGGTGGGTAACGCCGCAAATAACAACAGCATGAGCGCTTGCTCACTGGGCAGGCCGAACAGTTTTACGGCCGTGAGAGCGGCCAATGGCAACAGCAGCAGTTTCACGGTCAAGGTCCACGCAATCAGCTTGCCGTGTTCCCGTCCGCCTTGCCAGGACAGGCTGGCGCCCACACACAGAATCCCGAGCGCCAGTGAGGCGGCGCCCAGCCGCGCCAACACCGTATCGACGGGGCCGGGCAATTGCAACCCGGCCAGGTTGCCGGCCAAGCCTAGCAGCGTGGCCATCAAGAGGGGATTGCGCAGCAACTCGCGCAACAGGCCTTTATTGCCGTGGCGAGCCAGGCCGTAGACGGCGGCCAGATTGGCCAGCGGTACGGCAAAACCGATGATCAGCGCCATCGTGGTCTGGCCGTGAGGACCGCCCAGGCTGGCCGACAGCGCCAGCCCGATATAAGTATTAAAGCGATAAGCGCACTGTGCGGACGAGGCCAGCGCCAGGGGCGGCGCCCGCAGGACTCGTCCGCCCGCCCAGGCCAGCACAAACCCTGTGAGTAACACGGCGACAGTTGCTTGCAGCAGCATCAGCGCGCTGCCGGCACTGATGGGAGTGCGCAGGATGGCTTGAAACAGCAACGCCGGAAACAAAATGAAATACACCAGGCGTTCAGTGCCCGCGAAAAACTCGCGATTAAAGCCCAGTTTGTGACGCAAGACCCAACCCAGGGCGACCAGCAAAAAATCAGGCAAAACCAGCAGTGCGACCGACATAACAATCCGGGATGGTTTGGCAATTATTGTATTTATGGACTACTCGGGCAGGCCGATTTGCTGCTATTCTCCCCGAATTCGACGAAGATGCAATTTAAAGTCGTATATATTTCGCACAGTTTTTGGCTATTTACACAGTGAGTTGTTTACAGCGATCGGCTTATCGGCGGTTCGCTGAAACCTGCACTAGTGGCTCTCAGACAGGGAGCCTCGCACACGGAGGAATCACAATAATGAAGATCAACGCTCGTATCCTGGCGACTGCTATCGCAATGGCTACCGGATTGGCTGCCACGTCGGCTGCTGTTGCTGCGGATGCCTATCCTAGCAAACCGATTCGCGTGATCGTGCCGTTTGCCCCGGGTGGCTCGACCGATATCATTGCGCGTCTGGTGACGCAACGCATGGCCCAGGAATTGGGTCAGCCTCTGGTTGTCGAAAACAAGGGTGGCGCGGGCGGCGCAATTGGCGCTGCTGAGGCTGCTCGTGCGGCCCCGGACGGCTATGTGCTGTCGATCGCGACTGTGTCCACGATGGCAGTGAACTCGGCTTGCCGTCCCAATGATCTGCCCTACGATCCGATCAAGGACTTCCAGCCCATCACCAATTTCGCCAACACCGCCAACGTGGTGTCGGTGAACCCCAAATTCCCGGCCAAGGACTTCAAGGGTTTCCTGGAAGAACTGAAAAAGAACCCCGGCAAGTACTCGTATGGCAGCTCGGGCACCTGCGGCGTGCTGCACTTGATGGGTGAGTCCTTCAAGGACGCGACCGGCACGGATATCGTGCACGTTCCCTACAAGGGTTCGGGCCCGGCTGTGGCCGACGCCGTTGGCGGTCAGATCGAAATCATTTTCGACAACCTGCCGTCGTCCATGGGACAAATCCAGGCAGGCGGTCTGCGCGCCATGGCCGTTGCATGGCCCGAGCGCCTGAAGTCCTTGCCGGATGTTCCTACGTTCAAGGAAGCCGGTTTCCCGCAAGTGAACCAGCCCGTTTGGTATGGCTTGCTGGCGCCCGCCGGCACCCCGATGGAAATCGTGAACAAGCTGCGTGACGCCGCAGTGGTGGCCCTGAAAGATCCGAAGGTCATCGATGTCCTCGCTCAACAAGGCTCGGCACCGTCGGGCAACACGCCGGAAGAGTTCTCCAAAGAAATCCAAGAGCAATACGACTGGGCGAAAGATATCGTCAAGAAGAGCAACATCAAGCTCGACTAAATCGTTCTACGGGAGGCAGGCTACAGGCCTGTCTTCGTGAGGGATGAATAGGCGCTCCATTTGGGGCGCCTATTTTTTTAAAGGTGTCAGGTCCTGTAGATGGGGGGGCGAGGGTGGCGTGGTGCTTGTTTGGAAGATCTGCTTGTCTATGAGAAATTGTTGATCGAGAGATCTTCTGTTTGCCACCGATCCCAAAGCCCTCGCATGCCGATCACGAACGCTATTCATTGGCGCGCCCGTAGGCGCCAATGAATAGCCGCCCTGCAAGATCTTCGTCTTTGCAGAAATCATCACCTACGAAGCCTACGTAGACCACCCGTGCCAGCGACGAGGGAATCAGAGATGCTGTGAGTCGAAGCGGGGCAGTGACCGTGTTGGCGCGCCTCGGAGTCGAGCGAGGGAAACCGAAGGAGCGTAGCGACGAGGTTGACGAAGCGGTGTCGGCCGCGCAGGCGGCCGACCGACTCCGTGAAGCGCCAACACGGTCACTGCCCCGCTTCGACGTTCAATAGCACTCATCTCTCCGCTCCTGGACCGTAACAACAGCGATAGCAATACGCCACCGTGCTACTCGGTTTTATGGATATGATGGATCGGCCTGCGCCAGCGTCTCGCAGGCCTGGCTCAGTTGCTCAATGAATTCGCGATGCAGGTTGGACAAGGGATCCTGCGTGCGCGTCAGAATGCTGAGGGGTACTTTCAGCGGGGGATCCAGCCGGCGCACCACCATGCCGGGGCGCAGCATGGCTCGCACGGTGATGGCATCGACGATGGCTTCGCCACAACCTGCCTCGGCCAGGGCGCAGGCCACATAGTGAGTTTGCACCTGAATCGCCACGTCGGGATCCAGGCCCTGAGCGTCCAGGGCCATTTGCAGCAGCGCGCCCGACGCATCGCGCGAGTCCAGCACAATCAAGGTGTCGTCGACCAGATCGGACAAGCGCGTCGTTTTGCTGCCGTTCGACTTGCGGCCCAGATGCACCAATTCGGTATGGCCCAGCGGTGCGCGGGTCAGTCCCGCGTAGTCTTGCATATCGAACGTCACAGCCAGATCGAGCTCGCGGCTCAGCAGCCCCTGGACCAGCTCGGCGCTGTGATAAGTATGAATGTCGAACGTGATGCCCGGCTGTTTATCGCGGCTGGCGCGGACTACCTGCGGCAGCAGGCCTAGCCCCAATGCGGGCGCGCAGCCCAGGCGGATGTGGCCATGCGGGCGCTCTCGCAGGCTCGCCGCCAGTCGGCGTACGCTATTGAGGTCTTGGTTGAGCCGGGTGACCTCAGGGCTCAGGATCTCGGCCTCGCGCGTGGCGACCAGCCGGCCTTTGACGCGCTCGAATAGCTTGAATCCCAGTTGCACCTCGGCATGCGCGAGCAGTTTGCTGGCTGCCGGCTGAGAAATATGCAGCGCCGCGGCCGCCTCGGTCAGCGAACCCGTGCGGCGTATAGCCTCGAAAATCTCGATGTGTCGAAGGCGCATGGCAAAAGGCAGAGCGAAAACGCCCCATTCTATTGCGATAATGTGCACGACGGGGCGCGTGGTCCGGTGTTTGTGACTCGATGTGGTGGTTCGGTGATGCTTTAGTCAAAATGCCCCGGGGCGATCGCCGCGCATCGCAAGTGACACACCTGCCGCAACGATGGGCTGGGGAGAGACCTTGATGTCGATAAGAAAAAGCATCCTGGCGGGATGCATCGCCGCCTTGTCGAGCACTGCCATGGCGCAGGTCGCCATCGACACCCACGAAAATCTGAATCCCGAGATCGCCTCAGGCTATACGACTCGGCAGGCCGTCAAAGGTCAGGACCTCATGGTGGCGACGGCCAATCCGCTGGCGACACAAGCGGGATACCGCATCCTGCAGGCAGGCGGCAGCGCCGTCGATGCGGCTATCGCGGCGCAACTGGTGCTGGGCCTGACCGAGCCGCAATCCTCGGGCATCGGCGGGGGCGGTTTTCTGGTCCACTATGCCGCCGCGAATCAGCAACTGCGCGTCTACGACAGCCGGGAAACCGCCCCTGCCGCTGCGCGCCCCGATCGATTCCTGCGTGACGGGAAACCGCTGCCGTTCGCCCAGGCCGTCAACAATGGCCGATCCGTCGGCACGCCGGGCCTGTTGCGGGGCCTGGAGCTCGCGCATCGGCAACAGGGAAAGCTGCCATGGCGTTCGCTATTCCAACCTGCCATTGAGCTGGCGACGCAAGGTTTCGCAGTCTCTCCCCGATTGCACGCGCAGATCGTGCAGTCGCGCGACGCATTGGCGGCGCAGCCTGCCGCCGCCCGCTATTTTCTGGATGCGGAGGGCAAACCCTGGCCTGTAGGGCACGTGTTGAAGAATCCCGACTATGCCGCCGTCTTGAGCCGTGTTGCCGACAAAGGGCCCGATACGTTCTATCACGGAGATATCGCGCGCGACATCGTGGCTGCCGTTCGTGGCCATGCGAGTCCGGGCGATCTGAGCGTGGCTGATCTGGCGGGCTATCGTGCGCGAGTCCGCGAACCCGTGTGCGGCAACTATCGGGAATATCGTTTGTGCGGTGCGCCGCCGCCCAGCAGCGGCCCATTGGCTGTGCTGCAGATGCTGGGCATCTTGCAGCACTTTCCCATGGACCAGCTGGGGCCGAACAGCGTGCAGGCCGTTCATTATTTCGCCGAAGCGGGACGCCTGGCCTATGCGGATCGAGGTTTTTATGTCGGCGATCCGGAGTTTGTGAGGGTGCCTGTGCAGGCCATGTTGAATCCGGCGTACCTGTCCGAACGCGCCGCATTGGTTCATCTCGATCGCAGCATGGGAACCGCATTGCCGGGGGATCCTGCGAAGCTGCTGTCGCAGCGCGCGCCCGATGATGCTTTGGAGCTGCCATCGACGACCCACGTTGTTGTCGTGGACGGGCAGGGCAACGTGCTGTCGATGACTAACACCATAGAGTCTGCGTTTGGCAGCAAGATCTTCGTCAGAGGTTTCTTGCTGAACAACGAACTGACCGATTTCTCGATGTCATTTCAAGACCCCGAGGGCCGGTTGGTGGCCAATCGTGTACAGCCGGGCAAACGGCCACGCAGTTCCATGGCGCCGATGATTGTGTTTCGCGATGGTCAGCCGTATATGGCGGTAGGCTCGCCAGGAGGCAGTGCCATCATCAACTACGTGGCCAAGACCTTGGTGGGCGTGTTGGATTGGAATCTCGATATACAACAAGCGATTGCTTTACCCAACATGGGCAGCCGCAATCAGGCGACCGAGCTCGAGCAAGGAACCGCGTTGGCGGACATGGCGCCGCTGCTGCGAGGCAAGGGCCATGAGGTCAAGCTGCTGGAGTTTCCCAGCGGTATTCAGGGGATCGTGATCGGCCATGGTGCCTTGACCGGTGGCGCTGATCCCCGGCGTGAAGGGCTGGTACTGGGCGGGAAAAAGTGATGTTGAAGTACGGGCGCCGTGGTTCGCCATTGCCTCAGGCAGACGCCGCAGCACCCGTATTCGCGCTATCAATGATTATGCCGTGGCATGCGTTGTGCAATTTGACGGAATTGCAGTGTGTCTTCCAGCACAGCCCCCTCGGCCAATGAGCCGACTCCGCGGCGATAAATCATCTGCCAGGGCGTGGCGTCAGGAGGCACGGCGGGGATGCCGTCGGTTTGTTTACGGCGGGCGATTTCGGCATCATCCACCAGGGCATCACAGAGCCCTTGGTTCAAATCGATGCGTATCTTGTCGCCTGTGCGCAGCCACGATAGTCCGCCTCCAGCCGCGCTTTCGGGCGATGCGTTCAAAATGGATGGACTGTCGGCCGTGCCTGATTGCCGCCCGTCGCCCAGGGTGGGCAAGCTGGAGACGCCCGCGCGCAGCAAGGCGTCTGGCGGCTGCATATTGACGACCTCGGCCGAGCCTGGCCAGCCTATGGGACCGGCGCCGCGGATCACCAGGATGCAGCGTTCGTCGATATTCAGCGCCGGGTCGTTGATGCGGCGGTGATAATCCTCGGATCCATCGAACACAATCGCGCGGCATTCAAAAATGCCTTCGCTGCCGGGCTCGCTCAAATAGCGTTGCCGGAATTCTTCCGAGATCACGCTGGTTTTCATGATCGCGAAATCAAACAGATTGCCCTTGAGCACCATGAATCCGGCGCGCTCTTTTAGTGGCGTGGCATAGGGATAGATGACTTCGCGATCCTTGCTTTCACGGCCTTGCAGGTTTTCACGCACAGTCTTGCCCGTGACGGTAGGGCAATCGCCGTCCAGTTGGCCTTGCTGCAGCAGCTCCCACATGACGGCGGGCACGCCGCCTGCGCGATGAAAGCGTTCGCTCAAGTATTGGCCGGCAGGCTGCACGTTGGCCAACAGCGGCACGTCGTAACCCTCGCGCTGCCAGTCGTCCAGCGGCAGTTCCACACCTGCATGGCGCGCCATTGCCATCAAGTGCGGTTGGGCATTGGTGGACCCGCCCAGGGCGGTGTTCACCCGGATGGCGTTCAAAAAGGCGGCGCGGGTCATGATGTCGGATGGCTTGATGTCATCCAGCACCAGCTCCACTGCCCGGCGGCCCGTGCGATAGGCCATCTGGCCGCGTTCGCGATAGGCGGCCGGAATCGCCGCACAGCCGGTCAACGACATGCCTAGCACCTCGGCCATGGCGTTCATGGTCGAGGCCGTGCCCATGGTGTTGCAATGGCCCACCGAGGGGGCAGAGTCCAATGCGGCCTGCATGAATTCTTCTTCGTTGATTTGTCCGGCGGCGAGTTTGCGGCGCGAGCGCCAGATGACCGTGCCGGAGCCTACCAATTCATTCTCGTGCCAGCCGTCGAGCATAGGGCCGCCGGACAGCACAATGGCAGGAATGTCGACCGTGGACGCGGCCATCAAGGCAGAGGGTGTGCTCTTGTCGCAACCGGTCATGAGCACCACGCCATCGATGGGATAGCCGTACAGGATTTCCACCAGGCCCAGATAAGCGAGGTTGCGATCCAGCGCTGCGGTGGGGCGCTTGCAGTTTTCGAACAAAGGATGCGTCGGGAATTCGATAGGGATGCCGCCCGCATCGCGAACGCCATCTCGTACCCGCTTGACCAGTTCCACATGCACGCGATTGCAGGGCACCAGATCGCTGCCGCTTTGCGCAATGCCGATGATGGGTTTGCCGGAGCGCAGTTCTTCCGGTGTGATGCCGTAATTCATGAAGCGCTCTAGATACAGCGCAGTCATGTCGATGTGATCGGGATTGTCGAACCAGTCTAGTGAACGCAGTCGTTTGACGGGTTTTTTACTGTTGTTCATGTCTACTCCGGGTCAGCCCAGCTTGCCGCCGAGCTCGTCGTCGATATGGGCGCGAATGATCTCGTCGAACGAGGACTCCGCCGTAAAGCCGAGTTCGCGCGCCCGGGTGGCGGCGAATCCAGGCGCCCAGCCTTGGACCATTTGCGTGATCATCGCGTCGGGCTCGCGCCGAATCAGGGCCACGGCCTTGTCACCGGCCACGCGGCGCAATGCCTCGATCTGCTCGCCGACGGTGGCGCTGACACCGGGCATATTCAGATTGCGCCGTGGTCCCACATGTTGCAAGTCCAGCGTGGCGGCATGGCGCAGGAATCCCACGGCCGAGCGCGGCGAAGCATGCCAATGCCGCACATCCTCGGGAACGGGCAGCACCGCCTCCTGGCCGACCAGGGGCTCGCGCAAAATGCTGGAAAAAAAGCCCGATGCCGCCTTGTTGGGCTTGCCCGGGCGTACGCACAGGGTCGGCAGGCGTATCCCTATCCCATCGAAAAAACCGCGCCGCGTGTAGTCCGACAGCAACAGTTCGCTGATGGCTTTTTGCGTGCCATAGCTCGTCAATGGCGTATGGTGAAAATCGTCGGGGATAGGGTAGGGCAACGGCGCGCCATACACGGCAATCGACGAAGCGAACACGACGCGGGGCTTATAGCCGTCGGCTGCCGATTGCACACGTATCGCGTCAAACAGATAGCGGGTGCCATCCAGGTTGATACGGTAGCCCTTGTCGAAATCCAGCTCGGCCTCGCCCGACACAATCGCGGCCAGATGCACAATCAGATCGGGCCGGGCGGCGACGAGCGTCTCGGCCTGGCCCGGCTCGGATAGGTCCACGGCCTGACAATCGACCTGCCCTTGGAACCCCGCAGGCGCCTCTGGCGGCACCACGTCCCATAACGTCAGTCGGTCCACATTGTGTTCGCCCAACACGGGGCCGCGCGCCAACGATTCCGTCAATTTCCGGCCAACCATCCCGGCCGCGCCAATGATGGCGATATGCATAGCAGTCTCCTCCGGGCGTCCTATGGCCCGATATTTTTGTTGAGGGCTAGGGTTGATCTCTAGTAGGCATAACATGCACTTCCAGGTAATCTGATGACCTATTATAGGGTTGTCTGACAGGCTGACTACTGGTAAAAACCAGTCCAACGAAAAAAATCTGGAGACTCGAATGACATCGTCGGGCATTGCCCCTGTCGCTGACTTGCAAGCCGCCTTGGTGCACAGGCTGGGAGCTGCGTCGGTGATTACCGATCCCACGGATCAGGCGCGCTATTGCCGCGACTGGCATGGCGATGTGATCTCGGGGGCGGTCGCGGTACTACGTCCCGATTCCACGCAGGCCGTGGCACAGGCGATACGCGTATGTGCCGAATTAGGCCTGGCTGTCGTCCCGCAAGGGGGCAATACGGGCCTGGTACTCGGCGCTACGCCCGACGATCCTCAGCATCAGGTCGTGTTGACCCTGGAACGCATGAACCGGGTGCGCAGCATGGACCCGGGCGATTTTTCCGCGGTGGTCGAGGCGGGCTGCGTCCTGCAACAGATCCAGGAGGCCGCCGAGGATGCCGATATGTTCCTCGGACTGTCGCTGGGCGCGGAGGGCAGTTGCCAGATTGGCGGCAATATCAGTACGAATGCCGGCGGCATCAATGTACTGCGCTATGGCATGGCCCGCGAGCAAGTGTTGGGGCTGGAGGTGGTGCTGCCTGACGGCACGATCCTGGATGCTTTGGGGACGTTACGTAAAGACAATCGCGGCATCGACGTCAAGCAATTGTTCATCGGCGCCGAGGGCATCCTGGGCGTGGTCACGGCGGTGTCATTGAAACTGCATCCTCGTCCCGAGCAGGTCGAGACTGCCTTGTTGGGCGTGGACTCCCTGCATACGGCCATTGAGTTATACCGTCGTGCACGGCGTGATTGCTGCGATCTGATGACCGCTTTCGAGTTCATGCCGCCATCGGCATTCATGCTGGCGCGCGAGGCGATTCCCAGCCTGACTCTGCCGATCGCGATGGACCATCCCGGCTATGTGCTGATGGAGCTCTCGGGTTCGGGCCTGGTCGATATGCGCGACTTGCTGGACCGTTTTCTGGAAAACGTCATGGCCGATGAGTTGGTGCGTGATGGTGTCGTGGCCGCCTCGCGGGCACAGGCGGCCAATCTCTGGAAATTCCGCGAAGCCATGAACGAGGGGCAGGCGCAGCGCGGCGCGCATTTGCGTACCGATGTGTCGGTGTCGCTGTCCCAATTGTCGAATTTTGTAGAGCAGGCCGAGACGCGGCTGCGAGCCGAATTCCCCGATTGCCTGACGCTGTCGTATGGTCACGTGGGCGACGGCAACGTGCATATCAATGTGATTCCGCCGGCTTCGGCGGACGCCGTCGAGCGCGATCGCGTGATTCATGATGCCAAGGACTGCATCAATGCCGTGATTGACGATTTTCGCGGCAGTATCAGTGCCGAGCATGGCATCGGCCGTTTGAAACGCCCCGAGTTCGAGGCGCGTATCAGCGAACCGCGCCGCCAGCTGTTGACGGCCATCAAGCGGGCGATTGATCCGGACGGCAGGCTTAATCCCAATTGCCAAATACGGAGCGATGCGTGATGTGCGCTGACACGATAACGCAGGAACACAATGGTTAATTTCGGACAGATCCAGCGCCTGGAGCATTTGCCTGCCAAAGTCGCTGCCACCATAGGACAGGAAATCTCGTCGGGCCGCCTCAAGGCCGGCGAGAAACTGCCTACGGAACACGAGTTGGCCAAGACGTTTGGCGTGAGCCGCTCGGTCGTGCGCGAGGCCATCGCGCAATTGCGCAACGAAGGTCTGCTCGATACGCGGCAAGGCGTCGGCGCTTTTGTACTGGAGCCGCAGCGTCGGCCCGTCATTCGCATCGATAGTACGGATCTGTCCAATCCCGAGAGCTTTCGCAGCCTCTTTCAACTGCGCGTGCCGTTGGAGGTCGAGGCGGCGGGGTTGGCTGCCCTGCATCACACTGCCGAGGATCTGGAACGTCTGGATGAGGCGTTGGAGATCATGCGCGGCATGGACACGCGCTGGACGTCCGAGGGGGTTGCTGCGGACCTGGAGTTTCATTGCGCCTTGGCCGATGGCACGCATAACGAGTATTACTCGATGTTCGTGGGGTTCATCGGCGAAAAAATCACCAACACGATTGCGGTGGCGCGTGCGCGTGCCGAGCTCGAACAGATTGTGCAGATCACCGTTGCCGAGCACACAGCAGTGCGCGATGCGATCGCGTCGCGCGACATGATGCAGGCTCGCGCCGCCATGCGAACCCACATTCTGGGGGCCGCCGCGCGCCTGGATCTGCAACTGGAAAGCCCCACAGGCGATAGGGCGAGAGATCGTGGCGCGGTGACCTGATATCTAGGCCGGACGCATCGCCCGCAATAGTTTCATTTCGAACGACAACCGTATTCGCGCGACATGTGCGACCAGGAGACCCGAATGACCGTGCCCAGCGCATCCTCAGGCACCCCCATCGAACGAGGCCACGCCGCAGCACAACGTGCGCGGCTGAGCGCAGCGGATATTTTGCCCCGTGACGTTGATCAGGCCCGTTTGGTCGGCCGCGTCTGGTCCAAAAAAATGGGCGGCCCATGCCCAGTGTTTTTGCGCCAAGGCCAGCTCTATGACGCCAGCAGTGTGGCATGCACACTATCCGCGTTGCTCGATCGTTCTGACCTGCTGACGCAGTTTGACCAGAACCAGGATTTGCCTGTGTTGGGAAGCGTGCAGGATTTTCTGGATGGTTCAGCGGGTGAATTGCTGGCGCCGCTGGATCTGCAAGCCGTCAAGGCCGCAGGTGTGACGTTTGCCGATAGCATGCTGGAGCGCGTGATCGAAGAGCAAGCCAAAGGCGACCCCTCTCAGGCGCAGGCTATCCGTGCCAAACTGGCGCCCGTGCTGGGCGACAACCTGCGCGGCCTCGTGGCAGGTTCAGAACAGGCCCAACAGGTCAAAGCCCTGCTGCAGGATATGGGGCTCTGGTCGCAGTATCTCGAGGTGGGCATCGGTCCGGACGCGGAAATCTTTACCAAGGCGCAGCCCATGTCCTCCGTGGGGTGCGGCGCGACGATTGGTATTCATCCGGGCTCGCATTGGAACAACCCCGAGCCCGAAGTCGTATTGGCAATCGCCTCTGATGGCCGTATCGTCGGCGCGACGCTGGGCAATGATGTCAATTTGCGCGACTTCGAGGGACGATCGGCATTGCTGTTGAGCAAGGCCAAGGACAACAACGCGTCTTGCGCGATCGGTCCGTTTATTCGCCTGCTGGATGACGATTTCACACTGACGTCGCTGGGGCAGCTGGAGGTCTCTCTGGATGTGCAAGGCTCCGACGGCTTTCGCATGCAAGGCATCAGTGCCATGTCCTCCATCAGCCGCTCACCGCGCGATCTGGCAGATCAGTTGTTGAATCGTTGCCATCAATATCCCGACGGCGCCGTGTTGTTCCTGGGCACCATGTTTGCGCCGACCAAAGACCGACGCGGCGAGGGGCAGGGCTTTACGCATGAGGTGGGTGACCGCGTCAGCATCTCGACGCCTGCGTTGGGACAGTTGGTCAACTGGGTCGATACGTCCGACGCTTGCCCGGAATGGACATTTGGCGTGGGTGCATTGATGCGCAACCTGGCAGAACGAGGATTGTTGACACCCAAGGCATAGAAAGTCCGGTGGGCCGTGGCCCGCCACAGCATTGCTCTGCATCACGACCAATAACGCATCGCGCGCGCCTGATGGCGTAGCGCGATCATCAAGGAGACAGGTATGCAACGAGTTACTGAACTGTTTTACAAATTTCTGGGCCTCATCATGGTCCTGTTGCTGGCTGCCATGGTGGTCATGGTATTTGGCAACGTGCTGCTGCGCTACGGATTCAATTCCGGAATCGTGGTGTCCGAGGAACTGTCGCGGTACTGCTTTGTCTGGCTGACCTTTGTGGGAGCCGTGCTGACATTTCGCGAGCATTCGCATATGGGCATCGAAAGCCTGGTACAGCGTTTCGAGCGGCGCGGCCGCCTGATCTGCATGGCGCTGAGCAACATCATCATCATGGGCAGTTCCGCGGTCTTTTTCTGGGGCGCGGTCATGCAGTTCGATATCAACGCCACCATGTTCGCGCCCGTCACAGGGCTGTCGCTAGCCTGGGTCTATGGCATCGGACTGTTCACTGGCGCTGCGTGCTTCTTGATCTCGGCATTGAGATTGATACAGGTATTGATAGGCAGGATCAGTGACGAAGAAATTGCGCGCTTTGTCGGTGAAGACGGCCAGATTGCGGAGGTGGTCTGATGACGTTGCTGATCTTTGTAGGTTCGCTATTGGGTGCCATGGCAGTAGGCGTGCCGATCGCCTTTGCCCTGATTTTCTGCGGCATCGCGTTGATGTGGCACATGGACATGTTCAACGCACAGATCGTGGCGCAGAACATGGTCACGGGCGCGGACGCGTTTACCCTGCTGGCGATTCCCTTTTTCCTGCTGGCTGGCGAGTTGATGAATGCCGGCGGCCTGTCGCGCCGCATCATTGATTTTGCATTGGCCTGCGTAGGTCACATCAAGGGCGGCCTGGGCATCGTGGCCATTCTGGCGGCGGTCATCATGGCCAGCTTGTCGGGTTCGGCGGCAGCGGACACGGCGGCGTTGGCGTCCATCCTCATCCCCATGATGCGCGAGGCTGGCTATAACGTTCCTCGTTCCGCTGGCTTGATGGCGTCGGGGGGCATTATTGCTCCCGTGATTCCGCCGTCGATGGCGTTCATCGTGTTTGGCGTGGCTGCCAATGTGTCGATTTCCAAATTGTTCATGGCCGGCATTGCGCCGGGGCTCATGATGGGATTGACGCTGGTGGGCACCTGGCTGTGGCTGGTACGCAAATCCGACATCAAACCCTTGCCCAAGCAAAGCATGAAACAACGCTTGCAGGCGACGGGGCGCGGCGCATGGGCACTGGGCATGCCGGTGATCATTCTGGGCGGCATCCGGATGGGGGTTGTCACGCCGACCGAGGCTGCGGTGGTGGCGGCCGTCTATGCCTGGTTCGTGGGCACATTCGTCTACCGCGAACTGAAGCTTTCCCATCTGTACGAAGTGTTCCTGAAGTCGGGCAAGACGACGGCAGTGGTGATGTTCCTCGTAGCCGCCGCCATGGTGTCAGCCTGGTTGATTACCGCCGCGGACATCCCGGGTGAGGTTACCGCGTTGATCGAACCTTTGATCGACCAGCCCAAGCTGCTGATGTTCGTGATCATGGTTCTGGTGATGATTGTCGGCACCGCGCTGGACCTGACGCCCACGATCCTGATCATGACGCCAGTGCTGATGCCCGTCGTAAAGCTGGCTGGCATCGATCCCGTGTATTTCGGCGTCATGTTCATCATGAACAACTGCATCGGCTTGTTGACGCCGCCGGTTGGCGTGGTGTTGAACGTGGTCAGCGGCGTGGCACGTGTGCCCTTGGGACGCGTGGTCTGGGGCGTGATGCCATTCCTCTTGGCCTATTCAGTTTTGCTGGTGCTGTTCGTGATATTCCCGGAACTGATTACCGTGCCCATGCACTGGTTGTTCTAGTTCCAGGTGTTGAGTTCGCCGTGACGACACGTTACGGCCAGACGTACGGAGCGAGCAACAAGACTCGCCGCTTTACCCAAGTCCAACGTTCACTGCTTGATATCGAAAGACAAAATCTGCCGATCAGATAGAGGAGATCTACATGAAGAAACTAGTCATAGCTGCCGCAATCGCCGCTCTGGGTGCCGCCATCGCATCACCTGCATCCGCCGCGGGCGACTTCAAATCACGCAACATTCGCCTATCCAACGGTTTGGCCCAAGAGCACCCGGTCGGTAACGGCGTCAAAGTCTTTAATGAGTGCTTGCAGGAGAAATCCGGCGGCAAAATGAAGATCACCGCATACTGGAGCAGCTCGCTGGGCGACGATATGCAGGCTACGCAAGCACTGCGCTCAGGCACCCAAGAGGCCGTGATCACCTCGTCTTCGCCGCTGGTGGGTCTGGTGCCTTCATTGGGCGTATTCGATCTGCCGTTCCTGTTCAGTAACGAGCAAGAAGCCGACGCCGTCATGGATGGCGAATTCGGCAAATTCATCAATGAAAAACTCGACGCAGCCGGCGTGGTCAACCTGGCCTATTGGGAAAATGGCTTTCGCAATCTGAGCAACTCCAAGCATCCCGTGAGCAAATGGGAAGATTTTGGCGATCTCAAGCTGCGCGTCATGCAGAACAATATCTTCCTCGACACGTTCCGCACCATGGGCGCCAATGCGACCCCGATGGCATTCGGCGAGATCTTCTCCGCTTTGGAAACGCGTGCTATTGATGGCCAGGAAAATCCCTTTGTGACCATCGATACCTCGAAATTTTATGAGGTGCAGAAATACATCTCGGTGACCAATCACGCGTATACCCCGTTCCTGGTCTTGTTCTCCAAGCCGATCTGGAGCCGCTATTCCGATGACGAGAAGGCCGCATTGCGTGAATGCGCCGTGCTGGGTGGCAAAGAGGAACGCAAAGTCATTCGGACAATGAACGGCGAATCTCTGGCCAAAATCAAGCAAGCCGGTCTCGAGGTCAACAACGTCAGCCCCGAAGAGCAAAAACGCATGCGCGAAAAAGTCCAATCGGTGTACGAGCAACACAAAGCCACGATCGGCGCCGATGTCGTGGACCGCGTACAGAAAGAGCTCGCAGCTTTGCGCGCAAAGAGCGGTTCTTGATCCCTCGCAGGCTGCGCCGTGCTCACAGAGCCGGCCAGCCTGATGAATGGCCCGTGCAAGACCATGTATGAGATTCATCTCGTCATCAACGTGGAACGTCCCGATGCCTGAAGCAGCATGATGACAAGACATCTAAAGGAAAAATGGCGGTAAAGATCACAGGGAAACTCCATGGCACAGCATGTAAACCAACCGGCAACGCCCTCATCGGCAACAGCCTCGTCCCTGTTTGACCTATCCGGCCGGCGTGCTCTCGTCACGGGCTCCAGCCAGGGGCTCGGTTATGCATTGGCGCGTGGGTTGGCTCAACACGGCGCCACCATCATCATGAATGCGCGCAACGCAGCGCGCCTGAACGAGGCGGTACAGCGTTTGCGCGGTGAGGGTCTATCCGCTCACGCATTGCCATTCGACGTCACCGATCCCGCCGCCGCACAAACAGGCATCGACCGGGCCGAATCCGAATTCGGCCCCATCGACATCCTGGTCAACAACGCCGGCATGCAACATCGCGGCCCATTGGAGCAATTCCCTGTAGACCAGTGGGACGCCCTGATGCGCACCAATATCAGCAGCATCTTCTACGTCAGCAAACCCGCGGCCACCCGCATGATCGCGCGCGGCCGCGGCAAAATCATCAACATCGCCTCCGTACAGAGCGAACTGGCCCGCCCCGGCATCGCTCCGTATACCGCAACCAAAGGCGCCGTACGCAACCTCACGCGCGGCATGGCGACCGACTGGGCGCGCCACGGCCTGCAAATCAACGCCATTGCCCCCGGCTACTTCCGCACCGAACTCACCCAGGCCCTGGTAGCCAACCCCGAATTCACTCAGTGGCTCAGCCAACGCACCCCTGCCGGCCGCTGGGGCAACCCCGAAGAACTCATCGGCGCCGCCGTCTTCCTAGCCAGCGACGCCTCTTCTTTCGTCAACGGTCACACCCTCTTCGTAGACGGCGGCATGACCGCCAGCGTATAAAACAAGTTGAAGACACAATCCACGGTCCAATCAGCAACCAATAAAGCAACCAGCGATGCCATCCCAACCCTCAACGTCCACGGCCAGCCCTCATCGCGAGTCCCTGCCGCGTGCCGGGCAATTCGCTGCCGGCCCGTTGAGCCGCGATTCAGCCTCGCGCAGCGAGGCCGAGGCCCCTGCTAACGGGCCGAGTCGCGGCGATAGGGCCGGCAGCGAATTGCCCGGCACGCGGCAGGGACGTCTCCATTGAGCCACCCGTGAACAGCCTTTGAAACACCCGCGAACACCATCGAGATCCTCGCGAACAGCCTCGAAACATCCGTGACCATCCTAGCGCCGCCCTCGTGAACAGAACATCCCCAGGACAATCCCGATGCCAACCCCTCAGCTAACCACATTGATCCAGACCCGCGTAGTCCCCGTCCTCCGTTACACCGACGCCGACCAAGCCCTCTACGCCGCCGACATCGCCATCCGTGCAGGCTTCGAAGCCATCGAACTGACCTGGACCATCCCCGGCGTCCTGAGCGTCCTGCAAACCCTGCGCCAGCAACACGGCAATGCCGTCCTGCTAGGCGTAGGCACCTTGATGGACGCCGCTCAGGCAACCGCCGTACTCAAAGCCGGCGCAGATTTCCTGGTCTCCCCCGGACTCGCCACCGACATGATCCCGCCCACCCACGAGGCCGGCAAACTCTGCCTCGTAGGCGCCTTCACCCCCAGCGAAGTCATGATCGCGACCCGGGCCAAAGCCGACGTCGTCAAAATCTTTCCCGCCGACACCGGCGGCCCAGCCCATCTGGCCGCGCTGCGAGCCGTGTTCCCCGATACCGTGTTCTGCCCCACGGGCGGCATATCGACAAGCAACATGCACGACTATTTCCGCGCCGGCGCCAATTTCGTCGGCATAGGGTCCTCTCTCTACGACAAAAAAGCCTTTGCCGCGCGCGACACCGACAGCCTCTTGGCAGCCGTGCGCCAGACTCGGGAGACCGCCCATGGCCGTGCATGATTTCGATGTGGTGGGCCTGGGCGAGGCCTTGATCGAATTCAACCAGACCGTGCCGGGCGAGCCCATGTATCGCCAAGGCATCGGCGGCGACACCTCGAACGTCATCATCGCCGCAGCGCGCGCAGGCGCACGCACCGCCTATCTGGGCCGCTACGGCGGCAACGACGATTTCGGCGAATTGCTGCTGCAAACCTGGCGCAACGAGGGGGTCGATGTGTCCGGCATGATATGTGACGAACAGGCCAACAACGGCCTCTATTTCGTACAGCACACGCCAGAAGGTCATCGCTTCAGCTACGCACGCCACGAGTCAGCCGCCGCTCGCATGCGGCCTGCTGACCTGCAGCATGGGCTGGTCGAACGATCGCGCTATCTGCACGTATCCGGTATCAGCCTGGCCATCAGCACCACCGCATGCGATACCGTGTTCGCCGCCATGGAGCGTGCCCGCAGCACAGGCACGCGCTCGTGCCTGGACGCCAACCTGCGCGCCCGCCTGTGGCCGATGTCACGCGCTCGCGCCATCCTGCGCGAAGCCATCGCACAGTGCGACGTGTTTCTCCCCGGCCTGGACGACATGGCGTTGATGACCGGCATGGATCAACCGGATGCGATCCTGGACTGGATTCGCGCCGTCAACGATCATGCCATCGTCGTACTGAAAATGGGCAGCAAGGGCGTTATCCTGGACGACAAGCTCACGCGCACGCCCATCGGCCCGCGCCAAGTAAAAGCCGTCGACGCCACCGGGGCGGGCGATTGCTTCGCCGGCAATTTACTGGCGCGAGCCTGCGCTGGCGACGATTGGTTGCAAGCCTGCCAGTACGCCAATGCCGCCGCAGGCTTGTCGACCACCGGATACGGGGCGGTCGACCCGTTGCCTAGGCCCGAGCAGGTGAGGGCATTTCTGGATGCAGCGGGCTAGGCTCACTGGCCGGAGCAGACGCGAGATGAGCTAGGGGCCCGACTGCTATCGCGATTTTTCCTCGTATCCCGTTGTTGGGTGCCTCCAGCCGGGCATGCGCGAGCGGAATCTCGGCAAGCGGGTAGACTGCGCCCACGTGCGGCCGCAACTGACCGCGCTCTATCAATGCGCTCAACTCATCGAGCTTGCCGCGGTTCTGCCGTGTGAAAACGAAGTGATAACTCGCGTTCTTGCCCCAAGCCTGAACCAGGTTTTGCGGCCGCGCAATGTCCACGATCGTGACAACACGGCCCAGTTGTGCGAGCGCGTCGGGGCTGCGCGACAAGGTGTCACCGCCAATGGTATCGAACACGACATCGACGCCGCGGCCACCCGTTTCCCGCATGATCGCGTCGACATAGTCTTCGCTTTCGTAGTCTATGGCGACATCCGCGCCCAGGCTCCATACAAATTCAAAGTTTGCTTCACGCACGGTCGTGAACACGCGTGCTCCCATGGCTTTTGCGAGTTGGATCGCCACGTGACCGACCCCGCCAGCGCCGCCGTGTACCAGAATGCTTTCCCCCACTCTTAGCGCAGCACGCACGACCAAGGCTTCCCACACCGTCCCGCCAACTAGGGTCAGGCTTGCGGCTTCGAGATGGCTCAGCGACGAGGGCTTCTTTCCGATGATTCCTTCTGCAGCGACGTGGTACTCGGCATAACTGCCTGGTCCGTCAAATATTTGCGGGGTGTACCAGACTTCGTCCCCCGGAGCGAAGGCCGTCACACCTGGCCCGACCGCTTCTACAACGCCAGATACGTCGTGTCCGGTAATGGCCGGCAGTTGCACCAAATCGGAATAATCGCCGCGCCGGACCTGGTAGTCCAACGGATTGATAGAGGTTGCCTGCACCTGGACCAGGACTTGTCCTGCGCCTGGCACAGGCTTGGGCACGTCGCAAAGTTCAAATGCTTCCGGGCCGCCAAATGATTTCAGTCTTAACGCTTTCATTGCATATCCTTATTTCGTTAAAAAGGGATATCGGGAATTATCGATATAGTGGGGTAAAAAAATTACAGCTCTTTGCCTATGAGCTTGGCAAAAGCACTGATGGTTGCTTCGTTTCGCTTGTAGTAGGTCCACTGGCCAATGCGTCTGACTTCGACCAAACCTGCTCGTTGCAGCGTGGCAAGATAATCGGACACCGTCGACTGCGACAGGCCGACACCTTCTTGGATACTGCTGACGCAGACGCCTACCATGAGAACGTCGCCTTCATCCTGTGGAGGGAAGTTCTTCGCAGGATCCTTCAAACCTTTCAAGATTTCAAGACGGGTGCGGTTTGAGAGGGCTTTGAATATTTCGAGCAAGTCCATGCGTGCATGATATCGGGATTTACCGATATGTCAATGCGATAAATAACGCCTGTGTCTGCGGAGCAACGACGGTGCTTCGGTGCGCCTCAGGATCGTTGGCATCGCCATGTGCTCAATGCCAGCGGTTTCTTGTGCGCTGTGTTGCATCGCACGACAAAAAGTCGTTGACACGCTTCTGCGCTTGATGGACTATTTGTCCAGACAAACTAACAAACTGAACAAAGGAGGCAACATGGAGGTAGTAGAGACCGGTCCTCAGCGATATCGCTTCAGCTTTGGACGCTATCTGGAGGAGTTCGAATTAGGTGCGGTGTACGAGCATCGGCCCGGCCGCACGCTGACGGATGCGGACAATATTCAGTTTTCACTGTTGACGATGAATTTTCATCCCATGCATTGCGACGCGGCATTTGCCGCGCAAAGCGAGTTTGGCCGCTTGCTGGTCAACAGTGGCTTGACGGTGGCGATGGTGCTGGGCATGACCGTCGCGGATGTCAGCGGTAAAGCGATCGCCAATCTGGGGTGGAAAGAGATCAACCTGACCGCTCCCGTTTTCGCCGGCGATACCTTGTATGCCGAATCGGAAGTTTTGGAGCTGCGTGAATCGCGCAGCCGGCCGACACAGGGCATTGTGACGACCCGGACGCGGGCCTATAACCAGAACGGCGTAGAAGTCATGAACTTCATCCGTTCCTGCCTGGTACCCAAACGCGGTCACGCTGTCGGCGACAAGTAGCGCCGGCATTTCACTTTCAGCTGTTTGATGGGCCTGCGTGGCTCAGGGGCTCTCTACGTCTGGAGAGAGCCGTGGCATTGCAGTACTCACTTCAGGAGATATTGCTATGTTTTATCCGTTTTTCCGCCGGCTTGCGGTGATATGCGCATTGGCCGTTCCTGTGAGCGCCAGTGCGGTCGAGATGGTGCTGACTTCCGAAGTCGCGGCGTCGCACTGGAAAACGCAATACATGAATGAGTTTGCCAAGGACGTTGCGAAACGTACCAACGGCGAAGTTCAAGTCAAGGTCTTCCCCGCCTCGCAGTTGTACAACGATCAGGACGGGGTAGCGGCACTGGGTACCGGCGCCGTGCACATGGTATGGCCGGTGTCGGTGCGGCTGGAGACACTGGATGCAGGATTGGGTTATCTGAATCTGCCGTTCGGCCTATCGGATCAAAAAATGGAAAATGCCTGCTTTGCCAGCGGCCTGACCGATTTGATATCCGAACGATTGAAATCCCGGCAATTGCAAGTGTTGGGTTTATTGCGCACCGCTGATCTGTTTTTCATCTTTCGTGACCGGGACGTGAAGTCGCTCGCTGATATGCAGGGAGCCAAACTGCGCGTGACAGGCGGCCGCATTTTCCTGGACATGGTGCGTGGGTTTGGCGCCAGCCCGATTTCCATGGCTGCATCGGAAATGAGTTCGGCGCTCGCGCAGGGCGCGATCGATGGCGTGTTGACGTCGCCGGCAGGTTGGGCCGAGATGATAGGCAAAACGGGCAAGTATGCCTTCCATGTTCCGGGCATGTCGTTGGCCACCTATGCCATCGTGGTAGACCGGGGATGGATGGAGACGCTCTCGGCATCGCAGCGCCAAGCCATCGTGGACAGTTTGAACAGCATCATTCCGCGCCAATGGAAAGAGGCTCGTGCAGATGACGCGAAACTCGTGAAGAAAATGCAAGACGAGGGATCGGTCTATCGAGTTGCCGATGAGGCTGCTAGTGCGGAATGGAAAGCCCGTGCCGAAGCCGCCAGAAAGGTCTACACCGATAAATATCCCGAGGTCGTCAAACAGGTCGACGAGCTGGCCAAGCGTTGCGGAGTTTGAGATGAGCACGCTCATTGAATCGGCATTGCATTGGTCTCAGGCGCGCGACTTGCCCATCGATGCGCAGGACGTACCCGAATTGGCGGAGATGGTCGAGGCCCTGCGAGTGGAGCTCAGACAGGATTGGGCAGCATCTGACATGATGCAGACCTGCGAGCCATTTGGCCAGGTGTTGCGCTCATTGGCCCCCGAACCGTTCCCTGATGTCTCGATCGAGGCCCGCAGCGCATCGCCAGATAGTGAATGCCAAGTGCGTTCCAGCCTGGCGGCGATTGAACAGCGCCAGCCTGGCAAGTCCGCCTGGATGCATATCGATGCCGATACTGCGCTGGCCGAAGCACGTTCGCTGGACGAGGAACAGCGTCATGGCAAATGGCGTGGCCCATTGCATGGGATGCCTGTGGGCATCAAGGATATGTTCGACATGCAAGGCCGTACGGCGGGCTGGGGAACGCCTCTGCGTGCCGGCAGCCCTCAGGCGCATGCAGATGCCACCGTCGTGACGCGTTTGCGCCGCGCCGGCGCCGTCATCCTGGGGACGCAGCAGATGGCCGAGTTTGCCATGTCTCCCACTGGCTGGAATGAAACCTACGGGCCTGGCCGTAATCCTTGGGACCTGGACCGAGTGTCCGGCGGCAGTTCCAGCGGGGCGGCTGTGTCGGTGGCAGCGGGGCATGTGCCACTGGCGATCGGATCCGACACAGGTGGCTCGATTCGCCTGCCGGCCGCGTTGTGCGGTTTGACCGGGTTAAAGCCCACGCAGTATCGCGTCAGTGCCGCGGGGGCAATGCCCCTGTCAGCCAGCCTGGATTGTATTGGTCCATTGGCGTGGTCGGCCGAACTGTGCGGCTACGCGTATCGAGCCATCGCAGGCAGGGACCCCGCGGATCTGTCTTGCCTGGATGCACCGGTGACCTTGGGCGCGACGTCGCGACGCCTGAAGGTGGCTGTGCCGCAATGGGACGACGGCGATCCGATCTCTGATGCGATGCGGCTCGCGTTGGACGAAGCGCAACGTGTATGGCGCGATGCTGGCGTTGAGTGCGTCATGGTCCCGTCACCCTATGCCACCTTGCAGCAGGCGAGTGTCCTGGCCTCCGTCGTGTTGGCCGTCGAGGCCGCGGCATTGCATCAGCGGTGGCTGCGTCAGTTCGGCAATGCATACGGACATCAGGTGCGTCGCCGGATCTCGCGTGGTTTGCTGGTGTCTGGCGTGGATTACTACGATGCGCTGCGTCTGCGGCATGCATTCCTGCAGCGGTATTTGCGGGACATTCAGGGCGATGCCGATGCGTTGATGCTGCCCAGTACGCCGGACGTCGCGCCACTGGTGGCGCCCACTCAGCATGCAGATCAAGCCCGCCTGGAACGGGAGTTTGCCCTGCTGTCGATCTGGACGCGAGGCATCAACTATCTCGGATTGCCTGTACTGAGCGTGCCCGCAGGCCAAGGGGCTGCGGGCTTGCCGTTGGGGATGCAATTGGTGGGGCCGCCATTGGGCGAGGATCGTGTGCTGGCGTTGGGACGACGGTATCAACAATTCACCGAGTGGCATCAGCGGCGCCCTGCAGCATGGACAGCTCCATCGCATCGGGATAGTCGGACCACCGCAACGGAGGAGACGAAATGAAAGCACTTCGGAATTGGGCCATGGCCTGGACGGCAGCCGCGGTGGTGGGGTGGGGGGCGGCGGCCAACGCAGCCGACATGATCATCACCAGTGAAATTCCATCGGCGACCAATCCTAGCCCCTACATCGAGCAGTTTATTGCCGCGGTGAGTCAGCGTACTGGGGGCGCGATACAGGGAAAGTATTTTCCAGCATCGCAGCTCTATAACGATCGCGATGGCTTGGCGGCATTGGGTACGGGCGCGGTGCATATGGTGTGGCCGGTGTCTTCGCGGTTGGAGCAGTTCGATGCACGCGTCGGTGTCGCCAGCTTGCCGTTTGCATTGACCTCGGAGGATATGACCAATCCTTGTTTCTCGCAGCGGTTCACACGCCAGATTTCCGGCTATCTCGAGCCGCGCGGCATACAAGTGCTGGGTTTTTTGCGCACGGCCGATCTGATTTTTCTCATGAAAGATCGCGATATCCAGAGCGTGGACGATCTCAAGGGCCAGAAGATCCGGGTCATAGGCGGACAAATCATGCTGGATGCGATGCGCGCCGTGCAGGCCAGTCCGATCTCCATGTCTGCCTCGGAAATGTCGGCGGCATTGTCTCAGGGTGCGATTGATGGCGCCATGACGTCGCCCGCAGGGTGGGTGGACGTCTTGGGAAAAACCGCGAAATTCGCCACCTTGGCGCCAGGCATGGGACTGGCGACGTCCGCTGTGACGGTGGACAAGCCTTGGCTGGATGCATTGCCGGAGGACCAGCGCAAGGCCATCCATGACGTGTTGAACGAGATCATCGTCAAGCAGTGGAAAGAGACCGTCGCCAAAGATCAGCAACTGATCGAGCAGATGGTGGCTCAGGGCGGGCATTACCGGGTCATGGCGCCTGAACAGGTCGAACAACTGAAAGCGCGTGTCGTCGCAGCGGGTGCGGGGTTCCGCAGCAAGCATGCCGATGCGATTGTCGAGCTGGAAAACATACGCAAGGAGTGTGTCCATGATGGCAAGTAATTTGGAATCCCCTCCATTGGCCTCCGCAAAGCAGGCGTCAGGCAAGACCATCCAAACTGCAGCCACCATTGCACCGGTATTCGGCAAACTGGGCTGGATGTCCCGATTGACGTTGGCGCTGGCCACCGTGCTTGCGTTGGGCGCGACCTTGATCATGATCGTGGAGGGCTTTAGCCGCTATGTCTTGAATGTCAGTTATTTCTGGGCCGAGGAATCTGTACGTTTTCTGATGGTGTGGGCCTTTTTCCTGACATTGGGGATCGCCGGTTTTCGTCATTACCACATTCGCACCGAGTTGCTGGTTCAGCGTTTGCCGTTGATGGCGCAGCGCGCCGTGTGGTTGCTGTCTTGCATTGCGGGTATGGGGTTCGCTTTGATTCTGGCGTATTCATCCATCCCGCAAGTGCAGCGGTTTTATTCGATGGGCATGGTGTCTGAGTCATCGCTGGAGCTGCCCATGTGGCTGCTGTTTCTCGCGATGCCGGTAGGAGGTGTGGCGCTGTTTGTCTACTATGCCTGCGCCGCATGGTATGCGTGGCGTTGGGGAGATCCCTTTGCCCCCGAGCCTGTAGAAGAGGCGCCCGATGCGAGCGTCACCGCAGCGTTGAGCCGTCAGGAGCCGTTGCTATGACACTGGGACTCTCTGTTATTGGCTTATTGGTGCTGCTCGCGCTGGGTGCTCATGTCGGCACTGCGATGGGTCTGGTATCCAGCGGCATGGTGTTGTCGGTGGACGGCGTCCCCCTGACTGTCGTCGCCCAGACGGCTTTCAAATCCATCAATAGCTATCCGCTGATGGCGATTCCCATGTTTGTATTGATGGGTAATTTGATGATGCGCGGCAATATCGTCGCAGTCATGATCGAACTCATCGGCAGCCTGGTGCGTTGCGTGCGTGGTGGACTGGCGCTGACGGTGATGCTGGCGTGCGTGTTTTTCGCGGCCGTGTCGGGATCGAGTGTGGGATCGGCGGCCGCGATTGGTGCCGCGACGGTGGATGGCCTGAAGCGTGAGAACTATCCGCCGCGGTTTTCGGCAGCCTTGGTCGCGGTGGGCGGAACACTGGGCTTGATGATCCCGCCGTCATTGGGTTTCATCCTGATTGGCTCCATCGTCGGGTTGCCGGTGGACAAATTGTTCATCGCGGGAATCCTGCCGGGTCTGATGGAAGCGGCGTTTCTATTGATGACCACGGTATGGCTCACGCGCCGGCATGGTTACGGGAATACGGCGGGAACCCCGGATTTCGCAGGCTTTACGCGGCGCCTGCCGCGTGCCGCGGGGGCGTTGTCCATGCCGGTGCTGGTGCTGGGATCCATTTACCTGGGCATTTTTACGCCCACTGAGGTGTCGGCTGTCGCGGCGGGTTATGCCGCATTGTTATGCGTGTTGATCTACCGCACGATGAAATGGCGGGACGTGTGGCAGGCTTCACAAGAGTCGATCCTGCAGTCCACCATGATTTTTATGGTGGTCATGGGTGGAAGCCTGATCGGCTTCATCCTGGCACGTATGGGCGTGTCGGCGTCGTTGATCGGTTTCATGGAACGCATGGACATGAGCGCGTGGCAGTTTCTGCTGCTGGCAAACGCGGTGTTGCTCGTGTTGGGCATGTTCCTGGATGGTGTCGCCATGATTGTGCTGACCGCGCCGTTGCTCTTTCCCATGGCGACCCACCTCGGTATTGATCCTGTTCACTTCGCCGTGATCATGGTGGCGAACGTCGAGATCGCGACGTTGACGCCGCCGATCGGCCTGAACCTGTTCGTGATGAGCGGTATCGCCCGTATCCCGGTCGAGCAGGTCGCCCGTGGCGTGGTGCCGTTTTACGTCACCAGGCTGGTGTCCTTGGCCCTGATCACTTTTGTTCCCGCATTGTCGTTGGCGCTCGTGCATTGACGGCATCGTTATAGATTCTGGAGGACAGACATGAAAGACAATGCAATGCCCGCTGCAGGACTGGCTCTGTCGGAAGTATTGGCGCAATACGCTGCCGGTTTCGATGCACGGCGTATTCCTGATGAGGTGCGTGAGCGGGCCCGGCTGCTGATGCTGGATTCCGTCGGTATCGCCATCGCATCGCATGGCTATGACTTTTCCCGCCGTGCCTTGGCCGCGATTGACGAGCTGGATGGTGGTGGCGACAGCGTTGTGATCGGCAGTTCACGGCGCATGGACCTGCGTAACGCTGCGTTGGCCAATGGCATTCTGGTGCATGGCCTGGATTATGACGACACCCATGCCAGAGGCGTGATTCATGCCACGGCGTCGGCGTTGCCCACCGTGTTGGCGTTGGCGGCGCGCGAGGGCCGCAGCGGTGCGGACATGGTGGCCGCCTATGTGCTGGGCATGGAGGTGTCTACGCGCCTGGGAGCGGTAGCCAAGGGAGGCTTTCATCAAATCGGCTTTCATCCCACGGGATTGATTGGCGCCTTTGGTTGCACCTTGGCAGCGGCTTGGCTGCTGGGGTTGAACGTACAGCAAATGGTGGATGCGCAGGGCATCGCCCTGTCTCTGGCCTCGGGCAGCCTGGAGTTTCTCAACGACGGCGCATGGAACAAGCGGATGCATCCTGGCTGGGCCGCGGCTGCGGGTATCACGGCAGCCACGTTTGGCAAGCATGGTTATACCGGTACGCGTCTAGCCTATGAGGGGCGGTTCGGCTTGTATGCGAGTCATTTGGGCGGAGCCGACTATGACCTCGGCCTGGCCACTGCCGAACTCGGCGATCGATGGGAGTTGATGCGCGTGTCGGTCAAGCCTTTGCCTGCCTGCCACTTTACGCATGCCAGTGTCGACGCTGCCGCACGGTTGCATGCGCAAGGGCTCTCTGCGGAACAAGTACATCGCATTACGGTGCTGGTGCCGCAGGAGGTCGTCAAAACGGTATGCGAACCCGAGTCTTCCAAACGCAAGCCCGCCAATAGCTATGAGGCGCAGTTCAGCATTCCGTACCTGGTCGGTACGGCATTGAGCAAGGGGCGGCTGACGCTGGACGATCTGGAGCCGGACGCGCTGCGCGATCCGGCGGTGCTGGCCTTGGCCGAGGTGACGGATTACCGGCACGATCCCGATAGCGGTTTTCCCAAGCATTACTCGGGCGAGGTCATCGTGGAGCTGAAAGACGGCCGTGTGCTGCGCGAGCGCGAGGCAGTCAACCGCGGGGCGGAAGACCGGCCTTTGACCGAATCGGATATCCGGGCCAAGTATCGGGACAACGTATTGCGCCGAGTGGCGGCGGCGCGGGCTGATGCCATTGAACAGAGTGTGCTGCAACTGGAACAAGGGCCGTCGCGCGCGCTGGCAGATCAATTGGGACGTGAGGTTTGAGCGGCGTGTGCCGCCTATAGGGGTTGAGGAGTATCTGATGACAATGCACGATGATGGGCAGGAACAACTGATTCTGGATATGGTCGGCCGCTTTCTGGAACAAGAGGTACGGCCCCATGTGTGGCAGCTTGAGCATGACGATGTCTATCCCGAAGAAATCGTCGAAAAAATGAAGGCCATGGGGTTGTTCGGCTGCCTGATTGCGCCGGAGTACGGTGGCCTGGGGCTGTCGACGACAATCTATGCCAAGATCATTGAGCGCATTTCCGAGGAATGGATGTCGCTGTCGGGCATTCTGAATTCGCATCTGATCATGGCGGCCGCCGTACAGCGCAACGGTACAGAAGCACAAAAGCAGGCGTTTTTGCCCCGTTTCGCGACGGGCGAGCTGCGTGGCGGCATTGGCTTGACAGAGCCCGATTGCGGCACCGACCTGCAGGCGATTCGGACCACGGCACGGCGCGAAGGCGACGAGTATGTCGTCAATGGCGCAAAGATGTGGATCACCAATGGCTATTACGGAAATTGCTTTGCACTGTTGGTCAAAACGGATCCGCAAGCCGAGCCGCGTCATAAAGGGATGAGTCTTTTCATCGCGGAGAAAGGACCGGGATTCAACGTCAGCCGAAAACTGGAAAAGCTGGGATACAAAGGCATCGACTCGACTGAACTCGTATTCGAGAACTACCGCATTGCGGCCGATCGCTTGATTGGCGGAGTCGAAGGCCGGGGGTTGCAGATGATCCTGAACGGACTGGAGTTGGGCCGCATCAATGTTGCGGCCCGCGGCGTGGGGGTGGCGCAAGCCGCGTTGCGCGAGTCGGTCAAGTACGCCCAGCAGCGCAAGACCTTCGGCAAGCCGATCTGCGAACATCAGGCCATCCAGACCAAGCTCGGCGAAATGGCAACACGCACGCAAGCCGCACGCCTGTTGACGCTGCAAGCGGCACAAGCCTATGACCGCGGTGAACGTTGCGACATGGAGGCGGGGATGGCAAAGCTCTTTGCGACCGAGACTGCCGTGGAGAACTCTTTGGAAGCCATGCGTATTCATGGCGGATATGGCTATTCGAAAGAATACCTGGTCGAGCGTTTCTACCGCGATGCGCCGCTGCTGGTCATTGGCGAAGGCACCAACGAACTGCAACGCATCATCATTTCCAAGCAGTTGATCGAAAGGAACCGCGTATGAGTCTGCCGCTCACTGGATTGCGTATTGTCTCGGTGGAGCAATATGGCGCGGGGCCGTTCGGCACGCAGCATCTGGCCGATCTAGGTGCAGAGGTCATCAAAATAGAAAATCCTCACGATGGCGGTGATGTCGGCCGCGCGGTGGGACCACACTATTTCGGACCGGGAGATAGCCATTTTTATCAGGCCTTCAATCGCAACAAGAAAAGTGTCACGCTGGATTTGAAACAGCCGCAAGGCCAGCAGGTGCTGCGCGATCTGTGCCGGCACGCCGATGCGGTATTCAATAACTTGCGCGGAGACCTGCCAGGGCGGCTCGGGCTGACCTATGATGCCTTGCGTGACGTGCGGGCGGACATCGTCTGCGTGCATTTATCGGCGTATGGCCGCGATGGCGAGCGTGCGAGCTGGCCGGGGTATGACTATCTGATGCAATCGGAGGCAGGGTACTTGTCGCTCACCGGCGAGCCTGATGGTCCGCCGTCGCGATTCGGACTGTCCATCATCGATTTGATGACGGGAACGACGGCAGCGCTGGGCCTGGTATCGGCTGTTCTGGGTGCGCGCCAGAGCGGGATAGGGCGAGACGTGGATGTCAGCCTGTTCGACGTGGCGCTGCACAACCTGGGATATCTGGCAACATGGTATTTGAACGGCGGGCACAAAACAGGACGTGCGCCTCGGTCCGGGCATCCTTCGCTAGTGCCCAGCCAGTTGTATCGTACGGCAGACAGCTGGATCTTTATTATGTGCAACAAGGAAAAGTTCTGGCCTTTGCTGGCGCAAGCGATGGGCCATCCCGAGTGGATCGATAACCCCGATTACCGCAGTTTCAAGGATCGTCTGCAGAACCGCGATCGTTTTAATGAGGAGCTGGAAGCCGTCTTCATGTCCCAGACGACAGACCACTGGATGGCGCGTTTTGCCGGCCGGGTGCCCGCGGCGCCCGTTTATGATGTGGCCCAGGCGCTGGATAGTTCGTTTGTAAAGGCGCGTCAGTGCTTGCTGGACGCTTATGATACGGAGGGCAGGGCGATCCGGAATGTAGCGTCACCGATCCGGTGCCCTGGAGAAGCCCCATTGACCCGGGCGGCGCCAGCCATGGGCGTTGATACTGACGATTTGCTGGCGCAGGCGGGTTATGGACCTGATCAGATTGCCAGTTTGAGGAATAATTCCGTTTTATGACAGTAAAGATCGAAGCGCCAGGGGGCCGCCCGCGATATTTGCAGCTGGCGACGACGCTGATCAACGAGATACGAGCGGGCCGGTATCCGGTGGGCAGTTTGCTGCCCACCGAGTTTGAGTTGTGTGATCAGTTTGGCGTGTCGCGCTTTACCATCCGCGAGGCGGTCAAACAGTTGGTACAGATGGGGATGGTGACGCGTCAGGCGGGCGTCGGCAGCCGCGTGCTCAGGCAGGCGCCGGTGACGCAGTACACGCAGACCATGTCGGGGATTACGGATCTGCGCCAGTATGCCTACGAAACCTCTCTGGAAATCGAGGGCCAGGCATTGTTGAATGTGGACGGAGACCTGGCAGATACCCTGGATGCGTCGCCGGGCGAAACCTGGCTGCACGTATGGGGATTGCGTTACACCAAAGCGCATGACGCGCCTATCTGTTTGACTGACGCGTATATCGCGCCGGCCTTTCGCTCAGTGACGGGCATACAGGGCCGGATGACGCGTGCGCTGTATGCGGTCCTGGAGGAAGAGTTCGACGTACAGATTACGACGGTGCATCAGGATATCCAGGGTGTCGTATTGGACAAGGCGCTGGCGTCTCGCCTGGGGGCCAAGCCCGGATCGGCGGGCTTGCGGCTCGAGCGCCGATATATGGATGCGCGCGATGCGTTGGTTGAATTGGCCGTCAGTGTCCACCCCGCGGATCGTTTCAGTTACCGCGAGTCATTCCGCCGTGAATGGCAGGTGCCTGTGTGAGGGTTTCCAGCGGCGCAGTTCTGGCAATTACGTTGGCGGTGCAGTCATTGGTGGCTGCAGCCGCATTGGTGGTGCCGGTGTTGGCGCCCGCGATCAGTGCCCAGACCGGTGTGGCGGGCGAGTCGGTCGGCATTTACGTGTCGTTGATGTATGTCGGGGCGATGGCAGGCAGCTTGATGGCTGGCGGCTGGGTGTCTCGGCTCGGAGCGATCCGTGCCAGTCAACTGGGACTGGTGTTGTGTGCGGCAGGGCTGCTCTTGAGCGTGGCCGGGTATACGGTGTTGCTGGCTATAGGCGCGGTACTGTTGGGCCTCGGCTACGGACCGATCACGCCCGCCAGTTCGCATCTGCTGATCCAGACAACGCCTGTGCATCGGATGTCGTTCGTGTTTTCCGTCAAACAGACCGGCGTGCCGCTGGGAGGCGTGTTGGCGGGTCTATTGGCCCCCAAGCTCGAGATAGGCGTGGGGTGGCAGGGGGCGCTGCTGGTAACGGCTGCGGCGTGCCTGATATGCGCATTATTGGCGCAATGGGTGCGTGCCGAACTGGATGCGGACCGCAAACCAGCCCGAACGGCAGGACTGGGAAATCTACGTGCGCCGCTGGCGTTGATTTTTTCGCGTAGAACGCTGTCACTGTTGGCTGGCGCCTCGTTATGCTTTTCGGCGGTGCAATGGTCGTTCAGCGCGTACCTGGTGACGTATCTGCACGATAGTCTCGCGTACACCCTGATTGCGGCGGGCGCCCTGTTGTCGCTGGGCCAGGTTGCCGGGGTGGTGGGACGTATTTTTTGGGGATGGTGTGCCGACCGCTATCTGGGGGCGGCTCTGATGCTGGCCGTGCTGGCTGCCCTGATGGGGTTGGGAGTGCTGGTGTTGGCGTCGTTATCGGCCCAGGCTCCTGTGCCGATGGTGGCGCTGGCGCTGGTGGTGCTGGGCGCGGCAGCCGTCGGCTGGAACGGCGTATACCTGGCGGAAATCGCGCGTCAGGCGCCAGCGGGAAAAACCGGCATGGCTACGGGCGGCGCGCTGACATGTACTTTTCTGGGCGTTGTCGTGGGACCGCCTTTGTTCGGCGCGATGATGGCGCTGTTTGACAGCTATCGGATCGCTTTCGTCCTGATCGTGATTCCGTCATTACTGTGCGGCGCGCTGTTGGTGGTGCAGCGGCGTCGTTTTTCAGTTCGCGAGGAGACATGAGTGAGGAAACGTCTGCGTAGCTTGCTGTTTGTGCCGGGTGATCGTCCCGAGCGTTTTGATAAGGCCGCGTCGGCCGGCGCGGACGCCATCATTCTGGATCTCGAGGACGCGGTGTTGCCGGAGGCAAAAGTACGGGCGCGCAGTCTGGCGGTGCAGTGGCTCGCCTCATCTGCCTGCCCTGCGTTGATACGCATCAATGGCGCGGACACGCCTTGGTTTGACGCTGATGTCAGCGCCTTGCAGCAGACGGGCTGTCATGCAGTGATGTTGCCCAAGGCAGAAAACCCGTCAGTGTTGAATCAATTGCGCCGGCGCTTGGGCGATGACGTATGCCTGTTTCCCTTGATCGAAACGGCCGCAGGGGTGGAACATGCAGGGGCCCTGGCGCGGGCGCCCGGGGTCGTACGCCTGGTATTCGGCAGCGTGGATTTTGCGCGCGATACGGGGATTCAAGACGAAAATGGCTGGCTGCCAATACGCGTCGCCCTGGTGCTGGCATCGCGACGGGCCGGGCTGGCAGCGCCTATCGATGGCGCGACCTTGCATTGGGATGATTCCGACGCATTGCAAACCGCGGCAGCGGCTGCCCGCCGCCTCGGCTTTGGCGGGCAGCTATGTATTCATCCCAAGCAGGTGGCGCCGGTGAATAGGGGATTTTTGCCTTCAGAGGATGAGCTGGCCTGGGCCAAGCGAGTGATAGACGCAATCGCGCGAGGCGGGCATGGCGCGGTGACGGTGGACGGCAAACTCGTGGACAAGCCGCTGCATGACCTGGCCCTGGCATGGCTGGACATGATCGATGAGGGATCATCGCCAGCCTGCGCTTGAGCGGGATGTGCTGTTCAGGCTGCACACCGGGCTCAGGGCGTGACGTCTATGGCAGACCGTATCTCCTCGTTGTGTTCTCCCAGTTCCGGCGGCAATCGCCGCAAACTGGCCGGCGTGCGAGACAACTTGATCGGTGATCCCACGCCTCGATAGTCGCCTTGTTCCAACACCATCCTGCGATGCCGGGTATGTGGATGATGCAAGACGTCCTCTACATTTTGTACCGCTGCGGCGGGCACCCCTTGTCGCAAGAGCTGTTCTGCCAGCGTTGCGGCGTCGTGCGAGACCAGTTTTTCCGTCAACACTGCACGCAGGGCATCACGATGTTGCAGGCGATCCGCATTGTTTGTAAATCGTGCGTCAGCCAACAAGGCCTCGGCGTTCAGCGCACGCGCCAGCGCCGCAAACTGCCGATTGTTGCCTACCGCCAGAAAGATCGGGCCGCTTTGTGTCGGCAGCGTTTCATAGGGCGCGATGTTGGGATGTGCGTTCCCGGTGCGGCCAGGGACCTTGCCACTATAAAAATAATTCGCCGCATGCGGATGCAATAAGGACACCGCACAGTCGTACAACGTGATGTCCAGAAACTGGCCCAGGCCGCTGCGCACGCGTTCGTTCAACGCCAGCAAGACGGCGACGGCTGCGTTCAAGCCCGTGACCATGTCGACGACAGGCAAGCCGACCCGTGTGGCATCGCCATCGGCATCGCCATTGACGCTCATCAGGCCGCACATGGCTTGTGCGCAGGCGTCATAGCCGGGCAGGCCACCTAATGGGCCGTCGGCGCCAAAGCCGCTGACGCGGCAGTGAATCAGGCGAGGAAACGCTGCGCTGAGCTGCTCGTACCCGAGACCCCATTTTTCCAGAGTGCCAGGCTTGAAATTCTCGACGAGCACGTCTGCGTCGGCCAATAGATGACGCAGCAGCTCCTGCCCTGCAGGTTCAGACAGATCCAGTGTCATGCCGCGCTTATTGCGATTGACACCAATGAAGTATGACGCAGTCTCGTTCAGGAATGGCGGGCCCCATCCGCGTGTTTCGTCGCCGGCGGGCGGTTCGATCTTGATGACATCGGCGCCATGATCCGCGAGCAACTGCGTGCAGTAGGGTCCGCCCAGTACGCGCGACAGGTCAATGATTTTGCATCCGGTCAACGCGCCAGGCGGCAGCGAAGGGAGAGACATGCTGGATTCCTTAGTCTAAGGCGACGCCGGCTTCCTGGATGATGGCGTGCCATTTCGGAACCTGTGCATCGATGAACGAGGCCAGGCTTTGAGGGGTTTTGTCGTCTGCTTCAACAATGCCTTGTTTGTGCAAGGTCTCTTTGACGTCAGGATCGGCCAGGACGGCGATGAATGCCTGGTTCAATTTATCGACCACATCGCTGGGGGTATTCCGCGGCGCCACGATGCCAAAGAACACGCTGACGTCATAGCCGTCCAACCCTTGTTCTGACAGGGTGGGCAGATCGGGCAGCGCTTGTGAACGCTGCGCGCTGGCCAGGCCGATGGCGCGCAATGTGCCTGCCTGGACATGCGGCAGCGCGGTGAGAATATCGGTGAACGACATCGATACCTGTCCACCCAGCAAATCGTTCAACGCAGGCCCCGTGCCTTTATAGGGGATGTGCAGAATCTGCGTGCCCGCCATTTTGTTGAACAGGATGCCGGCCAGATGCGAAGAGGCGCCGTTGCCGGACGAGGCATAACTGAGTTTGTCCGGATTCTGTTTTGCATAGGCGATCAGCTCTTGCACATTGTGTACGGGCAGCGACGGATGAACGACCAGGATATTGGGCAAATGGCCGATACGGATGATGGGAGCAAAGCTCTTTTGCGGATCGTATTGCTGCTGTTTGTAGAGGCTGCCGTTGATGGCGAGCGGGCCCGAGGTACCGAACATGATGGTGTAGCCATCGGGTTTGGCGCGGGCGACATATTCCGCGCCGATATTGCCGCCGGCGCCAGGGCGATTTTCCACGACGACAGTTTGGCCCAATTGGCGTTTTAATCCTTCGGCCAGGCGTCGCGCCATCGCGTCGGTGGGCCCGCCCGGTGGAAAGGGCACGATGAGCGTGACCGGCTGATTGGGGAATGCCTGCGCGGCGCGAACAGAGGTGGACGCCAACAAGGCGGCGCTGGCCAGTGTCAGGCAGAAATGTCGTCGTTGCATAGTTGTCTCCTGTGGTGTGAATATTTGCCCGTTGAACAGGTCTGATGTTTTGGGAAAATTTCCCTACGCTGCGCCTGCGCTCCGTTGCATTCGACGTGCGCAGGTTTCTGAGTTCTACGAGGCCGCGCTTGCTAAATGCCTAGCTGATGCTTTGTGCCTCGGGGCTGTCTGGCCGCAAGAAATGCCGCAGCAGTTCGCGGCAGCTGTCGTCCTCATCGTCTGGAATGGCGCACGGATTGGGCTGCGCCAGGCGGTGTCGCACGACATGGTCGGCCAGCAGGCTACGATCGGCCAGCGCCGTCCCTGAGGCCTCCCAGCGCAGTGCGGCAATCGATAGCGCATGATAGAGCGCCGATGCCGCTTGGCGCGCCAGGTCGGGACGGTCTTTCAGTGCCGCATGATGGGCGAGCGAAAAGGCGCTCTCCAGGGCTTTGGCTTGCGTGTCAGCTACGGCAGGGCTGCACGGTACGCCAGCTTGCAAGAGCGCATCGATATGCTGGCGCAACGCTGCCAAGGCATCGGTTTTCTGAATCGCACGCAATACGTCCAGCGCCACGATGTTGCTGGTGCCTTCCCAGATGGATCCCAGATGGGCGTCACGCACCAGGCGGGCTTCGACGAATTCTTCGATATAGCCGCAGCCGCCGCGTACTTCCATGCCGTCTCCGGTGACTTTACGCGCATCGCGGCAGGCGCGGAATTTGATCAACGGTGTCATGATGCGGGCCAATGCCGCGGACTGTGTATTGTGTTCGGCTTCAGCCAACGCTGCCGCAGTTTGAAACATCACACTGCGCGCTTGCTCTGCCCAGACGGTCATCTTGACCAACTGCCGGCGCATCAACGGCATCTCGATCAACCGTTTGCCAAAGGCACGGCGATGTTGGGCAAAGTAAATCGCCTCAGTGACCGCCCGCCGCATCAAGCCGGCTGCCCGCATGCCATTGGATAGCCGGGAATTGTTGATCATGTCGGCCATCTGCTGGAACCCTTTGCCGCGTTCACCGACCAGCCAGGCTTGTGCGCCCTCCAGGCGGATTTCTCCGCTGGCCATCGAGCGTGTGCCGAGCTTGTCTTTCAGACGCAGAATCCGATAGGCGTTGTGCGTGCCGTCCGGCAAGTCGCGCGGCAGCAGGAAAAGCGATACGCCTTTCAAGCCCTCGGCGGGCTCGCTGCGCGCCAGCACCATGGCGAACCCCGCATCCGCATTGGAGCAAAACCACTTGTCGCCATATAGCCGCCAGGTGCCGTCTTCCTGCAATGCTGCACGCGTGGTGGTGGCGCTAACGTCGGAGCCCGCGCCTTGCTCTGTCATGAACATTGCGCCTTGGCGCAATTCATCGAAATCCTGCGAGGTGACTTGGGGCAGCACCCGTTCGATCAGTGCTGGGTCGCCGAACTTGCGTAACGTACGTGCCAGCGAGTCCGTCATGCTGACCGGGCAGCACAGGCCGAATTCCGCCTGAACGAACAGATGGCTCAAGGCATATTTGGCCGCGGGCGGCATGGGGAGGGGCCAGCCCAGCACGCCGCCGCGATGCGACATGGCCGCCAAACCGAATTCGCTGTAGGCCAGGCGTTCCAGCTCGATATAGGCGGGATGTTTGTGTAGGCGCGATTCGTCCTGCCCGGCACGGTTGCGTACAGACAGGGTCGGGGGATTCTGATCCGCAATGGCGGCCAGTTCGTCGATGCGTGAGCCGGCCAGGGTTCCGAGGCGATCCAGATGCGGCAGCAGGTGCGCGTGTAAGTCAGGCGGCAGATAACGTGCGCTCATCGCGGCTGCATAAGGATCCGCGCGAAACAGATTCAGGCCCCGGGAATCGGGCACATCGGAGGAGGCTGGCGACAAAGTCATGGCGGGCTCGAGAAAGGACGTAATGCATGCGCTGGAGCACGCATCGTTACCGAAACCATCCATCTATACAAATACTGTTTTAATGTTGAACGATATAAATTAAATATAGATTCAAACATCGACGGGAGATGCCCATGGATCTGGAGCCACGTCTGTTGCGTTACTTCATTGCGGTCGCCGAAGAACGCCATTTCAGCCGTGCCGCGCAGCGGCTGCATATTTCTCAGCCGCCTCTCAGTTATGCCATTCGGCAATTGGAGACGACGCTGGGAGCGCAACTGCTGGAACGCACCAGCCGCCACGTGGCGCTGACCGAAGCCGGGCGCGTGCTGTATCGCGAGGCGCAGGCCTTATTGCGTCAGTCCGAGGCCATCGGGACGTTGGTACAGCGTGTTGACGCCGGCTTGCGCGGGCGTCTGCGCATCGGGTTTGTCGGGTCGATGCTGTACCGGGGCTTGCCTGATTTGCTGGCGTCGATGCGTGCGGCTTTGCCCGATGTCGAGCACGTGCTGATTGAGCTGAATTCACATGATCAACTAGAGGCCGTGCGCCGAGGCGAACAGGACTTAGGGTTCATTCACGCGAATCCTGCACCGGGCGAAGTCCGGACGCTGGATCTGTTGGCCGAACCTTTTGTGCTGTGCGTGCCTGATACGCATCCGTTGGCCCGCCGCCGCCGGGTGTCGCTGCGAGCGGTCGCCAAGGATGATTTTATTTTCTTTGCGCGTGAGGCCTCGCCCAGCTATTACGAGACGGTATTGTCGATGTGTGTGACCGCAGGCTTTCACCCAGTCATACGCCACGAGGTTCGCCATTGGCTCAGCGTTGCAGCGCTGGTGTCGCAGGGATTGGGGGTGTCTATCGTGCCTGCGTGCCTGGCTCGCAGCGGTTTGGCGGGCACGCGCTTTATCGCGTTTGATCACCAGGCGCGGTCCATCAGTCAGGCTATCTGGCCGAGACCGGTGGATTCGCCGCTGTTGCGCACCGCCGTCCGGCTGGTGCGCAACCACTATGGCAAGACCGGCGAAAAGGCCTAACGGAACACGACTGTCTTGTTGCGATTGAGCAGAATGCGGTGCTCGACATGGCTGCGCACGGCACGGGCCAGCACCAACGATTCCACATCGCTGCCGACTTGCGTCAGGTCTTGTGCCGTCATCGTGTGATCCACGCGTTCGATGTCTTGCTCGATGATCGGACCTTCGTCCAAGTCGGACGTCACGTAGTGTGCGGTCGCGCCGATGATCTTGACGCCGCGGGCGTGCGCCTGGTGATAGGGGCGCGCACCCTTGAAGCTCGGCAAGAAGCTATGGTGGATGTTGATGGCGCGGCCATTTAGCGCCTGGCACATGTCTTGCGACAGGATCTGCATGTAGCGCGCCAGGACCACCAGATCGATGTTTTCTGACTCGACCAGGCTCAAGACCTGTCTTTCCTGGTCGGCCTTGGTGTCGGGCGTGACCGGCAGATGGTGAAACGGAATACCGTACGACGCGGCCAGGCTCGCGTAGTCATTGTGGTTGGACACGATGGCAGCGATCTCGGCATGCAGCTGGCCGCTCTGTACGCGGAACAGCAGGTCGTTCAGGCAGTGTCCTTGTTTGCTGACCATGATCAACAGGCGAGGCTTGCGGCGTGCATCATGGATTTGCCAGTCCATGGCAAACGTATCGGCCATGGGTGCAAACCGTTCGCGCAGGCTGTCCGCGGTCACGTCGGCAGGCAAGTCGAAATGCACCCGCAAAAAGAAACGGCCGCTTTCGTCATCGCCGAATTGCTGAGAATCCAGGATGTTGCAGCCCAGCTCGAACAGCAGGCCGCTGACGCGATACACGATGCCCGTGCGATCGGGGCAGGAAAGGGTCAGGATATGATCGTTATGCGGCATGATCTGAGAAAAATAATAAGGTCACTACGCTGCGGCTCGGCGGCGGGAAAATTACGATAACCGAGCGACGGTCTCGTCGGCGATGGCGAGGCTGGCGGTCAGGCCCGGCGATTCGATGCCGAACAGATTGACCAATCCTGCGACGCCGTGCATGGAGGGGCCGGCAATGACAAAATCCGCGGCAGGCTCGTGAGGGCCGGAAATCTTGGGGCGGATGCCAGTATAGCCAGGAGCAAGCGCGCCATCAGGCAAGGCGGGCCAATAGGTGCGGACCGCGTCATAGAACACGTCGGCCCGGCTCGGGTCCAGCGTGTAGTCTTCGACAGGAATCCATTCGGTATCCGGGCCGAATTTGGCTTGCCCGCCCATATCCAGCGTCAGGTGCACGCCCAGGCCGGCGTGCTGAGGCACCGGGTAGATCAGGTGCGAAAACGGCGCCCGGCCGGTCAGCGTGAAATAGCTGCCTTTGCACAGATATTCGTTCGGAATGCTGGCCGGCGGCAGGCCATCGATGTGGCGTGCCAGCGTAGGTGCATGAATGCCCGAGGCATTGATCAATACATTGCACGACAGGCTCATCGCCTCTTCGCCGCCGAACTGCACCTCGAATCCGCCTTCGGGCCGGACGCGGGCCGATTGCATCGGCGTGTAAAAGACGCATTGCGCGCCTGCGTTTTCCGCATCGCCCTGGTAGGCCAGCATCAGTGCGTGGCTATCGACGATACCGGTGGATGGCGACAGCAGGGCGGCCGTGCAGTGCAGGGACGGCTCCAGTGCCATGGCCTCGGCGGCGGTGAGCTTGCGCATATCGTCAACACCATTGGCGAGGGCGCGCTGCGCGATGCCGTCCAGCAAGAGGGCTTCGTCGTCCGTCGTCGCGACAATCAGTTTGCCCAGGCGCTGGTGAGGCACGCCACGTGTGGCGCAATAGTCGTACAGCATGTGTTTGCCGCGCACGCACAATTGCGCCTTGAGGCTGCCGGCGGGATAGTAGATCCCCGCGTGGATGACTTCCGAGTTGCGGGAGCTGGTGCCTGTGCCTATCCCTTCGGTGGCCTCGGCCAACAAGACCTCGCGGCCTTGCAGGGCCAGTGCGCGCGCTACTGCCAGGCCTACGACGCCAGCGCCGACCACGATGCAATCGATGTCAGTACTCATAAGGGAACCGGGTTTATTTTGAGTCAGCGTGAGCCGGGGTCAATTCGAATCCGCCGGCATGAAAAACGAGGGGCGCTTCGGCGGTGTGGCCGCAGCGTTCGACTTCGCCCACCATGATGATGTGATCGCCCTCGACGTAGCGGCTGCGGTTGCGGCATTCGAACCAGGCCGCGCAATACTCATCCAGCATGGGCGTACCGCCAGGGGCCTGGCCTCGGGGCAGCCCGTCAAAGCGCTCGCGGGTATTGCCTGTGGCAAAGCGCCGCGCCAGCGCAATCTGGCCGGCAGACAACACGTTGACCACGTAGCATTCGCATTGTTCGAATACCTCGAGCGAGCTCGACCGGCGGGACAGGCTCCAGAGTATCAGGGGAGGGTCCAGCGAGACCGAATTGAACGAACTGACGGTCAGGCCGATCGGCGCGCCATCGGGAGCGGCCGTCGTGACGACCGTGACGCCGGTGGCAAAACGGCCAAGCGCGGTACGGAAAAAGCTCGCATCGAAGGAAGGGGCTGTATGGGGCATGCAGGCAGCGGTCGGCGGGGGCGAGAGTCGCTCAGGAGGGCTTAGGGTTCAAGGCGACAGGCGATCGATGACCCAGCTGCCTTGGCCGTCGGGCAAATACCGCAGGCGGTCATGCAGCCGCGATGCGCGGCCCTGCCAGAATTCGAACAAGGTCGGTACGAGGCGGTACCCTCCCCAGTGGGGGGGCCGGGGCGGCTGATCGCCGTAACGCTCGCGGAATGTCTGCTCGCGGGCTTCGAGCTCGGCGCGCGTAATGGGCTGGCTTTGCTCCGAGGCCCAGGCGCCCAGGCGGGAGCCCAGCGGACGGCTATGGAAATACGCGTCGGATTCCTCGGCCGAGGCCTTTTCGATGACGCCCTCGATGCGCACCTGACGCTCGAGCGGTTGCCAGAAAAACAGCAATGCGGCGCGCGGGTTGTCCAGCAGGTCACGCCCTTTACGGGACTCGTAATTGGTAAAGAACACAAAACCGCGCGCATCAAAGCCCTTGATCAGCACGGTGCGGGCCGACGGCTGGCCTGTGCTGTCAACGGTGGCCAGCGTCATGGCATTGGGCTCGGGGACCTTGGCCTGCAGGGCTTGGTCAAACCACTGGCTGAACTGTTCGAGCGGCGACGCAGCAGCGGTCTCCTCGAGCAGGACATTTTTTTCGTAGCTTTGGCGCAGATCAGAGACAGACATGAGGCGGGACATCCAGGCGCATCAGAAATCGGGTATCCCCCAGTTTACCGCCTTCGTGAGATGGGGTTCAGTTATCGGGCAGAGGGTCGGCCTGTTCTTCGAGTTGCCGGGCGATCCGGTCCAGGCGCGCGTCATGTATGCCGGCCTCGCGCAGGGCCGAGGCGGTTTGGACCACATATTCCGTGCAGGGGCCGCAGCTGCCGGAGGCGCGTCGCACGATAGCCAGCAGTTCGGGCTCGGGCAGCGTCCGGATGTAGGCCGGGTTGTCGCGGTTCATGATGAATACCAGCGCGCGTACGGAGCCTTGGTCCGTGGTGCAGTTGATCCAGCGGGGCAAATAGGCGCCGGTGGACATTTCGCGATTCCACAATGCCGGGAAAAAATCAGGGACGGAGTTGCCCGCCAAGCGATAGACCACTCCCCGGCAGGAGCCTCCACGATCGAGCCCGAATACCAGTCCCGGGCATTCCGGGGTGCCACGATTGACTCGAGACCACAAGCAAAGCGCACGATGGTGGCCACGCAAGGTCGCCAGCCGGCGTTCCTGAAAATCGAAATCGGGGCGCCAGATCAGGGAACCGTAGGCGTAGACCCAGACGTCTTCGCCCTCGCGCCAATGCTTGAGAGCCTCGTCAAGCGAGGCGCGTCGTTCTTCGGGCGTCCAGAGACGAAAAGGGGGGACAGGGGCGGTGAGGGCGGAAGGAGGGGTCGGCGAATTCACGGCGCGGGAGTTTCTGCGTCTTGCGGGGGGTGACGATTGGCCCAGCCGCCTGCGCTCAGCGCGGCAGCGTAGGCCCAAAACAAGGGAGCGATGCCAATTACCGCACCCAACGCGCCAAAGGTCAATGGCAGAGAGACTTGCGAGGCATTGATGAATGCCATCCGCAAACCCACCGCCTCTGCGGCACGACCATGCGGCGTATGTTGGTGCAGTAGCGACAGCATACTCGGTTGGCAGCATCCCAGGGCCAAACCCAGAACAAAAGATAGCGCAATCAGGACCGCAACGTCGGCGAAAAGCGGGTAAACGAGAAAATCTACCGCCGTGATGACCATGGCTGTGCGCACGAGCGTCCAGGAACGTACGCGCGTCTGGATAAACGGCAATGCCAGCCGAATGAGGAAAGTTCCCAGCGCGAAGGACGCAAGTATGGTGCCGATCGTGGTGGCGGACAGCCCGATGGCGACCCCGAACAGCGGTACGACAAACAGGTGGGTATCCCAGGCGCCCGACAAAATGGTATTGACCATCAGGATGCGCCGCAGGGGTGGGAGTTGCAGTAATTCGGTGGCCCGCCGGCGTGCGATCTGCCGCGCAGCGGGCTCTATGCTCTCGTCCACGGCGCGCAGAGCGGGCTGCAGCCGGCGCAGCCCGGCCAGGGCCAGCAGTGGCCCCAGGGTCAAAATGCCGAATGCCAGCCGTGAACCCAAATGATCGATGGCCAGCCCGGCGATGAGCGGACCGCTGAATCCGGAGCCCGCCATGGAGAGCGACAACCAGGAAAAATTGCGCAGGCGGCGCGCAGGTTCGGCATGCCCCAACACATCCTGGGTCGCGACTTGGTGCAACATGAAGCCAGTACCGATGCTACAGGCTGCAATGAGCAGCGTGATCTGGTGTTGGTGGATAAAGGGCAAGACTGTGCCGGTGACAACCAATGCATTGCCCAAGGTGATGGGGCGGCGTATCCCGATACGGTCGATCCACTGGCCGGCCCGTACCGACATCAACATGGGGATGACCGCGAATACCGCGACCAAACTGCCCACAATAAACGTAGATAGCCCCAGTTGCAGGGCAGTTAGCGATACGGTGATGCGTCCGCCGGTGAGGGCGATGTGGTTGAGCATGGCAACCACGCACAGCAGACCCGCTCCGGAAAACTCCGTCGCATGAGAGGAAGAAGAGGGGGAAGGGGCTGAAGTTGACACTGATGCGGCATTAACTTCTGCGATTTTGATCTTAAGTCTCCGGGGTGTCGAGAGAGCGCAGCCGGGCAATTTGATGGAACAAGAAAACCGAACGGCACATTTGTCGGCATATAGCCGCCCGGTTGGGATGAACTGATGTTAATTAATTGATAGATCACAGAAGTTGTGATTTCCCAGGGCGCGACGCGCATCGAATCAGAGATTGTCAGGGTGTGTCCTTATTGCAACGTTTGGCCGAAGCTGGGTCGTTTTGTGTGGATTGCGCTGTGCGGTACGCCGTCGTGGGAAAATAGCGCCCATGGATATTTCACCTACCTTGGATGACGTCGACGCCGAACGCCGTTTTGGTGGTTTGGCGCGCCTATATGGCCCGGATGCGCCGGCTCGTTTGCGAGAGGCACACATTGCAGTGGCGGGTTTGGGCGGAGTGGGGTCCTGGGTTGCAGAGGCGCTGGCCCGATGCGGCGTGGGGGCGTTGACCCTGATCGATCTGGACAACATCGCGGAATCCAACGTCAATCGGCAGATTCATGCCCTGACCTCAACCATCGGGCAGTCCAAGGTCGACGCCATGGCGGATCGGATTCAGGCGATCAACCCGGCGTGCGTGTTGACGCGTGTCGAGGATTTCGTCGAGCCCGGCAATATCGATCAGGTGTTGCCTGGGCCGTATGCCGTGTTGGTCGATTGCACGGATCAGGCAGCGGCCAAAATCGCGATGGTGCTGTATGCCCGCGAGCGCCGCGTGCCACTGCTATTGTGTGGCGGCGCGGGGGGCAAGACGGATCCGCTGGCCTTGCGCGCGGGGGATTTGTCGCAGGCGGTAAACGACGCGCTACTGGCCAAGCTGCGCAATCAATTGCGCCGCCAGCACGGATTTCCCAAGGCCAGCGACGCACGCGGCAAGGCGCTCAAACGGGTCCCGCGCATGGGAGTGAGAGCGCTCTGGTTCGATCAGCCGGCGATCATGCCCGCGGCTTGGGCGCGCGCTGCCGAGGTGACCGACGATATGGGGGCCGCCGCTCAGACGGTTGCGCCGCAGGGACTGTCGTGCGCGGGATATGGCTCTGTCGTGACGGTGACGGCAGCGATGGGGATGGCCGTCGCTAACGAGGCGTTGCAACTGGCGTTGAAAGCAAAGGCGTAGTCAACGCCTGAACGTCTTCCCCTGTTTAACGTCGGCGCCGGCCGCTTGAGGCCGGCCATGCTACGCATGGATCAGACTGATCGCAAGGTGACGTCGAACCAGCCGCGCAGCGCGTTGGACAGGCGTATGCCTTCGGCCTGATGCAGGTCTTGCGCGCTCAGGGTGCGTTCGTGCACCGACTCTCGATCGAGCAACTCCGCGCGCTGCACGCCCGGCAGGCAGCCGCTGCTGGTTGGAGGCGTGTACCAGACACCCCGGATCAGCAGATAAACGTTGCTGCGGCTGCCTTCGCAGAGCTCCCCGCGTTGATTCAGGTACAGCAGGTCGAATACGTCGGGATGCGCGGCCAGCCAGCTCGCGGCGTCGGTGTACCAGGGGCGATAGGTGGTTTTGTAGCGCAGCAGGGGTTCGTCTGCGTCCAGTACCTCATCAGACAGCATGATGTGCTGAACGTCGGGCAACGCGGGCAAGGGGGCCGTTTGGACAGTGCGGTGTCCCGTGCGATTGAGCAGCAATCGCAGCCGGTGCATACCGGGTGTGGCCAGCATGGATAGCGCGGAATACAGGGCCCGTTCGATTTCCAGCGCACCCGCCCATGGATAGTCCAGCGCGGCGCAACTGGCTTCCAGGCGGGCCAGGTGGCGGGGCAGCAGGGGGATGTTGCCGTCTGCGTCGACAAGCATGGTTTCGATCAGCTCAGCGGACATGATCTGAATCTCGAGTGCAGGAAAAACGGCCCGGTGATGGAATGCGGGGGTGAGTTGGAATGTTATCCGATGATGGAGTGAGAGGCCGATGCCGGTGCGGCCGCCGCAGCCGTGCCGCGGCAGATAACTATGCCGGTCCCGACGCAGAGGCTGGCATGGCATCCTGCAAGAGCCGAGCTTTCCACTGGCACTCCTGCCATTCCAGTTCCGGATCCGAGTCGTGCACGATGCCGCCTCCGACGCTATAAACCCCTTGGCCAGTTTGATCCAGCACCAGCGTCCGAATCGCGACGTTCAGCGAAAAATCCCCATCGGGCGCGAGCCAGCCGATGGCCCCGCAGTACAGGCCGCGCGGTGCGATTTCCATTTGGCGGATGCGCCGCATGGCGGCGATCTTGGGCGCGCCGGTAATCGAGCCGCAAGGAAACAGGGAGTGCAGGATCTGGCTGAACGTCGCGTCCGGGACCTCGGCGGTCACCGTGGAGGTCATCGTCCACACGGTGGGGTAGCGTTCCAGGGTGAATAGCGCAGGCACCTGGACCGAGCCAGGGCGGGCCAGGCGGCCGAGATCATTGCGCAGCAGGTCCACGATCATCAGGTTTTCTGCGCGATTTTTGGCGCTGGCGTGCAGTTCGCGGCCGAGCCGTTCGTCTTCGATGGGATCTGGATGGCGTGGCGAGGTGCCTTTCATCGGGCGTACCGTCAGGCGGGCGCCCTCTCGCCGCACAAACAACTCTGGGGAAAACGACAGTACGGTGCGTTGGCCGTCTTCGATATAGGCGCCGTGGGCTACCGGATGGCGAGCTGCGAGGTGTTGGTAAAGCGAACGTGGGTCGCCTTGCAGCTGTACATCCAGAGGCAGGGTGTAGTTCACCTGATAGAGTTCGCCCGCGGCTATCAGCTGGCGGATGGCTTCGATCTGGCGCAGATAGTCTGCTCGTGCCATGCGAGGCCGGATGGAAGTGATATGTGCGGCTGGTACATGCCGAGTCGTTATGTCTGCGGTATTTGCGGAGCCGGGGGAGGTCGAGGCAGGGACCTCGCTTGCGTGCAGGGTGGGCGTGTTTTCCGCAGTCCGTGTCGGTACGGTGTTCTCCGCCGGCCACGGCGCTTCAACGGTCATGCGCTCGAATACCAACCCTGCCAGGCGAGCTGTGCCATCGGCGACTTGCCGTGTTGCCGCGCCGCCTGTGGGCGGCGGCAAGGTGGTTTCGGGGGCCAGCCATTCCCCCAGCTCGTAGTCGAGCAGCAGCGCGACCCAATACCCTGCGCGGCGCGCGGCCTCGATGGCGTCCAGCGCGGCAGGCAATTCCTCGCGGTGACGGGCTTCGATGCGTTGGCGCAGGCGCTGCAGATTCAGTGCACGCCCGGCCAGACGATCTTCAAAACGACATTGCATGATGCTTACTGCTGTTGTGCGAGAAATTCCGTCAAGACACGGCCGGTATGCGAGCGTTCGCGCAAGGTCATCACGTGTTCGGGCGAACCCTCGGCGACCAGTTGGCCGCCTCCGGTGCCGCCCTCGGGGCCGAGGTCGAGCAGCCAATCGGCCTCGGCGATCACGTCCAGATTGTGCTCGATCACGACAACAGTATTGCCTGCCTCGACCAGGCGATGCAGCACGTGAATCAGTTTTTCCACATCGGCCATCGACAGGCCGACCGTCGGCTCGTCCAATACATACAGCGTGTGCGGAATGCGCGAAGCACGGCCTGTCGTGATGACGCCCTCGGTCAAGCGGGCTTTCGACAGCTCTGTGACCAGCTTGATGCGCTGCGCCTCGCCTCCGGATAGGGTGGGCGAGGGTTGCCCCAGTGTCAGGTATCCCAGCCCCACGTCCTGCATCAGTTGCAAGGGACGATGAATTTTGGGATGCGCGGTGAAGTAGCCCAGCGCATCGTCGACCTCCATGTTGAGCAACTCGCCCGCGTTTTTGCCGCGCATTTGTACTGACAACGTGTCGCTGTTGAAGCGTGCGCCGTTGCAGGCATCGCAGGGCACTTTGACGTCGGGCAGGAAGTTCATTTCGATGGTGCGCATGCCCTGGCCTTCGCAAATGGGGCAGCGGCCATCGCCGGTGTTGAACGAGAACCGTGCGGCGCTCCATCCGCGCATGCGGGCCTCGCGCGTATCGGCGAATTGGCGGCGCACGTCATCCCAGAACCCGATATAGGTGGCCGGGCAGGACCGCGGGGTTTTGCCGATGGGTGTCTGGTCGACTTCCAGGACGCGATCGATCGTCTCCCAGCCGCTGATGCGTTCGCAGCCGTTCCAGCGCGGGGCTTTGGATTGCGAGACGGCTTGCAGCAGGTTGTCGAGCAGGACCTCGCGTGCGAGCGTGGACTTGCCGGATCCGGACACGCCCGTGACGACGCTGAGACGGCCAATGGGAATTCGGGCATCGACATGGCGCAGATTATGCAGGTGTGCGCCATGGATCTGAATCATCTGCGTGTCATCGTCGACCGCGCGGCGGCCATTGAGCGGATGCTTCAAGGGCTTGGCCAGATAACGGCCGGTGACCGACTCAGGTGCGTCGATCAGGTCCTGCGCGCTGCCTTGCGCCACAACGCGGCCGCCGCGCACGCCTGCGCCGGGGCCAATGTCGATGATGTGCGAGGCACGGCGGATGGTGTCGTCATCGTGCTCCACCACGACCAGCGTATTGCCGTTGCCTTCGAGACGGGCCAGGGCGTCCAGCAATATGCGGTTATCACGTGGATGCAGGCCGATGGTGGGCTCGTCCAGCACGTAGCACACGCCTTGCAGGTTCGAGCCCAACTGTGCCGCGAGCCGGATGCGTTGGGCTTCGCCGCCCGACAAGGTGGGTGCGGCACGATCCAGCGCCAGATAATCCAGGCCGACCTCTTTCATGAAATTCAGGCGGCCGCGAATTTCCGTCAGGATATCGCGCGCAATTTCGCCCTCGCGGCCGCGCGCAACCAGGCCGGTGAAAAAGGTGTGTGCCTCGGAAACCGGCATGGCGGCGAGCTCGGCGATGGAGCGGTCACGCCAGCGCACGGCTCGCGCTACGCGATTCAGGCGCTGGCCATCGCAGACCGTGCAAGTGTGAGCCTCGCCATCGTAGCCCGCGTTCCAGGCGGATTCCTCGCCGGTTTGCTCGGCGTCGAAATCCTGCAGTTGTACGCCCGTGCCAAAGCATCCCGTGCACCAGCCATGTTTGGAGTTGTACGAAAACAGGCGTGGGTCCGGCTCTGGAAAGCTGGTGCCGCACGAGGGGCAGGCGCGTTTGACCGAGAAATGCTGCTGCTGCAGCTCGCTGTCGAGCGCCTCGTGCAGTTTGTTGACCGGCCAGACCATGCTGAGGACGCCTTGGCCGTGTTCCAGGGCCTGTTTGACGGCATTGCGCAGCGCCGCCTCGTTGTCGGGATCGACGATCAGATCGGCGATCGGCAACTCGATGGTGTGTTCCTTGTAGCGATCCAGGCGCGGCCACGGACTGACGGGAATGAACGTGCCGTCGACCCGCAAATGCGTGTAGCCCTTGGAGCCCGCCCACTTGGCCAAATCGGTGTAGTAGCCCTTGCGTGCAGTGACCAGCGGCGCGAGCAGGCCGATATGCTGGCCCTTGTGCTCGCGCAACAGGCGCGCCACGATCTGGTCGGTGTTTTGCGGCTCGACGGCGACCTGGCAGTCGGGGCAATATTGCGTGCCCAGCTTGACGTACAGCAGGCGCAGAAAATGGTGAATCTCCGTCATTGTGGCGACGGTGGATTTACGCCCGCCGCGGCTGGTGCGCTGTTCGATCGCGACCGTGGGCGGAATACCGAAAATCGCGTCCACATCCGGCTTGCCCGCAGGCTGCACGATGGCGCGCGCGTAGGCATTCAACGATTCCAGATAACGGCGTTGGCCCTCGTTGAACAGGATGTCAAAGGCCAGCGTGGATTTGCCCGAGCCCGAGACGCCGGTGATGACGGTGAACTTGTCGTGGGGAATCTCGACGTTGACGTTTTTCAGGTTGTGTTCGCGCGCATTGCGTATCTCGATGGCTTGCGCCTGGCGCCGGCGGCGCATGAGAGATTGCAGCGGCGTACCGGCGCTTTCCGCATAGGTGGCGGCGGGCTCGGCCAATGTGAGGGCGGAAGAGGCTGACGCGGCGTCAATGTCAGTATCTCCAGCCGTGACTGCCTCGATGGCCTGGCTCGGCAATACGCTGACTTCGTAGTCGCGTAACGCCGTCCCGGTATGCGAGTGCGGGTTGTCCATCAAGTCTTGCGGGGTACCGACACCTACGACGAGGCCGCCGGCGTCGCCACCTTCGGGGCCCAGGTCGATCAGCCAATCTGCGGCGCGGATGACGTCGAGATTGTGTTCGATGACCAACAAGGTATGGCCTGCCGCGAGCAGCTTGCGGAATGCGCGCATCAGGCGCGACACATCGTCAAAGTGCAGTCCGGTCGTCGGCTCGTCGAACAAGAACAGGCTGCCTTTTTTAGCAACCTTGGCGGTCGAGATGCCACTGCGCGCGGCTTCGGCCAAATGGCCGGCGAGCTTCAGGCGCTGGGCTTCGCCGCCGGATAACGTGGGGACGGGTTGTCCTAATCGTACGTATTCGAGACCCACATCGGCCAAGGGCGCCAGCCCGGTCTGCACATCGCGCAAGCCTTTGAAAAATTCCAGGGCCTCGCTGACGGTCATCTCCAGGACCTCGTCTATCGAGGCGTTCTTGCCCAGGTGTTCGATGCGCACCTCGAGGACTTCGGGACGGAATCGCCGTCCGTCGCAATCGGGGCAACGCAGATAGACATCGGACAGGAACTGCATCTCGACATGCTCGAAACCGGTGCCGCCGCAGGTGGGGCAACGCCCGTCGCCGCTATTGAAACTGAACGTGCCTGCGGTGTAGGCGCGTTCCTTGGCGAGCGGCGCTTGGGCAAAGAGCTTGCGGATCGCATCAAAGGCCCCGACATAGCTTGCCGGATTCGATCGTGCGGTCTTGCCGATAGGCGTCTGATCGACCATGACCACGTCGGCAATCTGCTCGGCGCCCAGCAGGCGTTCAAACGGGCCGGGGGCCTCGGAGGGCTTGCCTTGGTATTTGAGCAGGGCCGGATACAGCACATCCTGGACCAAGGTCGATTTGCCCGAGCCCGACACCCCGGTAACACACACGAGACGGCCGAGCGGCAGTTCGATAGAGACGTTGCGCAGATTGTGTGCGGTCGCGCCCTCTAATAACAGGCGCGGCGTGTTGGCAGCGACGGGCATGGGGCGCGGCGCCTCGACACGTTGGCGTCCGCCCAGGTAGTCGCCAGTGAGCGTGTGAGAACTGCGCAACTGGGCGGGCGTGCCGTCGAACACAATACGTCCGCCGCGTTCGCCCGGACCCGGCCCGATGTCGATGATGCGATCCGCAGCCACCATGACTTGAGGGTCATGTTCGACGACGACCAGGGTATTGCCGGCCTGGCGCAACCGATGCATGACTTCGACGACGCGGTGCATGTCGCGCGGGTGCAGCCCGATAGACGGCTCGTCCAGGACGAACAGGGTGTTGACCAGCGAGGTGCCCAACGCCGTGGTCAGGTTGATGCGTTGTACTTCGCCGCCAGACAAGGTGCGGCTTTGACGGTCCAGCGTCAGATAGCCCAAGCCCACGTCGCAGAGAAATTTCAATCGCGCGCGGACTTCGGTCAGCAGCAGATCGGCGGCGGCATCCAGCACGCCGGTAAACGAGAGCGTGTCAAAGAAGCTGCGCACGCGTTCGATGGGCAACTGCATGACATCGTGAATCGACAGGCCGTCCAGGGACTCGAGCTGTTCACGGCTCCAGGCCGCGCCTGCGGGCATGAAACGCGTATAGCGCCCGTCGCCCGGCGGCAGAACTGCATCGGCCTCGGCCTTGGTCCCCAAGCGCCACAGCAAGGCATCGGACTTGAGACGCGCGCCATGACACGTCGGGCAGGGGGTATAGCTGCGGTATTTGGACAGCAGTACGCGCACATGCATTTTGTAGGCGCGGCTTTCCAGCCAGGCAAAGAATCGATGTACACCGTACCACTGGGTTTTCCAGGCGTTGTTGCCGCCTTTCCAGTCGGGATCGCCATGCAGCACCCAATGGCGCTGTTCCTCGGTCATGGATTTCCATGGCACAGAGAGCGGGATACCCGCGCGCGGTGCGTATTTGGCCAAATCGTCCTGGCATTCCTTGTACGAGGGCGTTTGCCAGGGCTTGATGGCGCCTTCGTTCAAGGTTTTGTTTTCGTCAGGGATGACCAGGCCGTAATCGATGCCGATGACGCGCCCAAACCCGCGGCAGGTTTCGCAGGCGCCGAGCGGCGAGTTAAAGGAAAAACTGCTGGGTAGCGGATCGGTGTATTCGATATCGCAGTCTGCACAGTGCAGGCGATCGCTGTATTTCCAGACCTGTGCGTCGGCGCCTTCGTCGTCGAGCGCATGAACGGCCATGTGGCCGCCGCCCATGCGCAGCGCGGTATCCAGCGCCTCCATCAGGCGTTCGCGTTCTGCGCTGGAATGACGGAATCGGTCTTGCACTACGTGCAGAATGCGGCGTTCGTCGTTGGTCGTTGCGGTTTTGGCCTTGCTGGCGGTCTTTGCGCGTTTGCTGGCGACCCTGGTTGCCGACGGTGCACGGGTTTCTTCGTGGTGCACGCGGGTGTAGCCCTGCTGCTCGAGAAAGCCGCGAACCTCGTCTTCTGTGAAGTTGGCGGGTACGGCAATCGGGAACGTAATGACTAGGCGCGGGTCGCCCGCCGCCGGTGCGCGCCGCGCCAGCGAGGCGGCAATCGAGTCGGGCGTATCGCGCCGCACGAGCTTGCCGCAGCCGCGGCAGTAGAGCTTGGCGCCGCGCGCGAAGAGCAGCTTGAGATGATCGTTCAGCTCGGTCATCGTGCCCACGGTGCTGCGCGAGCTGCGCACCGGGTTGGTCTGGTCGATGGCGATGGCGGGCAAAATGCCCTCGATGCGATCGACCTGGGGTTTGTCCATGCGGTCCAGAAACTGGCGTGCATAGGGCGAAAAGGTTTCGACGTAGCGGCGCTGGCCCTCGGCATAGAGCGTATCGAACGCCAGGGAGCTTTTGCCTGAGCCCGACACGCCGGTAATGACGACGAGCTCGCCGGTGGCGAGCGTCAGATCCAGGTTTTTCAGGTTGTTTTGGCGGGCGCCGACGATGCGAATTTGAGAGCTCATGACGAGGGAACGATGCGTGGACGAAGCGGAATCAGACCAGAATCCGCGGACGATAGGATATCGCTGAGATATCTGTATATTTAAACAGTATCTTAGATTACCGCTAATCCGTGTAATTGTCGCGTGAATATCCTTGGCCAGGGCTGGGGCCGGGCTCGATTTGGCTGCTGGCAGCGTTTAAGGCTACAATGCTGAGTTATCCAATTTCTGCCACCAGCCTGTGGCCCGTCAGTATTGCAGCGTAGTTTGTCTATGCTTTGATACTGGGAACGTCGGGCGGGTTTGGGCACTATCGAACCTTACCGGAGATCATCATGGCTGAGCGCAAACGTGTGCGTCGTAACACCCTGGAACGCCGTTGCCTGGGCAAGTCTTTCAAGCGCTTGTTCGTCAACGCCCCCAAAGGTGTTTTCAAGATGCTGGAAAAAATCAAACGCGTGTAATTCTTGCGCCTTGATGTAAAAAACCACCGATTATGTCGGTGGTTTTTTTTTTGCCGCCGGGCCGCCCCAAGGCAAAAAACGGCCCCCTCGGGGGGCAGCAAGCCGAAGGCGCAGCGTGGGGGCTTTTTTTACCGCCGGGCCGCCCCAAGGCAAAAAACGGCCCCCTCGGGGTATGTTTAAACAACCGGGTCCAGCCAAGGACGCAGAAAATCCATGAAGGCCCGCGTTTTGGCGGGCATCACAGGGGTCGGCAGTTCGGCATAGACCGAGAGGGGCTCCAGGCGCCATTGCGGCAGGATGCGCCGCAAGGCGTTGCTGTCGATGATGGGAGCCAGGGCTCGGCAATTGGGCAATCGGGTGATGCCCATGCCCAAGCCAGCCAATGAGCCAATCACACTGATACTGTTGCCCGCGATAGCGCCTTTGACGGCTACACGTTCGCTGTGTTGGCCGTTATGCAGCACCCAGAATGAATGTTCCGGGTCGATCGTGGTACGAAAGCACTCGTGCTCTGACAGGTCGGAAGGCTGCTGCGGTTCGCCGTGTTCGCGCAAATAGTCGGCCGACGCGTACAGATGAGTGTCCAGCGAGGCAATTTCCTGCGCGATCGATTCTTCGGCGGCGCCAGGCTCTGACGCGGGGGCGCTGCGGCCGAAACGCAGGACCAGATCGAACGGGCCGCCTTGCGAGTTTTCGGCGGCTTTCATGCTCATGTCGAACTCGCATTCCAAATCGGGGTAGCGTTCGGTGAAGGCCTTTAACGCATCAGGCAACAGCCAGATCGCGATGCTGTAGGGGATCGCAATGGTGAGCCGTCCCTGCGGACTGGCTGACAGGGTCTGCAGTTGTTCATGCGCCAGGCGGGCTTCGTCAACGAGACCTTGGCATCGTCGCAGGTAAGCGGCGCCGGCATTGGTCAGCTCCAGGCGCCGGGTGTTGCGGTTGATGAGCCGTAATCCAATCGCTTGTTCCAGTTGGCCGATGCGGCGTGACAGCGTCGAGGTCGGCATGGCGAGCGCTCGTGCGGCCAGACTGAAGCTCTTGCGGCGAGCAACTTCGACAAACAGCGCGATATCGTTTAACTGGATAGGATGAGTGTCCATAGGTCGTCCGTGGCAGCCGCCAGAGTTTACCTGCTGGATGGCATTTTGTTCGCGGGTGGCGTCAGACAATGACGACATGCCTGTTTCACTACGGCAGAATTTGCAAAATTTGTTTTCAAAATGGCTGTTTCGGAATACCTCCCGGGTCTAAATATCCTCCTACACTTACCCAGTTTTTACTTGTAAGCAGCGTGGCTGCCGTTGGCGCGCTTGCGCAGACCTGTTTGATTGCATGAGTGAGCCTCAATACACGTTCACGATACTGACGCCCACTTATAACCGGGCAGGCACTCTGTATCGTGTGTACGAATCCCTGAAACGGCAGGTTTGTCGTGATTTCGAATGGTTGGTCGTAGACGACGGATCGACGGATCGGACTCACGAAGCGGTCCGGGCATGGCAGGCCGAGGCCGAGTTTCCCATCAGATATATCTGGCAGAAAAACCAGCATAAAAAAACGGCATTCAATCGAGGCGTACGTGAGGCGTATGGCGAGTTCATCATTACGCTGGACAGCGATGATGAGATGCCGCCGGAGGGACTGCAGATATTGAAGGACGCCTGGGAACAGATTGCGCCGGATCAACGCGAGCGATATGTGGGCGTGATGGGCCTATGCGCCCGGCCCGACGGTGACATTGTGGGAGATCGTTTCCCGCAGGACATTTTCGATGCGTCCGCCGTCGATCTGTATTTCCGTTATCGAATCAAGGGCGAAAAATTCGGCAGTCTGCGTACGGCTGTGCTGCGCCGTTTTCCTTTTCCCGAGGATGTGGCGGGCTTTGTGCCCGAGAGCCTGATCTGGTGGGCGATGGCGCGGGCGGGATACTTGAACCATTGTATTAACCGCGTGGTTCGGGTTTATCACCCGAGCCCGGACGGGTTGAGCAGGGGGGCGGTATCGATTCGCAATAATGCGCAGGGCCTGTATTTGCTGGCGTGGGATGTGCTCGAACACCACATGGAGTGGTTCCGGTTTCGGCCCAAGGATTTCTTGATGGCTGCTGCGCGGTTTACGCGGTTCCGATTGGATCTGGAGCACTCGGGCGTACCCACGGCAGTGCAGGCCTATCCGCTGACTCGGCCGACAGCCAAGATGCTGGTGGGGTTGATGTGGCCGGTGGGCTATATGTTGTACCGGCGGGATCAGCGGCGCGGAGTGGCTTAGGTCCCACCAGGATGATTTTTACCTGGCCCGCTCCCCGGTTTCAGTGAATGCGATGTCCAGGAGGGAGAGCGGCGTCGTAGTCGCCGTCATCATCCTCGTCATCATTTTCCTCTTCTTCCTCGTCTACATCAGGCAAGGGCTCATCGGACAGCGCAAAGGGCAGGACGTCCAGCAGGTCGTCGGACCAGGCGGTTTCTTCGCCGGATTGGTCCAGTTTGACGAAGCGTTCGCCTTCGGCCAGAGTGATCTGGATGGCCCAGAGGTAGAGGCAATCGTAGGTATCATTGTCGGTGGGGCTGAGGCCGCCACGATTACCCAGGAGGCGGGCCTGCGGCCCTCCCAGTTGGACATGGGGTTGCTCATCGTCTTTGGCGCTTTGCTCGACGGGTATGCCAAAGCTGACCCATTCGGTGCCTTCGTCACCCAGCACGACTTCGGCCAGAACGGGTTTGCCTAGGTAGGCGCTGAGGGCGTCAGCGGTTTTGGCGAGCATGTCGAGCTCCTGGGAGCTGAAATGCGTCAATGAGGCCGGGGGCGTGGAGGAGGCGGTCATGATGGGTCCTGATAGGGGCACTGCGTGCGATCCAGGCAATGCCGGTTGCAGCCGTATATACGAAACCCATATTGTCGCTCGTTTCTCAAGCACGGCGGCGATGTTCACGATACAGCGCTAATATCGCGGCTTTGCTTGCGCAAAGTCTGTTGTCATGTCGAATGCTGTAACGGCGCCATCGGCGCGCCATATGTTGTTTCCACTATTGGCGGCGTTGATCTGGTCATTGAATATGGTGGTGACCAAGATGGCGGCCGATGTGATTGAGCCGGCCGTGATCGGGTTTTATCGCTGGGTGCTGGCCGGCGTGATCCTGACGCCTTTTGTGTTGCCCGGCGTATTGCGTGGCTGGCGTGCGATCGTGCCGCATCTGGGCAAGCTGGCCGTATTGGGCGCGCTAGGGATGGCGGTGTATCAAGGGTTGATTTATGTGGCGGCGGCGACGACCACGGCGACCAATATGGGCATCATCACTGCCATGGTGCCGCTATTGACGATTGTGCTGGTTTGTATCGTGCTGCGAGAGTTGCCGGCCTGGACGGCGGTGGCGGGCGGCGCCTTGTCGCTGCTCGGGTTGGGCGTATTGCTCGGCGAGGGGAATCCCCTGCGCTTGCTTGAGGTCGGCGGCAGCATCGGTGACGGGTTGATGGGCGTGGCGGCGCTGGCTTATGCGATGTATGGCGTGTTGCTGCGCCGTTGGCCCTTGCCGATCGGGGTGTGGCAGTCGCTTTACGTGCAGGTGTTGTTCGGCATTTTGTTTCAGGTGCCTTCGTTTTTGTTGGCACCGGCTTCGCCGTTGAATGCCAGCAATATTCCGTTGGTCCTGTATGCGGGGATTTTTCCTTCGTTGTTTGCACCGTATCTGTGGATGCAGGGTGTGCGTTATTTAGGACCGAATCGGGCCAGTATTTTTTTGAACCTGATGCCGGTCGGCACGGTAGCGATTGCGGCCTTCATGTTGAACGAGGTGCCGCATAGCTATCACATTGTGGGTGGTCTGATGGCGCTGGCGGGAGTCAGTCTGGCGCAATGGCGGCCGCGCAAGGCTGACTGAGGCTATTCCGGCCTACAATCATGGCTTCCCTCTGATTCGTCTTTTTTTGCATAAGAGTCCATGGCCCAATACGTCTACACCATGAATCGCGTTGGCAAGATCGTGCCGCCAAAGCGACAGATTTTGCGTGATATTTCTCTTTCGTTTTTCCCCGGCGCCAAGATCGGCGTGCTGGGCCTGAACGGTTCGGGCAAATCCACTTTGCTCAAGATCATGGCCGGCGTGGACAAGGAAATCGAAGGCGACGCCGTACCCATGCCGGGGTTGAATATCGGCTATCTTCCGCAGGAACCTCAGTTGAATCCCGAGCACACGGTGCGCGAGGCCGTCGAAGAAGGCCTGGGCGCGGTGGTGAACGCCAAAAAACGGCTGGATGAGGTCTATGCGGCCTACGCCGAGCCCGATGCCGATTTCGATGCCTTGGCGGCCGAGCAGGCCGAGCTCGAGGCGGTGATTGCCGCGGCCGCATCGAGCGGCGCGGACGATATCGAGCACCAGATGGAAATCGCGGCCGATGCGTTGCGTTTGCCGCCCTGGGATGCGACTGTAGGTAATTTGTCGGGCGGTGAAAAACGTCGCGTGGCCTTGTGCCGCCTGCTGCTGTCCAAGCCTGACATGCTGCTGCTGGACGAGCCGACCAACCACCTGGATGCGGAAAGCGTCGAGTGGCTGGAGCAATTCCTGCATAAATTCCCGGGCACGGTGGTGGGTGTGACCCACGATCGCTACTTCCTGGACAATGCGGCCGAGTGGATTCTGGAACTCGACCGGGGTCATGGTATCCCGTGGAAAGGCAACTACAGTTCCTGGCTCGAGCAAAAAGACGCTCGCCTGAAACAAGAAGAAGCCTCGGAATCGGCTCGCCAAAAGACCATCAAGAAAGAACTCGAATGGGTGCGCCAGAACCCGAAGGGCCGTCAGGCCAAGGCCAAAGCCCGTCTGGCGCGGTTCGAGGAGCTGTCTTCGTACGAGTACCAAAAGCGCAATGAAACCCAGGAAATCTTTATTCCCGTGGGCGAGCGTTTGGGTAACGAGGTCATCGAATTCAATAACGTCAGCAAAGCCTATGGCGACCGTCTGCTGATCGACAACCTCAGCTTCAAGGTGCCTCCCGGCGCGATCGTGGGCATCATCGGTGCCAACGGCGCGGGTAAATCTACGTTGTTCCGCATGATTGCCGGCCGCGAGCAGCCGGACTCGGGCAGCGTGGTGCTGGGTCAAACCGTGCAATTGGCCTTTGTCGATCAGTCGCGTGACTCGTTGCAAGACGGCAAGTCGGTCTTCGACGCTGTGGCAGACGGGGCAGATCTGTTGACTGTGGGCAAATTTGAAATGTCGTCGCGGGCTTATCTGGGCCGCTTCAACTTCAAGGGCGCCGACCAGAACAAGGTTGTCGGGCAATTGTCGGGCGGCGAGCGCGGCCGTTTGCATCTGGCCAAGACGCTGGTCGCGGGCGGCAACGTGCTGCTGCTGGACGAACCGTCGAACGATCTCGATGTGGAAACCTTGCGTGCGCTCGAGGACGCCTTGCTCGAGTTCCCGGGCAGCGTGATGGTCATCAGCCACGATCGCTGGTTCCTGGATCGTATCGCGACGCATATCCTGGCATTCGAGGGCGATTCGCAGGTGGTGTTCTTTGATGGCAACTACCAGGAATATGAGGCCGACAAAAAACGCCGTCTGGGCGAAGAGGGCGCCAAGCCGCGCCGTTTGCGCTACAAGGCTTTGAAATAATCTTTGACATAGGTCCTGCTAGCCATGTTGCTCAACGCCGCTGATTCGACATTGTTGATCGTGGATATGCAGGAACGCCTGCAGCCCGCGATTTCCCAGGCAATGGAGTCTGCAGCGGTGGCTCACAAGCTGGCCCAGGGGGCTCGCTTGCTGGACGTGCCTGTCGTCGCGACTCAGCACAGCAGTGCGGCGTTGGGCAAGACCATCGCGCCGTTATGCGAGTCGGTGCAGTCAGTGTTTCAAAAACGGCATTTTTCTGCCGTGCGAGAACCAGGCTTCGAAGCCTGGCTGCCCCCGGCCCGGCGCACGATTCTGGTGGCTGGCTGGGAGGCTCACGTTTGCGTGCTGCAAACGATTGTGGGGCTGCTTGAACTGAATTATCACGCGGTTTTTGTCACCGATGCGGCCGGCTCTCGCCGTCCTGCGGACCACTATGCTGGCCTGCGGCGTATCCGGGCGTCGGGCGCGACGGTCATTACTGCCGAGATGGCCTTGTTCGAATGGATGGAGACTTGCGACCATCCTCGCTTTCGTGACGTGTTACAGCTCGTGAAATAATCCCGACAACAGGCTACGGTCGCGTGGGGCGATCAGGGTTATTACCTACCCATGGATACAATTTATCGGTATCCCTCACAGCCTGGCGGGGCACTTTTTGAGATCCTGACGGTTCATAAGAGTGCGGGGGTGTTTTCGCCGTGGGGCGGCTCGCCGGCAAGAACAGGAGTCTCAAATCATGATGAAAATCGGAACTATCTCGAAAGTGGGTATGGCTATTTTGCTGGCAGTTTCTGTGGCGGGCTGTTCGTCATGGGACAGCATGAGCCGTCGTCAAAAGAGCACGGTGGGCGGCGCAGCCGTGGGCGGTGTGGCCGGTGCCGTGATTACCAACGGTGGTATCTTGGGCACGATCGGTGGCGCTGCGTTGGGCGGTATCATCGGTGATCAGGTCGGCAAATAACGCCAGACTGCAGCGCGAAGCCATGTGCATGGCTTCGTACTGCACAAGGAATGATCACAGGGATAGCGTTTGATTTGCGCTTAGCTGGTATTCCAGGGTTTGATATGACAAAGGGCCCCGACTATACGTCGGGGCCCTTTGTCATATGACAGCCAAGATGCCGCGATCAGGCTTCTTTTTGCGGCATTTCGATTTTGACTTCCAGCACTTCCAGGGTGTCCTGGCGTTCCAGGTGCACCCTGATGTCATCAGGGTTGATGTTCACGTACTTGGAGATGACGGCGACCAACTCTTGCTGCAGTTGCGGCAAGTAGTCGGGCGATGCGCCACGGCCCGTGCGTTCGTGTGCCAGGATGATCTGCAGGCGTTCCTTGGCGACTACCGCCGAAGTTTTTTTCTGCCCAAGCAGAAACGACAGGAAAGACATTGCTTACTTCCCTCCGAATAGGCGCTTGAGCAAGCTGGGTTTGTTGTAGTCCGTGAAGCGCAGTGGTTTTTCTTCGCCGAGATAACGTGCGACGACGTCCTTGTAGGCTTCGGAAACGTCGCTGTCGCGCAAGTGGATGGCGGGCAGGCCCTGGTTGGATGCCTGCAGTACGGCTTCGGACTCGGGAATGACACCGATGAGCTTGATGCGCAGGATGTCTTCGATATCGCTCAAGGACAGCATTTCGCCGTCATTGACACGCTTGGGGTTGTAGCGTGTCAATAGGAGGTATTCCTTGACGGGATCTTCGTCGGCCTCGATGGCACGACGTGATTTGGAGGCCAAAATCCCCAGAATACGATCGGAATCGCGCACCGAAGAGACTTCGGGATTGGTGACGACCAGCGCATCATCGGCGAAATAGGCCGCCATCAATGCGCCTGCTTCAATCCCGGCCGGCGAGTCGCACACAATGTAGTCGAAACCCATTTCCTTGAGTTCTTCGATGACTTTGCCGACGCCTTCTTGGGTCAGCGCATCCTTGTCGCGTGTTTGCGAGGCGGGCAGGACAAACAGGTTTTCCAACTGTTTGTCTTTGATCAAGGCCTGCTTGAGCGTGGCTTCGCCCTGGATGACGTTGACGAAGTCATACACGACGCGGCGTTCGCAGCCCATGATGAGATCCAGGTTGCGCAGGCCGACGTCAAAGTCGATCACGGCGGTTTTGTGGCCGCGCATGGCCAGACCGGAGGAAAAGCTGGCGCTCGTGGTGGTCTTGCCGACTCCACCCTTTCCGGAAGTCACCACAACAATTCGTGTCATGACTGTTTAACCCTTATGTTCGAATAAATCGCGTTATCGTAAAGCAAAAAGCCTATGTAAGGCTTCTTACAAGATGTAGACCTCGTTATCGGATGGTGTATCCGATAACGAGATCCATGTTTGGTTCATTTCTTCAGGGCGTCGACGCGCAGTGTTTCGCCGTCGAGATGCACGAGCGCAGGTTGGTTGTGCAAGGCACTGTCGAGTTTGGCCTCGACGACACGATACACGCCTGCGACTGCCAGCAATTCTGCGTCAAGCTGCGTGGTGAAAATACGCGCCGAGGTATCGCCGCGTGCGCCCGCCATCGCTTTGCCGCGCAAAGGGCCGTACACGTGCACATTGCCATCGGCAATGACTTCGGCACCTTGGCTGACCATGCCGATGACGACCAGATCGGTATGCCGTGCGTAAACGCGTTGACCTGAGCGTAGTGGTTTGGTGATGACCAACGCGGTGGTGGGAACGGCCGGAGCTGGCTCAACTGATGCCGTCTCGGGTGTTGCCGAAACCGCTACTTTGCCGGGGGCATCCTTGCTCGTGGAGGCCGCTGCTTTGCCAGTCTTGGCCGAGCCCTTGTCGGTTTTGGCCGGCGCAGAGGCTTTGTTCGCCGAGGCGTCTTGAGCGGAAGCCGTCGACGTGGTCGCGTTGTCGGAGGCTTCGGCCTCGTTCGTCGCGGCAGATCCCGTCGCTAACGCGGCTGCGGGCACGCCAGGCACCGGTGTCGAGACATGGTTGGGCGGCGCCATCTCTACCGTGGCGGCGGGGCGCGCGACGGGCGTCGACAGCTCGACGGGCGCCAGGCCCGCGGCTTGGGCTGCCTTGAGATTATCGCCTTCGGCGACCACGCCGATGGGAGGCAGGTTGTGGCCGCGCAGCGCGGCGAGCAGGGCCGGCCAATCGATGGGGTCTGTCACGCGGCTGGCGTCGATGACGACCGGTTCGTTTTCAAAAAAACTGCCGGCGTCGGCCATGCGCTGATCCAGGGCGGCGGACAAGCGCGTCAAATCGGCGCTGTGCAGCACCACGCGGATGGCATACAGCGTGGCGCTTTTGAAGTCGAGGGCGAGGGAGTCTGTCGTCATGGTCAAAATCAGGCCGTGGCCCAGGAGTCGCGCAACGTCACGATGCGATTGAGTACGGGGGCCTCGGGGGTGGAGTCCTTGCTGTCCGCGGTGAAATAACCCAGCCGTTCGAATTGCCAGGTAGCACCCGGCGTGGCGACGGTGCCGGGTTCCAGCCAGGCCGTCACGGTTTCGCGCGATTTGGGGTTCAGGCAAGCCAGGAAGTCTTTGTCACCGCCATCGGGATGCGGATCGGCAAACAGGCGGTCATACAGATGCACCTTGGCCGGGATGGCATGCGCCGCGCTGACCCAGGTGATGTTGCCCTTGACTTTGACGCTGTCGGCGCCCGGCGTGCCGCTCTTGGTGTCAGGCAGGTACTCGGCCTGGACCTCGGTGATCTGGCCAGATTCGTCTTTGGTGAAACCGGTGCAGCGCACGACGTAGCCGTATTTCAGGCGGACGGTGTTGCCGGGATACAGGCGGAAGTACTTTTTGGGAGCCTCCTCGCGGAAGTCGTCGCGTTCGATCCAGAGTTCGCGCGAGAACGGAAACTCGCGTTTGCCGGCGTCGGGGTCGTGGGGATTGCGAGGCGCCGAGCAGAGTTCCTCTTGGCCAGCCGGGTAGTTGGTGATGACCAGTTTGATCGGATCCAGCACGGCCACGGAGCGCGATGCGATGGGGTCCAGGTCGTCGCGCACGGCTTGTTCCAGCAGGCTGTAGTCGATGCGCGAGTCGGATTTGGACACGGCGGTGCGATCGCAGAACAGGCGGATGGAGGCCGGCGTGTAGCCGCGGCGGCGCAAGCCGAATATCGTGGGCATGCGCGGGTCGTCCCAGCCGTCGACGTAGCCCTCGCGCACCAGTTGCAACAGTTTGCGCTTGCTGGTGACGATGTAGCTGAGGTTCAGGCGGGCGAATTCGTATTGGCGCGGCAGGGGGCGCGCCAATTTGCCGAGCTCGGCCAGGCGCGCCAGGATCCAGTCGTAGAACGGACGCTGGTCTTCGAATTCCAGCGTGCAGATACTGTGGGTGATGCCTTCGAGGGCGTCTTCGACCGGATGAGCCCAGCTGTACATGGGGTAAATACACCACTTGTTGCCGGTGCGGTGGTGCGTGGCATGCCGCACGCGATACATCACCGGATCACGCAGGTTGATGTTGGGCGAGGCCATGTCGATCTTGGCCCGCAGCACCAGACTGCCGTCGGGGTACTTGCCGTCACGCATGTCGGCCAGCAGGGTCAGCGACTCCTCGGCCGGACGATCCCGCCACGGCGAGGCCTTCCCCGGCTCGGTCAGGGTGCCGCGGTTCTGGCGGATCTGCTCGGGCGTCTGCTCGTCGACGTAGGCATGGCCGGCCTGCACCAGCGCCTGGGCGAATTCGTACATGAATTCGAAATAGTCGCTGGCGAAATACAGGTTGTTGTTACCGTCGGCCTTCCAGTCGAAACCCAGCCAATTTACGGCTTCGATGATGGAGTCGACGTATTCCTGGTCTTCTTTTTCGGGGTTGGTGTCGTCAAAGCGCAGGTGGCAGACCCCACCGTATTCGCGGGCGAGCCCGAAATTGACACAGATGCTCTTGGCGTGGCCAATGTGCAGGTAGCCATTGGGCTCCGGCGGAAAACGGGTGCGGATGCGCGCGGTGTCCGGCTCGCCCTGGGACTGTATCGAGGCTGGGCCAGGCGTGCCGGACCAGCGCTTACCTTGGTAGCGGTTGGCCTGCAGGTCATCTTCGATGATGTTGCGCAGATAGTTGGTGGCGGCAGTCGGAGTCGGGGCGGTGGTCATGCTGAATGGATAGGTGAATGCAGCAGCAAAGCATCAATTTTGCCACGTTCGCACTCCGATGCCGTCGCGGCCCATCTCCCGCGTTCAGGAAACAGGCTCTACACTACCGGCCATCATGGATATTGTTCCCCTCTTGCTGGCTCGGATCCAGTTCACTACCAGCCTCAGTTTTCTGGCGCTATTTATGGCATTGGCGTTCGCGCTGGCCTGGTTGCTGCTGTTTTTCAAATTGCGCGCGCACGGCACCGGGCAGGCCGGATGGACGGCCGCCTATCGATTCTGGGTGCGCATTTTTGCCTTGTCGTTCGTGTTGGCTCTGGCGGCCGGGTTGCCGGTATTGATCCAGCTGGGCAGTCTGTGGCCCGGCCTGATGGACAAAATTGGTAACGTGGCCGCGCCGCTGATCGGCTTTGGCGTGCTGTCGGTGTTTGTCCTGAAATCCTGTTTTCTGGGCGTCATGCTGTTTGGCCAGCGCCGGGTCTCGAACTGGGTGCATACCTTTGCGGTATTCATGGTCGCTGTGGGCCAGGGCGCCGCACTGTTTTGGGTGTTGGTGCTGCAATCATGGGTACAGACTCCCGCCGGCGCGACGCTGATTGACGCCCGTTACCGGGTGCTGGACTGGCAGGAGGTGATATTCAATCCCTCTCTCGGCTGGAATCTCGGGCTGATGGCGTTGTGGTCGCTGCTGGCGGCGGCTTTTTTGATGCTGGGCATTACCGCGTTGCAAGCTTTGCGCCGTCCCTTGCAGGATGGAGAGCGCTGTACGTTCAAGACGGCATTGGTCGTGGCGGTGGTGGCTTCGACGCTGCAGGTCCCGGTCCTGAATGGGGCAGGTCGAGTCATGGCGGAACACCAGCCGGCCAAGGCGGCCGCGGCAGCGGGCTATTGGAAAAGCGGTACTGTGCCGAGTTGGACGGTATCGGGTCTGCCTGACAGTCGGTCGGAGGTCAATCGCTATGACTGGACGCTCGAACAAGCGGGCGGCAGCTGGCTGGGGCGTGATGAGCAGGGGCGTTATCTCGGGCTGGATAAATTTTCCGGCATGCGTCCGCCTGTGGGGCTGACGTTCTGGACGCTGCGTGCGATCTTGGTATTGGGTGTGTTGATGTTGCTCGTATCGTGGGCGACCGCAGCACTGACACTGCGGCGCAAACTGGATCCAGCCCCTTTACCGGCGTGGTGGCTGCGTTGCATGGTGGGCATGTTGTACAGCGGCGGGCTGATGGTGTTGGGGGGCGGAGTGTTTTCATTGGTGGGCATGCAGCCCTATGTCGTCAATGCCACCATTACACAAACCGAAGTCCTGGGGACTGCCAGCACGACCTCGTTGGCGCTGGGGGTAGCAGGCTTTGGCGTGTTGTATATCGTGTTGATTGCAGCGTTTAACGGCATGTTGTTTCATGCGGCTCGTTACGGCGTGGTGCCGGTACGCAAACCCGGAGGACCGTCTCAATGATCGCCGCACTGGCCGCTTCCCTGGGCGTCAACGCCAACGATCCGACGTTCTGGATTCCGTTGGTGTTCATGGGGCTGTTGTTTTTGCTGATTATCGGCGGCGTGGTGCTCGATGGCTTTGATATTGGCGTGGGCATGTTGTTGCCTGTAGCGCCGGTCGATGAGCGCGGACGCATGATGGCGCTGCTGAGCCCCTGGCGCGATGCCAACGAGTTTTGGCCGCTGCTGGGTATAGGCTTGTTCGCCGCGGCTTTTCCGCTGGCGTGGGGCGTTATTTTTGGCAAACTGTATGGGCCATTGGCGCTGATGGCCATGGGCATGATGTTGCGCAGTGTCTCGTTTGAGTTCCGGATTCGCGCTCGCGCCGAGTTGAAATCACGATGGGTGTTCGGGTTCTGGCTGGGGTCGTTGGCGACGGCATTCGGGCAGGGGCTGGTCTTGGGACGTATCGCCACGGGGTATCAGACGGAGGCGGGCTACGGGTGGTTTTCTGTGGTGATGGGCTTGTGTGTGGTGGCTGCCTATGTGCTGCTGGGCGCTGCCTGGCTCGTCATGCGCGTGGACGGGGATTTACAACGCCGTGCAGCCCGCTGGGGACGTCATGCCATTCGCTGGACGGCTGTGGGGATGGTGGCGGCCTCGGTGATGCTGGGGCTGGCTAACGCCGGGATTTTCTACAAGTGGAGCAATCCCGGGGGATTTGCGACGGTTGCAGGGGTCTGGGCGATCATGCTGCTGTGTTTCTCCTGCGCCGAGATGTTGCTGGCTCGTGTGCCCCGGGAGGAGTCGCCGTATCAATGGCTGCCATTTGTGTTGTGCATCGTGCTGTATTGGCTGATGCTGGCGGGGTTGGGGTATAGCTTGTTTCCCTATCTGATTCTGGATGATATGACGTTGTGGGATGGGACGGCGTCGATTGAGTCCATGCGGCTGGTGCTGTCGGCTGCGGTGGTGGGGGTGCCTGTGGTATTGGTGTTTAATCTTTGGGCTTATCGGTCGGTGTTTGGGAAGGAACGGCGGGGGTGACCGTTGGTGCCCGTGGTTGTCGTTGAGTCTGGGCTCGTACGTTCGGTGATTAGTTCTTCTGGCGTCGAGCATGGGCAATCACGGCGTGGGGGCTTCGCGTGGCCGGTCGGCCGCCTGCGCGGCCGACACCGCTTCGTCAACCTCGTCGCTGCGCTCCTTCGGTTTCCCTCGCTTGACCACGAGGCGCCCCCACGCCGTGATTGCCCATGCTCGACTCGCGATGTCTCAAGCTCGCCGCATCGCTGGGACGGGTGCCTTGCTTAGGCTTCGTGGGGCAGGCTTTGGCAAGGAAGAAGATTTTGCAGGGTTGTTATTTTTGGCCGCCTACGGGCGCGGCCAAAAATAACGTTGGGGCGTGGTGTACCGGAGGTTTGGGGTTGGCATCTTTGGCCTGCTGCTGCTGTGAGTTCCTGTCGGGTGCCCAATGGCTATGCCGGCCCGTTGAGCGACGGGTAGTCCCCGAAGGGGACCTCGGCGCCTGGTTTTGCGCCGAGCCGTTGCGATAGGGCCGGCATAGCCATTGGGCACCCGACAGGAACGCCTTTCCAGAGACACCAACGATCAGCAAACGCCCCATAGCCGTCCATGCCAAGAAACACCTGCAGCCTCAAAACCTAGGCAGTCAATGCCAACGGCAAACTGATACGCACCAACAGCCCCCCGCTTTGGGCCTCTAACAATGTCAGCTTCCCACCGTGCGCCCGAGCAATGGCATCGGCCAGCGCCAAACCCAGGCCGACGTTGCCAGTGCGGGTACGTGCATCGTCCAGTCGGGCAAAGGGACGTAAGGCTTCGGTACGGCGCTCTGGGGCAATGCCGGGGCCGTGATCTGCGACGTCTAGGATGGCGAGTTGGCCATCGCGTCGCAGGGTGATGTCGATGGGCGGCTCGCCGTGGTGCAGGGCATTGCCGATGAGGTTGTCCAGCAGGCGCCCCAGCGCGACGGCGTCGCCTTGGACGGTCATGGCGTCTTCCGTGGCGTCCAGCGTGATGGCGGTGCCGGTGCTGGTCCAGCCGCCAACGCGATCGGCCAGCCATTCGGGTACGGATAGCGGGGCGTAGCGATAGGCTGCGGGGTCTGTGCCGCGGACAAAGCCGATGAATTGGTCCACCATGTGCTGCATGTCCTGCAGGTCTTTGCGCAGGCCTTCTTTGAGGGCTGGGTCATCGGCCATCTCGATGCGCAGCCACATGCGCGATAAGGGGCCTTTCAGGTCGTGCGGCAAGCCAGAGAGCAGGGTGCGCCTCACCGAATCGGATTCGGCCAAGGCGTCCAGCATGGCGTTGAAACGTTCGCCGAGTGCGCGGGTTTCGCGTGGGCCAGATGGCTCTACGCGCTGGGGTTGTCCTGCCGCCAAATGATCGGCGGCTTCGGCCAGGCGGGTCAGTGGGCGGGTAATGTGCCAAGAGAATCCCGCTGCCAACAGCAGGACCAGGCCCAATCCGCCTAACCACACGGCGATCGTGGGAGTCGAGACAGAGGGGTCCAGGCGCTCCAGCGGGATGACCAGCCATTCGCGCAGCCGGGGGGCGTCTTCGGTGTCGGCGTTACGGGCCAGGGATATGTAAATCTCGGGCTCGGGGCCGTGTGACAGCGCGACGCGGGTCCCATCGTTGAGCCGGTCGTTGAGTTCGCGAATGGGACCACGCAGGTCGCGTCTCAGGTCGTCCTCAGGGGGCGGGGGACGCGGGCGTTCTGTGTCACGGCTCTGGTTGCCGCCATCGCCAGGCATGGCAGGACGGCCCGGGTTTGCTGCGGCGCCTGGTGTACGAAGGTCGTTGTCGCCGTTGTTGGCACGAGGCGGTGGCGACGATGGCGCAGAACGGCGATGTGGGCGCTGCAGTTGGGCCTCGGCAGGCAATGTGCGCGACCAGAGCCGCCATTGGTTCTGCGAGGCATTGCGTACGAATTCGGCACGGTCTTCGGCCGGAATCTGAGACAGAGACGCGCGTAATGTGCGAATGGTCGTGGCGATATAGCCGATGGCGACGTCTTCGAGAAATTTCTGGCGATAGTAGGACACCGTGGCCAGGGTAGCCGCCTGGGCCAGCAGCACCGCGCCGAGCACGAGCAGGATCAGGCGCGTACGCAGCGAACGCGGCAATAGGAATCGGGTCAGGCGGCGCATGCGCAGGCGGGCCGCTTAAGGCGAAAACCGATAACCGATGCCCCAGACGGTCTGGATCCAGCGAGGTTGTTTGGGGTCGTCTTCGATGGCGCGCCGTAACCGCAGGATGGCAATGTCGATAGCGCGATCGTTGCGTTCGCCGCCGTCGTCGTCACGCGCCAGCGCCAGCAGACGCTCGCGCGACAAGGGTTTGCCTGCGTTGCGAACGAGGGCTTCCAGCAGGTTGATTTCTCCGCCGGTCAGTTTCACGGCCTCGCCGTCGCGCAGCAACTGGCGCATGGTGGGGTCGAACGTAAAAGGACCAAACGTCACTGCAGCGTCTTTCGTCAACGCAGAAGGGCCGCGCTTGCGTCGTAATACGGCTTCAATGCGGGCCAGCAGTTCCCGCGGGTCAAAGGGCTTGCCCAAATAATCGTCGGCGCCGGCCTCCAGGCCGATGATGCGGTCTACGGCTTCGTCGCGAGCGGTCAGCAAGATGACCGGAATGTCTTCGCCTTGTTCCCGCAGACGGCGACAGGCATCCGCGCCGTCGCCACCCGGCAGCATGCGGTCCAGCACCAGCAGGTCGGGCGCGTAGCGCGCAATGCGCGCGGTCAGGTCGCTGGCATCCGGCGCCAACAGGGTGTCGTATCCGTGGCGATTCAGGTAATCAGCGAGCAATTGCCGCAAGGCCGGGTCGTCGTCGACGACCAGCAGCTTGGTATGTGGTGTATCCATGTCGCCATAGTGGCCGTGGAACGGGCCGGGAGCAAGAGGGAGGAAACGGATTGAAATATACCGTGACTGTCGAGAGGGTCACGAAAGCGGCATGGTATTTCAATAAAATGTAGGTTGATCTTTGTATGTCTCGATGGGATCGGGCAGCGTGGCGAAGGCGCAGCGTGGGGGCATTTTTTGCCGCCGGGCCGACCCAAGGCAAAAACGCCCCCTTGGGGGGCAGCAAGCCGAAGGCGCAGCGTGGGGGCATTTTTGCCGCCGGGCCGACCCAAGGCAAAAACGCCCCCTTGGGGGGCAGCAAGCCGAAGGCGCAGCGTGGGGGCATTTTTGCCGCCGGGCCGTCCCAAGGCAAAAACGCCCCCTTGGGGGGCAGCAAGCCGCAGGCGCAGCGTGGGGGCATTTTTTGTGATGTTTCATTTGCAGGTGTTGGCGTGGTCTCGTATTTGGGCCTCGCATGTGCGCAGGCGCAGGCGGGGGGGCGAGGCATGGCCGGCATCAGGGATGGTGGCGCAGCGGGGCTGGGGAAGCCGTATTGCCGTGGCAGGCGTGCTGGCGATGGCGGGCGTACCGGCCGTCGCAGGAACGTCGTTGCAGTCAGGGGCCGCGCCGATCGGGCTGGCCCCGGCAACATCGCCCGCGAGCCAGGCCGCTGCGTCATCGCTCGTCGCGCAGTTCGATGATTCATCGTCGGGCAGTTATGACGTGATCCAGCGAGCGGCGCGCGAGGGGATTCGGGTTTTGTCGCCCACTCAATCCCTGCCCGTCGCGCCGGTCGCCAATGTGCCGTTTCAGGAGCTGCCTCTCGATCCCTCTCCTTGCCAGATGCAGCCGGCTGAGGGGTTGAAAGATGCGTCATTGCACGAGAACCCATCCCCTACTGCGCCGGAAACCGCCGCTGACGCTGCGGACGCTGATCCTGTGAACGCGCCGACGCCGGACAGTCCCGGCGACCCATCGGCGCTGAGCCAGACGCCTGCAGATCAGGCCGCTGCCTTGCCCATCGAGTGCGCCAATCTGTTTCCTGATATTGTCCCCGTGCCTCAGCAGGAATATTCCTTCGGCCTGGAAACGGTGGATCCTGCGCTGCAAGATCCTGTGGTGGTGGTGACGACCGGTCATCCCTCCACGCGCCCCTGGTTTTCGGCGGTGGGGTCACAACAAGGGTTTTCCTATAGCGGTGGACAATGGACCTACCGCGATACTGTCGGACCGACTGTCTCGATGGGCAATTTGACGGCAAATGCCCCGATCTGGGGCAGCGCGGTTCCCATAGGTGGCCTGCAAGTGTCCTCCAGTTGGAACGGCGGGGCGCAGACCGTGTCGGAGGGGACCTTTGCCTACTCCTCTGCGGTGGGGAGGCTGAACTACACCGATACTACGGTCCCGGCGGGGGCGATTGATTATGGCGAGACCGCTGGCAGCGGTTCATTGCGATACGGCCTGACGCCCAAGCTGACGCTGGAAAGCCAGATGCAGAGCGCTCCCGACATGTCTACTCATGGGCTGGGCACGACTTATGCCGCCGGTGGCCTCGGTACGTTTCAGATGGGCGCCACACAAAGCAATTTCGATCACGTCAATGCGTGGCGATATCGCTTTGGTTACAACGTCAATTTGGCCGAGTCGGTCAGCCTGGCCGTGACGAATGAACAGATCGGTGTGGGGTTTGGCGATTTGTCGGATTACCGCAGCGGTGCGGTGGGGGCACCCACCATGCGCAATACCCTGGCGGCGGGCGTGCCTTTGCGAGGGTGGGGGACGTTGACGGGGAGTTACACCGGTACCCGGGAAAGCGGCGTGGCAGTTGAGCAGCGCTTCGGGTTGGAACACAGCATGTTGGTCGCTCCCAGCGTCCGGCTGGCGGTCGGGGCTGATCGCGACGTGGTGACGGGCGATTACGAGATGCGCGCTGGCATTACCATGCCGGTCGATGCCTTCATGCGTGGCCGATGGATTCCTTGGTAGTGATCAATTTGTGCGGTTGGCACCCCAGCCGGTGCAATGAGGCTTAAAATCGCCGCCATGACGTTTTTCGCTACTTCCCATGTCTGACCCCCGCGCCCAGGACGTCCTGCAGCGCGTTTTCGGTTACGAATCCTTCCGCGGCGACCAGCAGGCCATTGTCGATCACGTGATCGCAGGGGGCGATGCCCTCGTGTTGATGCCTACTGGCGGCGGCAAGTCGCTGTGCTATCAGGTCCCGGCGCTGGTGCGCCAGGGGACCGGTGTCGTGGTGTCTCCGCTGATCGCCTTGATGCAGGATCAGGTCGACGCCCTGACCGAACTGGGCGTACGGGCCGCGTTTCTGAATTCCACACAAGACTGGCGAGTAGCGCGCGAGGTCGAGCAGGCGTTCATCAATGGCGAGCTTGATCTGTTGTATGTCGCGCCCGAGCGATTGCTGACGGACCGTTGTTTGCAGCTGCTCGAGCGCGGCCGTATTGCGCTGTTCGCCATCGACGAGGCTCACTGCGTATCGCAATGGGGACACGATTTCCGGCCGGAATATCTCGGGCTGTCGATGTTGCACGAGCGTTGGCCAGAGGTGCCGCGCATCGCCTTGACGGCGACCGCGACTGCCACCACGCGCGTCGAGATTGCGCAGCGCCTGGCGCTGGACCAAGCCGAGCATTTTGTCGCGAGCTTCGACCGGCCCAATATCCGCTATCGCATCGTCGAAAAAAATGAGGTGCGCCGCCAGTTGCTGGATCTGATCCGCTCCGAGCACGAGGGCGATTCCGGCGTGGTGTATTGCCTGTCGCGTGCACGCGTCGAAGAGACCGCTGATTTCCTGTGTCAGAACGGCATCAGTGCGTTGCCCTATCACGCGGGGTTGAACACGGCGGTGCGGGCCGCAAACCAGTCACGTTTTCTGCGCGAAGACGGTATCGTCATGGTCGCGACTATCGCCTTTGGCATGGGGATCGACAAGCCCGACGTCCGCTTCGTTGCCCATATTGACCTGCCCAAATCCGTCGAAGGCTATTACCAGGAAACCGGCCGCGCGGGCCGCGATGGCCTGCCCGCCAGTGCGTGGTTGGCCTACGGTCTGCAGGACGTGGTGCAACAACGCCGGATGATCGACGAATCCCAGGGCGATGAGGCTTATCGCCGCCGCCTCGGACAGCAGCTCGACGCCATGTTGGGTTTGTGCGAGACCGTGGAATGCCGGCGCGTGCGGCTTTTAGCCTATTTCGGGCAGACGATTACGGCTTGCGGCAATTGCGATGTCTGTCTGGAGCCGCCTCAGGCCTGGGACGGCACCGTGGCCGCACAAAAGGTCTTGTCGGCCGTCTATCGCCTCTGGAAAGAGCGCGGGCAGCGCTATGGGGCCGGGCATATCATCGACATCCTGCGCGGCAAGAGCACCGACCGGACACGACAGCATGGGCACGAGGCCCTGAGTGTATTTGGCGTGGGGGCCGACCTGTCGGATAACGCGTGGCGCGGCGTTTTGCGGCAATTACTGGCGCAGGGGCTGCTGACCGTGGATAACGAGGGGTTTGGCACCTTGGCTTTGACCGAAGGCAGCCGCGCCGTCCTCAAGGGCGAGCGCCAACTGATGCTGCGGCGCGAGTCCGAAAAGAAACCTCGCAGCTCGAAATCAAGTACGCGCACACGTGCGCCGGTCATTGATCTGCCGCCCGATGCCATGCCGCTGTTCAATGCGTTGCGTAACTGGCGTGGAGAGGTCGCGAAAAACCACGGTGTGCCTGCATATGTGATTTTCCATGACGCGACATTGCGTGAGATTGCCCTGGCCAAGCCGGCGTCCATGGAGGATCTGGGGCACATCAGCGGGGTCGGAGCACGCAAGCTCGAAGCCTATGGCGACGATATTCTGCGACTGGTGGAGTAGCGCCGGGGCAGAGCCTACGGCGCTATCGCGAGGGAAATGGATTTCCCGCGTTATTTGCTGAACAGGTCCGCGTTGTCCGAGGGGGGCGCCAACCCCAGATGCCGCCACGTTGTCAGCGTGGCAGTGCGGCCACGCGGCGTGCGTTGCAGATAGCCGTGTTGAATCAGATAGGGCTCGATGACGTCTTCGATGGTGTCGCGTTCTTCGCCTATGGCTGCTGCCAGGCTATCCACCCCCACTGGGCCGCCGTCGAATTTGTGGATGATGGCCTCCAGCAGCTTGCGGTCCATCAGATCCAGACCCTGCGGGTCGACCTCCAGCATGGCCAGCGCACGGCTAGCTGAATCGGTATCAATCACGCCGTGGGATTTGACCTCGGCGTAATCGCGGACTCGGCGCAGCAGGCGGTTGGCAATGCGAGGGGTGCCGCGGGCGCGACGCGCGACTTCGGCGGCGCCGTCGGGTGTGATCTCGGCATTGAGCAAGCCCGCGCTACGCGTCACGATGTGCGCCAGATCCTGTGCGTTATAAAACTCCAGGCGCGACACAATACCAAAGCGATCGCGCAGGGGGTTGGTCAACATGCCTGCACGTGTGGTGGCGCCTACCAGCGTAAACGGTTGCAGGTCCAGCTTGACGCTGCGGGCTGCGGGGCCTTCGCCGATTAGAATGTCGATCTGAAAGTCTTCCAGCGCCGGGTACAGAATTTCCTCGACCACTGGCGACAGGCGATGGATTTCGTCGATGAACAGGACGTCGTTTTTTTCCAGGTTCGTCAGCAGTGCCGCCAAATCGCCAGGGCGCTCGAGCACCGGCCCGGAGGTCTGGCGCAGTTGCACGCCCATTTCGTGGGCAATGATGTGGGCCAAGGTCGTCTTGCCCAATCCAGGCGGTCCGAACAGCAGGACGTGATCCAGCGCCTCGCCCCGCTTGCGGGCCGCTGCGATGAAGATCTCGAGCTGCTCTCGCGCCCGTTGCTGCCCCACGTATTCCTGCAATGCCTTGGGCCGCAGGGCGCGTTCGATGGATTCCTCGTTGGGCGACACCGGTTGCGGCGCGACCAATCGAGGAGCGTCGGGCAAAGAAGAAAGCGAGTCAGACTGGATGGCCATAGTTCAGAGTAGGGCTGGCGGTCGTGCAAAAGACAAGGCAAAAATAAAAGGCGCCGGCACGTGAGCATCGTACACCACGTGAGCGGCGACGGTGGGCGATGACAACGCTTGCGGACAGATGGTGATACTAGGGAACCGAGGCAGGCACGGCGGCGGGGTTCGACGGCTGCCGGCGACGATATCGGCGACTGCCGCGCACGACGGCGCTGACGATGCGGCGAACAAAAGATATCATTTCGGCATTCCCTCACTTTGCTATCCCAGGAATCCCATGTCCGCTGCATTGCCTACTTACGAAGACGTTGTCCGCGCCAGCGAAATCCTGGCCGGCGCAGCACATCGCACACCTGTGCTGGTTTCATCCACAGCCAATGCGCGCACGGGTGCCCAGGTGTTTTTCAAGTGCGAAAATTTCCAGCGCATGGGGGCATTCAAGTTTCGGGGTGGTTACAACGCGATTGCACAGCTGACGCCCGAGCAACGTGCTGCCGGGGTGGTGACATTTTCATCAGGTAATCACGCACAGGCCATCGCGCTGGCTTCGCGAGAACTCGGTGTGCAGGCCACCATCATCATGCCTCACGATGCCCCTGCAGCCAAGCGTGCAGCTACCGAGGGCTATGGCGGGCAGGTCGTCACATATGACCGCTACCAGGATGATCGCGAGGCCGTCGCGCGCCGTATTCAGCAGGAAACCGGTGCAACGCTGATTCCCCCGTACGATCATCGTGATGTGATTGCCGGGCAGGGCACGGCCGCCAAAGAATTGTTCGATGACGTCGGGCCGCTGGACGCGTTGTTCGTTTGTCTGGGTGGAGGCGGCTTGCTGGCGGGCTCGATCCTGTCGGCCAAAGCCCTCAGCCCGGACTGCGAGGTCTATGGCGTCGAACCCGAGGCGGGCAACGATGGCCAGCAGTCGCTGCGCAAGGGGGAAATCGTGCGTATCCCCGCACCGAAGTCCTTGGCCGATGGCGCCGTGACCACGCATCTGGGGCAGTTGACCTTTCCTATCATTCAACAGGGCGTCAAAGACATCGTTACTGTCACCGACGATCAGTTGGTCGACACGATGAAGTTCTTTGCCGAGCGCATGAAAATGGTGGTCGAGCCGACAGGGTGTTTGTCGACTGCTGCGGTATTGCAGCAGGTCGTCGCGGTGCCAGGCAAGCGCGTCGGTGTCATCATCAGCGGCGGCAACGTCGATCTGGCGCAGTATGGACGCCTGTTGGCGGGGTGATAGGCGTTGATGCGTGCCAGCTCTATGCTTTCGGATGCTGGCCGTCAGTTCAGCGCACCAACGCCTTGAGCGCCAGGCGTATCCCGTCCGACACGCTCGTGCCCTCCGGCAACGTCTTGAGTGCAGTCTGAGATTCTTTATCCGAATATCCCAGCGCCAACAGCGCATTCAAGATATCCGTTTGCGTATCAGGCAAGGCGTGCGCTGTCGCACCGATGTCCGCGCCCAGCTTGCCGCGCATTTCCAATAGCAGGCGTTCTGCGGTTTTCTTGCCGATTCCCGGCACGCGCGTCAGCCTGCCCGGTTCCTGCAATGTGATGGCCTGTGCCAGATCGCTCACCGACAACCCTGACAACACGGCCAGGGCGGTACGAGCACCGATGCCGCTGACCTTGATCAACTCGCGAAACGCGCTGCGTTCGTTGGCCGAGGCAAAGCCATACAAAATATGCGCATCCTCGCGTACCGTCAGATGGGTGTAGAGCGTGACTCGGGCGCCGAGCTCAGGCAGCCCATAGAGCGTGCTCATCGGGACTTCGATGTCATAGCCCACGCCGTTGACGTCCACGCATAGCGTGGGCGGGAGTTTTTCGATCAGGGTTCCGGTGATGCGTCCGATCATGGTGACAATGCCAGCAAACAGGTGAGAGAGGGCGTGGATGATACGCCGTGTATGGTCGGCATTCTACGCGGGATGGCGTACCGGGCGGCCATCGTGCACGCGGACAGAATAGTTGCCGCAGCTCACCATGTCAGATTCGACGGATTGTCAGGCCGCGATTGGCGGTCAGCGATTGTCACGCTGCGATTGACAGTCAGCGTACCAGCCGGCCACCGCGTACCCGGGCTCGGCCACTGCCGCGGCCCAGCATGTCAGCATTCGCCAAGTTACCCAGCCGTGTCTGCAGCGGGCCGACGTGAGCGTGACAAATGGCGCAAGCCAAGGCATCCGCCGAATCGGGCGCCGGTGTGCCATCCAGCGACAGCAGGCGTTGCACCATCATCTGCACCTGCTCTTTTGCCGCTCGCCCGGTGCCCACCACGGCCTTTTTGATTTGCAGCGCGGTGTATTCGTGCACGGCCAGCTCGCTGTCTGCTAGCGCGCAGAGCGCAGCGCCACGCGCCTGCCCCAGCAATAGTGTCGAGGCAGGGTTGGTATTCAGAAACACAATTTCCAGTGCGGCGACATCCGGCTGGGTGTCGCGCGCCACCTGGCGCAGATTGTCCAGAATGACCTTCAGGCGCTCAGGCAGTGATAACGCCGGCGGCACCACGATGGTGCCGCTGGCGACATAGCGCAGCCGCATACCCTCGGCATCGATCACACCGAAGCCGGTGCGGCGCAATCCTGGGTCGATGCCGAGAACACGCATCAGTGGCGGAAGTGGCGCGTGCCGGTCAGGACCATGGCAATGCCATGCTCGTCGGCAGCGGCGATCACTTCGTCGTCACGGACGCTGCCGCCCGGCTGAATCACGCACGTTGCGCCTGCTGCGACCACCACATCCAGCCCATCGCGGAACGGGAAGAACGCATCGGACGCCACGGCCGAACCCTGCAGCGTCAGGCCGGCGTTTTCTGCCTTGATCGAGGCAATACGAGCCGAATCAATACGGCTCATCTGGCCCGCGCCCACGCCCAGGGTCATGCCGCCGCCGACGAACACAATGGCGTTGGACTTGACGTACTTGGCGACTTTCCAGGCAAACGCCAGGTCGTTCATTTCCTGTTCGGTGGGCTGACGCTTGGTCACGACCTTGAGCGCGTCGCTCGGCACTTGATAGGCGTCGGGCGTTTGAACCAGCCAGCCGCCGCCCACGCGCTTGATATCGAAATCGTTCTGGCCTGTGCCAGCGGGGATTTCGAGAACGCGGACGTTTTTCTTGGCGGCCAGGACGGCCAGCGCAGCGCCGTCATAGGCAGGGGCCAGCAGGACTTCTAGAAACTGGCTGCTGACGGCTTCGGCCGTCGCGGCATCGACCGGACGGTTAAAGGCGATGATGCCGCCAAACGCCGAGGTGGGGTCCGTCTTGAAGGCCTGTTGATAGGCATGCAACGGGTCTTGCGCGACCGCGACGCCACACGGATTGGCGTGCTTGACGATGACGCAGGCCGGCGCGTCAAAGCTGCGCACACATTCCCACGCCGCGTCGGCATCGGCGATGTTGTTGTACGACAGTTCTTTGCCCTGCAACTGGCGATAGTTGCCCAGCAGGCCGGCTGCGCGCGTCGAATCGACATAGAACGCGGCCTTTTGGTGAGGGTTCTCGCCATAGCGCAGGGCTTGGGCCTGTTGCACCTGCAGGGTCAGCGTACGCGGCCAATCCAGTCGAGCCGGAACGGCCTCCTGGGCGGGTGCGGGCTCGGCCAGGCTGGTCAAATAGGCGGCAATCGCGCCATCGTAGGACGCGGTATGCGCGTAGGTCTTGGCGGCCAGCTCCAGGCGCAAGGCGTACGAGGTACTGCCCGTCTGGTCGATTTCGTGCAGCACGCGCGAGTAGTCGGTCGGGTCGATCACGACAGTGACGCCCCCGGCTTCGGTGCCGTGGTTCTTGGCGGCCGCACGCAGCATGGCCGGGCCACCGATATCGATGTTTTCCACCGCATCGGCAAAACTGCAATCCGGCTTGGCAATAGTTTCACGGAACGGATACAGATTGACGACCAACATGTCGATGCGATCGATTCCGTGCTGGGCGATGGTATCCAGGTGCTCCGCGCTGTCGCGGCGAGCCAGCAGGCCGCCATGGATCTTGGGATGCAGCGTCTTGACCCGGCCGTCGAGGATCTCGGGCGAGCCGGTGTGCGTCGCGACTTCCGTGACGGTCAAGCCGGAATCGGCCAGCAGGCGGGCCGTGCCCCCGGTGGATAGCAGACGTACGCCGCGCGCAGCCAGGGCACGGGCGAATTCGACGATGCCGGTCTTGTCGGACACCGAGAGCAGGGCAGTTTCGATTTTCATGGTTGGGTTGGGGGGATAGAAAAAGCGTTCAGAGGCGCAGCGCGCGCGAAAGGCCTACGGCTGGATATTGTGCGCCTGGAGTTTTTTGCGCAGGGTATTACGGGTGATGCCCAGTATTTCAGAGGCGCGGGATTGGTTGCCGCCAGAACGTTCCAGCGCGACTTCGAGCACCGGACGTTCGACGCAACGCATCACCATGTCCCACATATCGTGGGGCTCGGAGTCACCCAGGTCTTCGAAATAGCGCGCCAAGCTGGCGCGCACGCAGTCTTCCAGGACATCATTCTTACTCATTTGTACAGATTTTATAGTTGGAGGTGGGAGGCGGATCACGCCGCCATCAGCGGTTGCGCGGCGAAAACCGGTGGTGCCGGGTCGCCGCGGGTGAGTTCGTCGAACCAGTCCGACACCGCCCGCCATTGGTCGTGCGTGTTGTCGATCTGATTCATGCGGTTGCGAAACGGGTCTGCACCGGGCAGACCGTCTACATACCAGCCTATATGTTTGCGCGCCGAACGGACACCGGTATGTTCGCCGTAAAAACGGTAATGATCATTCAGGTGCTCGAGCAGCAAGTCGCGCATTTCTGCGTAAGACGGCGGCGCGAGCGTCTCGCCCGTCTGCAGATAGTGGTCAATTTCGCGAAAAATCCAGGGGCGCCCTTGGGCTGCACGACCAATCATGACGGCATCGGCGCCCGTGTAGTCCAGCACGTAGCGCGCCTTTTCCGGGGAATCGATGTCGCCATTGGCGACGACCGGTATGGACAGTTCGGCCTTGACGGCGCGTATCGTGTCGTATTCGGCTTCGCCGGTATAGAGGTCGGCCCGCGTGCGGCCGTGTAGCGCCAGGGCGGCGATGCCGGCCTCCTGGGCGCGCCGTGCCACGCGTAATGCATTGCGATGGTCGCGATCCCATCCGGTCCGGGTTTTCAGCGTGACAGGCACGCCCAATGGCGCACATGCCTCCACGACGGCATCCAGAATGCGGGACACCAGGTCTTCGTCGCGCAGCAGGGCCGAGCCCGAGGCCAGATTACACACTTTCTTGGCCGGGCAGCCCATGTTGATATCGATGATGCGGGCGCCGCGTTCGGCATTGAATGCGGCGGCTTCGGCCATCATCGCGGGGTCGGCCCCAGCAATCTGGACCGCTACCGGGGCGATTTCACCATCATGATTCAAACGCCGGGATGTCTTGACGCTGTCCCACAGGCGCGGGTTGCTCGCGGCCATTTCCGACACAGCGTAGCCTGCACCCAGCCGTTTGCATAATTGACGGAAAGGGCGATCCGTCACCCCCGCCATGGGGGCGACCAGAACATTATTGGAAAGAGTCCACGGGCCGATGCGCATGCGCACATTTTAACCGACCGGGAAGCCCTCTTTTGGGGCGAATGCGGTCGCTCCCCAATTTTGCCGGCAATGTTGAGGTTTGGAGCGGGTCGGCTTGCTAACGATATGTGTTCAGGAACGCAGACCCTGCAATAAGTGCCGCGCCAAGGGGGCTCGCAGCGGAGCAGCCAGATCCAGTGCCAACAAACCCGCCCCGCAGGCGTGCTCGATAGGCGCCAGTCCTGTCGCAAAGGCGCGCGGCATCAAATCGGTCAGTCCCGCCGTAATCCAACGGTCAGCCAGGCGTGAGCTGGCGAATTCCGCCAGCTTGGCACCTGGATCGCCCGCGGGGGTGCCCAGCCAGCCGGACAGCACCTGCGCCAGGCGCGCGGCGTCGCGCAACCCGAGATTCAGGCCCTGGCCCGCCACGGGGTGCAAAGTCTGGGCCGCATTGCCTATCGCGACGACGCGGCCCTGGACTAGCGTGCGCCGGGCACTGAGCGCCAAGGGAAATACGTGACGGGGTGCATCGCTGGACAGCCGCCCGAGCCGCGTTCCAAAGGCTGCACTCAAGGCGGCAGAGAACGCCGCGTCATCATGCTTCGCCAATTCGGCGGCACGATCGGGAGAACTGCACCAGACGACCGAATAGGCATGCGCATTGAGCGGGTGGGGGAGCAAGGCCAACGGCCCTTCGCGCGTGAAGCGTTCCCATGCCCAGGCCGAACGCGGCAGCGTCGCCTGGGCGCTCGTGACAATGGCATGCTGGCTATATTCGCGCCGCACATCGGCGCCGCCACTGCCATCAGACAGCACGGCGACGCTGCACAGGAGCTCAGTGTCGCCCTGGCGAATTCGGATCCCCTGGTTATCTTGGTGGTGCACGTGGGCGGGCGGGCCATGCAGCACCGTTACCCCGCTGGCCGTGGCGCAGTTCTGCAGCGTGGCGTGCAATTCGGCATAGGACACGACGCTGCCCAGACGAGGCACCTGAAAATCGTCAGTATGAATAACCGTGCTGCCCAGCCGTCCGCGCTGGGAGACGTGAACATGGCGAATATCCGCGGCCCGGCCCGGCCAAGCCCGCAACGATTCCAGCAAAACCCGGCTGCCGTGGTTCATCGCCAGCACACGGGGGTCCGTCGCAGGGGATGGTGCCTGTGCAGCCGGCGCTGCCGATCCCGCCAGCAAGGCAATGCGTTGCGGTTGTGCGGTATGCCGTGCTAATAACAGTGCCAGCACATGGCCAACCGGGCCCGCGCCCAAAATCGCGATATCGTAAGCAGACTGAGTCATAGGCGAATTTTACCGTCCACCCCTACAATCCCACCATGACATCCGTCCCGTTCTCCGCTCCCGCAGCAATGATCCGTCCTCGCAACAAAGTGGTGCTGGGGCTGCTTGCCTGTTTTCTTGGCGTATTCGGAGCGCATTGGTGGTACCTGAGGCGGCGTTATGCCTGGCTGGTGACGCTGGCCGCTGTGGTCTGCCTGGTGGCAGCGACACAATTTCCTGTGTGGTACGACAATCCCGCGGTTTTCCTGCTGTTCATTCCGATGATCGACGGTTTCATCGAGGGGGTGGTCTTCAGCCTCATGCCGGACGAGAAGTTCGATCGCCTGTATCACCCCGGACAGGGGCGGGTAACTCATACGGGACTGGGTCCGGTACTAGTGGCGATAGCCGGGACACTGGTAGGCGCTACCGTGGGCATGTTCGCCATCGCCATGGTGGTGGTGTACACCTGGACGGCGATGGGATGGCTGGACGGATTCGTGCTGTAGCCGTTTGGATTATTCCCGCATCAGCGCCTCGATTTCTCTGGCGTCGACTGGCACACCCCGCGTAATGAGCTCGCAGCCCTCTGCAGTGACCAGCGCATCATCTTCGATGCGGATACCGATATTCCAGAATGCCTCGGGCACGTCCTCTGCCTCGCGCACATAAATGCCCGGCTCGATCGTGAGCACCATGCCGGCCGCCAGCGACCGCCAGGGGCGGTCCTGTTCCGAGATTGAGCCTTGCCGGTAATCGCCCACATCATGCACATCCAGCCCCAGCCAATGGCCAGTGCGATGCATATAAAAACGCGTATACGCGGCCGATTCCAGCACGCCGTCCAGCGAGCCGTTCAGCAGCCCCTCGTCCAGCATGCCTTGGGCCAGCACACGCACGGCGGCCTCGTGAGCATCGTTCCAACTGCGGCCCGGTGCGGTCGCCTGCACCGCGGCCTGCTGTGCGGCCGCCGTCAAGTCATAGAGGGCGCGTTGAGGGCCCGTAAATCGTCCATTGGCGGGAAATGTGCGGGTAATGTCGGACGCATAGCTGTCATATTCGCAGCCCGCGTCTATCAACACCAGGTCACCGTCACGCAGCACGGTATCGCCGGCGGCGTAGTGCAGCACGCACGCATTGGCGCCTGCGGCCACGATGCTGGGATAGGCGGGCGACTGGGCGCCATGACGCCGAAACTCGTACAACAGCTCGGCTTCCAATTGATACTCGTGCATGCCGGGCCGGGCGGCCCGCATGGCGCGCGCATGGGCGCCCGCCGAAATGCGCGCCGCCTGGCGCATCGTGGCGATTTCGCTGGCGTCCTTGATCACACGCATATCGGCCAATATGGGCCGCAAGTCCTGGATGCGGCCAGGCGCCAGGCGCCGGCCGCGCCCCTGTTGTTCGGCCTGGAGCAGCCAGTGCCGCAGCTTGCGTTCGACCGGCCCGGTCGCCGCGAAAGAGCGGTACAGCGTGGGTTGATCCGCTAACAAGGCGGGCAACAAAGTGTCCAGTTTATCCGTGGCATAGGCCTCGTCGAATCCATAGCGTGTCACCGCGGCATCGGGGCCGCAGCGGTAGCCTTCCCAGATTTCTTGCTCTGGGTGTTTTGCCCGGCAAAACAGAATGGCACGATCCGTGATGCCAGCGACCAGCACCAGCCATGCCTCGGGCTCTATAAAGCCCGTCAGATAGTAAAAATCGCTGTCGTGTCGATACGGATATTCAGCGTCGTGATTGCGCTGGGCGTGTGGGGCAGTCGAGAGCACTGCGATCCCGCCGCCTGCCGCCCGCATATGGGCCAACAAGCGTCGACGGCGTTCAACGAATGGAGCGATATCAGGGCAGGGCAGGCTCATGGCAAAGTCGGCGAGGCCATCAATAATGAAAACACACTCACTTTACCGCGCCCATCGCGTGCAGGCGGGACAGAAATGTCTCAATCAGCGTCTGATTTTCGCCTGTTCTGCGCAGACCCAAAGGCAGCTGCGCGTCACCGTCAGTACGTGTGGAGGCAGGGCGCGACCAGCGCAGCGGCTACGGTGGCCCGGCGCCAGAAAATATCCTGGTTGCTGCCATCCCTGCGCAACGTACGCCGCTGGAGCGGCTGCTACAATCCCGCCCACTGTCATTGGGGAGTAGCCATCCTTTGATCCCCAAAGGAGTCAGCGTCAACAGACTTGGTGGTCTTGACCCCATGGCGCTGACGGTTCCCGAGCCGCGACTTCGCACGCGGCCGGTCAGCCCGGCGAGACCTTTGGCCGCAGTGCGTTCACCTTGCCGGGCGAGCCGCACTGTCGCGCCATTGGTATCTGCTCGTCCGGCTGTGCATCATGTTTCTCACACTGTTTCTGTTTTTCCTGTCCGCGCTGGTCATCTACTTTGCCTGCGAGTATTTCGTCAACGGTATCGAGTGGGTGGGACATAGACTGAACCTGGGAGCGACCGCCACAGGCACCGTGCTCGCCGCGTTTGGCACCGCTTTGCCCGAAAGCGCCGTCACCTTTATGGCCGTGGTTTTCGGTTCCTCTCCAGAGCAGAAAGACATAGGAGTGGGGGCCGCCATGGGTGGGCCGCTGGTGTTGGCCACCCTGGCGTATGCCGTCGTCGGCCTGACATTGTGGCGCGCACGGCGTGCAACCTGTATTAACGCGGATCAGCCCAGGTTGGCACGCGACCAGGCCTGGTTCATGGCCGTGTTTGTCTTCAAAGTCGGTTTGGGTCTGCTGGCGTTTGTCTGGAAGCCTTGGTTGGCCCTGGTGTTTGTGGGGGTGTATGCGCTTTACGTCAAACGCGAGTTGTCCAACGACGAGGCCTGCCTGGACTGCGATGACCTCGAGCCGTTGAAACTGCGGCCCAGCGACGAGAACCCCTCCATGACCTGGGCTTGTACGCAAACCGTCCTGGCACTAGTCGTGATCGCCGGCGCATCCCATGTGTTCGTGAATCAGATTGAATTGTTGGGCATCGCGTTTGGCGCCTCGCCGCATCTGGCCGCCTTGTTGCTGGCACCTGTGGCGACTGAGTTGCCCGAGATCATGAATGCCCTCATCTGGGTGCGCCAGGGCAAAGAGCGCCTGGCCTTGGCTAACATTTCGGGTGCCATGATGATCCAGGCCACCATTCCCAGCGCCTTGGGTATCGCCATGACACCGTGGTTGCTGGACGGTCCATTATTGATGGCAGGTTTCCTGACCTTGGTGTCCATCTCCATACTGTGGATACGTTTTCGCCGCGCCAGCATGAGCGTTACTGGCTTGGCAGCCGTGGGAGGGCTGTATGGGGTGTTTGCGCTGTACCTGGTCTGGCACTTTTTGGCTTGAATCCGTCAGAAACCCGAAAATATGACCGGCATCCCCTCGACACGATCCTTGACACAATTTCGGGAAAACCCTTGTTCTCGAGCCGAAGTTCGCGTAAAATCAATACGTTTACATCATTTGGAGTTGTTCTGTGAATACCGATTCCGGCGACAGTAGTCGATCTTGCATCGACGTCGCTGCCTGACAGGATCTCCGCAGAATCTCCTTCTGCCGCATCCTGCCAGTGCAGGGTGCGGTATATGACAACCAGTCCTTGGTTGTCACGTCCCCACCAAACCGCCAGAACCGCCGCTGTCTTTTCGCAGCCTGCGTAGCCGCGCCCCATTTGCGCGCCTAACGTATGCCGCGGGATAGGCACGTGCGTATTCGTCTGAACGCTCCGAGCTTTATCGGGAGGCTGCTATGCGTTTATTTGATCTGTTCATGCGCCGCGCCGGTGTGGACCGCGCCAGCTCACTCAATCGCCGTCACGGTACGTCGCGATTGACCATCGTTTGTCCGCGCGATGCCTTGGGGGCGGTACGCAAACAAGTCTGCCTGGACTTTGGTGCAGCCGGGCTCGACGTTGCACAATTCCAAATCGACTCCAGCCGCGACGCCGATTACGCATCGGCGTGCATCACCGTCAATTGTCCCCCTGAGCTTCGCTCCGAGCTCATGTCGCAGGCTCGCCGCCTGCAGGCCAACCCTGCCGTGCGCCATGTGCATTTTGGCGCATCGGCCAACACCACCAACGCCGCCGCCGTCGCGACGGCGTGATCGCCCGGGGCGGCGCCGCGATGGCGCTGCCTCACCCCAGCACGTTTTTTGCCCCTCATCTGCTGCCGATTAACGGCATGCAAACTCCAGGTTGCCTTGTCCACGCGAAGCGGTCGTATTCGCGTAGACCCATAAAGGCGCAGAACGGTCCCTTACAATGAGCACATCGTCGGGTGCTGCGGGTTGGCGCCTTGTCTGCATCGTCGGGCTTAACGGATCTTGGCATGGATAGTCTAGGCTGGCTCGTCCCATGGGAATTTTCCCCCACCTTGGTCGCCGCATTCGTGGTTGCCATCGTGTTGTTCCTGCGTGGCCAGCGCGTACACCGTGTCACCAAAGCCCGCCAGTTTCTATTCTGGGCCGGCATCGTATTGCTATACCTGTCCCTGCATACGCGGGTCGACTACTACGCCGAGCGCATGTTCTTCATCCACCGCATACAGCATCTGGTCCTGCATCACCTGGGGCCGCTGCTGGTGATGGCTGCCTTCCCCGGGTCCGTTATGCGTGCGGGCTTGCCCCTGGCTTGGCGAATACGCTTGCGCGATTTTCTGCGCACAGCAGGCGGCCGTCTCATGGTCGTCGTATTGACCAACAAATACTTCGTTCCCGCGCTCTTCGTTTTTCTTGTCTTGATCTGGCTGATCCCGTCCGTCCAGTTCTATTCCATGTTGGATTGGCGTTTATACCGTCTGATGAATTGGTCCGTCGTCATCAGCGGATTCATGTATTGGAACCTGATCCTCGACCGCCGCCCCAGTCCCCCCGCTGCCATGAGTCCCGGCGGCCGCGTGATATCCCCCGTCCTGACCATGGCCCCCCAAATGGTCGCTGGCGCCGTCATTGCCTTCACCGAGTCCGACATCTACCCCTTGTTCGAACTCTGCGGCCGGGCCATCGCCATGTCTGCCCAAACCGACCAAACCATCGGTGGCCTGACCATGTGGATACCTGCTGCCCTGATCGAGGTCTTCGGCCTGATGGTTGCATTAGGCACCCTGATGCGCCTCTCCGGCAAAGGCCGCCTGCGCCCCGAAGACCGCCAGGCCCGCGACCGCGCCCGGCAACGCCAACTCGCCCAAGCCAAACCAGACAAGTCAGTCATTACCCCCTGACTCATGTTGGGACACCATTCCCCACCCGCGCCACATCCTGTGGCGCCCCCCCCAAAAAACAAACTCGGACGGCCACTTCCGCTAGCGCAACCAGCATCCGCAGCATGCCGTCACTGCGAGTTCCTGCCGGGTGCCTGAAAGCCATGCCGGCCCGTTGAGCGGCGGGCAGTCCCCGAAGGGGACCTCGGCGCCTGGTCTAGCGCCGAGCCGCTGCGATAGGGCCGGCATGGCTTTCAGGCACCCGGCAGGAACGTCTTAACAGAGACGCTCTCGGCAAGCAGAAGCAGAAGCAGAAAATCCCCTAACAGAGGCACTCCCGGCAAGCAAAAGCCCAAACAATCCCCCTCAATCAGCCAACTCACCGGCAGAAGGGGACTGCTATTCCCCCGTCAACCCATGATACTTCCGCCCCAACGCCACCGTAGCCTGAAACATCCCCGCCTTGCTCCCGCAGTCATACCGCTGCCCTTCATATCGATGCGCCCAGACCGGAGACTCGCTCAGCATTGACGCAATACCATCAGTCAGCTGAATTTCATTATTTGCACCAGCCTGCGTCGCCCTGAGATGAGCAAAGATCTCCGCCTCGAGCACATAGCGCCCCACCACCGCAAGCGTCGATGGCGCCTCCTCCGGCGTGGGCTTCTCGACAATGCGCGTAATCCGAGCCGTGCGGTGACCCCGCATATGGGTCTCCACGATGCCATATCTGCTGGTCTCTGACCGAGGAACATCCTGCACAGCCACCACACTGGCATTCTGGGCATAGGCCGTGTCGATGAGCTGCTTCAAAACCGGCGTCTCCGCATCGATCAGGTCGTCGGCCAGTAGTACCGCAAAAGGCTCATTGCCCACCGCCGGCGCGGCCGTAAGCACCGCATGACCCAGGCCCAGCGGCGCCGATTGGCGGATATAGAGGCAGTTGATATGGGCCGGCAAAATACCTCGCACCGTGTCCAGCAGCTCGTCTTTACCCTTGCGCTCCAGCGCGGTCTCCAGCTCGGGAGCCGAATCGAAATGGTCTTCGATCGCGCGTTTATTGCGGCCTGTAACGAAAATCAAATCTGTGATTCCCGCGGCCAATGCTTCTTCTACAGCGTACTGAATCAATGGTTTGTCGACGACAGGCAACATTTCTTTGGGCATTGCCTTGGTGGCCGGCAGAAAACGCGTACCCATTCCCGCAACTGGGAATACGGCCTTGCGAATCGGGCGCATGAGAGAGAACCTCAATAGAAAATTAAATGATCTGCCAAAACTTTTGCTGGCGATCGCTATCATATTGCCATGAACCGCAGCTATTCGATAATTTCGACATCAATTGTGAAGCGCTGCCTGGCCGGCGCCCTCAGCCTGAGCTTGGCCGTGCCTTTTGCGCCTGCCGTCGCTCAGCCTGTGGGTCTGCCCTCCATGGGCGCGGCGTCGTCGGCAGACTTGTCGCCCGCGCTGGAGCGCCAGCTCGGCGAGGCGATCATGGCGCAGGGCCGGCGCGATCCTACCTATATCAATGATCCCGAGGTCACTCAATATCTGACGACCATGGGGCGCAAGCTGGCGTCCTTTGCCCCTGGGGCAGTGCCTGACGTCGAAATGTTTGGCGTGCGAGACCCTCAAATCAACGCATTTGCCATGCCTGGCGGGTTCATCGGCGTCAACAGCGGCCTGATTGTCGAGTCTACCAGCGAGGCCGAACTGGCGTCGGTGCTGGCCCACGAAATCGGACACGTCGTACAGCGCCATATTGCGCGCGGCATGACGCAGCAGAACCAGAGTGGTGTCGTCATGATGGCCAGCCTGGCCGCGGCATTACTGGCTGCGCTGGCCGGCGGAGGCGGTAACCTGGCCATGGGGGTAGCCGCATTCGGGCAGGCCGCTGCGATCAATCAACAGCTGGGTTTTTCGCGCGATGCGGAGCGCGAGGCCGATCGGGCGGGATTTGTCATGCTGACCAAGGCAGGTTACGACCCCCAGGGCATGGTGCGCATGTTTTCGCGCCTGATGGGCGCCTCCCGCTTGAATGAAGGCATGGGCGGCGGTGCCTGGGCCAGTACCCACCCCTTGTCGATCGAGCGGATGTCCGACGTACAGAATCGGGCTCGCAGCGTGCCCTCCGAAAACTACGCGGATAGTGATGATTACTGGTACATCCGGGCAAAGATGCGGGTGATCCAGGGACGTGATGCAGTCAGTTTGCGCACGGCGAATCAAGTCTTGCAGGATGAGGCCACCAGACTGACCGGTGTGAGGCAGTCGGCGGCGAATTATGGTCTGGCCATGCAGGCGTTTCAGCGTAATAACCTGGATGACGCCCAGAATTTTCTCAATCAGGCCGAAGCCGGCGGGCGCAGCGCGCCGCAGCTGGCGCGGCTCGGTATCGACCTCGCCGCGGCCAAGAAAGACAATGCGCAAGCCTTGCAACTGGCGTCTGCCGCCGTCAAACGTTGGCCGCAACAACGCGCGCTAGGCATCGCCTACGCCCAGGCATTGCAGGGGGCGGGCCGCCATGCGGATGCGCAGGCCTATTTGCGCCAACGCATCAATCAGTGGGGCGATGACGAGCCTGGCCTGTATCAGATGTTGGCATACAGCGAGGAACGCAACGGCCAACCTGTGCAGGCGCGCCGCGATATGGCCCGATACTATGTGTTGACCGGGGCCTACGCCTCGGCCGAGTCTCAACTGCAACAGGCCCGTGGCATGTCCAAGGATTTCTACGAGCAATCGCAAATCGATGTACAGATTCGAGAGGTCAAGGATCGCTTGGCCGAAGAGCGCGATCTGCTGGAGCGATTCAAGAGCTGATTGCGCGGGGCGTGTCTGATAGTCCCGAGGGGAATCGATAGTTTAGAAAATTCGATTCCGCTTGGGTGAACTCACTGCCCCGTTTCAAAAAAACGTCCCAGCCGTTGCGGCAGCCATCCCAGGTGTGCCGGAAAGGCGCCCGTCGGAAAGCCGGCATGGCCGCCTTCGGCGGGTTGATGCAACAACACCTGATTCGAGCATTCACGGGGCATAGGCAGCGCACTTTCCGGCAGGAAAGGATCATTGCGCGCGTTCAATACCAAAGTGGGAACGGCAATACTGGCCAGCCAAGGCTTGCTGGAGGCGCGAGTCCAATAATCCAGGGCATTGCGAAACCCATGCATGGGTGCCGTGTACGCGTCATCGAAATCGCGCAAATCGCGCGCATGTGCGATACGCATGACGTCGATGGCGCCTGGAAAGCGCCTGGCCTTTTCCAGGACCTTGTGTTTCATGGTCTTGAGAAAATAGGCGCTATAGACCCGGCGGTTGAACATGCCGCGGGACAAGGCAGTGCCGCCCGCGACCAGATCCAGCGGGACCGAGACGCCAGCACACGCCGCGAGCCAGGATACCTGGTCTTGCTGCTCGCCCAGAAATTTCAATAGGGCATTGCCCCCCAGCGATACCCCGACAGCGTGCCAGCGCGCATGCGGAATGCGCGCGCGGACCGTGTCCAGCATGAAACCGACTTCGGCCGAATCCCCTGAATAATAGGCCCGTGCCAAGCGGTTCGGTGTGCCGGAGCAACCCCGAAAATGCGCAATGGCCACGATCCAGCCCCGCGCCCGGAAATGATGCGCAATGGATTGTGCGTAGCGGCTGGTGCTGCCGCCCTCCAGCCCGTGAAACAACAGTAACGCCGGCGTGTCGGGCGTTTGCGGCAAAGACCGCCAATCTGCGTCCGTCATCCAGCGCGCAGCTGCGGTCTTGCCCGGCACCACGGGCGCGGCATTGGCGATGGGTTGACCGTCTGCGCTCTTATGGGGAAATAGCCCCGGGCCGGTCCAGTCAATATCGATAAAGTCGGTATCGGGCGTGTCTACACGCTGCCTGACAAAGGCAATGCTGTGGTGTTGTGCGAGCAGTGCCGCATAGATCGTCTGACTATGGCGGTCAGGCAACCAGGCCGGAACTGGGCAGGGCGAGGTGTCGAGTCGGGCAATGGACACGCGAACTATCCGCCTTAATGCAGTCGGTCGGGTACGTCGTGCAGATCCAGTACCCCTGCATCGGCGGGCGCCGGCGAGGCATGGTGCACGACCATGCGCCAACCGGTTGGGCCTTTGTGATAGATGTTGGTGGCGTAGCAGTGAGCGTATTGCGTGCCCCCGCGCGTGCGGACCGACACCTGCTCCACTAACGTATGTACCGAACACATCATGCTTTGCATGATCTGGGGCCGCAGCGGCCGGATATGCAGGGGCCCGGCAGCCAATGTCTGTTGCCAGGAATCATGCACGGCCGTATGGCCGACCGCACGCAAGCCACCTGGATGAATACAGATGATTTCTTCGTCGTCCGCCCAGATCTGCATGAGGCGGGCGGTATCGGCTTGCTCGAGCGCTTCGTAGAACGCTTGTTCGGCTTCTTCTGGCGTGGCGAACATGGGGGCGGTGGTTGGACTGGCAGGTGAGGGCGGTGGGAACTCAGTGACCGTGGACGACCGTACCGGGCTTGAGCCGGTACTCGGCGCCACAGTACGCACAGCGAGCCGAGCCGGTGTGCGTCACATCGAGGAAAACGCGAGGATGCATGCTCCAGAGCGGGGCTTTCGGGCCGGGGCAATAGACGGGCAGGTCTTCGGCTCCGACTTCGATGGTTTCGTGTGCAGGCGCGGCGGCAGGGGCGGCAGCGGTCATTGTTTTTCCTGAAAAAAAGAGATGCTAAAGGTGTGAGGCTTCAGACTGGAGTCAGCCCGTGCGCATGGTGGGGATCGCGTCCGCCGTAATGCAGGGAACGCGTCAGAACCTGTGCCGTGGCGTCACGCCACGCGACAAGTTTGCCGTCGTACCAGATGAAACCGTCGCGATCTGCCATCGACATGGTGTTCCCCTTTCAAGTGGCGCCTATTGTATCAAGCAGCAGAGGTACAATGCCGCGTTTCAGTGCCAAGCTTGTTGCTGCCTGCAACTTGGCGTCGCGCCGCACAGGCTGGCGTGCGTGAGTTTGTCTTTGATGAGTTCCATGCCGTTCAGTTCCATTCGCCGGGGGGCACGCAGTGCCTGTTGATTCCGCCAACGATCTTCGACAGATCAGGCAGGAGCGCATTACGGCGTTCCGCCAAGGGATACGGGCCATCGTCCCGGCGCTGATCGCCACGGGCACGTGGGGGATGGTGACAGGCGTCGCCATGGTGAAATCCGGCTTGACCGAGTCCATGGCCCTGGCCATGACGCTGCTGTTATATGCTGGATCGGCGCAACTGACGTCTTTGCCGCTGATCGCCGCCGGCGCCCCTTTGTGGCTGATTTTCATGGCAGGCTGCGTGGTGAATTTGCGCTTTATTATTTTCGGCGCCGCTTTGCACCCGTATTTCCGGCACTTGTCCTGGCCACGGCGGTTGGGTTTGGGATATTTCACGACCGATATGGGGTTTGTGCTGTTCATGCCTCGCTATGGCGACGCTGCCGAGCGCGGCACACGTGAACAGCTCTGGTTTTTCCTCGGCACGATTGTGCCGGGCTGGATCGTGTGGCAATCATCGTCCATCGTCGGTATCTATCTGGGCGGCATGGTGCCCTCAAACTGGTCGCTCGATTTCGCGGCGGTGTTGGCGCTGCTGGCGATTACGATTCCTTTGGCGAACTCCAAGCCGATGCTGATCTCGATGCTGGCGGCGGGATTGGTGGCCTGGGTGGGGCAGTTGTTCCCGTTGCGCCTGGGTTTGGCTGCCGCGGTGATCTGTGGAATCGTGGCCGGCATGCTGGCTGAGCGGTTTGTCCAAAAGGGGCGAGCATGACCTTCTGGCCGTCCGATATTTACGTGTATTCCGCCATTTTGTTGTTGGCGTTTTGCAGCGTGCTGACCCGGGCGGGCTTCATGCTGTTCGGCGATTACATTCCCTTGCCGGATGGGGTGCGGCGCGCGTTGCGCTATGCGCCGGCGGCTGCATTGACGGCCATTCTCGTCCCCGATTTGCTGCCCTGGAAGGCCGATACCGGCCCGGCTTTTGACTATAGGCTGGTGGCCGCGATGGTAGGCATCATCGTTTTCCTGCGCAGCCGCAGCGCGGTGCTGGTCATCGTGGCCGGGATGGTCACCTTGTGGGGCTTGCGCTGGCTTGCCGGCTGAGGCGATACGGGCGTGCATGGCTCCGATATGGGCATTAATGTCTGGTAGTATGCTCGGTTGCGCTAAAATAAAGTTATCCACAGCAATCCGGGCATAGCAGCACCTCTCGTTTTGTTCTTTTTTGTAGCCCCGGCATCTGCCCATCCTGATGACTGACTCTACCCATTCCGCAGCCCCTACCTCCGACGCTTCTATCCCGACTTTTGCCGAGTTCGGGCTGCATCCCCAACTGCTTCAGTCAGTTGCCGACACCGGATACACCACGCCTACGCCGATTCAGGCCCAGGCGTTGCCGGCCGTCATTGCTGGACGCGATGTCATGGGGGCGGCCCAGACCGGTACGGGCAAGACCGCGGCGTTCACGCTGCCGATTTTGCACCGCCTGATGCCGCTGGCCAATACCAGTGCTTCGCCGGCGCGCCACCCTGTCAGAGCTCTGATTTTGGCCCCCACCCGCGAGCTGGCCGACCAGGTCTACGAGAGTGTCAAACGGTACAGCAAGCACACGCCGTTGCGTTCAGCGGTCGTTTTTGGAGGCGTCGATATCGGGCCTCAAAAAGACGCGCTGCGCCGCGGTTGCGAGGTGCTGGTCGCGACGCCGGGCCGCTTGCTGGATCACGTCGAGCAAAAAACCGTCAATCTCAGCCAAGTCGGCATTCTGGTCCTGGACGAAGCGGACCGCATGTTGGACATGGGCTTTTTGCCGGATCTGGACCGCATCGTCCGTTTGCTGCCCGCGCAGCGGCAGGGCCTGCTGTTTTCGGCGACTTTCAGCAACGAAATCCGCAAGCTGGGTCGGTCTTATCTGAATCAGCCGGTCGAAATCGAGGTTGCGGCGCGTAATGCCACGGCCGACACTGTGACCCAGATTGCCTACGAGATGCCCAGTGACGCCAAGCGCGCTGCGGTGGTGCATCTGGTCAAATCGCGTGGCCTGAAGCAGGTCATCGTGTTTTCGAATACCAAGATCGGCACGGCTCGCTTGGCCCGCGAGTTGGAACGCGACGGTGTGCGTGCCGAGTCTATCCATGGCGACAAGAGCCAGGCTGATCGCATGAAGGCCCTTGAGGCCTTTAAATCCGGTGAGCTCGAGGTTCTCGTGGCGACGGACGTGGCTGCGCGTGGCCTGGATGTGGCGGGGGTTCCCTGCGTCATCAACTATGACCTGCCGCACAATGCCGAGGATTATGTACACCGTATCGGCCGTACGGGCCGTGCGGGCGCCTCGGGCGAGGCTATTGCCTTGTTCACGCCGGATGAGGTGCGTTATTTGCAGGACATCGAAAAACTGACCAAACGTCAGGTGCCTCGAGGCAAGCTCGATGTTCCTCAGGAACTGGTGGTACGGAGCCACACGCGCGACAGCCATCCCCGCAGTCGCGATCGTCGTGGGAATTCCTCGTCCTCTTCCTATACGTCGCCGCGTCAACCGGTCGACGATTTCTTCTACAAGCCCTATCAGCCTTCGGCGGCGCCTTTACAGGCGGGAGAGTCAAAGTCTGAATCGCGAACCAACACGCCGAAACGTCAAGTGGGTGTGCTGTTGGGGGGCGGTGGGCGCAAGGCTGACGATAACGGCGCTGCCTGATTGCTGCTGTATTGGCGGCCGGCGGGTTTTCTACTTTGCTTGCCGTCGATATGTTGCTGTTTAGGTGTTCTTGCCTGGCGGTAGCTGGGTGTTTGCTCGCCGTCGGTGTCTCTATTTAGACGTCCCAGCCGGGTGCCAGAAGGCCGCACCGGCCCTATCGGCGCGACTCGGCCCATGAGCAGGGGCCTCGGCCCGCTGCGCGGGCTGGGATCGCGCCTCAACGGGCCGGTGCGGCCTTCTGGCACCCGGCTGGGACTCGCATTAGTGGCATGCATCCGTCTTTAGGGAGGCACGCGTTTGCTCTTGGTCCGTTCTTAGCTATTCCCGCAATAACGCTATTACGTCGGGTAATTGCGTGGGTACCGTCGGGCTGTCGGGTGTGAGGCTTTCTAGCAGGCGTTCCAGGTGGCCGATGTGCGGCAGCATGGGGCCGTAGAACAAGGTTCGTGATCCTCGTTGTACTAGCAGCGTGGGGAAGTTTTCGACATCTTCGTCGCCTAGCAGGTCGGGATGGTCCTCGATGTCGATCCAGGCGTAGATACGCTCGGGCTGGCTGTCGGACAGGGCGGCCAGCTTGGGGCGGTATTGCGTGCAGGTGTCGCACCAGGCGGCACAGAAACAGGCGATGAGCCAGGTCTCGTCTGTGCCTGATTGCAGGGCAGTGCGCAGGGCAGGGGTGTCGGGTCCGGGTACGAGCAAAGGCATGGCAATGAAAGCGAAGCGTGTTTGAGACTATGATACCCGGCATGTTTATTTAACGGGTTCGCGACATGATTCCTCCTCGCCCCGAGTCTGCTGTCTCGTCTTCTGTTCGTACTGCCGCCGTAGGCACCGCAGGGGTTGCCCAGGCGTTCAAACGCGCCCTGGTATCGCAATGCCATCCCAATATGCTGTTCGCGATACTGCTGCCTTTTTTGATCGCCTTGTTGGGGGCCTTGCTGCTGTTGTGGCTGTTTTGGACGCCGCTGACTGACTGGCTGGATATGCAGGCGTCGCAATGGCAGTTTATTAACGATGCGGATGCCTGGTTGATCGGTATCGGCCTGTTTTCACTCAAGCTGTATCTGGTCCCGGTTATTGCGGTCGTGATTTTGCTGCCGGTCTCCGGGATTTTAGGCTTGGCCATCGCGGCGATCTTTGTGATGCCGCTGGTGCTGCGGCACGTGAGTGCACGCGAGTACGTGGGGGTCTCTCGCCAGGGCCGCAATGCCACCGCGTATAGCGTGTGGAACGCTATCTGGGTCAGCTGCGTGTTTGCGGCAGGCTGGTTGCTGACGTTGCCATTTTGGTTGATTCCTCCTGTGGGGGTGGTGCTGTCGGTGTTCTGGTGGGCTTTTGCGTTCTCGCGCATGATGCGGGTCGACGCGATTGTGGAGCACGCCAGCCCCCAAGAGCGCCGCATTTTGCTCGAGCGTCACAACCTCGGGTTCTGGACGATAGGCCTGATTTGCGCGTTGCTGAATCTGCTGCCTCCGGCCTGGATCATATTGCCTGTGTATGCCGGATTGGTGAACGCCCATTATGGGTTGGAAGCCCTGCGGCGTTTGCGTGATGAGCGGGTCATCGAGGCCTGATCCTGCTGCAGCTATTCCCTTGATGCTTTTCCTTTTTCTCCCCGGCGTTCATGCCGAGGTTTTTCGAGGCGACTAATGACTCAATCCTCTTCTGCCTCTCGTCGCATTCGCCTGATTGTCGTGGGCGACGAGATTCTGTCCGGCCGTCGCCAGGACAAGCATTTCGCGAAAGTCGTCGAGTTGTTGTCCGCGCGCGGCATGCGATTGTCGGGAGCGGAGTTTCTGCCTGACGATCGCGAGACGCTGACGGCCGCGTTGCGCCGCAGTTTTGCATCGGGTGACATCGTGCTGTCTTGCGGCGGTATCGGCGCAACGCCCGATGATCATACGCGGCAGGCGGCTGCGGCGGCGCTGGATCTGCCTTTGGCACTGCACCCCGAGGCGGAGGCGGCGATTACGCAGCGCGTGGCGGAAATGGCGGCCGAGGGGAAAGCACCCACTGATATGGCTGCCGAGGAAAATCAGCAACGCTTGCAAATGGGGATGTTTCCCGAGGGCTGTGAAATCGTGCCCAATCCCTATAACCGGATTCCCGGTTTTTTCATTCGCGAGCATACTTTTTTGCCAGGATTTCCCATCATGGCTTGGCCGATGCTCGAATGGACGCTGGATACCCGCTATCAGGCGTTGCATCACGCTCAGGCGCATGTGGAGCATTCATTCCTGGCCTTTGGCTTGCCCGAATCCCGTATCGCCCCGGTGATGCAGGCTCTGCAACTGCGCTGGACCGGCGTGACTGCGTTCAGCCTGCCCAGTGTCGGCGAAGCGCCGCATCTGGAACTGGGCGTCAAGGGGAACCCCGACGAGGCGGCCGAGGCGCTCGCGTACCTGCGTGAAGAAGTCTTGCGCCTGGGCGGGAGACTGTCTCCCTAGGGAGACAGTCTGGAGCGGAATGCACGGCCGCTATCAGGCGGCTGTTCCCCCTGCGTGTGCCGGCGTCTGACCGGCTACCGTACAGGGGAGTTGCCAAAAGCCGCTCAAAATTTCACAATACGGGAAAGATGTTGATGCTGCGCTGCCGCATTAATATATGCCCAGGGGCTGTTTTTCGCCGCCCCGCCTCTCTGGACTGTGACTACTGCCATGTCTGTTATTGCGTCGGGTTCCGATAGCGAACGGCCTTCGGGTCAGTCGCCCATTGCTATTCAAGTCATTGAGCGCGCCATGCGCCTGCTCGATGCGCTGGCTGCGCATTCGGATCCTGTCACATTAAAAGAGCTCTCTGCGACAACGGGTTTGCATGCATCCACTGCGCATCGGATTCTGAACGACCTGGTGGTGGGGCGCTACGTCGAACGCGTGGACAACGGTTTGTACCAGCTGGGTATGCGCTTGCTGGAGCTCGGGTCTCTCGTCAAAGGCCGTCTGAATGTCCGCGAGGCGGCGATTTCGCAGATGCGTTCGTTGCACAAACTGACCGGCCAGACCATCAACCTGTCGGTCCAGCAAGGCGACGAGATCGTTTATATCGACCGCGCATGGAGCGAACGCTCGGGAATGCAGGTGGTGCGTGCCATTGGCGGGCGTGCGCCCTTGCATCTGACCTCCACCGGCAAACTCTTTCTGTCGACCATCGACAACCGGCAGGTGCGTGCGTATGCATTGCGCACGGGTCTGGCGGGTCATACCCGCAACAGTCTCACGGATATTGACCGTCTGGAACGTGAGCTGGCACTGGTGCGGCGTCATGGCTATGCCCGCGATAATGAAGAACTCGAACTCGGCGTGCGATGTATTGCCGCCGGTATTTTTGACGATACCGGCAAATTGGTCGCCGGCCTGTCGATTTCCGCGCCTGCTGAGCGTTTGCAGGACGAGTGGATTCAGCTGTTGGTCGAATCCGCCCGCACGATTTCCGAGGCACTGGGCTATGAACCCGTGGTGGCCGCCAGCGCCAACGGGAGTGGCAATGCCCTGGGCAAGGGGCTATCGCCGCATCTGGCGCGCCTATAGACGTTGCGCGGCGCCGGGGCGGGCTGCCTCTGCATGACTGCAACCCTTGGCGCCAGGCACAAAACATCAAAGGCCCGAGTCCGGCATCATTCCGGACTCGGGCCTTTTGGCTGAAACGCCTGCGGTGTGCAGGTTTATTGCGGCGCTACACCGGCTTTCTTGAACAGCTCAGCCCATTGCGGCACTTGTTGCTTGACCTTGGCATCCAATGCTTTGGGATTGGCTTCGTCGTTCAGGACTTCCGCACCCAGGCCGGCCATGCGTTCCTTGAATTTCGGATCGGCCATCCCGGCCTGCAAGGCCTTGATCAGCTTGTCCACGATCGGCTGAGGCGTGTTTTTGGGTACCCACATGCCGTGCCAGATACCGACCTGGAAGCCCTTGTAGCCCGATTCGTCCATCGTGGGTAGGTCAGGCAGGGTGGGCACGCGCTTCAGGCTCGTGACCGCGTAGGCCTTGACCTTTTTCGAGGTGATGTATTGCGACGTGTTGGTCGTCTGGTCGCACAGCATGTCGACCTGTTTGCCCAGCAGGTCGTTCATGGCGGGGGCGGTGCCCTTGTAGGGGACGGTCAGCAGATCCACGCCCAGCGCATCGACCAGCATGGTGCCGCACAGATGGCTGGCGGCGCCGATCCCGGCGTTGGCCAACGAGATCTTGTCCTTGTTGGTTTTGACGTATTCGACCATCTCTTTGATGTTGTTGGGCGGGAAATCCTCGCGCGCAATGACGGTCATGGGCACGTCCACCACCAGGCCTACGGGAGCGAAGGTCTTGTCGGGGTCATAGCCGGGGTTCTTGTACAACGACGGGGCAGTAGTGTAGCCCAGGTGCATCAGCAGCACGGTATAGCCGTCGGGTTCGGCACGGCCGACGAACGAGGTGCCGATCGTACCGCCGGCACCGGTCTTGTTTTCCACCACGACGCTTTGCCCCAAAGTGGGGCGCATGGCTTCGGCGAGCGAACGAGCCACGTTGTCAGTGGGGCCTCCAGCGGCAAACGGTACAACCATGCTGATGGGGCGCTCGGGATACTCGGCCTGGGCAGCGCCTGCGGCAAAGAGAGCACTGGTAGCCAGCAGTACCGATAGCGTACGGGGGATGAATCTCATGGGGTCTCCTGCGCCGCGGGATAGGCGGCAATTTTTGATAGCTTGGACTGATGAGTCTTTCTTGGAGTGTCATCAGGTGGTCTTGAGTGTAGAAAACAATACGGTTGCCGTCACCGGGGGATTTCCCCTGAAACAAACAATCTATAGCTGTTTGCACTAATTTGGGGCTAAACTTGTTGCGTTGCACCAAAAGTGCTTGACAGTCAGTTTTAAGTACGTAAAATCGTATTTGTGCAGTGCAGCAAACGCGCCGGCCTTAGCTTCAAATATCGGTTCCGAGCACGTTTATTTCCCCTTATTTGTCGCAACGTATCGCCATAGCCGGGCGCCCCGGCATTTTTACCGGAGACCACCATGACTGCAATCCCCCAACAAGTTCTGGACCGCCAGAAATCCGCCCTGAACGCGTTGACCGCGACCCAGGCGACGCTGTTTGCCGGCTTTGAAAAGCTGGTCGATCTGAACCTGAAGGTCGTCAAAGCCACGCTCGACGAGGTCGCCCAGACTTCGCAACAAGCCATCGGCGTGAAAGACCCCCAGGAAGCCACCGCTTTCGCCAGCTCGTTGGTGCAGCCCAGCGCAGAAAAGGCCTTGGCCTATGGCAAGCATGTCTATGACATCGTTGCTGGTGTGCAGGGCGAACTGGCCAAGCTGGCCGAGGCTCAAATCGCCGAAGGCCAACAACAGGTCGCCGACGCTGTCGAGCAATTTTCCAAAAACGCGCCCACCGGCTCCGAAAGTGCCGTCGCGCTGCTGAAATCCTCTCTGGCTACTGCCAACGGTGCCTATGACTCGCTGAGCAAGGCTGCCAAGCAGGCTGTCGAAGTCGCCGAATCCAATCTGAACGCTGCGGCCAATGCCACGTTCAAGGCGGCTTCTGACGCCGCTGAAGTTGCCGGCAAGACGACCCGTGCCGCCCGTCGTGCTTAATTAGCGAGATTGATGCCGACTGTTGTCGGCATACCGCTTGTTGTAGTACTGTTGAGTGACAGAGCAGAGCTGGAATTAGCCACCCCACGGGGTGGCTTTTTTTTCGCTACGCCAGGGGCGTGGCAGGACGGGCGTGCTTTTTTATGCGGCCTTGATGGCCTGCACGCATTCGCTGACCAGCGCCGGACCGCGGTAAATCAGTCCGGTATATAGCTGGACTGCATTGGCACCCGCCTCCAGTTTTTCCTTGGCTTGCTTGCCCGACATAATCCCGCCCACCCCGATAATGCTGGCATCGGCGCCCATGCGCTGGCGCAGGCGTGTAATGACGGCCAGCGATAGCTGATGCACGGGGGCGCCAGACAGGCCGCCGGCCTCATTGGCATGGTCGAGTCCGGTCACGGCATCCCGGGAAAGCGTCGTGTTCGTGGCGATGACACCGTCTATGCCAAAACGCGGCAGGAGCTCCGCGATCGTGTCGATCTGGCTTTCCGACAGATCCGGAGCGATCTTGACCGCCAGCGGCACATGGCGCTGATGCTGATCGGCGAGCTCCGCACGCTTGTCACGCAGCCGGGCCAACAAGGCACTCAATTCGTCCTCGCCCTGCAGGGCGCGCAGGTTCTGCGTATTCGGCGAAGAAATATTCACCGTGACATAGTCTGCATGCGGATAGACGCCTGCCAGACCGATCAGATAGTCGTCCGCGGCCCGCTCGATCGGCGTGTCAGCGTTTTTTCCGATGTTCAGCCCTACGATGCCGCCCTGGCTGCGCCACTGGCTGCGGCGCACATTGGCGATAAAGGCGTCCAGCCCCTGATTGTTAAAGCCCAGGCGATTGATCAGCGCTTGCGCACGAGGCAGGCGGAACATGCGGGGCTTGGGATTGCCCGGCTGAGCGCGTGGCGTGACCGTCCCGACCTCGACAAAGCCGAATCCCAGATTGCCCAATGCGTCGATATACGCCCCGTTTTTGTCCAACCCCGCAGCCAATCCCACCGGGTTGCGCAGCGTCAAGCCCATCAGGGTGGACGGCGCCTGCGGCTGGGCGTGCATCAGTTTGCGGGTGGCGCCACAATCATAGGCGCGTTGCAGGCCGGCCAACGTGACTTCGTGGGCGGTTTCCGCGTCCATGGCAAACAAAGCCGGACGCGCCAGGGGGTAGGCGTGAAAGAGGATCGACATGGAGCGCAATTGTAGCCAGTTTGCGCCGTCGGACAGACAAATTCAGACCAGATCAGGTGTGGCCGTCTGCCAATGGCCGTCCAGATGCATTTGCAGCGGGCGAAAGCCGGATTTGTACGCCATCTTGCGGCTGTCGCGGATCCAGTAGCCCAGATACAGCCAGGGTAGATTCAGCGTACGGCATTGCTCGATCTGCCACAGCACGTTATAGGTGCCCAGGCTGCCCTGGGCATCCGGATCGTAAAACGTATAAACCGACGACAAGCCATCATCCAGAACATCGATGATAGACACCATCATCAGGACGTCCGCGGCATCGCGGAATTCGACCAGGCGGGTATTGACGCGGCTGGTCAACAGAAACTGCGCGTACTGCGTCCGGCTGTCGTCATCCATGCCGCCACCGGGATGGCGGCCCTGCTGATACCGGGAATACAGCTCATAGTGTTCGGGAGACCATGCCAGCTCCGCTACGAACGCACGCAGCGCCTGATGGCCGCGCCAGGCGCGCCGCTGGCTGCGGTTGGGGGTGAAATTGGCCGTATCGACCCGGACCGGCACACAGGCCCGGCAGTTATCGCAGTGCGGGCGATACGTAAACAACCCACTGCGACGAAACCCCTGTTCCACCAACTGCGAATAGGTGCCCGCGTTGATCAAATGCCCGGGCGCCGCGACCTGCGAGCGCGCTTGGCGATCAGGCAGGTAGCTGCATGGATACGGTGCAGTCGAATAAAACTGCAGGGTGGCAAAAGGAAGTTCTTTAAGCTGACTCATTAGCAGTTCGCCCCGACGTCGGACGGCAGTCGAGTGATCATCTTAACGCGGCTGCCAGAGATGACAAGTTTCCGTCGAAATCGGCCTGGTCAGCTGGGATTTGCCAAACTCGGCTGAGAGTTCTCTGTCTGGCCCAGATCGGTCCACGCCCAGCCGGTCTCGGCCGGGCTCAGTCCAGGCCTGCCAGCTCGTGAATATTGCCTTCGCTGTCCAGCCGCCCCGGACGCCAAAGGGGGGCTGGCAACTCGACCGCTTGCCGCACATGTTCGACAAATTGGGCGCGAGGCACCGGCTGGGCGCCCAGGCTGGCCAAGTGCCGGGTCTGCTGCTGGCAATCGATCCACTCCACGCCATAGCGGCGCAAGAACGTCACCAGATACGCCAGCGCAACTTTTGAGGCGTCGGAGACCAGTGTGAACATCGACTCGCCAAAAAACATGCCTCCCAGGCTGATGCCGTACAGGCCACCCACCAGGATTTCATCTACCCAGGTTTCGATGCTGTGGGCCCCGTCCGCCAGATGCCAGGCATAGTAAGCCTGTTGCATCTCGGCAGTGATCCACGTCCCTGCTTGACTGTCCCGCGGCGCCGCGCAGCGTGCAATGACCGCCTCGAATGCGGTGTCGACACGTATTTGCACGCGGGGGGCGGGTCCAGACTCATCCCGTGCGATTTGGCGCAGTCGTTTGCGCAGCGAGTGCGAAGGTGCAAAATCCTGGCAAGCCAGCACCATGCGCGGATCGGGGCTCCACCACAAAAGCGGCTCTCCTGCGCTGTACCAGGGGAAAATGCCATTCGAATAAGCCAACTGCAGCCGGCTGAGCGATAAGTCCGCGCCAGCGGCGAGCAGTCCTGCTGGCTCGGATAGCGCGTCTTCAACGGGCGGAAATGGAGTGTCGGGAGCGAGCCAGGGAAGCTTCACGATTCAGCAAGACGATTCAAACGGTCCAGATGAGAAAGACAGGCACGTCGTCACACATGATCACGCCGCCGAAACTCAGCGGTGCCAGTCCAGCGTGTAATGATGGCAGCCCAGATGGCCGCGGCGGCGATCCTCGAGATACTGCTTCAGCGTCGTACTGACCGTGCGAAACGACAGATCGTCCCAAGGGATCTCTGCCTCGTCGTAATAACGTGCTTCCAGGCTCTCGGGGCCGGGGTCCAGCTCTGGGCCCAGTGCCTGGGCCAGGTAAAAGATGTGTACCTGGTCTATCTGGGGTACGTCGATGATCGTGAACAACTGGCCTAACTCGATACGCGCGCCGGCTTCCTCCAGCGTTTCGCGTGCGGCGCCCTGGGCCGTACTTTCCCCGAGCTCCATGAAACCAGCCGGCAAGGTCCACGTGTTGTAGCGTGGCTCGATCGCACGCCGGCACAAGAGAATGCGGTCTTCCCAAACCGGCACCGTCCCTACGACCATGCGAGGATTTTGATAATGGATCGCTCCGCAATGATCACAGACATCGCGTTCGCGGTTGTCCCCTTCGGGGACGCGGCGGTGAATGGGCGAGCCGCATTGGCTGCAAAAAAGCGTGCGGCGCGGTGCGGGAAAATAGGTCAGGGGCGGTCGATCGGTCATGCTGTTGATTCTACCGGTAGGCGGGCTCTCAAGGAAACGCGGAAATGCCGAGCGGCGTGACGGGCGGGCCGGCACGCATCCTGCCTATTCCGGTAATGGATTTGCCGCAAAACCCAGATCAGTGCTCAGCGCCGATCTGCTGAGGTCACAATGCAGCGGAACGACGGCGGGATAATTCGGGTGACTGACTTGCCTGGGCGTCTTCACCGTCTGCGCATCGCTGTCGTCGAGGGCGTCCAGCAAAGGCATGTTCCCTGGCTGGACACGCAGGGCAACGAGGATGGATTCCAGATCCCGCCCGTCTATCAGTCCGGTGCCCAGGTCCGTTTGCGCATAGAGCCGACCCGCCTCATCCAGCCACCATGCCTCGATGGTGCGGACCGTTTCTCCGGTATGCGTGATCAATCCCGAGCCCGTATCTGCCACGCGCAAAACATATGGAGCGGCATCCAGTCGGACATAAACCCGCTGTGGGCCGTTTTGAAAATACCAGCGTCCTCGATCATCGGCGGCGTAATTGCGGCCGATAAAGGCCACAATCTGCGGACTGGTGATGAGATCGCCCCGGCCACCCTCAGTGGCATCGCCCCGCTCGTGGATGTGCCACTGCCCGCGTTCGTCCAGCGAGAGCCAGCCGTATACCGCGGGGACGTTGGGCCATTTGGCAAGTGCTTGTTTAACGGACAGATCCATAACGGCAGCAGATGATCAGCAGTGCAAAACGTTCCATTTAACCAGAACGCTTGATGGCTACGACATTCGTGCTGGTGATTGCGGGTATTTCGCGTGTGATGTTGGACCATCCAAGTGTTGCGCCGCGGGAAATCGCAGCATAGATGGCTTCAGTCCGATTGTGGACGTGCAATCGCTGGTACACCGTTTCTGCGTGCACTTTGGCCGTTGCCGCCGCGATGCTCAGGTGCCGCGCGATGGTTTTCAGCGTATAGCCGCGCGCCAATAGAACGAGTACCTCGTATTGGCGTGGAGTCAGTCCGAGCGCTTTGCTCTCTTTGTCATCCACAAAAGCGATGGGCGGAGCCAGCTCGGCGGGATCGGCATTGCGCATCGATTCCGTAATGGCATTTTGTGGCAACAACAATTCCTCGCCTCGTGCGGATGTGTCGAACGACGGCAGTGCAGAAATGAGGGGCTCGTCGTCAGTCAACGCGAGCCGGATCGACGCTTGCAATAGTTCAGTCGGGGCATGGAGTGGAACGCAGCCGATGACATACGAAGGAAAGTCCTGCGGCCAAGGCGCGAGTCCCTCTGAAAGTAAGAGAATCGACTTGGGATGATAGCGCTCTCGCGCTGCAGCAACTGTCTGGTGCGTGGTTTCTTCGACCATTTCTACTGATAGCAGCATCAAGACATAGTCGGTGTGCTGCTGCGGCGTCGCCGCACCTGTGCTTTTGATCTCGGTGTTGCCCGGCATGTCCCACGAGGCCACGGCGTCAATACAACTGTCCGGTATTGTTTCCGAGACCAATTGCACGATGCCTCGACGAACGAGCGGTCGCGATTCGATCACAATTATTGTTGACACGGTGCCTCTCCTGCGGTGGATCGGGTGTGCGCTTTCTTCTACGGTCAAAATCTAGCGCGAATCATCAGGGGCCGCAACAAAGCCGCAACTATGCAAACCCTAATGTCCGCGTCATATCATCGTTTGTCATTGAATCCAACAACTGAGCTGAACGGCCTCCGGCCGGGTTTCCCAGTTGGTAGGGAACTCATCGAATCGCTCGGCAAAGCACGACGCCCGCAAGTGGTAATCAGAATGCGGCAGCCAATGATCCAGCAGATTGCTATAAAGCATCGAGACATCGCCGGATGTGCAATGGGCCGCGCATGTTGCTGTCCGACCGGCTGGAAGGTTGATTTCAAATGCCTCTTTCGGTTTGGGACCGAGGCTCAGCGGTACTGGTACGCCACAGTAGTACCGCATGAACTGCGAAGGGACAAACATGGGGGTGTCGTACGTCAAACCAAAAAAAGGTCCCGCAAGCATGTGCGATGGTAAATGCGCGAATAATTTGCGGAAGTCGCTCCAGCAAGCATGTTTTTGACTGGAAAGCCCTTCATAGCGCACAGCCCAGAAACGGATGGCAGGCATGTTGCGGATCACGATTTTGGTATTGGCTACCGGCAGACTGCAGACATCGGCGGCCTGCTTACTGGCGGCGTCGATCCGTTCAATGTGACGGACATGTGCCTGCCGGAACTGGCAAGGGGAAATGCCCCAGTAGTGCGTAAATGCTCGCGTAAAAGCCTGTTGGCTTGAAAAGCCCATGTCGATCGCTATCGAAAAGGCCGACTGGCGTGTGTGGGCGATCATGAGCGCACAGCGTCCCATCAAATTGCGATGTATGTAGTCGCGCGGTGAATGTTGAAAATCCTTGAAAAACAGACGCGTCAAATGAAAGCGGCTGAGCCGCATTTCCTGTGCCAGTGTCTGGATTAATGCGTCATGGGTGCAATGCTCAGTCGAGTCATGCAGGATCTGGTGTTCGATCTGTGTGACGCAATATTGAATACGTGGGTCCATCGTCGCTCCTTTCGCCTATTTTTTAGGCGCCCGCTTTTCATGGTTTTAAAAACAAGAACGTCTAGCCGTTGTGTTTCAAAAAAATATTCAAAAAAATTTTATAAATCACAAACTGTAAATTTTGTGAACGACAACTGCCTAGAATGACGTTCATGCAAGCGGGGTTAGGGAGCTGAGAGCAATTTCAAAAGAGGCCGGCCAGGAATCATTGAAATTGCGAGAAAGTAACAACAATTACGGAGACGATTGTCGCGGTTGAAGTATGGCCTGTATATGAGGGTTATTACATAAGCCGTTGGTAGTAGATAAAAAGAAAATCTTCTTTTGATACGTTTGCAACAGTTCGCCTGATCAGTTCCGTGAGTGATTTTCATCTCGATTTGTCTACAAATTGGGACGCGGAAGTGTTGTCAAAAAAATCATCAGCCCGAACGAAAAGTATTTCCGCGGATGATTTTCAGGAGAGGAAATTTGTTTCAAGCATATAAATTTTGGCCGGAGACGACAGCGTGATAGTCGCAGAGGGCGCATGGACGTTAATCCGGATAACGATGTAGTACCGCTTCGAGACGGACTCTCGATATATTTGGAGGTCACATCATGAAAAAGACACTTTTGGCAGTTGCGCTGGCTGTTAGCTCTATTGGCATGGCCCATGCCGCCGGTTTCGCCGTTGGCGCATTTGGAGGCACAGGCGCAGCTACTTCGGGCACGGTCGGTGGCTCGCAAGCATCGAGTACCAGTGGTTCGATTGGGCCGGGGGCTTCCGTGCAAGGCACGACGGCAACCAGCAGCACTGGCGCCAATTCGGGCGTTTCCCTGACTCCGCAAGGCACGACGACTTATGCCAACGGCGCCAGCACCAACCAATCGGTAGGTGGCAGCTTCTCTACGGGGTTTGCCGGCGGCACGACCAGCGGTATGGCTGGTGGTGAATACACCAGCGGCGCTACTGGCAATGTGGGAACGATCGGCTTTGGCGGCTGGACCTGGTAAGCCTCTGTCGGCCGCGTCATACGACCTATGGCGTGGGGAGGCGACAGCCTCTCCACGCTTGGGAGACTCGCCGTGAAACACACGCTTTGCACACTTCTATTGATCTGCGTAGCCAGTGTTGCGCTGATCAGCCTGGACGCACAGGCCACCCGGTCCAAGCCACCAGTGCGGACGGTGGTACTGATCGGGCCTAGCCAGCCGTTGCCAAGTTGCCCCTCGGATTTTTCTCAGGGCATGCAGGACATCGAGTCGTTCCCCGAACTGACATTTAGCGAGCAGGACGTTGACTACGCGGACGGCTATCAATATAGCGTTACCGGTCATTTTTCTTGCTTTGCTCCTGCCTCGGGGCAGGCATCCACGGACCGAACCTCGGTGGATCACTGGTTGGCCAATACTCGGTTGATACCCTCCTTTCCCCAAACGGGAAACCTTTTCTTTTTACCTGCCGGATGGCACTGGATCGAATTTGATCGATAGCTGTTAATAAATCAAAAAAGGTCCTGGCAGGGAAACCTGCCTATCGCTTTTTGCTAATCGCATTCGATGAAATTGAATAACCTCGTAAATATAACTATTAATCGTCGTTACATTGATATTTAGTGTCTGAAATTCACATGTAACGGTAGGCACTTTTGGAGAATCAGAAATGAACCCGAAACTTGACGAAGAAATCAAGCGGTGGACTGTCAGGCGCAAAAGTGCTTTGGTAATGGACATTGTTCAGGGCCGGACAACCGTGCGTGAAGCCAGTGAGGCGTTTGAATTGCCAGCCACTGAGATCGAGCGCTGGGTCGAGGAAGGGCGGCGTGGAATGGAGAACGCTCTGCGGTCCAATCCATTGAATATCAAAGAAATTTACGAAAAACAGATCAAAACACTGCAACAGGCCTACGGTGAGGCGATGTTGGAGTTGCGCGTCAAATGCAAGCAAAACAACACGTCCGGCGACGAAGAAAAGTGATTGCGAGACGACGATTGTTTTTCACGTTATTTTTTAATTAAAAATTGGAAAAATCACAAAATGGTAAAAACTAATTTTAATGTAACCATACAATAAATTCACCGTAATCGTAGTTTTACAGTATCTGGCTTTAGCGATCATACGGCGACAAAAAATTATTTTTAACAATATAAAGGGTGGCTTCCTTTCAGGAGAAAAAGCATGAAACGCCTAATATTGATGACACTGGCCTTATGTAGCGTTAGTGCTTATAGCCAGACTATAAATACCGGTGCCAGCGCTGGATCCAACGCGACAGGCAATGCAAATGCTTCATCCCAATCGGGGACTTCACAAGTCGGAGTCAACGCGCAAATGGGCATGGGTAACATTACCTTTGAGGGTTCCTCCCAGCGTGAGCACCAAAGCATTTCGACTACGCCCAACGTCTATATCGCCCCGAGTATGTTCGGCGGCTCTAATAATTGCGGGCAGAGCAATACGATGGGGGTAGGTGTGACCGGGTTCGGGATTGGCGGCTCCGTCGCCAGCGAGAGTTCCTCGTGTAACGCTCGCGAAGACACGGCGACAGCCTATAAATTAGGCTACAAAGACGTAGCTGATATGCGGTTTTTCTGCTTTGGCGAAGACGAAAACCGTTTGGCTTGGGAGGCTACCGGCCGGACGTGCCCGGCAACGGCAGAGCCCACGGCTCAGATCGCCAGCCGCTACTACGTGGCAACCGGCAATGCCACCAGTACGCCATTTCCGGGGTATTCCGAGCATTGAGTCTGTGACCGGCAGGGCGATCATCGGCGTCTGTAGTGCAGAACGTAACGGATCCACAAGCCCACAAGCGTAGAAAAACAAACGGCCCTGAAAGGGCCGTTGTTTTATTGGAGGCGCAAGCCGGAATCGAACCGACGTACACGGATTTGCAATCCGCTGCATAACCACTCTGCCATTGCGCCGTAGGCGTGATTAGCCAAGCCCGCTATTGTACAGGAATTTGTGGCGTTGTGTTTGATCGAGCAGCTTTGTGCAAAAATTCCCGTCATGCGCGGATACCGCGTGGCGAGAGAGGCTGGACGGCCGAATCGCCGAATGCTTAATTCAGATCCAGATTCACGTCCTGGATCTTTGCCTGTACGGTGACGAACTGCGCAATCGATTCCGGATCGATGGTGGCGAAGTCCTGTTTTGCAGCCAGCTCAGGCGCCCAGCGCTGCAGGATTCTGGCCCACAGAGCGCTGAGATCTTTGCCGAGCAGCTTCGTTTCCAGTGAGCGGATATAAAAGCAGCCGGCGATGATGCCAATCAGCAGCAGCCCCGCCACAATGCTGATGGTGGTCGCAAACAGGATGAAGTCAGACATGAGCCCCTTGATCAAACCGCTGGTCGGTCCAAACATCGATAACCCGTAAACGATCAGCGCGATCGCCAGAATGGTGCCAGCACCCACGACGAGACCTTTCTTGGCCGACTTGTAGCGATTGAACGATTGCCCGTACGCCTGGTCGCCCAGGGCTTGCTCCAGCGCTGAGGTCTGCTCAAAGAAATCTTCTGACTTTTCGACGGGGATCTTCTTGGTGTCAATCAGAGCGTGCAGACCCTGTAGTTGCTGTTTTGCAAAAGCGATGAACTGAAGCGATGCGCCAAGATTGGTTAGAAAATTCACGGCAAACTCGTAAGAAAAGCAGAACCGGCGGCATAAGCCCGGCATAAAAAGGCAGGGGCAACGGCGGGATCGTTGCGCCTATACCGCAATCGTCGGGGCGCGGCACGTCGTTAGCCCAGACGAATCATAGCAGCGGTGCTGGCGGTGATGCTGGGCGCTCTATCGCTTGCGCGATTCTGGGCCTTTGGTTGCTAGAGGGTACTTAGCTCGTCGCTCATGCTGCCAACACGATCGATGTAAAGCGATCGGGCGGCAGGCGTTGTTGGACGAAAAAAAGGCCGAAACACGAAGTTTTCGGCCTTTTTTCAATCATCTATGAACCTTGGTGGATGTTCATGGATAAAAATCTTGGAGCGGGAAACGAGACGTGTACTAGGACAGTAAGTCGTTGTTTCCCAAACACTTTCTTCGTTGGACTGGCCAGCGAAGACCTCAATTGTAGCCTTGTTTTTCGTCCTCGGCAACAAATTCGTCCAAAGAGTTCCACAGACGTCCAAAGAGCTGCACTCAGTACACCAGACCCACGATCGGTACATCGTCGTAGGCGACTGCCTCGAACTCATCATCCACGCCCGGTTGTCTGCCCCGCATCCATCATCGTGAAGACGATCAGGCAGATGGTTCTGGTGATGGCACAGGTCGGATGCTGGGAACGCCTGCACCACAACTCACAAGGACCTTCTGCTCAAGCTCCTTTGAAAGAACGCGCACGCTGGCCACCGCGTTTCCGCACACGATTCTTTGTCGATATATCAGGATGACGGGGCAAGCATGACAGACGCGGGTTTGCTGCGTCCGGCTGGACATTCGACGACGATTGCGGCCCCTTAACGCCTCCTGAGACCGCTGGCATATCAGGTCATACCTAGACGGTTTTGCAGAAACCGTAACTTCTCACGACCCTGATAGCGTGAGCGTCACTGTCGAGCCTACGTCCCGATGCTCGACCTTCTAATCGATGAATTTTTGCACATCGAGCACACGACGACTACCAGTTGCGCGAACTGGTGAGCAGTATTCAAACCACATGACGAAGCGGCCTTCGGTGCCCACTTCCTGCACAGACGACAGGCCGACCATGAGGTCGGTGACAAAGGAGTCGGTCATGTAGTTCTTCTCCTGGAAGGAGACGGAGCATGCACGAGAACAAGAATGATGCACCAACATCAAAGGTGTTCTATCGCCCGATCGAAGCGTCCATCCGCTGGGCCGGGCTGCTGCGATACGAGCAGGTGATCCTGGCTTCGATTTCGTCGCCAAGGCGCCTGCCGCAGTCGTTGGACTGCCCACGTTGCGCCGAGCTGAGACTTTGCACCGAACGTATCTTCGACGGCATCCTCAATGGAGAACTGCCCTTCGGGCAGAACGGCATCACGACGCGCGATTCCACGCTGATCGACTCCCCTGATCTGACGGTGCGCCACGTCGATCTGAAGCGCTGGATGCGCCAACACTATCCCGAGCAACGACCGGGCTTCCTCTTCTCCCGAAGCGAGCGCATCACCCATCCCTTCATCTCGCTGGAAACTGGGCAGGCGATGCTAGTCGAGCGCCTGGCCCTGAAATCCACCTTGGACCAGTACAAACGCCAACTGCATGAGTTGCAGGAAAAGCACGGGGCGCTTCTCAAGCAGATGGCGCCCTCTGCTGGCGCACAGTGCCTGATCAGTGATCGCGCCGAAGCCACCTACCTGAACATTATCGGCAGCATGCTGGACCTGATGCTCGGCCAGTCGCCTTCGGGCGTGCCGTACTCCAGCTTCAAGACGCAGGAGGCGGTGGTCAGTGCATTGGTCGCCCATCACAGCGGCGCCATGGGGATCGCGGAGCGGACGCTAAACGGCAAGTTCGCCACGGCCAGACGCCGGCTGCGTAGCGCGACAGTCTGAGGTTTTCCATCTTGTATGTGCAATCGCGGAGATTGCATTTGCAATGTCTTTTCCCATCCATGTCTATTGAATGGAGGTCACGCCAACAAACGCCACTGAGCGTTCAGGAGTGACCGCCATGTCGCAAACACCTGCACTGCCCGCAAGCGAGCGCCGCATCCTGCGGCTTGATGAAGTCGAAACCAAGTCCGGTTTCAAACGCGCCCACATCTACAACCTGATGCGCAAAGGCTTGTTCCCGAAGGCGCTGCGCCTGGGCGTGCGCGCGGTCGGCTGGGACTCCATCGAGATCGATCAGTGGATCGCCGAGCGCGTCAACAACCGGGCCTGACCCGTTCTCCAGCGGACTTCCCATCCTCACACGGAGAACGCCATGCAGGTCGTATCCATCATTTCAACAAAAGGTGGCGTCGGCAAGACCACCACGGCCGCGAACCTCGGCGGGCTTGCCGCCGACGCGGGGCTGCGTGTGCTACTGCTCGACCTCGACGTGCAGCCCACCTTGTCCTCGTACTACGAGCTAGGTCACCGCGCACCTGGTGGCATCTACGAGTTGCTGGCCTTCAACGAGCGCGACCTCGGGCTGCTTGTGTCCCGCACGATCGTCGCGGGCCTGGACTTGGTGCTCTCCAACGACCACCGAGGCGAGCTGAACACCTTGCTGCTGCACGCGCCGGATGGCCGCCTGCGGTTGCGCCATCTCTTGCCGGTCCTGGCGCCTCTCTATGACCTGGTACTGATCGACACCCAAGGCGCGCGATCGGTGCTGCTGGAGATGGCGGTACTCGCCTCCAACCTCGCGCTGTCGCCCGTGACCCCGGAAATCCTCGCGGCGCGCGAGCTGCGGCGCGGCACCATGCAGTTGCTCGAAGACATTGCGCCCTACCGGCACCTGGGCATCGAGCCTCCACCTCTGCATCTGCTCATCAATCGCGTCCACCCTGTGTCAGCCAATGCACGGCTGATCCAGCAGGCCCTGCGCGATCTTTTCCAGGACCATGCCGGCATCCGCGTGCTGGCCACCGACGTGCCGGCCATCGAGGCGTATCCGCGTGCAGCTACGCGCGGATTGCCAGTGCATCGGGTCGAATACCGCCAGCCGCCGGGCAGAGTCGCCCCCGCCGCGCTCGACACCATGCGCGGCCTCGCAGACGAACTATTTCCGCAATGGCGGCACCGATTTGCCATGGTGTCCGGCCGTCCGCCACACCCTCTTGATGCCGGGAGGTTCCATGGCGAACGCACATGAGCTTGCCCGAGGCCACAAGCGGCTTCGCGCCCTGATCGAGTTCGCGGTTGGCGAAGGTTGGCACGTCAAACGCACGCCTGGCGGCCACCTCAAGTTCACCAAGCCTGGCTGCGCCGCGATCTACACCAGCTCGACGGCCAGTGACCACCGGGCGACCCTGAATGCCCGTGCGCAAATCCGCCGCGCCGAGCGCGAGGCCCGATACCAAGCGCAGGGAGGCGGCCATGGCTGAGATCACCTCCCAGCAGATGGCTGGCAAGCTGCTCGCGGCCGGGTTCGAGCGCAGCGGCCCGTCAGCCTCGACCTTGAGCGACCCGATCGCCGACACACCCATGGTCGTGACCCTAGATCAGTTGCGCCCCTACGACCACGATCCCAGGAAAAAACGCAACCCGGCCTACGAGGAAATCAAGGCGTCCATCCGCGAGCGCGGTCTGGACGCGGCGCCGGCCATCACTCGCCGACCAGGTGAGGACCACTACATCATCCGCAACGGCGGAAATACGCGGCTGGCGATCCTGCGCGAACTATGGTCAGAGACCAAGGACGAGCGGTTTTTCCGTATATCGTGCCTGTTCCGGCCGTGGCCCAGCCGCGGCGAAGTCGTCATGCTGACCGGCCACCTGGCCGAGAATGAATTACGCGGGGGCCTCACGTTCATCGAGCGCGCCCTCGGCGTCGAGAAGGCACGCGAGTTCTACGAGCAAGAAAGCGGCACTACCTTGAGCCAGTCCGAGCTGGCCCGCCGCCTCGCTGCCGATGGCTTCCCGGTACAACAGTCGCACATCAGCCGCATGAACGACGCGGTGCAGTATCTCCTGCCCGCGATCCCCACCGTGCTCTATGGCGGCCTCGGTCGCCATCAGGTCGAACGCCTGTCGGTCATGCGCAAAGCCTGCATGCTCGCGTGGGAGCGCTACGCCAAGGGCCGCTCCCTGGTTCAGGACTTCGACGAATTTTTCCAGGAAGCGCTGTCGCAATTCGACGTCCAGGCCGACGAGTTCTCCGCGCAGCGCGTACAGGACGAGCTGATCGGCCAGATGGCCGAGTTGCTGGGTGTCAATTACGACGTGCTCGCCCTGGACATGACCGAATCCGAAAGCCGGCAGCGCGCCTTGATCAGCGACCCAACGCCGCCCTCGACGCCGCCTGCGTTGCCGGAGCCGGAGTCGGAAACCATCGCGCGCCCAACTGCCAACACCGCGCCACCCACCGCAGGGGCTGCATCGGCAGCGCCGCCTGCAGGCCGACCTGCGCGCGAGAGCGACACGGATACCAGTCAGGCGGGTCCGGCCAGCCCTGCGGCGGGGAGCGATCTGCTTCGGGAGCACATCGTTTCGCCGGCACCGACGACCGAACGGCTCCAGTCCATCCAGCGCATGGTCGCCGATCAGTTGGGCGATGCGCTGCCTCCCGACTTCTCGGCGAGCGTCTTGCAGTCCATCCCCGTGCAGGCTGGCGGGCTCTATCCGATCTCCGATGTCTGGTACATCGATCCCGGCTTGGATACTGCCGAGCGCTTGCGCATCCACATCGCACAGTTCGCCCGCGAAATCGCGAGCGAGGCAGACCTGGACGAGTGCATTGATGACCGTGCAGAGGGTATCGGTTTCGCCTGCCGGGCCCGCACCCAAAGTCCGGCGCCGCTGGGCCGTTCCGTCCTCGCATTGTTGGCGTGCCTGGCCGGTCAGCGGCCCGCCGACGTCGGTCTGCACGACGGGCAAATCGTCATCGACCTGCCGGCATTGCTGCACGGCCAGGGTGATGCGGCCCAGCGATTGAGCGACACCGCGCTGGTCAAGCTGTTCCGGCTGCTGCGGCTGGCCCGGCGCCTGCTCGATCTTGAAGCCGGCGCTGCGGACCTTGGAACGTGAGCGAGGGAGGCCAGCATGTCCGCACCACACCCACTCAACCAGGCCGTCATCGCGCAGGCCCTCTATGACCTGCGCAATGGGCAACTGCGCCGGTGCAAACTGATGGGGTTTGGTGAGGAAGAACTGGACGCCCTCAAGCATCCCGCGCTGATCAGCGTGCTCGCCAACGCCAACGTCTCCTGGTGCTCGGTGACGGTCAACCGCGAAGTGCTCCGGCGACTACTCAAGCAGGCGCAGGACGTGGAGAAGGAAATCGCCACGGTCGATCGCATGCTCAGGCTGGGTGCGAGCACCGAGATGGTCAGTCGGTTCTATGGCCTGACCCACCAAGAGGTGGCGCTTCGCCGCGAAATCCTCGGCCTGCCCAAGCGCAAGGGCCGCCACCCCGTGCTGGACGAGAAACAGGACACGGATCTGTGGCGGCAATGGAAGGCCGTGACCGGCAGCAGGAATGTCGATCTCGAAGACGAAACCTCCATTCTCGACGCCGCCATGGACTTGGCCGAAGGCATGTCGCTGCCTCTGTCGGTGGTCTGGGCCTCGATCAAGAGCTGGGTCGATCAAGGATTGGGTTGAGCCATGGCCGTGGACGACACCGCACCACGCCGTGGCCCCGTCGCACTCGCGGACCTGTTCGACGCCGCCTTGAAAGACCTCGTGCCCAAGCCCAGTGCGCCAGCACCTATGCCTGCGCCGACGCCCGCCACGTCCGGCGATGCCTTCCTCTTCAGCGGCAACCGGCATGAGACCGTGCCGCGGCGACTGTTCCTCGACCGTCGCCTTACGCCGCTGGAGCGCAACGCCTGGCAGGTGTTCCGGCTGATGCTCAACGACGATGGCGTGACAGCCTTCCCGACGTATGAGCAGCTTCGACCCTGGCTGGCATCGATGCCCTGCGCCGGGCAGGCCTCGCATGAAACCGTGGCCCGAGCGTTGACGCTGTTGCGCCTCACCCGATGGTTGAGCCTGGTGCGGCGACGGCGTGACCCCAAGACCGGCCGCATCCTCGGCAACCTCTACGTTCTGCACGATGAACCGCTGACGCCCTTCGAGGCCATGCAGCTCGACGCCGACTACCTGGCACTGGTCAGCCAGTCCCTCGGCCATTCGGCCAAGGCCGTCCAGATGGTCGGCCTGAACACCCTTAAGGAGATCGCGGAAGATCCGCTGCTCTCCGGGCGCACATTGCCGTCGCGGCTGCAGGTTCTGGCAGAACGCCTCGCCAGCCAAGGCATCACGGCCGCCGCAAGTTATCCACAGGAGGACGCCGCCCACGATTCCGAAGAAGGAGTATCGAGCCTTCTTCGGAATGCGGATGACCCATCTTCGGAATCCGAAGCAGGGGCGAAACCCGTGCCAAACGCCTCTCTTCGGAATCCGAAGCAGGCCCGTACAGTACGTAGTAGTCGTATTAATGAAGTACGTACTACCGCGCAGGCGCGCGCGCTGGGCGATCTGCAATGGCCCAAGCGCTTCACGGAACTGAAGGCAGAGCAGCAGACAGGTGCCAGGGTGGCATTGCAGCAGGTTGATGCCGCGCTGAGACAGGCCGTGCTGGACGAATGGGCCACACGATGCAGCAGTCATGGCATACGCAATCCTGCGGGGTATCTGTTCGGCATCATCCAGCGCGCCATCCATGGCGAGTTCAATGCCTGGGCCAAGAAAGACGCGCCATCGGCATCCGTCCCACCAAACGAGCGACCACCACCAGCACCGCCACCTCAGCCGCAGGGTAAGCCAGTGCCGCCAGAAGTCGCCAAGCAGCACATCGAGCGGCTACGCAATCTGCTCGCCAGCAAATGAGTCGGCATGCCAGGCGGTGAAACTAGATGCCCATGGCCGCCAGTAGAGCTATCCCCTGGGGATAGTTCCGCTGCTGGGCACAACGCCAAGCTGTCGCAGGCCTGGGATCGACCATCTGCCGCAGCATCGGCGTTGTCCCCCCTGATCTCGGCGTGCAGCGTTCGTTAGCGCTCCATGGAGCTATCCCCTGGGGATAGCTCGCGCCGCATGCAACCGCCACGCCCTAAACCGGGGCCCGCCGGGATTCGGATTCTTGACTGACTGCCTTCCGCTTCCTGTCGAAGCTGGCCGCTCCTTTTCCAACAACGAGCAGACACCATGGCAACCAATGAACCTCTGCAACTGAATCTCGGCTCCCTGCGCAGTGCGATGTCGCTGACCCTGCACACCCATCACGCTTCCCGCATCTGGCATGGCCGCGCCGCCGCCGAGGGGCGACCGGGCATCGTCGGCCTGAATGGCTATATCGCTCAGATGAACAAGATGCGGCGGGGCTCAGAACAAGACGATCCGTACTCGGACTGGTGGATGCTGCGCATCGAGGACAAGCTCGACCACACCAAGGTCACGCTGCAATCGCTGCGCGAGCAGGTGGACCAGGCGCTGGCGAGTGTGCCGCCGGCGCTCAGCCTGGGCGAAAACCTCAACGTGCAGCCGGTCAAGCTCCCGCTCTTCGTCAACGCGCAGCTCGGCTTTGCCGCGGTCTATCTCCTGGCCGACTACGACGACATCGCCCGCAAGCTGATCCTCGCCCATCACACCGCGCTCATTGACCGCAGCACCTTGGAACGCTGGCTCAACGAGGGCGCACATTCATTGCGCAGCCTGTTCTCGCTGGCCCAGCAGTATCGCTATTCGGGCTGCACACGCGATGACTTCGCGTCGAAGAATGCCGCAGCGCGGGCAGCGCTGGAGAAGTATGGCGAACTGCCGCAGGACGTGCTGGAAGGCACGCGCCGGTCGAAGTTTGCGCCGCCCATCGTGCGCCGTGGCCTGAAGCAGCGCGGCGACGGTCCTGCCGAAGCATCACTGCTCGGCGATGAAACCACCACCGCAGAGTCGCCCGAAGCCGCAGCCGGCGAGGACGAGCCGGCATGAGCGATCCGAACCCACCGACCCGCTACTTCCGAGGCCTGCAACAGGGTGCCTTCATGCGGCTGGAACACGCGGCCTATCTAAAAGGCCTTTTAAAGCCTTTTAAGGGTAAAGGGGACTTCGAGGCCTGGGCCAGCCAGTGCTTCGCCATGCGCGACGAGTTGATTGCCCTGGCACAGCGACAGGTACTGGAGCAGGCATGCGGGCACCCCTTCCACCTGCTGCCCATCGAACTGGCCCAACAGACCACTGGCGCAGGAACCGTCTTCTTGCGCTGGCGCAGACACGACAGGTCGGCCATGGGCGTGGCGCTGTGGCGGGAGCTGGTCGCCAGCAGCAGCACACCCGTCAACCTGCTGGCCGACCTGCACGCGATCGAGCTGCAGCGCATCACGTTGAACATGCAGATCAGCCTGCTGCACACCTTGGGCAGGCAGGCGCAGGAATGCGCCAGCAAGGCGGCCGAGGCGGACGACGCCTACCTGCGCCGGCTCACGCCCATTCCCGCCGCAATGCGCGATCGGTGATTGCGCCGGGCACCCAGCACGCTCCCGGCGCCGACGAGGCACGGGTATTTCAACCACCACGGAGATCACATCATGAGCACGCATTTTTCCGGCGAAGGCAACATCGGTTCGCCACCGGAGTACCGCGAATTCCCCAACGGCAACGACGAACCCAGTCGCCTGCTACGCCTGAACGTCTATTTCGACAACCCTGTGCCGAAGAAGGATGGCACGTTCGAGGACCGGGGCGGCTTCTGGGCGCCGGTGGAAATCTGGCACCGCGACGCCGAGCACTGGAAGGACCTGTACCAGAAAGGCATGCGCGTGCTGGTCGTCGGCCGCATGGAGCGCGAACCCTGGACGGATAACGAGGATCAGCCGCGCGAGACCTGGCAGATCAACGCGCGCAGCGTCGGCATCCTGCCGTACCGCATCGAATCCGTGACCCTCAGCCCGAAGCCGCAAGAGGCAGAGCCCAAGCCCCAGGCCGCGCAGGAACCGGCTGCGCCGAAAGAATCCAAGCGCAGGAAGTGAACCGGCATGGAGGGCGGTCGCACGTCTTCGCCGCCCTCCATGCGCTCGCGAGCTATCCCCAGGGGATAGCTCCACCAACGTCCACCGACTTTCACGCGCTCCCTCATATCGCGGCTCCCGGTCCGCACACCTGCGGCCACGCGCCACCCCCGCACAAGCCATTCCATCCCGTGAAAGCGGTCACCGCCGCATGCGGCTTGTTTGCTGCTGCCCCAGGTGGCGCTCGGCATCCTCGATTCCAGCAACTCCATGAACAACGGGAATCGGGATGGACGGACATGCGGCTGTTCTTGTGCGAGAAGCCCTCCCAGGGCAAAGACATTGGCCGGATTCTCGGTGCCACGCAGCGCGCTGAAGGCTGCCTCAACGGTTCCGGCGTCACCGTCACCTGGTGCATCGGCCATCTCGTAGAAGCCGCAGCGCCCGAAGCCTACGACGAGCAGTTGAAGCGCTGGTCCATCGAGCAGTTGCCCATCATTCCTCAGCACTGGCGGGTCGAGGTCAAACCGAAGACCGCCACGCAGTTCAAGGTCGTCAAGGCGCTTCTGGCTAAGGCGACCCAGCTTGTCATCGCCACAGATGCCGACCGCGAGGGCGAGTTGATCGCCCGCGAGATCATCGACCTGTGCGGCTACCGCGGCCCCATCGAACGGCTGTGGTTGTCGGCGCTCAACGATGCTTCCATCCGCGCGGCACTCGGCAAGCTCCGGCCATCGGCCGAGACGTTGCCGATGTACTACTCGGCGCTGGCACGCTCTCGGGCGGACTGGCTCGTCGGCATGAACCTCAGCCGCTTGTTCACGGTGCTGGGACGACAGGCTGGCTACGACGGCGTGCTGTCGGTCGGCCGCGTCCAGACCCCCACGCTCAAACTGGTCGTGGACCGCGACCGCGAGATCGCCGCCTTCGTGTCCGTGCCGTACTGGGCCATCGACGTGTCCCTGTCCGCTGGTGGCCAGGCTTTCACCGCGCAGTGGGTTCCCCCGAACACATGCACCGACGACGCCGGCCGCTGCCTGCAGCAGCCCATCGCGCAGCACGCCGCGCAGCAGATCCGCGCCGCGGACAGCGCCCAGGTGGTGGCGGTCGAAACCGAGCGCGTGCGGGAAGGCCCGCCGCTGCCGTTCGACCTGGGGACCTTGCAGGAGGTGTGTTCCAGGCAGCTTGGGCTCGATGTGCAGGAGACCTTAGACATTGCTCAGGCCCTATACGAGACGCACAAGGCCACGACGTACCCGCGCTCCGATTCGGGCTACCTGCCCGAAAGCATGTTCGCCGAGGTGCCAACGGTCCTCGACAGCCTGGTCAAGACCGATCCCTTGCTGCGACCGATCATGGACCAGCTCGACCGCACTCAACGCTCACGCGCCTGGAACGACGCGAAGGTGTCTGCTCACCACGGCATCATCCCGACGCTCGAACCGGCGAACCTCTCGACCATGAGTGAGAAAGAACTGGCAGTGTATCGGCTGATCCGGGCGCATTACCTGGCGCAATTCCTTCCTCACCACGAGTTCGACCGCACTGTGGCGAACCTCTCCTGCGGCCAGCAGACGCTGGCGGCCACCGGCAAGCAGGTCGTCGTCAAGGGTTGGCACCTGGTGCTGGCCGAACCGCAATCCGAGGAGGATGGCGACCCTGCGGCGCGCAGCCAGGTACTGCCCGCGCTGCGCGAGGGCCTGGCATGTCAGGTGGCCGACGTCGATCTGAAGGCGCTCAAGACGCTGCCCCCTCGACCCTATACGCAGGGCGAGTTGGTCAAGTCCATGAAGGGCGTCGCCAAACTGGTCTCGGACCCGCGCCTGAAACAGAAGCTCAAGGATACGGTCGGCATCGGCACCGAAGCGACGCGGGCCAACATCATCAGTGGCCTGCTGACGCGGGGCTACCTCGTGAAGAAGGGCCGCGCCATCCGTGCCTCGGATGCGGCCTTCACCCTGATCGACGCGGTGCCCACAGCGATTGCCGACCCAGGGACAACCGCCGTCTGGGAACAGGCGCTGGACATGATCGAAGCTGGACAGCTCACGCTGGACGTATTCATCGGCAAGCAGGCTGCATGGATCTCACAGTTGATCGCGCAGTACGGCAGCACGTCCCTGTCCATCAAGGTTCCCCACGGACCGCCTTGCCCACAGTGCGGCGCACCGACGCGCCAGCGCACCGGCAAGAGCGGCCCATTCTGGTCGTGCAGTCGCTACCCCGACTGCAAAGGCACGCTGCCGGTCGAATCCGGCACGTCCAGGCGTGGTGCCTCGCGCCCGCGCCGCAGCGGCCGCAAAGGCTCCTGACCGACCCCGTTCCCCGTGAGCCGTGCCCGCCATCGGCGGCGCGGCCTGTGTTCCGCACGCCCTGCGGGACGCCCAGCGCGCAACGCCTTCTTGTCCGTGTGCGCGTCCCGCCTGGCCGTCCCCGGCCGCGGGACCTGAAGGTAGCTTCTCCGCGAACCGCCTCCTGCGCGTTCTGCTGATCTGCATTTCTCCCGCCTCTGCGAAGGGTCCCCCGGTGGCTTGCCAAGCTGCGCGAGCCACCCGGAGACCCTTCGTGGTCAGCGGTATTCGGTGCCGGTGCCCGCCGGCGCAAAAACGGGCTCCCTTTGTGCGCGGATGTGCGCCAGACGATGCCGGCGCGAACCACGACATGCGCCGGGTGTGATTGCTGATGAGCAGACGGTTCTAGCGACGACCGGGCCTGCACCAGCCCACGGGTGGTTCTGTCCTCCCGAGCCGAAGGCCGCAGGGCCTTCGGCGCCTTTCTCCTGCCTATCAACGTCCCGGCCCGCCCCGGGCCACACGAACAGGAGACCCGACATGAACCCGCAACCTTGCACCCTTCGCGGTGCGCCCCAGGCCGCGCCACTGCTGTACGGCAGCGTGTGCAGCGGCATCGAGGCCGTGAGCCTCGCATGGCAACCCCTCGGCCTCAAAGCCGCGTGGTTCGCCGAGATCGAGCCGTTCCCGAGCGCCGTGCTCGCCCACCGTTACCCCCATGTGCCCAACCTGGGCGACATGACCGCGATCGCCCGTCAGGTGCGCGCCGGCATCGTGCCGGCGCCCGACATCCTGGTCGGCGGCACGCCGTGCCAGTCGTTCAGCGTTGCCGGCGCGCGCCAGGGGCTGAACGACCCGCGCGGCGCCTTGACCCTTGCCTATGTGGAGCTTGCAAATGCCATCGACCAAACCCGCCACCAAGACCGCCGCCCGCCGGCAACGCTCGTCTGGGAAAACGTCCCCGGCGTCCTCAACGACCGCAGCAATGCCTTCGGGCATTTCCTGGGAGCACTGGCCGGAGAAAGCCGTGCGCTCCAGCCGCCAGGGGAAAAATGGGCGCACGCTGGTTGTGTGTCTGGACCCCGCCGCCGCATCGCCTGGCGCGTGCTCGACGCTCAATATTTCGGTGTCGCCCAACGCCGCAAGCGCGTGTTTCTTGTGGCATGTGGTGGTGATGACCTCGATCCCTCCGAAGTACTTTTTGAGCGCACAGGCCTGCGCGGGGATTCTTCTGCGGGCCGCGCGCCGTGGCAAGAAGCTGCCCGCGCTGCTGGATCGGGTGCTGCTGCAGCAGGCGGATACGCAGGATTCGCTGGACTGAACCAGCCCTACGGCAAGGTCACGACGACGTTCGGATTCAGCGGCGGCATCGGCCCCGTCGATGTTGCGGCATGCCTGATGGCCGCGGGTCCCAAGCACGACATCCGCACCGAGACGTTCATGGTGCAGTCCATCGCCGGCAGCATCGCCCACACCCTCGACACCGCCAACAACGGCAAGGGCAGCAGCGAGGACGGTACGGGAAAGGGCGTGCCGATCATCGCCTTCACCGCCCAGGGCAGCGGCGCGGACGCCACGATCGACCTGACGCCGACGCTGCGTGCCGGCGGGCATCGCAACAGCCATGCGAACGCAGGCGTCGTACCCGCCATCGCCTTCGCGCAGAACAACCGCGGCGAAGTGCGCTTCGAGTCGGGGCATGGACAGGTGTCTTGCACCGTCCTGTCCAACGGCAAGCCGGGCTACGGTGTGCCGATGGTGGCCTGCGTTGCCCTGCGGGGACGGACGCAGGGTCTTGCCGCCGAACTGGGCGGAAGCGTTGCAGCGGCGTTGCGTACCAGCGGCGGCGGCGCAGACAAGCCCCATGTCCTGGCCCCCGACTTCGAGGCACATTTCCGCTACGACTGGAATGAATCCGGTGCAGCGGACTGGTCGCAATGGCGGGTGCGGCGGCTGATGCCCATGGAGTGCGAGCGGCTGCAGGGCATGCCCGACGACTACACGCTGATCCCGTATCGCGGCAAGCCTGCCGCAGACGCTCCGCGCTACAAGGCGATTGGCAACTCCATGGCCGTCCCGTGCATGGCTTGGCTGGGCAACCGGCTGGTGCAGTGCCTGCACAAGACGGACTTGACCGATTCGGATTGATCGACGACGCAGCCTGCCGGCCGCGCCATTCTCTCCCTGCATTGCCGATGTATCGGCAGCAGCCCGCAGCCAGGGTGTCAAGGCTGCCGTGGGTTCCGCCCACGCCACCCACCAGTTCGCTTCGGCATCTCACCGGCGAACGCTGCCCACCGGGGCATCGATGCCTCCTTTCTCCAACCCACGGGATGGTCGCCACGTCCCGTTAGGGGCATGTCGCCACCCGGTCGATTTCAGGATCTCCCATGGAAACCATCACCAAGCAAGACCGCATCACGCTGAAGAACCTCAAGGTGGCCGACTTCGCCAGCGAGGAAACGCTGTGCTTCACCGCGACCATCGTGTTCGACGGCATTCCCATCGCCGAGGCCCGCAACGACGGCCACGGCGGCTCGACGTTCCTCCACGCACTCAACGGCAAGGCGGCGCTGCTGGCGCAGGCCGAAGCCTTCGCCAAGGGCCTGCCGCCTGCGCCGCTCGACCTGGGCCACGAGGGTGAAGACCCTCATTACATCGCCATGACGCTCGACTTCCTGGTCGATGAGCTGGCCGATGCCATGCACGCGGAACGCAAGGTGCGAGCCGCGTTCAACCGCGACATCGGCAACAAGGTGCTGTTCATCAAGGACCGCAAACTGCTGTTCATCAAGGGCATCAAGCTCAAGGCCATCGCCGACCGCAAGTCGTACTTCGCTTCGCTGCGCGCCCGGCAGGCCCAGCCCATCGTCATCCTCGCCGAGCTGCCGCCCGAGCAGGCATTCGACCTGTGGAAGCAGCATGTCCTGGGCGACAAGCCCGACTGACCCAGCACCACCGCACCCTCCTGACAGCCCCGCACTCGACGCGGGGCTTTTCTTTTCTCTGAGCCCATCAATCGGGGCTGTGCCGGATGCGGTTTTCCAACTGACGCAGCACGGCCCTCGCAAGAAGCTGCCCGCATGTTCGCTGATTCGTCAGCACATGCCAGCAGCCAGGGTTCCAGGCTGCCGCGGGTCTCTCCCGCGTCACCCACCAGTCCGCATCGCATCAATTCTGCGGATGAGCGTCCCCGTGACGCTGATGCTTTTTATCAACCGCGTGCGGGAGCTGCCATCCCGTGAGGGACAAGGCCCCGCTTTTCCAAGGAGCCCGTCCATGTCCCAGCAAGCCTCTTTCGGCCAGTTGGCCCTGACCTACTGCGGCAAGTTCCTGCCGCTCGAAGTCTTGCAAAGCGCCGCCGGCCACTACATCGGCACGCGCGATACCGAAGGTCCCGTTTCGCGGGAATCCCGCGAGTACTTCCGCAGCTATGCCGCGGCTCAACGCGCCCTCGAAAGAGGCGGCTGGTCCCAGCTCGCCATTCCCTGATCCAACTGGAGAAATCACATCATGAACCAGCTACTGCCGCGGGAAGTCGTCGATCAGATCATGCGGGAAGAGCAGCATTTCGCTGCCGCGCCCCAAGCCTTCTTCGAGGCCTGGAAGCGCGGTGTCGAGATTGCTGGTCCCGAGTGGTTCGGCGACGGCACCCGTGAAGGCCTGAACCGGGCCAACACCAAGTGGGATTTGCGTCCCGACATGCTGCGGCTCAACGATGCCCTCGGCGTCCTGAGCAGCGGCGAACGCATGTTCCTGTCCGCCATGGTCAGCTTCTACAACGCGCGCGAGGGCGGTGCCATGCTCAAGCGCTGCCACTTCCACGGGCTGTCGGACTTCGACGGTCTCGATCTGGAACGCCGCAAGGTCATCGCCGACCTGCTGGTGAACTACAGCGGTTGGTGAGTCGGTCTCCGGCACGCCACTGTCTTCTCGATCCTCCCGTGAGGGACATGCGCTCATAAGGCCATGTCCCTCAATTTTTCTTCCCCATCGCCCGGCGCCAACGGCCCTGGGCTATTCCCTGCGGATGCCATCGTCCGCAGGGGCTGGCTCCGCTCTTCTCGAAAGGAGCCAGCATGGCAAACAACTACTACGAAGGCACGGGCGTTCTCGTGCTCGACCGCGTTACTCCCGTCATCAAGGCACTGTTCGATGCCTTCGCGCTCGACGAAAACCATCCCGGCAATGGGCAGGCCTACATCGCCCAGATCGCCGAGACCAATGATCCACGCTGGACAGATGTGCTGGACGGTCTGGAAAACCTGGCCACACAACTCGGAATCCCCATGCCCGACGACGAAGAGTTGTCGATTCCGCCTCTGCTTGAACGGCTGGCCGCGCACTTCGGTGCTGACCAGGACGGGGAGCTGGAGAACCTGATAGAGCACCACCACTTCGAGGACAGCGCGGACCTGGAAGCCCTGCTTCTGATCGCTACCCGCTTCGATGATGGCCATAACCTGACCGCCATACAGTTTGAGGGCTGCTGGTATTGCAGCAAGCCAAGGCTATTCGAGTTCGGCGGCAACGGCTGCTACCTGAGCCGCGAGGTCCAGGTCTTCAGAACGTCCTCGCAGGCGCTTCAACTCGGCGATCAACTGCGCAACACCATCCTGGCCGCCGACATCGAAGAGGCCTCAGCGTTGATCGCGCTGGAGGCCGCCAACCTGCTTGCCGGCATCACCGATGAGCAATTTCGCCTAAATGTGCGCCATCGCATCGCCGAACGGCTGGCTCAGACGTCAACGATCAGCGCCGACTGACGCATTTTCCACTTTCAACCCACCGGGTCCAATTCCCGGTGGCGGGGATTGGCTCCATTATTCAAATCTGGAGAGTTCCCATGTCCCTGAAACCCAATCCCTTTCTCCGCGGATACTGGAATCTGAAAATCGTCCGCACGCTGTGCATCAGCTACGAGGATGGAAGCCCGCATGTCTGGCGAATCATCCACCCGAGCCAAAAGCACCTTTCCGACGAGGAAATGATTTCATCCTCGTGCATCGTCACCAGCGATTTCGCCGTAGTCAGGAATGGTCCCGAACCCGTGAGTGCCGAGGTACTGGCCGAATGCGATGCCGGAGAAGGTGTCAGCGGCGAAGGCGTAATCGGCGCCGTGGTCTATGCCATCCATGGCGATGACTTCGACGGCCGCCCCATCCACGTCGGCGACGCCTATTCGGCAGAGGCAGCGCGGGAGGTCGTACAGCGCCTGAGTTTCGAGACCGGCTATTACAGCCGGTGCTGGGAAATCAGCAGCGCGCACATAAGCGAGGAAACCAGCCAATACCTCGCCAACCTGGCAGACCTCGCCACGCCGGAGGCCTTCCTGTTCATCGCGTTCCGGGTTCCGTACAGCCCGGCGATCGGCATCAAGCTGATCTCCACCCCCTGGACGGACAAGAACCTGGACCACGCCGAGGGCATCAGTGCGGAGCAGCTTCGCCAGGAGCACCGAAGCAAGGGTATGCCGGATGACCTGGCGAACGTCATTGAACTGGCTGGCCAGGCCGATGTGCGCATCCTGATTCTCGACGCCGACGCACCCGTGCTGTTGGGCCTGCCGTTGGCCGAATCCTAGCAGCCGCTCGACGCAACATCCTTCCTCTTTGTTCTCCCCCATACCGGCCCGTCTCCCTCCCGGAACCGGGCTGATCCATTTTCATAGGAGCAACCTCATGTTCCCCGACCTCATCTCGCGCACGCCAGACTTCGAGCACCAGCTCGGCGCCTGCGTCAATGCCATGGGCCAGGACGACGCCATCGGCCAGATCCTGGTATTCGAGCGCATGAGCGGCACGCTGCACATGCGCCATATCGCCAGCGCCGACCTGGTGGACACCGACATTGACGACTACGAAATGGTCGTCTTCGACGGTGGCAACACCAGCGGCGATACATGGAAGCATGTCTTCTTCCCACGTCAGCGCGAGCACTACTTCGTGTACGAAGCCTGACCCAACCAAGCCCCTTTCGAGGGGCTTTTTCTTGTCCGCAGCGCAGGAAAGCGGGTGCGACGCTGTGCGATTTCTTGCGGGCAGGCCGCCCATTCCAGAGCCATCCTTGCTCCATGTTCGTCGGCGTTGCCGACACATGCCCTGGCAGCCGAGACCTTCAAGGCTGCAAGTGCGGGAAACCGTGCTGGTCGTTTCTTCCTATGGACGTACCCCGTCCGTTCACGCCACCCACAAGGGACCTCTCCCTTGCGGGCGGGGAATCCCTTGTTCTTCCTCAAGGAGATTCCCATGGACCGTTCCCTCATCAAATCCATGATGCCTTCGCTTGTCGCGGGCCATATGCCTCGCAACGTGCGTTCGTTCAAATACCGCGTATTCGATGATCAGCCGCAGTCCTCGACGTTGGGCTTCGCCATCGACCCTCAGCCCTTCAACGGCAAGGTGGTCTCCGCGACCGACGATGCCATCGTCGTCAAGCTCAAGCCTTCCGAGTTCGCCGTGCTCGATCCCAACCTGGTGACCACCGTTCCCAGCGAGGGCGCCAAGGTCCATGTCCAACCCTACGCCCGGCGACGTTTCGACGGGCTGCGCGCGGACACCCCGGAAGTCGTCACCGAGAAGACTTCGGATGGCACGCCTTACACCATCACGAGGCATATCCTTGGCAAAGCACCCGCCAAGCTGCCAATTCCCGAGCCGCAGTGCATGGAGCTGGGCCAACTCATCGAGCAGTTGGAGGAGATGCCCGCGCCCGACGGGTTCCGGTGCATCACCCACATGCTGGTCGATGCAGGTGCCCGCGACTTCGCCTGGGTCGATCCCAAGCCCTCCAAGATCATCGAGACCCCGCCGGCGATCAGCTTCACGGTCTCAACCACCAAGTTCGAGGGTCAGGTGACGATCCTCTACGACCGTGGCGGCGACACCTACGTGGTGGAGCTGCACCGCGACGGTGAGTTGATCGATAGGCACGACGAGGTGTATTTCGACATGCTCGGTGAAGTGCTGGAGCGGCTCATCGACGACGGGCGCTGGCGCCTGATCGGCGTGAGCGTGATCGACGCCAAAGCCTCTCGTCAACGTCAGGCGGTTCCAGCCTGACGCGCCAGACAGGAAGCCTAGCGGCACGACTGATCAGTCCACAGCCTACCGGCGACTGCCCCACAAGCCTTCCATCCGTTTCGGTGGAGGGCTTTTTTCTTCATCCATACAGGAGATTTCAACCATGTCACTGCGATTCAGAGGCTCCGACCTGCGCCCCGTGCTTGCCGAGGCCATCGCCAACCAATGCCGCGTCGCCCTGGCCAAGGACCAGGGCGTGTACTTCCTCGCCGAGCGCGGAGAGCGCCGCCCCGATGGCCGCGTGAAGCTGCTGGCCTATGCCGTCGGCTGCAACCCGGATACCGACCCGTTCGATGACTGGTGGGAACTGGCACGCGCCGAGCTTGGCGGCGACGATTTCGGCGAGTTCTTCGACCCGAAAGACAGCGTTTTCACTCGCATTCTGCAAAGCTCAGATGATCTGGAGCTGTCCGCCACCGCTACGTATCTGTCACTGGCGGCGGTGGAATCGGCGTAGTCCAAAAATGTCCGCATACCCCTTGAAGCCCCCATTTCGGGGGCTTTCTTTTGGGCGGAACTGGGCAGCCTGGAAAAAATGGGAAGCGCCCGGATGCCGATTGATTGCTGTCGCGCGCGCGAGGCCCGGCCATGCTGACCCCATGCCTGCTGACGTTGTCAGCGACATGCCAGGCAACCATCGGTCTTCGAGGTTGCGTCGCAGTTCCCACTGCGTGACCGAGCCAGCTCGCACCGCATCCATCCGCGAGCGGCCACCAGTCTCTGGTGGCGGATGCTTTCGCCTTATCGACCCACCGCGGGGTTACGCACCTTTCCCCGCATGCGTGGGGCTGGTGTGTCTCCGCTTCTTCCCTATGGAGATTCACCATGAACACCACGTCCAACGAGAAATCGTATTTCGACCTCCACACCTCGGGCATCGGCTACATCCAGCGTGTCCGTGAAGTGCCTGTCCGGGGCGGCCGCCGTGCGCAGCCTTTCCTGGCATGCACCGTTGCCGCGCTGGTCGGCCCCGCCAGGGACCCCAGCTACCGCTACTTCGACGTCAAGGTCTCGGGTGCCGAGGCCAAGAACCTCGTCCAGCGCTACATCGGCGTTGACGATCCCAAGCAGCGCCCGCTGGTGCGCTTCCGCCTCGGCGACCTGTGGGGCGATGCGTACATCCGCGACAAGGGCGAGCGCAAGGGTGAAGCCGCCGCGTCCCTCAAGGCGCGACTGCTCAAGGCCGAGCCGCTTGACCGGGCCGAACTGGCTTCCATCAAGCAGCACGAGCTGATCACCCGCGGCATCGGCTACCTCAGCCGTCCGAAGGACGTCACCCCCAAGGATGGCGATCCGTTCCTGTCGTGCTGCGTCGCGGCTCTGGCCGGGCCTGTCGGTGAACCGGACTATCGGTACTTCGACACCATCGTCGCCACCCCTGAAGCCGAGCACCTGGTTCGCCGGTGCGTGCAGGCCATCGAAGGGGACCGCAAGGTGCTGATCGCCTTCAAGTTGAACGACATGAAGATCGATCCGTACATCCGCACCAAGGGTGAGCGCGCCGGGGAGCCGGGAGCGAGCCTGGAATCGACGCTGATCCACATCGGTCTGATCAAGATCGACGGCACCCAGGTCTATCCGACGAGCCAGGCGCAAGCCGAGGCGCCGCAGGCCGAGGACGCACCCGCGCCCGAAGCCGAGGATGCCGCCGACACCGCTGCCGACCAGCCTATCGAGTCCGCCGAGCGCGAGCCCGCAGGTGAAGTCGAAGAGCAGGAGCCGGCATTGGCTGCTTCGTTCTGATCCGGCATGGCCCCTCACGGGGCCTTGCCTTTTTCCTATTCCTCAAGGAGAAGCATCATGGCAGTCACATCGGCACCCGAGAAATCGGCCACGCCCATCATCGTCCCGGGCCAGCTCGCGCTGCGCACCATTCACGGCCGCAACGGAAAGTTCAACGTTGGCAAGCTCGAATGCCAACTCGGCAAGTTCACGATTAAAGACGCGGAGTTGGAGCAATACCCCGAGGGCAAGTACCAAGGGGAATTCGTTCTTCGCTACATCTTCCTCAAAGGCTATCCGATCAGCGACGGCAGCATGCGTTTCGAGATGCGCGCCAACCTGGACGGTATGACACTTTTCGGCATCGACAAGCTGAGCAAGGCCGAAGCACATAGCTTTGCTCCGCAGGAAGTCGATCCGCTCGATGAAGAGCAAGGGACACAGCCTGCGACAACGCCGGCCAAGCCCGCCAAGGCATCCAGGTCCGCCAAACCTGCACCCGTGCAGACGTCCGCGGACCCGCTGGTCGATACCACGCCCTTCGGCGTGGACGCGCCGCCTGCTGCGGCTGCTGCCCCCGGCAGCACCGAGGATGGCGACGCCGCGCTGTTCGGCCTGTTGTGGCCGCTGGGCGAGTCTGTGAAGCTGGATTCGACCATCGACCGCCGCACCCTGCGCGCGCAGATCGCCCGCCTGGGCGAACTGGGCTACGCGCTGGACTTCAAGACGCAGGAGTGGAGCCGCCAGGCCGAACTGCAACCTGCGTGATTGCAGACACCGCATCCGCGGTGTTCTTCATCCACCCGCCGGGGTTCCTTCCCCATGCGGGGGTGGCCTCGGCTTTCTTCTGGAGGTCTCCATCATGTCCATCATCACTTGCGATACACCCCGTTCCGCGCTGGACGAAACCGCGTGGCGCGCCGTTTGCAAGACGGCCGCCGAGCATGCCCAACGTGGTTGCGGCCTGTCCTGGGATCACTGGGTCACGCTTTTCAGCTCGGAGATCGACGCGCAAGCCAGTCGATTGCCGGAAAGCCAGCGCGTTCATGCGCTGGAAATCGCGACCCAGGAATGGGACTACGCAACACCCGCCGAACGGCAGGAAACCCAGGACTGGCTCGCTGAAAACGGCTGCTGTTCGCATGGGATCACGCTGGGTTGCTGCCCGGCCGGTTGCGGTTCCTAGCCCGCACTGCATTCCATCGCCGCACACGCGGCATTCCATCACCCGCTGGGGGTTCTTCCCCACGGGGAGGCCTCTGGCTCTACATTCTTCAGGAGGCCTCTCATGGGCTGGTATTTCTCTCCCCAATCGCGGTCTGAACTGATCGCGGAACTGATCGCACCGCAGGAGACCGAGCGCGCCAGCGTGAAGGTCATCGCCCACACGCTGCGCGGCAACGTCCTCTGGTCCGTCGCGGAAGTGACGGCCAGGGCCGAAGGCGTGCATCGTGATCTCGCACCGGGCCAGTCCCTGCGCTACATCCGCTGCGATCTTCTGGAGCGCAGCGGCAGCCAATGGGGCTACAAGCCCTTGGACGAGTCCATGCACCCGTACTACTACTCGTGCCCGTTGAGCTACCTCGACATGACGCCGGAGCAGTCCGCCGACTGGCGTGCAGGCGTTCGCGCCTACCACGCGCGGCGGCGCACCCCCACGGCATCCACGGCACCCGCCGCGGCGCTGTTGGCCTGAGTCAGGAGGAACCGACATGGACCCGATCCTGGCTGCGCTCCCCGCCTCACTGTTGAAACTCGTTGAAGGCAGTTTGTCCAACGACGAAGTGTCTTCCGACGAGGAAATGCAGGAGTACTTCATCAGCAACGGCCTTACCGAGGAACAGGCGCGGCAGGCGCTGACCTACCGCGACCAGTACCTCAACAACATCTACCTGGACGGCTTCACGCCGATCACCGCGGTGGACGAGGCGCTTCACTTCAACCCGCACACCCGGCAGTTCGAGCCGGACTGAGCGATTTTCTTCCACCCCCTGGGGCAGTACTTGCCCCGGCGGGCGGTGCTGTTCCCGTTCATCCGAGGACACCACCATGCCCGCAAACACTTCTTCCACGCTGTACCGCATCGACGAATGCCCGGACGTGATGGCCGACGCCTGCGTCGGCGATGACCAGGGCAACCTGATCTTCCTGTCCATCTGGGCGCGCGACACCGCCGTCCAGCAGTTCCTCGCTCGCCTGACCCTCGGGCGCGACGAGCAAGGACTGGACCAGTTCCACGTCATCACCGACCAGGGCGGCAGCGTCCCGGTGTTCGTCGGCAACGTCGATCGCCTGGAAAAGCGCATGACCCGCGCCTACCGGCGAACGCTGTTCGGTTCGCTGTCCAACGTGTGGCTGTTCGACCGGCGTTGCGTGAAGCCCGACAAGGCCAACGCCAGCGCGCTGGCATTGCTGCCACGCGACAGCTCCCACCGGCTTGACCGCCTGTGGATGCTGGTGCGGGACACCTGCCCGTTGCCGCTGCTCGACCACTGGCGCGAGACCGTGCTGGAACTGCTGCAAACCCGCGAGATGCTGGCCCGCCTTCCGTTCGCCCTCGGGCCGTTGGAAGGCCATCGGCTCGCCATCGACGTGCCGGCGCTGACCCTGGCGCTGGGTTCCCTGATCCGAAGTGACGTACTCACCGCCTATCCGTATCCGGCCAAGATTTGGACGCCGGAAGCGGTAGCGGCTTGACCCACCTGCGGAGGCACGCCTTGGCGTGCTTCCGCCATTCCTCCCCGCCAACCAGGAGACTTCCATGGCCCTCATGTTCCCGCGGCTTGCCCGCAATTTCGCCAAGAACGGTTACTACCCGACCGACGAACCCACGCTCGAAAGAGCCCTCAACGCACTGATGCCCAGCGACGGGCCGATGTGCATCCTCGATCCCTGCGCCGGCGAAGGCGTGGCGATCGCCGAAGCCGCCCATGCCCTCGGGCGCGAGCAGGCCAAGGCGTTCGCCGTCGAGTTCGACCCGGAGCGGGCACGTCATGCCCGCGGCCTGGTCGATCACTGCCTGCACGCGGACCTGATGGACACGATGGTCTCCAAGCAATCCTTCGGGTTGCTCTGGCTCAACCCGCCGTATGGCGACCTGTCCAAGGACGTCAACGGCAACATCGGCTACCAAGGCCAGGGCCGTGCCCGCCTCGAAAAGCTGTTCTATCAGCGTTCGCTGTCGCTGTTGCAGTACGGCGGCGTGCTGGTCTTCATCGTCCCCGGCTACGTGCTCGACGCGGAGTTGGTCGGTTGGCTGACACGCCACTACACGGACCTGCGCATCTACCGAGCGGTGGAAACGCAATTCAAGCAGGTGGTGATCTTCGGCCGAAGGGTGCGACAGCGTGAACAGGCTCCCGATGGCGTCAAGGCCGTGCGCAATCTGCTGCTGCAGGTTGGGCTTGGCGAAGTCGAAGCCGAGGAGCTGCCGAGCGATTGGCCGTTCCTGCCGTACATCGTCCCCGCCAGTCCGGCCGAGCCGGAGCATTTCTTCCGCGTGACGATGGAGCCCGAGCAGTTCGCCGACGAGGTTGGCAGGCTGCAAGGCCTCTGGCCGTCGCTGGACACGCACCTGGGGGCCGCGCAGCAGTCGCTGCGTCCACCGGCGCGGGCTTTGTCCCACTGGCATCTCGCCCTGGCTCTGGCCGCGGGCGCGATCTCGGGGGTTGTGCGCTCCAAGACCGGGCGCGTGCTCGTCGTCAAAGGTGACACCCACAAGGACAAGACGCTCCAGCGTGAATTCACCGAACGCGAAGACGGCTCGATCGCCGAGACCCGCATCCTCACCGACAAGTTTGTGCCCGTCATCCGCGCGTGGGACATGACGCCTGGCTCCGCGACACGGGGCGAGGTGTTGACCATCCGCTGACTCACCGGACGCGCTGCCGTCCTGCTATTCCCACATCGAAGGAGAAACACCATGTTCGCAAACCCGTTCAAGCGGCCCGCGCCGCAGAAGCAACCGTTGTTCGCACCGGGTACGCTGAAGTTGAGCGAGAAGGTGCATTGGTTGGCACGCAAAGGCCTGATCGACCCCTTGGCCTATGTCCAGCGCCACGTGCGCGGTGACTGGGGCGAGATCGACGAGGCCACCCGCCAAGCCAACAACGTCGCAATCCAACAGGACAACCTAATGATCTCGCAGTTCAGGATCACGCCGGACCTGGCACTGATCGTCAAGACCAGCGAGGACCATGAAACCACGGTGGTCCAGCTATCCGAGGAGCAAGATCTGATTTGACGGCCCCACATCGTCATTCTCATCCACCTGACGGAGCCACTTCACTCCGCCAGGGGTGTCGTGGCTCAATAACCTTTCAAGGAGGAGCCCATGGCATCACATCGCATCGAAACCTACTGCCAGAGGCTGGCGTTCCCCATCGGGGCGCTTATCTTCAGCAAAGGCATTGACCGCCTGGTCCGCTCGGGTCGCCTCGACCCGATCCCGTACTTCAGGCGCCACACCCGTGGTGACTGGGGCGACGTCAACGTCCAGCAATGGCAGGCCAACAGCACCGCGCTTCAATCAGGTGCTTCGCTGGCATCGCACTACGTGATCCACCCGGGGCTGGCCATTCGCATCGTTACCGACGCGGAGCGCCGCGCCACCGTCATCGTTCTGCCGTCCGAGGACTGAGCACGGTTCACCCGCTGGCCATCCAGGCCAGCACCTTCAACCACCTTCGGCCACGCGCCGATTTACTTCCCACCACGGGGCATGCCACTGCCCCACTGGGGGTGGTGCATGCCCCATTTTCTTTGGAGCATCACCATGTCCCTCGATCTCGAAACCAATGCCGCTGAAGCCGCGCCCGTACAGGGCGAACTGCTCGATGCGGAATCTTCCCCTCTGACCCTGAGCCTTCAGGATTTCGTCGGCGAGTTCGGCGACGAACTGCTCGACGCCCTCAACAGCGCTAATCCGCCGGTCTATACCGGCCAACCGCAGGCACATCGCCAGCTCATCGTCGCCAGCCTCAAGCGCAAGCTGTTCCAGGCCCAGGCCGAAGTCGTCCATGCCGCCGCCGAGCTGCTGATTGACCGTGGCGAACATGCCGCGATCGTCAATGGCGAAATGGGCTGCGGCAAGACGACCGTCGGCATCGCCACGGCCGCCGTGCTCAACGCCGAAGGCTACCGCCGCACCTTGGTTCTTTCGCCGCCGCACCTTGTTTACAAGTGGCGGCGCGAGATCCAGGAGACGGTAGCAGGCGCCAAGGTGTGGGTGCTCAACGGCCCCGATACCTTGGTCAAGCTCATCAAGCTACGCGAGCAGTTGGGCGTGCAGCCCACGGGCCAGGAGTTCTTTGTCCTGGGGCGCGTCAGGATGCGGATGGGGTTCCACTGGAAGCCTGTCTTCACTCAGCGGCGTACCCGCCACGGCAACGTGGCAGCGTGCCCGGACTGCGGCACGGTCATCACCGATCTCGACGGCGAGCCGGTCAACCCGGTCGAACTCGAAGCCGAGGAATCCCGCAGGAAGTGCAGCCACTGCGCCGCCCCCCTGTGGACGCTGATCCGCCCGAGAAGCCTGTCCGGCAGCGATCAGTCCTCGGCCGTCCTCAAAGCCTTGAAGCGCATCCCGACCATCGGGGAAGTCACCGCGCAGAAGCTGATGCAGAAGTTCGGCGACGGCTTCCTGGCCTCGATGCTCGGCGACAACATCCATGAGTTCATCAACCTCATGGACGGCAACGGCGAACTGGTGTTCTCCGACCGTCAGGCCACGCGCATGGAACGCGCGATGGCCAACATGGAGTTCGGGTTTGGCGAGGGCGGCTATCAGCCGTCCGAGTTCATCAAGAGATACCTGCCGCAAGGCACGTTCGACCTGCTCATCGCCGACGAGGCACACGAGTACAAGAACGGCGGCAGTGCCCAGGGCCAAGCCATGGGCGTGCTGGCGGCGAAGGCTCGCAAAACCTTGCTGCTGACCGGCACGTTGATGGGCGGCTACGGGGACGACCTGTTCTACCTGCTGTTCCGAGCCCTTCCCGGGCGGATGATCGAAGACGGCTACCGCCCGACCACGAGCGGCAGCATGACCTCGGCCGCGATGGCGTTCATGCGCGATCACGGGGTCTTGAAGGACATCTACTCCGAGAGCGCCGGCACGGCGCACAAGACGGCCAAGGGCACCAAGGTATCGGTGCGCACGGTCAAAGCCCCGGGCTTCGGCCCCAAGGGCGTCTTGCGCTGCATCCTGCCGTTCACGATCTTCCTCAAGCTCAAGGACATCGGCGGCAACGTCCTGCCGCCGTATGACGAAGAGTTCCGCGAAGTCGCGATGGACACGGCGCAAGCCGCGGCCTACCGCGATCTGGCGGGCCGGCTGACCGCGGAGCTGAAACAGGCTCTGGCGCGACGCGATACGACTCTGCTGGGTGTGGTCCTCAACGTGCTGCTGGCCTGGCCGGATTGCTGCTTCCGGTCGGAAACCGTGGTGCATCCGCGCACGCGCAACACCTTGGCGTTCGTCCCGGCTCAGTTCAACGAGTTCGAGATCAGCCCCAAGGAGCGTGAGCTGATCGATATCTGCAAACAGGAGAAGGCGCAGGGCCGCAAGGTCCTCGCCTACACGGTCTATACCGGCACGCGCGACACCACGTCGCGCCTGAAGGTACTGCTGGAGCAGGAAGGTTTCAAGGTGGCGGTGCTGCGCGCGAGCGTGGATGCAAGCCGCCGCGAGGACTGGATTGCCGAGCAACTGGATCGTGGCATCGACGTGCTCATCACCAACCCCGAGTTGGTCAAGACGGGATTGGACCTGTTGGATTTCCCGACAATCGTGTTCATGCAGTCGGGCTACAACGTGTACTCGCTCCAGCAGGCGGCCCGCCGCTCCTGGCGCATCGGGCAGAAGCACCCCGTGCGCGTGATCTATCTCGGCTACGCCGGTTCCTCGCAGATGACATGCCTCGAACTGATGGCCAAGAAGATCATGGTCTCGCAGTCCACCTCGGGCGATGTACCCGAATCGGGGCTGGATGTCCTGAACCAGGATGGTGATTCCGTCGAGGTCGCACTGGCCCGGCAACTGGTCGCCGCCTGATTCCCACGCCACAAGCCGGCCTAGCGCCGCCGGCATTTCTGTTGTTCCCACCTTGCAGCCACGCCCACGTTCTCCGTGGACGTGGCTGCGCTTTTTTCATCCCAAGGAGATTTCCATGAATACCAACACCCAACCGTCCGAAGCCATCGACACCCAACGGAAGCTGGAAGCCGAGATTGCGGATTTCCTGCGGCAGCGCATCGAAGATGGGAACCTCGATGCGGAGGACATCCCTGTGCGCCTGGCACGCTATGGTCTGATGGCCCCCGAGGCGTTCCTCGCCGAAATGCGTGAGCGCATGGGCATCGACGACGAGAAATAAGAGACCCATTTTCACAGGCCCCAACTTGGGGCCTTTCTTTGGTGAAGGCGCTGCCGGCAAATCGGGCGCTGTCTGGTTCGCATTGTTTGCTGCCGCTCGTAGCCCGAGCGGCGATGGTGAGGGCTCGATGTTTCAGGACGCCGAGCTATGTGCCCCTCTCCACCCTGGTTTCACCATCCCGAACGCCGCCTGCTGGCGGGATTTTTCGGCCTGCTTTGGTCGGTGCTGGCCGGTGGCTGCGCGACGACGACTGCGCCGGTCGCGCCCGACACCATCGAGGAAGTCTCGGCCGCGCCCGAACCCGAAGCGCCCGAGTACATCCCGGTCGTGCGCTACGCCCGCTACACGCTGGTCGAACTGGCCCCTACAGCGGCGCAGCGCGACCTGCTGTTGCAGACCATCGACGTGTCGATGCCCGAGGATGCCCGCGCCACGGTCGGCGATGGGCTGCGGCATGTGCTCAAGCGCAGCGGCTACAGCCTGTGCCAAACGGCGCATGCCGTGATCGAGCTGTATGAGCTGCCGCTCCCGGCGGCGCACCTGCATCTCGGTCCCATGACCTTGCGCGATGCGCTGCTCACCCTGGCTGGTCCGGCCTGGGAACTGCACGCGGATGACCGCGCACGACAGATTTGCTTCGAGCGGCCCGGCGACAGCGTGGCCGCCGAACCCATGCCCGAACCGACCGCCGCCGATGCGGTGCAGACCTTCCCGCTGATGCCTTCCACTCCAGGAGGCCAGCCGTGAACGCTCCGCAATCTTCGCGTCGCCCGACCGCCGCCGTGGTGGTGCAAAGCATGCTCTGGCTCTGGCTGCTCGGTCTAAGCGTCATCGTGGCCCTCGGCTACCAGGCGATGAGCGACCAGGCCGACCAGGAACGGCTCGATTCCCGTCTGCAACGCCTCGAAGCGCAGGCGGTGGCCCTGGCCGAGGCCATCGAGACCATCCAGCAGCGTCCGGCCGTCGCAACGGCGGCGGACCTCAAAGACACCCGCCAAATCCTGGAAGCACGCGCTTCCCAGGTTGAGAAAACACTGAGCGGCTACGCAGCCGCCGACGACCTTCAGGCGCTGCGCGCGGAGATCGAGCAGATCAAGACGCGCCAGACCGCCGCGCGTGCAGCAGCCCCCGTCCAGCCGCGCACATCGAGCAAGCCCGCCGCCAAGTCTGAACCGCCGCCATTGCCGTTCCGCATCGTCGGCGCCGAACTGCGCGCCGGCCAGCGCAGCGTGTCCGTCGCGCCGAGCAGTGGGGACTTCACGCCCGACCAGCTTCAGGTGCTGCTGCCCGGTGATGCGGTCGGCCCATGGCGCTTGCAGGCAATCGATGGCAGCGCCGCGGTGTTCCAAGCCGGCGACCAGACCCGTCGCGTGGCGATTCCCTGATCGGAGCACACCACATGAAGCCGTCGATCATCCTTTCCGCACTCCTACTGGCTTCAGTCCAGTGGCCCGCGTGGGCGCAGCAGTCAGCCACGGCTCCCGCTCGCAATGCGCAGAGCCAGGAGCGCCCGCTGGCCGCCCGCGTCCTGGACGACCGAGTAGCAAGCAACTGGGGCCTCCAACCCCAGGAATGGGTGCGTTACCGCGAGCTGATGGATGGGCCGCTGGGAATCTACTCGCCCAACCTGGACCCGCTGTCTGCCCTAGGCATCGAGGCACGGACCGACGAAGAACGGCGGCGCTATGCAGAGCTGCAGGTGCAAATCGAAGCACGCCGCGTCGAGAAGTTGCTCGCCTACCAACGCGCCTACGACGAAGCCTGGCAGCGCCTGAACCCCGGCATGCAGCGCGTGAACCTGCCCGACGACGGGCCGGGCGCCGGCACCGCGCGCGGCAGCGGCCGAATGGCGGTGTTCGTCAAGGACGGCTGCGCGGCCTGTGGGCAGCTCGTGCAGCGCCTGCAATCCTCGGGTGCCGAGTTCGACCTGTATATGGTGGGCAGCCGCCAGGACGATGCACGCATCCGCGACTGGGCCAAGCGCGCGCAGATCGACCCGGCGCGCGTGCGCAGCGGCAGCATTACCCTCAACCACGACGGCGGCCGCTGGCTGTCGCTGGGCCTGCCCGGTGACTTGCCCGCGGCTGTGCGCGAGGTGAACGGCCAATGGCAGCGTCAGCCGTAGCGGCCACCTCCGTCTCGCAGCTCCTGCGCGCACTGGTGCTTGCTACCGGCCTGTGCGCCTGCGCCGTCCATGCCCAGGAGGTTCCACCACCGGCCTACCAACTCGCCGCACAGCGGGCGGGCATCCCCTCGACCGTGCTCTTCGCCGTGGCCTTGCAGGAGAGCGGTGTTCGGCGCAACGGGCGCATCGTCCCGTGGCCGTGGTCCCTCAATGTCGCCGGCCAGTCGCGCCGCTTCGCCACGCGCGCCGACGCCTGCTCGGGCTTGCAACAGGCAATGCGCGCCACGCCCCACACGCGCATCGATGCAGGCCTGGGCCAGATCAACCTCGGTTACCACAAGCACCGCTTCACCAGCGCGTGCGACCTGCTGGACCCCTATCGCAACCTCGCCATCGCCGCTGAGATCCTGAAGGAGCAGCACACGTCCGGCGAAGACTGGCTGTTGGCGATCGGCCGCTACCACCGTCCTGCGGGCGGCGAGCCCGCCGCCCGCTACCGGCGCAGCGTGTCGCGCCATCTCGCGCGTGTGCAGGGCGCACGCCCAAACGCCGCGGTGCTCGCCACGCGCCAGGAGACTTCCCCATGACGAAATCCCATCTGGCCCTGCGGGGCCTGCTTGTGCTGCTGGCGGGTCTGCCGCTGGCATCGCGTGCCGGCGATCCGCTGATCGTGGTCGAAGATCGCGGTGGCACGTCGGCGCTGCCGTACTACGAGGCCCTCAACCTCCAGCCGCGCGCCGATGTCCCGGCCCGGCCGCCCATTCCGACGCCACAGGTTCCCGCCACACCCGCGGACGAGGCAGCGATGCTGCCGGTGCGCAGCACCAAACTCACGCCTGGCACCGTCGCTCGGCGCGTGATCGAAGCGCCCGGCCTGCGGCCGTTCGTGGTCATCGGCGACGACGACGCCTCCCGGGCCTGGTTGCAGCGCCGCGGCGTTGCTTTGCGCGAACGCGGCGCGGTCGGCCTAGTGGTCAATGTCGAGACCGCGCAGGGCCTGGCAGGGCTGCGTGCCCTGGTGCCGGGCGTGCCGCTCGCGCCCGTAGCCGGAGACGACCTGGCCGATCGCCTAGGCCTGCGGCATTACCCGGCGCTGATCACGGCCACCGGCATCGAGCAATGAAGCCATGTCGGGGAAACAGCCGGTCGAGGTTCTGCTACGCCCAGCGGTGGAGCTATACACCGTCGCAGCGTGTGCAGGCGCCGCGTTTCTGTCCCTGGTGGCCCCGTGGTCGCTCGCGCTGAGTCCGGCCATGGGCGTCGGCAGCGCCCTGGCGTTCGGCGCCTACGGCGCGATCCGCTACCGCGACGCTCGCGTCATCCTGCGTTATAGGCGCAACATCCGCCGCCTGCCGCGTTACGTGATGACGAGCAAGGATGTGCCCGTCAGCCAGCAGCGGCTTTTCATCGGGCGCGGATTCCTGTGGGAGCAGAAGCACACCCATAGGCTCATGCAGACATACCGGCCGGAGTTTCGCCGCTACGCGGAGCCGACACCGGCCTATCGCCTGGCGCGTCGGCTGGAGGAACGGCTGGAGTTTGCGCCGTTCCCGCTGTCCCGGCTCTCCGCTCTCACGGGCTGGGACGTTCCGTTCAACCCTGTGCGCCCGCTGCCACCTGTAGGTGGCCTGCCGCGGCTGCATGGCATCGAACCCGACGAGGTGGACGTCAGCCTGCCGCTGGGTGAGCGCGTCGGACATTCGCTGGTGCTGGGCACGACGCGCGTGGGCAAGACGCGGCTGGCCGAGCTGTTTGTGACTCAGGACATCCGTCGCAAGAACGCTGCCGGCGAGCACGAGGTCGTGATCGTTATCGATCCCAAGGGCGACGCGGATCTCCTGAAGCGGATGTACGTCGAAGCCCAGCGCGCAGGCCGTGAAGGCGAGTTCTACATCTTCCACCTCGGTTGGCCGGAAATCAGCGCCCGCTACAACGCGGTAGGACGCTTCGGTCGCATCTCGGAAGTCGCCACCCGTATCGCAGGGCAACTCTCCGGTGAAGGCAACAGCGCGGCCTTCCGGGAGTTCGCGTGGCGCTTCGTCAACATCATTGCCCGCGCTTTGGTGGAACTGGGGCAGCGCCCGGACTACATGCTGATCCAGCGGCACGTCATCAACATCGACGCACTGTTTATCGAGTACGCCCAGCACTACTTCGCCAAGACCGAGCCCAAGGCCTGGGAGGTGATCGTCCAGATCGAGGCCAAGCTCAACGAGAAGAACATCCCGCGCAACATGATCGGGCGCGAGAAGCGCGTGGTCGCGCTGGAGCAGTACCTTTCCCAGGCGCGCAACTACGACCCGGTGCTCGACGGCTTGCGCTCGGCAGTTCGGTACGACAAGACCTACTTCGACAAGATCGTCGCATCGTTGCTGCCGCTGCTGGAAAAGCTCACCAGCGGCAAGATCGCCCAGCTCCTGGCCCCGAATTACTCCGACCTGACCGACCCGCGCCCGATCTTCGATTGGATGCAAGTCATCAGGAAGCGCGCCATCGTCTATGTGGGACTGGACGCGCTGTCCGACGCCGAGGTTGCCGCAGCGGTCGGCAACTCCATGTTCTCCGACCTGGTTTCGGTCGCGGGCCATATCTACAAGCACGGGATCGACGATGGCCTGCCGGGCGCATCCGCTGGCACGCGCGTGCCGATCAATGTCCATGCGGACGAATTCAATGAACTCATGGGTGACGAATTCGTGCCCCTGATCAACAAGGGCGGCGGTGCCGGGCTACAGGTCACGGCGTACACACAGACCCTCTCGGATATCGAGGCCCGCATCGGCAACCGCGCGAAAGCTGGCCAGGTGATCGGCAACTTCAACAACCTGTTCATGCTGCGCGTGCGCGAGACGGCCACCGCCGAACTGCTGACGCGGCAGTTGCCGAAGGTCGAGGTCTATACCACCACCATCGTCTCCGGGGCGACCGATAGCTCGGACATCCGTGGCGCGACGGATTTCACGTCGAACACCCAGGACCGCATCAGCATGTCCAGCGTGCCGATGATCGAGCCATCGCACGTAGTCGGCCTGCCAAAAGGCCAGTGCTTCGCGCTGCTGCAAGGCGGCCAGCTTTGGAAGGTTCGCATGCCGCTGCCGACACCAGACCCGGATGAAGTGATGCCGGCGGATCTGCAGCAACTGGCCGGATACATGCGCCAGAGCTACAGCGAGGCCACGCAGTGGTGGGATTTCACCAGCTCCCCTGCCTTGCAGGATGCGGCCTTGCCCGATGACCTGCTGGACGATGCTGCTCCAGCCGAGCCTGCTGCGGTGGCCACCGACACCGACCACAGTACCGACGAGGCCGCGCCATGAAGGACGCCGCCTCGACCGCGCAGCGGGAGCAGAACCAGCGCCAGGGTCTGATCGTCGGCACCATCACCTTGCCATTTCGCCTGCTCGGGGTATTGATTGGCTCGCTGCTGTTCTCGATCGTGGTGGAGTGCGTCGGCATGCACCTGTTCTGGAAGGATCAGGGCTGGCGCCATTCCCAGCAGATGTTGCAGTACGAGCTTGGGCACCTGTCCAGCCACTTCACGCGCAGCGTGGTCGTGCAGGAGCCAGGGCGCACGGCGCACGAGTTGGTGGATACAGGCTACGAATGGGTGTTCGTTCGCTCGGGGCTGCTGGCGCGCATGAGCCAGACCGCCGAGCGCGTCCGCGCGCCCAGCCACGAGCAGGCGCGCAACTTCCGCTACTACATCAGCCAAGTCTATGTCTGGGCCGAGAGCTACCTCATCGCCGCAGCCTTCACGACGCTGACCTTCCTAGTGCGCCTGCTGGTCCTGGTGCTCACGCTGCCACTGATCTTCACGGCCGCCTTCGTCGGTCTGATTGACGGTCTGGTGCGACGCGACGTGCGCAGGTTCGGCGCGGGCCGCGAATCCGGGTTCATCTACCACCGTGCAAAAGCCAGCCTCATGCCGCTGGCCGTGCTGCCGTGGATCACGTACCTGGCGCTGCCGATCTCGGTGCATCCATTGCTGATCCTGTTGCCGAGCGCCGCCTTGCTGGGACTGGCCGTGAGCCTGACTGCGGGCAGCTTCAAGAAGTACCTCTAGCAGATCAATCCGGTCATCTGCAGGTTCCTATTGTTTGCGGCCTGAAACAGCCCCGATCTCCACGATCTAGCCATTGCTGATCACACAGGAATGGCGCGATGTTGGCTCCGATCTGGCTGCGCGCCGCGCATCGCGGCGTGCCCACTTTTCTCGTGACGGCCCTTGTACTGGGTCAGTCCTCGATGGCGTTGGCCGAGTCCCCGGCGCAGCGTCAGGAGTTGGTCGCAGCGCTGCGCCAGCTCGACGCGCTGGAGCGCACCGTCGCCGACAGCGCTACGCATGCCCCCATCCAGCCGGGCGAGCGCTACCACTTCGATTACCCGAGGCTGCTGGCTGACCTGGCGCGCGTGCGCGCCGGCATCCAGGCCCATCTCACACCGTCGCGCGCCCAGCCGCGCGACGCCTCCGAACTGATCGGCGACTACCGCACGGAGCGGGTCGTCCCGCCATCACCGCCGACGACCACGGAGGGCAAGCCATGAACGGCGCCCAGGTCTCGGCATTTCAAGCCAACAGCGGCATCGCGCCTTCAGCGATGGCGACCGTCCTGGTCGGCGTCGTGTTCGCGGTCCTGCTCGTCTGGGGCGTCTGGGCCATGCGAACGGCCTACGTGGGGTGGTCCGAAAGCCGCCTCAACCAGCGCCAGTTCCTCGGCGTCTGCATCCGATTCGTCGCGATGTACCTCGTCCTGACTTTCTTCCTCCTCTCCTGACCTGAAAGGCATGACCATGCAAAACTGCATCCTCACTTCCCGTCTTGCCCAGCGCGCCACCGTGGCCCTGGGCACCGCAGCGCTGCCCGCCCTGTCGTTCGCGCAGGGTCTGCCGCAGTTGGAGAACCCGACCCGCGGCACAGGCAACGGCATCATGGAAACGATCCGCAACTACGGCTACGACATCATCATGCTCGTGGCTCTGCTGGTGGTGGCGTCCATGTTCATCGGCGTGTGCTACCACGCCTACGGGACCTACGCGGAAATCCACACAGGCCGCAAGACGTGGGGCCAGTTCGGCCTCACGGTCGCCATCGGCGCCGTCTTGCTCGTGATCGGCATCTGGCTGCTCACCGAAGCCACCGGCATCCTGTAAGCGAGGCCGGTATGTCCGAGCAGCAGCACGTCCGTGCGGACGGGACGGTCACGTTCCTTCCGCACCGGCTCAATCGACATCCCGTTGTGGTGCGCGGTCTCACCGCCGACGAGTTGTGGATCTGCTGCGGCCTGTCCGGCGCCGCCGGTCTGCTGGTCGGCGCACCGCTGTCGTGGGTGTTCCGCACGATCGCGCTAGCACCCACGTTCGTCGTCCTGGGCGTGGCCTTCGGCGTGTTCATCGGCGGCGGCATTCTTCGCCGCCTCAAGCGCGGGCGTCCCGACACCTGGCTGTATCGGCAACTGCAATGGCGCATTGCCACACGCCATCCGCTGATGGCGGGCTGGGTAGGCGGCCATGTGCTGATCTCGCGCTCCGGCTTCTGGACCACCCGAAGGAGCGCACGATGAGCCGCTTCAAGAACGAGATCACCCACCTGCAGGCGCACATCAAGACGCTTCGCCTGGGTGCTGGCGCCCTGATCATCGTCGCCCTGGTCATGGGTGGCGGCTGGTGGAGCGCTCCCCGCGATCTGACCATCCACGTTCCGCCTGACCTGCGCTCCGGCAGTACCAGGAAGTGGTGGGAAGTGCCGCCCGAATCGGTCTATGCGTTCACGTTCTACGTGTTCCAGACGCTCAACCGCTGGCCGACGAATGGCGAAGAGGACTACGCGCGCAACCTCCACACGCTCTCGCCGTACCTCACCCCATCCTGCCAGGCCTTCCTGCGCGCGGACTACGACTACCGCCGCAGCACGGGCGAGTTGCGCCAGCGCGTGCGCGGCATCTACGAAATCCCCGGCCGCGGCTACGGCGACGACCCCACGGCCCGCGTGCGCGTGGTTTCCGACCGCGACTGGGTAGTGACGCTGGACATCACCGCCGACGAGTACTACGGCGCCGAGCAAGTCAAGCGCGCTCTGGTGCGCTATCCCGTGAAGGTCACGCGGGTGGACGTCGATCCTGCCCGCAACCCGTTCGGCCTGGCGCTCGACTGCTATGAGGGCGCGCCCCAGCGCATCAGCACGCCGGAGCCGACGCGCCCGGCGTCTGGTGGCCTGTCTCCGCAAGCGCCCCAAGGAGAAACCCCATGAAGCATCCTGTACTCACGCTGCTGGGGCTGTTGGCCGTGGCCGCGGCTCCTGCTGTCCAGGCGGTGGAGATCCTGCGCTGGGAACGTATGCCGTTGGCGGTGCCGCTGAAGGTCGGCCAGGAGCGTATCGTGTTCATCGACCGCAACGTCCGCGTGGGCGTACCCTCGGGCGTCGGCGAGCGCCTACGGGTGCAGAGCGCGGGCGGCGCGGTGTACCTGCGCGCCAGCGAGCCGATCGAGCCCACGCGGCTGCAATTGCAGGACGCCGACACGGGCGCGCTGATCCTGCTGGACATTGCGGCGGAGCCAGCCAAGGACGGCGAAGCCGAGCTGGAACCAGTGCGCATCGTCGAGGGCAACAGCACCCCGGCGCGCTATGGCGATCAGCCCGGCGATGACAACGAAGCTCCGGCGCGCGCCCAGGACCAGGCAGGTGCGCGGGCGGCGCGACGCGAGACCCCGGTGCCGGTTGTCCTGACGCGCTTCGCCGCGCAGAACCTCTACGCTCCGCTGCGCACTGTGGAGCCGTTGCCCGGCGTCATGCGGGTGAACCTGCGTCGTGACCTCGACCTCGGCACGCTGATGCCGACGCTGCCCGTGCGCGCGGTCGCGCTCGCGTCGTGGCGTCTGGAAGACCAGTGGGTCACTGCCGTGCGACTGACCAACAACAGCAGCGGCTGGATCACTCTCGATCCGCGCATCCTGCAAGGCGATTTCCTCACCGCCACCTTCCAACACGAGGCACTTGGCCCGCGTGGCACGCCCGAGGACACGACCGTCCTGTACCTGGTGACGCGCGGGCGCGGCCTGGCGCAATCGCTGCTACCGGCGATCAACCGCTTCGACCCGGCCGTGCATCTCCCGCAACCGGAAGACCGCAAGGAGGCCCGCCATGCGCAGTAATGGACTCCTGAAGTGGCTGATGGTCCCGGTTGCCTTGCTGGTGCTGTTCGTTGCCATCCGGCTGTTCTCGGGTGGCAGCAGTTCGGCGCCACCGGCCGCGGATGCCGGTGCCAAGCTCACGCCAGCGGAAATGAAGGCGTTGGGCATCGAGGGCGATACCCCGCGCGACACCGTGGCGACGCTCGTTGCCCAAGTGAAGCAGTTGCGCACCGAGCTTCAGACCGCGCTCTCGGACAACAAATCCCAGCGCGAAGAAAACCAGCGACTGCGCCAGCGCGAGAACTCCATTGATCAGCGCATCAATTCGGCCCTCGACTCCGAGCGTACCAACCTGCGTCGCGACCAAGAGCAGGCAGCCAGCGCGCGCCAGCAGACCGAAGGGTTGCTTGCCGACCTGCAGCGGCGTCTGGACAGTATCGGCGGACGTGGCGGCGGCCATGCCGACCTGCCGGTGGGTCTGGGGCTGCGCGACGGCGACGAGGCCGGCATGGAAGGCGGCGTGCGATGGGTCGAACCCGACGATGCGAGGAAGGCCGAGGGGCGGAACAGCAGTCGTGGCACGGGTAGCGGCATGAGCTTCCCGACGAGCTTCGGCCCCGCGCAGAGCACGTTGGAAACCACGGCGGAAACCGTGGCGAACGCGGGCGCACGCGCAGCAGGCGTCAAGAGCGCCAAGGCGGTCTATACCGTACCGACCAATTCGACGCTGATGGGGTCGGTGGCGATGACGGCGCTGATCGGCCGCGTGCCGATCGACGGAACCGTTAACGATCCATACCCCTTCAAGGTGTTGGTCGGACCGGACAACCTGACCGCCAATGGCATCGACATTCCCGACGTGGCCGGTGCCGTGTTCAGCGGCACCGCATCGGGAGATTGGACGCTCTCGTGCGTGCGCGGCCAGGTGCGCAGCATCACCTTCGTCTTCCACGACGGCACGATCCGCACCATCCCCGAAGACCGCGACGGCAACCAGCAGAACAACCAGCAGCGAGACGGCCTGGGCTGGATCAGCGACCCATACGGCATTCCCTGCGTCAGCGGGGAGCGGCGCAGCAACGCCCAGCAGTACCTCGGCTCGCAAGCCCTGATTACCGCCGCCGGTGCCGGCGTCGCTTCGCTGATCGACAGCGACAGCGGCCAGATGTCCTACGTCGGCGCCGACGGCTCCATCGGGAGCGTCGGCATCTCGGGCAATGAAGCCGTGGGCCGCATCCTGGCCGGTGGCGTGCGCGACATGGCCGACTGGGTGAACAAGCTATACGGCCAGGCCTTCGCCGCCGTCTATGTCCAGCCCGGCGCGAAGGTCGCCGTCCACCTCGAAAAGCCGCTTGCCATCGACTTCGATCCCGAAGGCCGCAAGGTCGATCACCGCGCAGGAGAAAGCCATGCTCTCGAACTTGAATAAGGGCCTGGCGCTGGCCCTCGCCGTCGCGGTGCTCGGCGGCTGTGCCACCAGCAAGGAAAAGCTGCTCCCGCACGGCGACAGCACGATGATGGACATCTGGCAGCAGAACGCCGGCGACGGCAGCGGTGGCGCCGGCCAGGTGGCGCGCAGGCAATTGCTCGATGCACGCCAGAGCCTGCGCCGGCCGCTGACCGAGGCCGACGTGGAGGCCGCGCCCGCCGAACAGATGCGCTACACGCGCACGGCGCGAAACGAGGTCTATCGCCAGTTCCACCGCCTCCCGAACCCCGATCTTGTCATGTATGTGTACCCGCACCTGGCGGGTACCGACCCCGTGCCTGTTCCGGGCTACACGACAGTCTTCCCCCTGTACCAGCGCGTGCAGTACGCCATGCCGGGCGAGCGCGTGGAGGACTACTGATGCGCTGGAAACTCCCTTGGCCGAAGCTGGCTGCATCCGATGGTGGCAATGACGAGCAGCCGGACGGCTGGCAGCGCCACGTCGAGGCGTTGCGCCAAGCCGGCATCGCCGAACCCGGAGCGACGATCCAGGGCCGCAAGCCGGCGACCGTGGCGGACGAGCAGGCGCTGTACGACGTCGCGCAGTCGTTCGCGGAGCTGCTGCCGTGGGTGGAGTTCCTGCCGCCGTCGAAGTCCATGCTGCTGGAGGACGGGCAATCGGTCGCAGCCTTCTACGAGCTGGTCCCGCTGGGCACCGAAGGTCGGGAGCCTGGCTGGCTCGCGCATGCCCGCGATGCGCTCGAAAACGCGCTCCAGGATTCGTTCGATGAGCTGGACGAGAACCCCTGGGTGCTCCAGCTCTACGCCCAGGACGAACCCAGCTTCGACCAGTACATGCAGACCCTGCGCAACTACGTGCAGCCGCGCGCTCGCGGCACAGCCTTCACCGAGTTCTATCTTCGCTTCTTCGGCCACCACCTGCGCGCGGTGGCCAAGCCCGGCGGCCTGTTCGAGGACACGGTGGTCACGCGGTTGCGCTGGCGCGGCCAGACGCGGCGCGTGCGCATGGTGGTCTATCGCCGGGCCACCGGCCAGGCGAACCGCCGTGGCCAGACACCCGAGCAAATGCTGAACATCGTCTGCGATCGCCTTTGCGGCGGCCTGGCGAACGCCGGCATCCAGGCCCGGCGCATGGTCGCGGCCGATGTTCACGACTGGTTGCTGCGGTGGTTCAACCCACGCCCAACGATGCTCGGGCCAAGCGCTGAGAATCGAGAGCGCTTCTATGCGCTGGCCCGCTATCCCGACGAGGTGGAGGAAGGCGAGATCGAGCTGGCGAGTGGTCGGGATTTCAGCCAACGGCTGTTCTTCGGTCAGCCTCGCTCCGATGCCGGGCACGGTACCTGGTACTTCGACGGCATGCCGCACCGTGTGCTGGTCACCGACCGACTACGCATGCCGCCCGGTACGGGACACCTGACTGGCGAAACCCGCAAGGGCGATGCGATCAACACGCTTTTCGATCAGATGCCCGAAGACACCACGATGTGTCTGACCATGGTGGCGACGCCCCAGGACATCCTCGAATCGCACCTGAATCACCTGGCGAAGAAGGCTGTCGGCGAAACACTGGCATCGGAGCAGACGCTCAAGGATGTGCAGGAGGCGCGCTCGCTCATCGGCAGCGCGCACAAGCTCTACCGCGGCACGCTGGCCTTCTATCTGCGCGGGCGCGACGAAGCCGAGCTTGACAGGCGCGGCCTGGACCTCGCCAACGTGATGCTCAACGCGGGGTTGCAGCCCGTGCGCGAGGACGATGAAGTTGCGCCGCTCAACAGCTACCTGCGCTGGCTACCGTGCTGCTACAACCCTGCGCAGGATCGGCGGAACTGGTTCACCCAACTGATGTTCGCCCAGCATGTGGCGAATCTCTCGCCGGCGTGGGGACGCAGCCAGGGTACGGGCCATCCGGGCAACACGTTCTTCAACCGCGGTGGCGGGCCGATCACGTTTGATCCGCTGAACCGCTTGGACAGGCAGATGAACGCCCATCTGTTCCTATTCGGCCCCACCGGCTCGGGCAAGAGCGCAACGCTCAACAACCTCTTGAATCAGGTCACGGCCATCTACCGGCCGCGGCTGTTCATCGTGGAAGCCGGCAACAGCTTCGGCTTGTTCAGCGACTTCGCCAAGCGCCTGGGTCTGACCGTAAACCGGGTCAAGCTGGCTCCTGGCTCAGGCATCAGCCTGGCGCCGTTCGCCGACGCTCGCCGGCTGATCGAAACGCCCAGCAACGTGCAGACGCTTGATGCCGATGCACTGGATGAAGAATTGCCAGCCGATTCCTCGGTCATGGAGGAGGACGAGCAGCGCGACGTGCTGGGTGAACTGGAGATCACGGCACGGCTGATGATCACAGGCGGCGAGGACAAGGAAGAAGCCCGGATGACGCGGGCCGATCGCTCGCTGATCCGCCAGTGCATCCTCGATGCCGCCGAACACTGCGTGGCCGAGAAACGCACGGTGCTCACGCGCGACGTGCGCAACGCGCTGCGCACGCGCGGCCAGGACCCGACGCTGCCCGAGATGCGGCGCGTGCGGCTGCTGGAGATGGCGGACGCGATGGACATGTTCTGCCAAGGCACGGACGGCGAGATGTTCGATCGCGATGGCACGCCGTGGCCCGAGGCCGACATCACGCTGGTGGATCTCGCGACCTATGCCCGGGAGGGCTACAACGCGCAGCTCTCCATCGCCTACATCAGCCTGATCAGCACGGTGAACAACATCGCCGAGCGCGACCAGTACCTGGGCCGTCCGATCATCAATGTGACCGACGAAGGCCACATCATCACGAAGAACCCGCTGCTCGCGCCCTACGTTGTAAAAATTACAAAAATGTGGCGCAAGCTAGGGGCCTGGTTCTGGCTGGCTACACAAAATATCGACGATCTGCCGCGTGCCGCGGAGCCCATGCTCAACATGATTGAGTGGTGGATCTGCCTGTCGATGCCGCCCGATGAGGTCGAGAAGATTGCACGCTTCCGCGAACTCTCGCCCGCGCAGAAAGCGCTGATGCTCTCGGCGCGCAAAGAAGCGGGCAAGTTCACCGAGGGCGTCATCCTTTCCAAGAGCATGGAAGTGCTGTTCCGTGCCGTGCCGCCCAGCCTGTACTTGGCGTTGGCGCAGACCGAACCCGAAGAGAAGGCCGAGCGCTACCAGCTCATGCAGCACTACGGCTGCACCGAACTGGAAGCGGCCTTCAAGGTGGCCGAGAAGATCGACCAGGCGCGCGGCATCGAGTCGCCGGCCTTGGAACTGTCGTAAGACGGAGAACGCCATGGAACAGAAACGTCCTTCCATTCCGATGCAGGTCCAGGCGTTCCGCCGCCGCAACGGGCGGCCCCGCTGGCCCTGGGCATTGGTTGCTGTGCTGGTCGCGCTGCTGCTGATCTGGCTTGTGCCGAGGTCGCCCGGCGAATCCCCGCCGCAGCCGCCCACGCCGGTCAGCATGGCACCGGTGGCCGGGCCGCCCTGGCTAATGGGCAACCCCAAAGGCCGTTTCACGCTGACGCTCTATGCCGACCTGGAGTGCCCGTTCTGCCGGGAATATTTTCCGCAGCTCAAACGGTGGGTGGGCACCAACGCCGACGTGGCGCTGCAATGGCACCACCAGCCGCTAGCCGCGCACGAGCCGGCCGCGTCGGCCGAGGCACGTCTGGCCGAATGCGCAGCCGAAGCTGGCGGGCATGCCGCGTTCTGGCAGGCGGTCGAATGGGTCTATGCCCACACGCGCAGCGACGGCCTGGGCTTGCCGGATGGCTTGCGCTACCCCGAATCGACGCCAGCCATCGAGCAGTGCATGTCAAGCGAAAGGTCCAGTGCCGCTATCCGCGCCCAGGCCGCGGAAGCCACCAAGAGCGGCGTTACCGCCACACCGTCACTGCGTCTGCTTGATCGCGAGACGGGCCAGGCCATCCTGCTGCAGGGACCAATCGAGGGCGACGCCTTGTTGTCTGCCATGGACATGCTGACGGCTGACGGTCCGACCGGCACACCCACATCCGAAATGCCTGCCGACGTCGTCGGCGACATGCCCAGGTAGCCCCGGTCTTCAAGGCTACGGCGCAGTCCGCTGCGCTGACCGCAACCCGTTCGCCTCGCATCCTGGTCGCGAACGATCGCCGCTGCCGCGGTGATGGATGCACCTTGTTCGTTCCCTAGGAGGGCTGGCCCTCCTAGGGCGCGCGCCCTCCGATCTCACCGTCTGGAGGTTCGCCATGTCTTTTGTCGTCAACGACTCCTGCCCGGAGTCGCTTTCCGTCACCGCTGCCCAACACGAGGACTGGATCATCCAGCAAGCCATCGTGCTGCTGGAGAGGCGGGTTTTCAAAGCTGGACCGTGCCTCAGCCGACCGGCCGCTGTGCGGGACTATCTGCGCGTGAAACTGGTCGCTGAACCCAACGAGATATTCGCCGCTGTGTTCCTGGACAGCATGCACCAGGTGCTGGCCTACGAGCCATTGTTCAGGGGCACGATCAACTCGACTTCTGTTTATCCACGTGTCGTCGTACAGCGTGTGCTGGAGTTGAACGCCGCCGCGGTGGTCTTCGCGCACCAGCACCCCTCGGGCATCTCCGAGCCGTCGAGCGCGGATCGTGTGCTGACCCAGCAACTGCAGGCCGCGCTGGCGCTCATCGATGTACGGGTACTGGATCACATCATCGTAGGCCAAGGTTCCCCGTTCTCCTTTGCGGAGTCAGGCCTGCTGTAACGGTCGCATTGCTTCATTGATCCCCGCGGAGGCTTCGGCCTCCGTTTTTTTATGGCGCGGGACAAGCAGGTATGCGGGCAGCCCGCGATGCGCATTGTTTGTTGGGGTGGCATCGGGTTCGCGTTTGACTATGGCCCTGATCAACTTTCGGGGCACGCGACATGCCGGCATCCTTTTCCACGTTCGCGTCGGGCTGGCGAACCCTTGGTCTCGTCGTGGCGCTGCCGGCGTCCCTGGCCGTGTTCAGCCCCGTCGCCTTCGCAGCCGACGTACTGGTCGTCACCGACAGCCACCACCCGGTCAAGACCATGGGCGGCGAGCGGCTGATCGAGCTGGACGAAGCCCGCCGGATTGAAGCGGAGCTTTCTGCGGAACTGCCCGCCGCCCCCGAACAGGCGGCGGCCACCGTCAAGCGTCGGCTGAGCCAAGGCGGCGCCGACCTACAGCGCCGCATCGCTTCCGCATACCAGGGCGTCACCGACGCATGGAGCCTGGGCATCACCAGCATCCCGGCTGTCGTGGTGGATCAGCGCTACGTGGTCTATGGCGAGCCGGATGTGGCCCGCGCTGTCGCGCGCATCGAGCAGCGTCGGAGGACCCAGCCATGACGCGACCATTCGACCTGATGCGCCGCATGCGGGCCGGCGTGGCTTCCTTGCTGCTGCTCAGCGCCACGGGTAGCTACGCCTTGAACACCACCGCCATCGTTGCCTCGGTGGCCTCGCCCGATTGCTTGGAGTACCGGGTGGTAGGTATCTGCTACTGGCTCTACTGCACCTGGGGAGGATGCACGGTGCGCACCTCTGTCAAGGTGCGCCACTACATCCCCGATGCGGTCGTCTCCAGCTACAGCAACACGGGCGAGAACCCGTGGGTCGAAGTCCGGGCGATGAGTACGGCCAATCCGTCCGCCCAAGCGGGGGGCGATGGAACGACGAACGAGGATCACGAAAACAATCTTGCGAAATTCAAGAACGCCGACGTGATCGGCCATCCCGGCGTCGAGGTGTTCAACCAGTTTGTTTCGTCCTCGGGCTACTTCTGCGAGGGCGCAGGAACGGCATTCATGCCGTATCTGCTCAGCACCTTGGACACGCTTGCCTGGCGCTACAACGTGCCCGAGATGGCCTACCCGGAGGCATTGATTCCCGGCATGCGCGAGGTCGGCGCACGCACCACGATGAACCTTTGGGGCAACGTGTATCCCCGCGGCGGCTTCCTGCACCAGACCGACGACCACAAATCGGGGGCCGTGGTGGCCCAGCGTGCGGGAGATATCGTCACTCGCCGGGGGCAGTTGCACGTGTACCAGCCGCTGCTTGCCAACGCCCGCGATGGCTACTGGCCCGCCGGCGCGCTGATGGAGGGTGATGCCTCGACTGGCAAGTGGCAGGAACTCACGCCCGTCCTGTCCTCGTCTTGCACGGTTTTCCCACGCACCGGCTTCCTGACCCAGGCCCAGCAAGGCGACTACGCCTGGGCACTGTGGCGGCCGTATGCCTGCTGCGAACGCCGTGGACAGGTGTTCCTTGGAAGCGTTGATTTCCTTTGAGGTGCCGCGATGAAGCGTTTCGACTCTATGCAGTTCTCCCCTCCGGCTCGTGGCAAGAGGATCTGTTTGGCGCTCACCGGCGCGTTGGTTCTGGCAAGCGGCGTGGCCTGGGGCCAACTGGGCTACCAGACCAGCGGCAACGTCATCGGCGATGACGTCATGTACTCCATCGGCGGCGGCAGCGCCGTTTCGATGGGTCGCGCAGCCGGCATGCGCTCGCTCGGCGTGGGTGTCGGCTGGAACAGCAATCTGATCTGCGGTGACATGAGCATCCAGACCACGTTGAAAAATCAGCTCAACGGCGTGACCAATGGCTTTCAGCAGATCATGTCCTCGGTGATCCAGAGTGCTACGAGTGCTGTGGCCTCCCTGCCGGCGTTGATCATCCAACGGGCTGATCCGGGCCTCTACAACCTGCTCACCAACGGCGTTCTGCAAGCGCGGCTGGATTTCGACCGCTCGAAGCTGACGTGCCGCGCCATGGCCGAAAAGATGGCCGAAACGGCCGGCGGCCAGCTCGGCTGGAGCCAGATGGCAGAGGGGTTGGCACTGCGCGATGCTGTTTCGAGCACGGATGCCGTCTCGGCCGTCGAGCAAGCCGAGACGCGCCGTGGCAACGACGGCGTGCCTTGGGTCGGGGGAAGCAATGCCGGCGGCTCCGGTCAGCCCGCGATCAAGGTGGTCGGCGACGTCACCCGCGCGGGCTACAACCTGGTCAATGGCCGCGGTGTGACCGACACATCGGCAATCGCACCGGCAAGTTGCGCGAGCCTGTCGTGCCAGACCTGGACCACGCCGCAAGCGGCCGTCGAGTGGGCGACGCGGGTGCTCGGCGAGAAGGAGCAGCGCACCTGCGACGCCTGCACCAAGACGGAGACGGTGCCCGGCGTCGGGCTGACGCCGCTGATCCAGGATGAGTACGATGCCAAGCTGCAGGCGCTCCAGGACCTGGTCTCCAAGGCGAAGAACACGACGCCCGAAAACCTGCGCGAGGCCGGCAGCGCGTCGCTGCCCATCACACGCGGAGTGATCGAGGCACTGCGCGACGAGCCGGACCAGCACCTGCTGTCGCAGCGCCTGGCGTCCGAGGTTGCGCTGGCGTCGGTGCTGGAGAAAGCGCTACTGCTGCAACGCACGCTGCTGACCGGCAAGAAAGAGCCCAACGTGGCGGCCAACCAGCTCGCCGTGGAAGCTGTGAACCACGAGAGCGACACGCTCGATCGCGAGATCCGCAACCTCAAGACCGAGCTGGAGCTGCGCCGGGAGCTGGCAAACAATTCGCCCATGGCGATCATCCAGCGCCACGGCACGCGCGCGGCGGGCTCGCGTGGGATCTACGAAGGCGATCCGGTGCCTGACCGCCTCGATCAGTTGCAGAAGGGCAATCCGGGAGGCCGGCCATGAGCCCGATGCGTGCGGCCTGGCTGCGCCCGCGCTGGCTGTTCAGCCGGCGCGCAGCAAAGGCGCTGCTGTGGACGGTGGTACTCGCGGCCGTCGCCGTGTGCGCCAACATCGTTGGCATCTACCTCGTCGGAAGCGTCGCAGGCTGGGAGCGTTGGCTGGCGGCAGCAGCGGGCTACTTCCTGGTCTGGCGGCTGTGCCTGTACGGCGCGACGGCCTACGGCTGGGTCTGGATGCGTCGCCGACTGCTGGCGCGCGAGGACGACGCGCAAGCGCGGCGCCGCCTGGTGCGCAGCGAGATCGCCGGCGTCGTTGCCATCGTGGCGCTTGAAGCCAGCCTGTTGATGCAGGGCTGAGGGGAGATCCGAGCCATGACGCTTTTCGCGACCGACTACCTGGAGTACTACCTGACCCTGGTTTCCTGGATCGTCAACAACGGCATCTGGGCGGTACTGGTATCCAGCGGGGTATTCGCACTGCCCTTCGTGGCGATCATCGTGCAGGAATGGCTCAAGGCCCGTGGGGAGGGTGCAGACGAAGGCAATAAGGGCGTGCTCTCGGCCGCACGCATTGAGAACCGGGTGTTCGTCGCCATCGTGGTCGTGATGTTCGCCGGCATCCCCTTCATCGACGTGGACCTCAACACCATTCAGTACGACAGCTCGCGCTCGGCTCAATGCCAGGTCAGCGTGCCGCAGCCCACGGATACCGGCTGGTCCCAGTCCTTCAGCACCATCAACAACCAGAGTGCCAAGGTGCCGGTCTGGTGGGCATTCATGCACGCGCTCTCGCGCGCCGTCACCAGTGCCTCGGTGGCAGCGATCCCGTGCGGAACAGACCTGCGACAGATGCGCATGGAGATCGACGCTACCCGCATCAACGACCCGGTGCTGGCTCAGGAAGTGGCCGATTTCACACACGACTGCTACGGGCCAGCACGCGCTAAATTGTTCATGGCGCGACCGGAGCTGGACGAAGCTCAAATGAACGACGTGACATGGATCGGTTCGAGGTTTTTCACGGACACCGGCGGCTACTACGACAGCTACCGCTCCAGCACGGCGCGCGAGTCATGGCCCTATGACGACACTCGCGACGCAGGGCTTGCGCAGGTGGCCAGTGGCGGCGGCTACCCGACTTGCAGGCAGTGGTGGGCCGATGGCAGCAACGGCCTGCGAGCACGGCTGCTGAGCCAGGTGGACCCCAGCCTGTTGAATCGCTTGGCGGGCTGGGCCGGGTTCCTCAGCCGTACCGAGGTGGACGATTCGGTGGTCCGTACCATCGCGTCACCGCGACAGCAGAAGCTCAACCAGGGTTCGGTCTATACCGACTACGGCGGCCAGATCGACAAGACCCTGCCGAACATCGTGACGCGGGCCACGGGGGACGTAGGAATGGCGGTCGGGGCACTTGCCGCATTCCCTGCCATGGACGTGGTGCGCCAGGCGCTGCCCATGGTGCTTGCCTTGCTCAAGATGGCGCTGGTCATCTGCATCCCGCTCGTGCTGGTCGTCGGCACCTATGACCTGAAGACGGTCGTCACCGTCAGCGTCGTGCAGTTCGCGCTGTTCTTCACCGATTTCTGGTTCCAACTCGCTCGCTGGATCGACAGCACCATCCTCGATGCGCTCTATGGGTGGGGCTTCGGCTGGAACCGGCCGCACACTAACTTCGATCCGCTGGTGGGGTTGAACAATGCCTTTGGCGACCTGCTCCTGATGTTCGTCATGGGCACGATGTTCCTGGTCTTGCCGGGTTTTTGGCTTGCGAGCCTTACTTGGGTTGGGATTCGGGCTGGACACGTCATCCAAGGGCTTTCGGATGGCAGCAAGAGTGCCGGCCAAGCAGGCGGTAAGGGCGCTGGGGCCCTTACCGGAGGTAAGCTGAAGTAGCGCGGCGCCGGTCAGTCGTCGGTGTACAACTCGTGCGACGTATCGTTGTACAGGTTGGGATCGTAGCCCGGCGTCTTGCGCAGTTCGGTGAGGTCGGTGAAAGGCCACTCGTCTTCATCCGAGGTATTGGCAGCAGCAGCCCATCCCGCCACCACGACTCCCAACAACACGAGTGCGAACCAGAAGGCGACGTAGAGCAGCGCGCCCAGCACAGCCAGCTTGACCGCCCACAGCAGCACTGTGGCACCAACCGAAGGCACCCCTTTGACCATCAACCAATTCGATACCCGCCGTTCGCCACGCGCATAGGCACGCCATACACGGCCAAATGCGCGGCCGATACGTTCTGCGGTGCTGGTACGAGTTGTGGTGTTCATGGTCGTCTCCTGCTACTGAGGGATGTCTATTCCAGGGTGCTCCACTTCATTCCGTTTCAGGCTTCAATGTGTTTTCTCGCTGCTTCAGGACGCTTCGTCATCCGGTTCCACCGGGCCCGGGTCGGGTTCCACGCCGATGCGGTAGGTGGCAACGAAACGCGGCCAATCCACATGGTCAACCAGATCGATGTCCTCGATGACGCTGACCTTCGCTCCCGCACGCTCGAACAGGGCGATGCTCTTGGCGGGATAGTTGTTGCGCGACGGATAGAGCACTCCGTCGAACAGAGGTTGGCCGTCGTCGCCGACCATCGCATGCACCTGAGCGGACACCTGCTGCGTGTGCGTGTAGTCGCGGCTGGCCAACTGCTCCAGGTTCAGGCCAAAGTAGCCCGCCATGACGCTCGGTGCCGTGAGATCGGCCAGAAGCACGTCGGCCACCACCCCTACAGCGCGCACCATCCTGCCCTGGACTTCTTTCAATGCGATCGAGCGCTTCGCGTCATCAAGCCACTGATGCTTGTGAAACACCGACTCCATCAACGCCGTGGGCAGGTCGCGCCCCAGGTAGAGCACGCCGTAGGCTCGGGCCGGGTCGTCGTAGCGATTGGTGCTGCTGCGACCATAGTACAGCGGGCTGCCCCGATAGACGACGCGGCTCACATGCTGGAGCAGTTCACCGGCATCGATCAGAAAAGAAGGCAGCTCGTGGTTCATGGCAGTCTCGCTTCAATGCACCTGAACGCCCAGCACGTTAAACACGGCCTCGGCCACGGCGTCGATCGTGCCATGCGTCACCGCATCCACCGGCGAGCGACCGCCCAAGCCTTCGAGCGGTTCGGACAGTGCGCGGTAGATCGTCCAGTGATCGATACCCTCGACCTCCTGAAGCACGGTTTGGGTCAACTGCTGCTTTACCGGGTCGAGCTGCCAGTCGGGCAGCTTCTGACCGCGCGGCCCCACGTTCAGCGCCAGCAGCCGACGCGCGAGGATGTCCTTGTAGATCTGCTGGCGCGACTTGTCCGCCAGCTTGGCGAACTCCGCGGGCGGCAGGTTGTGCGGCTGGTTGAAGGTTTCCAGTAGCACCGCACGGCCTCGCTGGACGTCGGTTTCATTCGGTGCCCAGCGCGTGTCGGCGCGCAGCGCGGCCGCCTTGCGTGCAAGGGCCTGCCCAACGGTCTCCCCCTGCAAGTTGGCGGGCAGTGTTACCGCTTCCACGCGCTCGTGGACGAACGCCTGCAACTCGGCCGCGAAAGCCGTGGCATCCCGGATTTCGACGGTATCCGCGAAGCGGCGTACATCTTCCACCGTGACGCGCGGCAGACGGTCGGCAATGAATTCAATGGCAGTGGGCATGGTCATCTCCCAAGTAGGTTTGAGACAGGTTTCACTCTAGTCGCCTTTGTCGCGTTTGTCAACTTTGACGCCTAGAAAGCAACCTACCCGGCGGAAGCAGCGCCTTCGCAGCATAGACCGAGGCCAGCGCCTGGTCGCCGTCCAATGCATTCGAGCGGGTTCCACATTGACGGTGGAGCCGCGATCCAGGCCCCGCTATACCGAAACGGTTAAAGGCCAAAGGGTCGAAATGGCAAGGGAATGGGGTGCAAGGGGAAAGGCCCTACCTCGAAAAGGCCAAAAGGCCTCCCGGTCGGCCCGTCATTAGGACACCTCACATGCTCTCCCTGTTCCAGCGAAAACGGCCCCCGGTCGCTGCCGCACCGACGCCATCACCCGTCACCGACCTCCCGAAAGGGCTGCTGCGTCCTGAGTCGGCCGCATCGCTGCTGGCCACCCCACGCCGGCAGAAGCTGCTGGAGCACATCTGGCAGCGCACGTCGCTCTCACACCGGCAATTCGTCACCCTGTACCGCACGCCCCTGGAACGCTACGCCGAACTGGTCCAAGCCTTTCCGGCCTCCGAAGCGCATCACCATGCCTATCCGGGCGGCATGCTCGACCACGGCCTGGAGATCGTGGCCTACAGCCTGAAACTGCGGCAGTCCCATCTGCTGCCCATCGGTGCCAGTCCCGAAGACCAGGCGGCGCAGTCCGAAGCCTGGACCGCCGCCGTCGCCTATGCTGCGCTGCTCCACGATATTGGCAAGATCGCCGTCGATCTACACGTCGAACTGGCCGACGGCAGTACTTGGCATCCGTGGCATGGCCCGCTGCACCAGGCGTACCGATTTCGCTACCGTGACGACCGCGAATACCGCCTGCACAGCGCCGCAACAGGCTTGCTCTATCGCCAACTGCTCGACCGCCACGTCCTGGACTGGCTCAGCGACTATCCGGCTCTCTGGGCACCGCTGCTCTATGTGCTGGCCGGTCAGTACGAACATGCCGGTGTACTGGGGGAACTCGTCGTGCAAGCAGACCGGGCGTCGGTGGCCCAGGAGCTGGGCGGCGATCCGGCGCGCGCCATGGCCGCGCCTAAGCACGCACTGCAACGCAAGCTGCTGGACGGGTTGCGCTACCTGCTCAAGGAACAGTTGAAGCTGAACCAGCCGGAAGCCTCCGATGGCTGGCTCACCGAGGATGGTTTGTGGCTGGTGAGCAAGACGGTCTCGGACAAACTGCGCGCACACCTCCTGTCTCAGGGGATCGATGGCATTCCTGCGAACAACACCGCCGTGTTCAACGTGCTGCAGGACCACGGCATGCTCCAGCCCACCTCGGACGGCAAAGCGGTCTGGCGCGCGACCGTCACCAGCACGACCGGCTGGTCCCATTCGTTCACCCTGTTGCGTCTCGCTCCCGCGCTGATCTGGGAGTCTGGCGAGCGACCAGCACCTTTCGCAGGCACGGTAGAGATCGACGCGACGCCCGCAGAAAACGACGCCAGCATGTCGGCTCCCGTGCCAACCGTCTCGGTGAACCCAGCGCAGGGAGGTCAAGAGCCTCCAATTTGGGAGGACGACAGCACCACCATCGTTTCACCGCCCGCGGCCCAGCCCGTGCCCGACGTCATGGAGGACTTGCTCGCGATGGTGGGCTTAGGTGAGTCGGCCGGCGTTGGACAGGATGCCGAAGAGTTCCTCCACCCTCCCGCGCCAGCAACAGCCGCGACGTCCATTCCATCACCTGTACCCGCGCCTACGCCTGGGTCATCGGCAACGAAGCCATCCACGGAACAGTTCATGGTTTGGCTGAAGCAGGGAATCACCTCACGACGGCTCATCATCAACGACGCGAAGGCGCTCGTGCATACGGTGAATGACACGGCCTACCTGGTCAGCCCGGGTGTGTTCCAACGCTATGCGCAGGAGCATCCCGAAGTGGCCGCGCTCGCCAAGCAGGAGAATCAACAGGATTGGCAGTGGGTGCAGAAGCGCTTCGAGAAGCTGCAGCTACATCGCAAGCACCCCAATGGCCTGAACATTTGGACCTGTGAAGTCACGGGCCCGAGGAAGTCCCGCCGACTGCATGGCTACCTCCTTGAAGATGGGTCCTTGGCATTCCCCGAAATACCGCCCAACAATCCCTATCTTGCTCTGACTCAGGAAGGATGACGCGATTCGGGCATTGATCGCCACCGTCGTTTGGCGACGATCAATACCCCGCGAAAGCTGGCAACATTTGGCGAACTGAGCTACTCGGCCCGCGCCAACTCCTGCGCAAGGAACGGAGCGGTTCGGCTGCCAGACGTTCGGGCCACCTGCTGAGGGGAGCCCGCCACCACGATGCTGCCGCCGGCAGCGCCTGCACCAGGCCCCACGTCGATCACCCAATCGGCCTGAGCCACCGCGCGCATATCGTGCTCGATCATCACCACGGTGTTGCCGGCATCGACCAGGCGCTGCAACTGCACCAGCAGCCGGTCGGCATCGGACGCATGCAGCCCGGTGGTTGGCTCGTCGAGCACGTACAGGCTTCGGCCGCGCTGGCTGCGCTGAAGCTCGGTCGCCAGCTTGATGCGCTGCGCCTCGCCACCGGAAAGTTCCGTGGCCGGTTGCCCCAGGCGCAGATAGCCCAATCCGATATCGCGCAGCAATTGCAGGGGCCGGGCCACGGCGTCTTCACCCGCAAAGAATTCGCTGGCTTCGTCCACGGTCATCTGCAGCACCTCGGCGATGTTGCGCCCGTTCCATTGCACCTTCAGCGTGGCCTCGTTGTAGCGTGCGCCATGGCACGTCGGACACGGGGCGTACACGCTGGGCATGAACAGCAACTCCACACTGACGAAGCCCTCGCCCTCGCAGGTCTCGCAACGCCCCTTAGCCACGTTGAACGAGAAGCGCCCGGCGTCATAGCGGCGGCGTCGCGCATCGGGCGTGGCGGCGAACAGCTTGCGCACGTGGTCGAACAGGCCGGTGTAGGTGGCCAGGTTGGACCGGGGCGTGCGCCCGATCGGCTTCTGGTCCACCTGCACCAGGCGCTGTATGGCGTCCACGTCGCCCGCCAGATGACCGCCAGTCGCTTCGATCACTGCCGGCCCTTCGCTGGTGGCGCTTTCGGCCGCGTCGTCCTCGGGCTCGTGGCCCAGGTGCAGTAGCACCAGCTCCGGCAGCGCCTGCGCGACGAGGCTGGACTTGCCCGAGCCGGAGATGCCGGTGACGGCCGTCAGCACGCCCAGCGGAATGCGTGCGTCCACGCCATGCAGGTTGTGACGATGGATGCCCTGCAGCTCCAGCCAGCCGGTCGCTTCGCGTGCCCGGCTTCCCGGCGCGGCGATTTCGTCGAACAGATAGCGGGCGGTGCGCGATTCGGCAATCTTGCGCAGGCCGTCCGGCTCGCCGCTGTAGAGCACGCGGCCGCCACGCTCCCCGGCATCCGGCCCCACATCCACCAGCCATTGCGCGCGGCGCATCAGGTCCAGGTCGTGCTCGACCACGAACACCGAGTTGCCCGCGTCACGCAGCCGGTCGAGCGCGTCGTACAGCGCCTGGCTGTCGGAGGGGTGCAACCCCGCCGAGGGCTCGTCGAGCACGTACACAACACCGAACAGCAGGGAACTCAATTGCGTGGCCAGCCGCAGGCGCTGCAACTCGCCGGCCGAAAGCGTCGGCGTGGCCCGGTCCAGCGTCAGGTAACCCAGGCCCAGCCCACGCAGTTGACGCAGGCGCGCCATCACACCGCCGGCCAGGCGCTGCGCGGCGAGGCGCTTTTCTTCCGACAGCGCGGAGGTGCGGCGCACGTCGGGCGATACCGCATGGACGGCACGGCCGGAGGCCGCGCGTTCGGCACGGTCGCGTCGGGTCGCTTCCTTGTCCGTAGCCGCCCCCGCTGCATGGGCGCGGAAATCGCCCTGGGCAATGGGTTCGAGCAAGGCCGCCAACTGGTCCAGCGGCATCTGCATGAACGCGCCGATGTCCACGCCGGCGAAGGTGACCGACAGCGCCTCGGGCTTGAGCCGCTTGCCGTGGCAGGTGGGGCACGGCTTGCCCTCCATGAACCGGGACACGCGCTTTCTCATCAGTGCGCTTTGGGTATTGGCAAAGGTGTGCAGCACATACCGCCGGGCGCCGGTGAAGGTGCCCATGTAGCTCGGCTCCATCTTGCGCTTGAGCGCCGTGCGGGTCTCGGCGGGCGTGAAGCCGGCGTACACCGGCACTGTCGGTGTTTCCTCGGTGAACAGAATCCAGTCGCGGTCCTTCTTCGGCAGGTCCTTCCACGGTCGGTCAACGTCGTAGCCCATGCTGACCAGGATGTCGCGCAGGTTCTGGCCTTGCCAGGCGGGGGGCCAGGAGGCGATCGCCCGCTCGCGGATGCTCAGGGAGGGATCGGGCACCATGATGGCCTCGGTCACCTCGTACACATGGCCCAGGCCGTGGCAGGTCGGGCACGCTCCCTGCGGCGTGTTGGGCGAAAAATCCTCGGCGTACAGCATCGGCTGGTTGGCTGGGTAGGCGCCGGCGCGCGAATACATCATCCGCACCAGGCTGGACAGGGTGGTCACACTGCCCACGGAGGAACGCGCGTTGCTGGAGCCCCGCTGCTGTTGCAACGCCACCGCCGGCGGCAGGCCGTCGATCGCATCGACGTCCGGCACGCCGGCCTGGTCGATCAGGCGCCGCGCATAGGGGGCCACCGACTCGAAGTAGCGCCGCTGCGCCTCGGCGTAGATGGTGCCGAAGGCCAGCGAGGACTTGCCGGAGCCGGAAACGCCGGAGAACACCACCAGCGCGTTACGCGGGATGGAAACGTCCACCTCTTTGAGGTTGTTCTCGCGCGCGCCGCGCACTTCCACCATGCCGCTGGCCGCAGCGGTACAAGAGGATTCACCGAAAGAATTGTTTGGCATGTTCTTATCCTGTAGTTCGTCCCGCTCAGGACGGGACTTCCTGAGTTCGGGGGCCGCGGCGACTGGCTTCGAGCGCCGCGGTGACAGTGCGGGCGTCGTAGCTGCCGCGCAGACGACGACCCTCGACGAAGAACGTCGGCGTGGCGTGCGCACCGCTGGCGACGGCACTGGCGAGGTCGCGCTCGACACGCTCGATCACCGCGGTGCTGTCGAGATCCGCGATGAACCGTTCGACGTCGAGCCCAAGCTCGGCGGCGTAGCCGATCAGATGCTCGCGCTCCAGCGCATGCTGACGGGTGAACACGAAGTCCAGCCACGGCCAGAACATCCCCTGGTTCGCCGCTGCCTCGGACGCCCGCGCGGCAATCGGCCCGTGCGGGTGGTGCGGCAGATGGCGCACCACATACCGCAGGTCGTCCCCGAAGTGGGCGCGCAGATCGTCCCACGAACCGGTGGCGTGCGCACAGTACGCGCACTCGAAGTCCACGTACTCGACGAGTGTGAGCTGGGCGTCCTCCGGCCCGCGGATGTGATCGATCTCCGGATCGACCGGTGGCTCAAGCACCATCGGCAGGTCAGCGGTCTTCTCACCCCACCGCTGGGCGGCGACCTTGAAGATCAGCCACCCGAGCAACGTGGCGAACACCATCGACACGAGCACGCCGACCGTCGCCTGGCGGCCCAAGTCGGAGGTCGTGCCGAACGCGAGCCCGATGATCAGCAGCGACACGGTGAACCCGATCCCGGACAGTGCCGCACCACCGAACACGCTGCCCACCCCGACGCCCTCGGGCAGCCGGCCCAGGCCGAGACGGACGGCGATGAGAGTGATGAGCCCGATGCCCAGGAGCTTGCCGAGCACGAGCCCTGCGATGACGCCCCACGTGACTGGCGAGCCGAAGGCCTCGGCGAGCAGCCCGCCACGCACGTCCACTCCGGCGTTCGCCAAGGCGAACACCGGCACGATCAGCAGCGCCGTCGGCAGCCGCAGGAACTCGTGCAATCGCTCGTTCACCGAGATACCCCGGGACAGCCCGCAGTCCACCGCGCGGGCCGATGCGGCACTCGGAGACTGCCAGAAGTCGCGGAACAGTTGTTTTGCCGCGACGACCTTGTGACGTTGCGTCGCGTAGGCGGGGATCAGCAGCCCCGCGGCCATCCCGGCGAGAGAGGCATGGATGCCGGAGTACACGGTTGCGAGCCACAGCACGATCACGATCAGCACATACGGCATTGCCCGCCACTGGCGGGTGCGCCCTAGCCGCCACAACGCAACGAGACTGGCGAGGGCGATCAACAACGGGACGATCCGAATCTCATCGCTATAGACGATGCCGATGATGGACACGGCGAGGAAGTCATCGACCACGGTCAGGGTGAGCAGGAACACGCGCAACTGACCGGATAGCCGCGGGCCGACGATCGCCAGGGTGCCCAGCATGAATGCCGTATCGGTGCCGACCACCGCCCCCCACCCGTGCAGGCCCTCACTTCCGGCCAGCCCCACGATCAGGACATACACCAGCGCGGGAAGCACGACACCCGCGACCCCCGCGATCAGAGCGAGACGGGCACGGCTGCGATCCCGGAGCGATCCGTGGGCGAACTCCTGACGCACCTCCAGGCCGATCAGGAAGAAGAAGACCACCATCAGGCCGTCGTTGACCCAGTGATGCAGGTCCATGTGCAGGCCCAGCGGCCCGAAGTCAAACCCGACGTCCAGGTGCCACAACTCGAAATAGGCATCGGATAGCGGCGAGTTCGCCCACGCCAGCGCCACGACCGTGACGATCACCAGCAGCACCGCAGCACCAGACTCCGTGCGCAGATAGCGGGCAACGCGTCCCCGGCTGATCTTCGCCGAGGATGCACCGAAAGAAGTGGCTGACATGTTCTTATCCTGTTCCTGTAGTTCGTGAAGTCGCGATGAGCCGGTTTCGGAGACGACCAGTCAGGCGTCCGCCTCTGGCAGCGTCCCATCATCCAGCGAGCGCAGCCAAGTAAGCCTTTCTCCCAGCCTGCGCTCAACACCTCTGTCCGTTGGCTGATACCAGCCCGGCCGCGCCACGCCCTCGGGAAAGTAGCTTTGCCCAGCGGCATAGCCGTTGGGCTCGTCATGGGCGTAGCGGTAGCCTTCGTGATACCCCATCTGCTGCATCAGCTTCGTCGGCGCATTGCGAAGATGGAGAGGCACAGGCAGGGAGCCGTTGTTCTTGACGAAGGCCTTCGCCTTGTTCCAGGCGGCATAGGCAGCGTTCGACTTGGGGGCGGCAGCAAGGTAGGTCGCCGCGTGGGCAATCGGTATTTCGCCTTCGGGGGAACCCAGCCTCTCATAAGCCAGCGCGGCATTGAGCGCCAGTTGCAGCGCCTGCGGGTCGGCATTGCCGATGTCTTCGCTGGCCACCACGATCATGCGGCGCGTCACCTGGCTGACGTCGCCGCTGCCGTCGAGGATGCGGGCCAGCCAGTACAGGGCCGCGTCGGGGTCGGAGCCCCGCAGCGACTTGTGGAAGGCGGAGAGCTGCCAGTAGAACTCGTCGCCGCCCTTGTCGAACCTGCGCAGTGATGGGCTGGTGGACAGTTTGGCAAACTCGCCATCGACCACGGCCTTGCCCGCGCCCGACGCAGCATTCGTCACCTGCTCAAGCAGATTGAGGAAGCGCCTGCCATCGCCATCGGCAAAGCCCTTGAGCAGATCCAGCGCGTCCGCGTCCAACGTGACGCCCTGGAGATGCGGCAGTGCGCGTTCGTAGAGCTGGTTCAGTTCGTCGCCGGACAGCGGTTCGAGGGTATAGACCTGCGCGCGCGAGAGCAGCGCGGAATTGACCGCCAGCCCCGGATGCTCGGTCGTCCCCCCCACCAGGGTCAGGAGCCCCGACTCGACATGGGGCAGTAGGGCATCCTGCTGCGCCTTGTTGAAGCGATGGATCTCATCGACGAAAAGCACCGTCGATCGACCATGGTTGTCCAGTTCTGCCTGGGCCTCGTCGATGGCTTGCCGGATGTCCTTCACCCCGGCAAGCACGGCCGAGATGGCGATGAATCGGCTGTCGGTCGCACTGGCGGCCAGGCGCCCCAGGGTGGTCTTGCCCACGCCTGGCGGCCCCCAGAGGATGAACGAGTGCAACTTGCCCGCCTCGAACGCGAGACGAAGCGGCTTGCCGGGGCCGAGCAAGTGCCGTTGCCCGACGAATTCATCCAGCGTCTTGGGCCGCAGGAGTTCGGCCAAGGGAGGCTTGGGCTTTGTCGTGAATAGATCGGTCAAGTTCCTCTCCCTGGCATTTCTGATAGTTGACGTTCCGATAACGTTGGCACCTCAATCCAGGGAGCCGGATTTGTCCAACGCCGCGGGCTCTTTGTCGCTAATCGCATGCATGATGATGCGAGAGCCGCGGTAGCCGATGCTGTGGTTCCATACCCAGCTCAAAGCGACGCTGAGACGATTTCGCGTACCGATCAGAAAGTAGATGTGCGCCAGCTTCCAGATCCACCACGCAAAGGCACCACGCAGCTTCACCCGCCCCATGTCAATCACCGCCAGGCTGCGGCCGATGGTGGCCAGGTTCCCCTGATGCCGGTATTTGAAAGGTCCGTCAGCGGGCTTGCCCTTCAAACGCCGTCCAATGAGGTTGGCGACGTACTTCCCTTGCTGTTTGGCGGCCGGGGCGATGCCCGGCACGGGCTTCCCATCGGCCATGGTGCACGAGGCTGTATCGCCGATGGCGAAGACCTCCGGCCGACCGGCCACCGTCAGGTCAGGGCCAACGACCACCCGACCCGCACGATCAGACGCAGCGCCCAGCCAGCGAGCCGCGGGAGACGCCTGGACTCCGGCGGCCCAGACGATGGTCTTGGCCGAAAGGGGCTTGCCACCGTACACCACGCCATCGGCCGAGCATTCGGTGACCGGCGTACCCAGCACGACCTCGACGCCGAGCTTTTCGAGCGCCTGGCGCGTATAGGCCGAAAGATCCTCTGGAAAGACGGACAACAGACGCGGGCCAGCCTCGATCAGTACAACCCGCGACGTGCTCGGGTCGATCGAGCGAAAGTCACGCGCCAGCGTGTCTCGTGCAAGCTCGGCGATGGTTCCGGCCAATTCAACCCCGGTGGGACCACCACCGATGATGACGAACGTCTGCAGCGCGGCACGCTGCTGAGGATCGCTCGTGCGCTCAGCCTCCTCGAAAGCCGCGAGGATTCGGCCCCGAATGGTCGTGGCATCTTCCAGCGTCTTCAACCCCGGCGCGAAAGCCCCCCATTCGTCGTGTCCGAAGTAGGCATGGGTAGCGCCTGTCGCGAGCACGAGCGTGTCGTAGGTTTGCCGCAATCCATTGTTGAGAATGACCTGACGCGCGTCCTGGTCGATACCTTCCACTTCCGCCATCAAGGTGTTCACTTCCGGGCGATTTCGGAAGAGATAGCGAATAGGCCAGGCGATCTCGGATGTCGAAAGTGACGCCCCTGCAACCTGGTAAAGCAAGGGTTGGAACAGGTGATGATTGCGCCGATCGATGATCGTCACATCGACCTCGGCACCAGCAAGCTGGTTGGCAACCTCGATCCCGCCGAAGCCCGCTCCGATAATGACGACGTGATGTCGGTTTTTGGAGGTCTTTGTCATGACCTGATCTCCTCTCTCTCAGCGTTTCAGCGCCGATGCGTGGTGTGCCATATGCTCGCCAATGAAACTGGCAATGAAGTAGTAGCTGTGGTCGTAGCCTGGGCGCAGATTCAACGTGAGCGGGTGCCCCGTCTCGTCGCAGGCCTTGCGCAGCAGGTCGGGCTGAAGCTGGCTCTCCAGGAACTCGTCGCCCAAGCCCTGGTCCACCAGCAACGGCAAACGCTCCTGCACGGTGCGAATCAGCTCCACGGTGTCGTACTGTTTCCACACCTCCCGATCGCTGCCCAGGTACGCCTCGAAGGCCTTGTGCCCCCAGGGAACCTGGGTGGGGGCGACGATGGGCGAGAAGGCCGAGACGCTTCGATAACGGCCCGGGTTGCGCAGGGCGATGACCAGAGCACCGTGTCCTCCCATGGAATGGCCGCTGATGCTCCGCTCCGCTGTCACGGGAAAGTGGGCCTCGATCAGCGCCGGCAGTTCCTGCACGACGTAGTCGTACATCCGATGATTCGCAGCCCAGGGTTCCTGTGTGGCATTGACGTAGAACCCCGCGCCCTGTCCGAGGTCATAGGCAGGATCGTCGGCAACGCCTTCGCCGCGAGCGCTGCTATCGGGCGCGACGACGGCAATGCCATGTTCGGCCGCGTAGCGCTGGACGGCGGACTTGGTGATGAAGTTCTGCTCGGTGCAGGTCAGGCCCGAAAGCCAGTACAGCACCGGCACTTTGCCGTGCTGCGCCTGCGGAGGCAGATAGACGCCGACCTTCATCGTGCAACCGAGCGTCGTCGATTCATGCTGATAAACGTCCTGCCAACCATCAAAGCTGGCGTGATGTTCGATGCGTTCCATGTAGTTCTCCTATGTTCAAAGGAACGGCGCAGCTCTCGCGCGCCAAGACGGCAGCTCGTCAGGAAGATTTCTCTTCCGCCACCGTGTCGCCGTGGGCATGCCTGATCCTGCGCACGATCCACCAGATCGTCAGCATCACCGCAGGCACCAGAACCGCCATCACCGGCGCCACGCTGTCGTGAACCATCGGAATGCCCTTGAGCAAGTAGCCGAGAAGACTCACGACGTAATAAGAAATTGCCGCGACCGACAGGCCTTCGACGGTCTGCTGAAGGCGCAATTGCATCTTGGCCCGGTTGTTCATCGACGCCAGCAGATCGCGGTTCTGGCGTTCAAGCTCAACGTCGATCCAGGAACGCAGCAACGCGATGGCCCGGGTCAGCTTGTCTGAGAGCTTGGCCTGGCGCTCCTTTACGGATTGGCATGTCCGCATGGCTGGAGCGATGCGGCGCTGCAGGAAATCCGCCCAGGTGCAGTACCCGGATACGGCCTCTTCCGAAAGCGCTGCCAGCCTTTCCTCGACGATCTCGTAGTAGGCACGGCTGGCACCGAAGCGATAGAGATTCGCCGCAACTCCAGCTTCCAGCTCGGCAGCCAGGCCGGTCAATTCGGACAGCAGCACGTCGCTGTCGCGCCGTTCCACCAAGCTCGTACACATCTCGTCGGTGATCGCCGCAAGGCGCGACTCCATGCGTCGCAGCTCCGACGTCATCGATCGTGTCAACGGCAGGGACAGCAACGCCAAGGTACGGTAGGTCTCGATCTCCAGCAGACGTTGAGCCAGCGCACCCGCCCGCGCCGGGGTCAAATCGCGGGCCAGGACGAGGATCTGCGTCAGGCCATCCTCATCCTGTCGGAAGTCGGTCAGAATGGCGGCAGAGCCGTTCTCCACCAGCGAGTAGCACAGGCTGGCAGGATCGAAGCGATCGGCCTCCTTCTCCGTTTCCGGCGTCCACGGAAGAAGTCTCAAACGGATGCCGGATACGACCGGGCCGGGAGGCACAAATCCATGCCTGAACGGGTTTTCGCCGCACGGCTCTCCCGTCTCGGAATCCAGCGAAGCGCACCAGAGATACGTCGAGAACTCGGTGTGCTTTTCACAGTGCAGGTCTCCTTCGTCCCATGTCACGCCGTGAAGCGGCGTAGCATGGTCGGGTTCGGCAACGCCGAAGCGATGAGACAACTCGCTCATCGCCATCTGATCCTTGGCCTGGTCGCCTTCGGTCATGAAAGCGAGCTGCAATATGCCGCGCGGGGCCTGAATCAACAGATGCGGGCGCGCATGCACTTCACCCACGGCGGCAGCACGATCGGTGTAGGCCGGCATGCCGTACACGGTGGCGGTCGGGGTGGGTTGTACGGTCGTCGTATTTATGTTGGCCGGCTCTTTCATAACGACCTCATTTCTTCTTGGTTGAAAAACACGCTTCAAAGCAAATGCCCGCAGCCATGCGTTTCGCACATGGCTGCGGGCCGATCTTCATGAGCAGACACCGCTCTACACGGTCCGTCTAATAGGCTCGCCGTGTAGAGGCTTGTGCTGGCCCTTTCAGAACGCCCTCAGCTTCCTAGCTTTCAGACGAAGGTGTACGAGCAGACCTTGTTGCCCGCCGGATCACGCAGGTAGGCCGCATAGGCACCCGGCAGGTGGCCACGCGGGCCAGGCTGGCCCTCGTCGGTGCCGCCTGCGGCAAGGCCGGCGGCGTGGAAGGCATCCACTTCGGCGGGAGTGGCGGCCGCAAAGCCGACCGTCACGCCGTTGCTCGAAGGCGCTTCACCATTGCCCGGACGGGCGATGATGAAAGCCGGCTTTTCGCGACCGAAAAGCACCCATCCGTTGCCGAAAGGACCGAGGTTCTTGATGCCGAGAGCACCCAGGGCGGCGTCGTAGAACGCGGCCGACTTCTGGACGTCGGCGGCGCCGATGAAGACGTGCGAGAAGATGCCGTCGCCGGAAATGACAGGAGTGGACATGGTTAGTTTCCTTGATGGTTGGTGTTGAATGGATAGTGGGTGATCAGTAGTGGATCACCGTGCGAATCGACTTGCCTTCATGCATCAGGTCGAAGGCGTGGTTGATCTCGTCGAGACCCATGGTGTGGGTGACGAACGGGGCGAGATCGATCTCGCCTTTCATTGCGTCTTCCACCATGCCCGGAAGTTGGGTACGCCCCTTGACCCCGCCGAAAGCAGAGCCCTTCCAAGTCCGGCCGGTGACCAACTGGAACGGACGGGTCGAGATTTCCTTGCCGGCACCGGCGACACCGATGACGATCGACTGGCCCCAGCCACGATGGGCAGCTTCCAGAGCCGAACGCATCACGTTGACGTTGCCGATGCACTCGAAGGTGTGATCGACACCCCAGCCGGTCATCTCGATGAGAACCTCGTGAATCGGCTTGTCGAAGTCCTTCGGATTGAGGCATTCGGTCGCGCCGAAGGTACGAGCCAGCTCGAACTTCGCCGGATTGGTATCGATGGCGATGATGCGGCCCGCTTTGGCCTGGCGTGCACCCTGAATCGCGGCGAGACCGATGCCGCCGAGGCCGAAGATGGCCACCGAGTCGCCCGGCTGCACTTTGGCCGTGTTGTGCACGGCGCCGATGCCGGTGGTCACGCCGCAGCCCAGCAGGCAGACGTGCTCGGGATTGGCGTCCGGGTTGATCTTGGCCAGCGAGACTTCGGCGACGACCGTGTATTCGCTGAAGGTCGAGCAGCCCATGTAGTGGTAAAGCGGCTGACCGTTGTACGAGAAGCGAGTCGTACCATCGGGCATCAGCCCCTTACCCTGGGTTGCACGAACCGCGACACACAGGTTGGTCTTGCCGGACTTGCAGAACAGGCACTCGCCGCACTCGGCGGTATAGAGGGGAATGACGTGATCGCCAGGCTTCACGCTGGTCACACCTTCACCCACCTCCACGACGATACCCGCACCTTCATGACCCAGCACGACCGGGAAGAGACCTTCGGGGTCGTCGCCCGACAGGGTGAAGGCGTCGGTATGGCAAACGCCGGTGTTCGTGATCTTGATGAGCACCTCGCCCTTGCGCGGCGGCTCGACGTCGATCTCGACGATTTCCAGCGGCTTTCCTGGCCCGAAGGCAACTGCTGCACGTGATTTCATGATGTCGCTTCCTTTACTAGCTAACTAAATTTGCCCTCACCGAGGGCACCCTGGTGCCTCTACCGCAGATAGGAGCGGACGATAGAGATGGTCTCGTCAATGGACTTGTTCTGCGAATCGCTCCTGATTTCGCTACTGGGAAACTCTTCCCGCAGATAGCTCTCCAGAACCGTTGCCATCAATCCGTTGACTGCCCCACGAACGGCCGCAAGCTGCTGAAGAATTGCAGGACATTCCGCACCTGCATCAAGCGCTTGCTCAAGAGTCGCTACCTGACCTTTGATGCGCCTGATGCGCGTCAGTGCTTGCTTCTTTTCTTCCGGGCTGTGTGGCATCGAACACCTCTCTACTTGGGTACACCGCCGCATTATACAATACTCCCCCATAGTATATGCGGCCGAACTTCGCCACAAAATCTGTGCTCTTCGAGCACGCTTACAGGCTAGTACAGATTTGTTCCCAAGAAGCGCAAAACATTCAAATTAATGAATATTTCTTGCATGTATCGACAGCATCGGGGCAAGTTCAAAACTGGTCAAACTGGAAAAATCTATGCGCAGATAGACGTGGCCTATCTAAGCCGACTCATCGAACTGAAGCTAACAAGATGAGACCGGCTAGGCGACCTGACGACCCGAATACCGAGCCTTCCGCAGTGCAGGCAACATCTGGCCGTCCCAGTCACGATCGACCGCAACCTGGGCCTGTTCCTGGTTTCGTTCGAGTGCTTCAACGTCAAGATCACCGATCGCCCATGTCTGCGTGCCGCAAGTCGTCGCGAGAATGCCATCATCCGGGAATCCACGATCCATTGGTGCATAGATCGTGGCCTCGCCAGTGTTCGTGTCCAACGCCGGACTCCAGTCAGCAGCTCCGGTCGTCACGGCCTGCGCGATGAACATTCGGTTCTCCAGCGCCCGCGCCATGCAGCCCACACGGACCCGGGTTGCACCTGCTTGGGTGTCGGTACAGCTCGGGACCAGCAGCAGGCGCACTCCCGCCTCTCTCTGGGCTCGCACGGGCAATGGAAACTCACTGTCATAGCAAACAGCGATGCCGGCACGCACACCGTTCAGGTCGAACACCTTGAGTTCGTCGCCACCTTCGATGACGCCGGTGTCCTTCTCGAACCCCGTCAACTGCAGTTTGTCCTGGTAGTCGCGTGTACCGTCAGGCGCAAACCACCAAGCTCGGTTGCGGTAGCGGTCCAAACCAACCTGGGTCAAAAACGTACCGGCCTGAATGGTCATGCACAACTCGCGCGACAGGTCGGCATACAGTGCCAGCCAAGCAGGCTGCAAGGCCTGCAGCGCGGCCAGAGAGGCGTTGAAATCACGGCGGATGCTAGGCTTGAACGTTGCAGCCAGTTCGAGGGATAGATACTCGGGCAACACGGCCAGTTCCGCTCCGCCACGGCGCGCCTCCTCCAGAACCAGTCGCTGCCGCGCAGCAAATGCCTCGAAGTCCGTCGGCTTACCCACTGCATATTTCGCAACTGCTACTTTCACTTCGCGTTCTCCAGAGAGTGCAGCCACATCGTGAGCGTCTGCTCGGTTTCGGTCGGCTCACCCACCTCCTTCCAGGGCAGCGTAACCTTCATGTCCGACTGTCGCACGTAGCCACGACGGGTCCAGAAGGCATCATTACTGCGGTAGTTGGAAGGACGCCGGGGATCGTCGTCTGCTCGATCCACCGACGCGAACGATGTCCACTGCATGCCGCCCAACGAACGGGCATGCGCTTCGCGTTCGTCAAAGAAGCGATGGCCCAGGCCAAGGCCCCGAAAGGCTGGGAGCAGGACTGATTCGCCGCAGTAAAACACTGCCTCCATCGGGATTCCTCGATCGGCGAACGGTACCTGGAAGGCCGGCTCCGTATCGCCGAGCGGCAACCCCGTGGACGCACCCACAACCACGTCATCAGCGAGCACGAGCACCAACAGGCTGTCTGCCGAACGGGCGTACATGGAAAGGTAGTGCTTCTCGTATTCGATGTCGCCCTCGTACAGGTATGGAAAGCTGCGGAAGACCTTCGCCCGCAGATGTGCCACGGTGTCGAACCATTCGGCAATGTCCGGCCCACGACGAACCAGCACCTGCACGTCGCTGGTCATTTCAGGCGTCCCCTCCGACCTGTGCGATCCAGTCGCCGAGGTTGTAGTAGTTGGTGACACGAGCGATCTTGCCATCGCGGATCTCGAAGAACGCGCCACCCGGCAGCACGTAGCGCTGGCCCTGGGCGTCCGGCAGCCCGTCGTCCGTCACCTTGTATTCGCCATGCACCACGTACTCCGCGCCTGCGCGCAGGCCGTCGGCGCTGACCATCACCACGATCCCGCGGAGTTGCTCGCCATAGCAGCGGTCCATGCGCTGCAGGAAGGCGCGGAAGGCTTCGCGACCGACCTCACGAGCGCCCTGGTTCAAATCGTGCGCGACGTCATCGGTCAACATTGACAGCATGGCCTCGCGGTCACCGCGGTTGAAGGCGTCGTAGTAGGCAGTGATGAGAGTCGCAGCGTTCATTCGCGTTCCTTGTTGGGTTGTTCGGAGCGGAGCATTCCGGGGTGCTGTCAGTCTGGGCAACCGCGCCTCCCTTGTATATGGAATTGTTGCGATTTTATAATTCCACCATCTGGAACAATTAACGAGCGGCGAAACCGACCATGAGGCGTGCGTCATGAACAAGGAAATGGAACTACTGCGCATCTTTCGGGTGGCGGCCGAAAGCAGCAGTTTTCGCGATGCAGCCGTCCGGCTGGGGACTTCTCCGCAAGGTGTCACCCGTGCCATCCAGCAACTGGAGCAACACTACGGCGAGGTGTTGTTTCATCGAAGCACGCGCCAGGTGCGCATCACCGCCTTCGGCGAAGGGCTGTTAGACCAGGTGCGCCCGGCATTGGAGCGGTTCGAGGATCTGTGGCGAACGCCTGGCTCCGACCAGCAGGCATCCCTGTCCGGTACGGTTCGCATCACCGCACCGCACAGCTTGGGCACCAGAGCGGTGCTGCCGGCACTGGAGCGCGTGGCCGCGCGTCATCCCGACATCACGCTGGATGTGCGCCTGTCCGATCGCATCAGCAATACGGTTGACGAAGGGATTGACGTCGGAATCAGGGTCGGATTCATGCGTGATAGCCGCTTCGTCGCACGCAAGGCAGCCGACATGAAACTTCCGATCGTTGCCGCTCCGCGCCTGATCAAGAAAGTGGGCGTACCTGAAAACATCGATGCGCTAAGCAGCCTGCCAGCTACCGTGGCCTTGGATATCAATACCGGCCGTCCCTGGCCTTGGCACTTCAAGGCGGGACGCCAGTGGACACCTGCCGCACCCACTCTCGTCGCCGACAATGCCGACATGGAAATGGGAGCGGCGCTGGCCGGGATCGCGTTCGCGCAACTGGCGGACTACATGGCCGCCCCCTACATTGCCAGCGGGAAGCTCGTGCGAGTGTTGGAGAGCGAAGAACCTCCGGCATGGGGGTTGTACGTCTATCGGCCTCAGCGTGGCCCCATTCCGGGAAGGGTTCGAGCGGTATTTGATGAAATGCTGGTCGCCGTTGGATCGTTGCCAGCTTTGCGCTGACACGTCGCAAGACACTGAAAGGCACACGCCCTGGAAAGCGGGGCACTGAGCCTTGGCGGCTCGCCCCTCCGGTTGAATGATGAGCCGACCGTCTGCCCGCTTGCGCCAGGTGCAGATCGGTCGGCCATGCAACCCTATGCCGGCAAACGATTAGATGTAAATGAATTGCCGGTACAAACCATCCAACTGACGACGAATATCTTCGACGCGCTGCTCGTCACCGGTATCGGTAAATTCGAGTAGCTGCTGTTCCTTGGCAGTGATCTGATCGCAAAGGTCGGACAAATTCTCGCAGAAAGCCTCGGAGTGAACGGTGGGCTCCTCCGTATTCGTCTCTTCTCCTGCTAGTTTTCGCACAGACGAGGCCGGAGAAATCCCATTTTCCTCGTTAAAGGCAATTTGAAGCTGCCTGCGCCTATTGGTTTCATCGATCGCCTGTTTCATCGCCGGAGTCACCGCGTCGGCGTACAAGATCGCCTTGCCGTTTTCATTCCGAGCGACTCGACCTATCATCTGAATGAGAGCATGGGCCGAACGCAAGAATCCTGCACGGTCTGCATCGAGAATAGCAACCAATGATGCCTCTGGAATATCCAGCCCTTCGCGCAAAAGACTAATCCCAATCAAAACATCGAACTCTCCTGCGCGCAGGCCATTGATGATCTCAACACGATCCTCCGCTTTTATGTCCGAATGCATGTAGCGCGCTCGAATCCCGTTGTCCGTCAAGAAATCCGTTAGCTCTTCTGCACTGACCTTCGTCAGCGTAGTCACGAGCACGCGATTTTTCTTCTTCACGCACTTCGATATTTCGGCAAGCAGGTCATCTATGTATCCGTCCGCTTTCCGCACCTCAACCTTGGGATCAAGCAGTCCCGTTGGTCTGATAACTTGTTCGACAACCCTGTCTTTCGACACCCTCAGCTCGTAGTCTCCCGGAGTAGCGGAAACAAAGATGGTCTGAGGCTTGACCTTCTCAAATTCACCAAAGTTCAACGGGCGATTGTTCTTAGACGAAGGCAAGCGGAACCCGTAATCTATCAACGTCTCCTTGCGCGCCTGATCCCCCCGGTACATTGCGGATATCTGTGGCACCATGACGTGGGATTCATCGACGAACAGAAGCCCATCTTTCGGCAGGTAATCCAGCAATGTGATCGGAGGCGAGGCCGGGTCCCGTTCGCTGAAGTAGCAGGAATAATTTTCCATGCCCGAACAATAGCCTACCTCGCGCATCATCTCCACGTCATGCGTGATCCGCTCGTACAGCCTGTTTGCCTCGACCAAGCGATTATTCCTGTTCAGCTCGGCAACCCGCTCTTCCATATCAGCGAGTATCTTCTTGGACGCGGAATCTATTTTATTCGTGGGCGGTGCAAAAAGCGTCTTTGGCGAAACCAAGTAATGGTCAATTGCCCCAAGCGTTTTACCTGTAACAGGGTCTAGCCATTGAACAGACGCAACAGAGTCATCCAGCAGTTCCACCCGAACTGCCCTATGCTCGGAATCAGCAGGAAAGATATCGATCACATCACCTTGAGCGCGAAACGTTGCACGTTTGAGAGTGCGCTCAGTGCGATCATATTGCAGCAGAGCCAAACGACGAATCAGCTCTCTCTGGTTTAGTTTGACCCCAGGGGACAGAGCGATCTGCAACGCTCGGTACGCCTCCGGGTCACCCAGGCCGTAGATTGAAGACACCGAAGCGACGACGATCACATCGCGGCGCTCAATCAAGGATTTGGTCGTGGACAGGCGTAGGCGCTCAAGGTGATCGTTGATGGCCGAGTCCTTTGGAATGAAACGATCGGTGCCCGGCATATAAATCTCGGGCTGAAAATAATCGTAGTAGGAAACGAAGTACTCGACAGCATTCTCAGGAAAGAAGTGCTTCATTTCACCATAAAGCTGCGCGGTCAATGTCTTGTTAGGAGCCAAGATCAACGTGGGCCGCTTCAGACGATGAATCACATTGGCCATCGTAAAGGTCTTACCAGAGCCGGTGATACCCTTCAGCGTCTGGTGTGTCGCACCTTCTTCTATGTCCGATAGCAGGCGCGCTATCGCCTCTGGCTGGTCCCCCGCCGGCGTATAGCTGGAGTGCAGAATGAACGTACCGGTTGACATTAGATATCTCCTAATTGAGCTACTTCAATTTGTCCTGATGTATCGGCTATTTCGGAAGACCTATAGCAGTACCAAACTGGGGTGTAAATGACGGCGATCCTGCCACGCCCCACCTGGGCGTAGGCGTCGCCAACATGATAGCCCAACACACGGGCGGGCTTCCCAGTGCATATCCGCCGAGCGCCACGACGTCAGCCAGCGGCCCGTCTGCCAATGCACCTGGAGCTACTCGCCTCGTTCAGCGCCGACATCGAGTCGTGGCGGGCGAGATTGCTCTGTACGCCCCATGTGTGGCGGCGGCTCCCGCCGATGCGCGCCTTTGCCTCTCTCAGCCATCAAGACGAGACGCCGGAGGCGTGGAGCTACGTCACCTGCTAAAGATGCACGATCTCAACATTCGGCCATTTGCCTGCAAGGTACTCGGCCACTAGCCTCCGATGGCAGTGATGGGGCTTGTCTTCGCTGCAAAGCAGGCAACTGTTATCAATCTTTTCTTTATCGATTGACTCAATCTTTCGGGACGACATTAAATCCAGAAACTTCCTCGCGTAGATATCCCAATCTCCCCCTTTTATTTTATATGCCTCGAACATGTCCTTGGTTGGAGCAAGTGCTGGCAGGTGCTCATATTCCATCCCACACAACGCCTCGGAAAAATACCGAAGATCCTCGCGCTTTGCGAAGCCGGCCAATTGCGAAACATTATTCAGACGAACATCGACTAGGCGTTTGGCACCAGAATCACCTAATTTGGTGAAGAAGGATCGCGCGGAGGTCTTAGTGAATCCAATCGTGAATATCTTCATCTGCCTTACTCCACTCGTTCCTTCATCCATAAATGGCTGTTATTGATCTGCCGCCAGGTACGCCCGTCAATCGCAGCCAAGGAAACGCCGGGGGCATGGCGTACTAGCTACTCCACAACGGCCACGGCAGGCTCCATTCTCTGGCCGCTTCAACGACTCGCGGCCACGACCCGAGCAGCTCAAGAGCTTAGCACCGCCTTTTGCGGTTGCGTGCTTCACCACTCCCGCTTCTTCCCTTCCAGAACGCGCCAACTGCTAAGCTACATGAGGACGACTCGCCCTACAGCGCGAAGCACCTGTGTTCGCGCTATTGGCTGTCCCGTGCGTTGTGGTGCTGGCCGCCGATGACGAGCCGAGCCTACTGAATGGGCACTGCGCACAACAGCCTTTCATGCGTGCCACCTGCGTGATCAAGGTTGAACGCAGATCGAAGCGTGCACAGGTTTTTTCATAAAAGTATAAAATTCAATCAACTCTATCAGAAGAAAATCTATGATCGTAAGAAACTTTGAATACTTGCTTGCTTTGCACCGTGAAGGCCATTTTGGCAACGCGGCAAAAAGCTGCAATGTTTCTCAGCCGACACTCTCCGCGGGCATCAAGCAATTGGAGGAAGACATGGGTGTCGAGATCGTGCGTCATGGCCGACGCTACGACGGGCTCACTTCTGAAGGAATGCGCGTACTGTCTTGGGCTCAGCAGATGTATGACGACTGCAAAGGACTGGAGCGAGAAATCTCCGCACTACGGCGGGGTATAGAGGGGAAATTCCGGCTAGGGATACTCCCAGGAACTGCCGGCGTAGCACCCACATTAAGCATCGCCCTTGCCGAAAAAACACCTTTACTTCAACAATCAATTCTGGTCTCCGGCGCTTCTTCCCTGCTGCAGGCGATTCGAGAAAACAATCTGGATATCGCACTCATGCATTTGGAGGATATTCCAGGGGAAGACTTCGATACTCACCTTCTGTACCGTGAACGCATTTTCCTTTTTCACGCCGCTAGAACACAGCAACCCCGAAGCACAACGTGGGACCATGTTCTTAATAGACAACTGTGCCTGCTGAACTCGGCAGTACCTGAATCCATTCAAGATAGACTGACGCAATGTACCGCACAGACTATTCGCACTGATTCAATTGACGTGCTATCGGCACACGTGGCGACAGGAAAATATTCGGCAGTTCTTCCGCAATCTCTCGCCGGCCAACTCGCACACATTCCGAATCTCCACGCAATCGGTATCAGTGGACCAATGTCACACTCAAATGTCGGATTCGTTGCTGGGAAAAATGCGTTCGAGGCACCGTCATCGCACGCATTGCTCGAAATGGTGCACACCCCAGAACTGGCCGCCGCTCTTCAATCCGTTATATCGATCCATCGTCGGTTCCAGCCCAAAGCAGACTCATCCCAAAGCCCCTTGAAATAGCGAGTCTCGAAGAGCAACGCTGTATTGCTTCAACCAGGCAAAGATGGCAGGCACGCCGTGTGCGCCGCTAACAGGCGCCACGTGCTGAGCAACCCATCGAAGGCCACCAGGTCTAGGGGCAACACGGGCGACAGGAGTACCTGCTGCATGCGGCCTCCTCATGTCTCGCTGGGTCAAGCTGACTATTCCTAGATCAAGCTAGGAGGCGCGATGTAGTGATGATCGTTGTCCTCTCCCAGCTAGGAGACGAGCACGGCTCGACGAGCCCGTGTAGATAGATCGTGTCTATCTGCACATAGATTATTCCAGTTTGACCACTTCTGAGCTTGATCCGATGCTGTCAAGACCGCAGAAGGAGACGCGGCCAACGGCTAGGCAGTACCACGATCGTTCTTCTTGACAGCGGTAAGTCTCGTTTCCCACTTCGATTTAGAAGATGGAAACATTAACGCACAGAGGTGACGAAATGACTCCGACCGGTAACCGAATCGTGACTTTCGAGAAGCCCTTGGAAATGAAGGTCAACACCTTCAAATTTCCAGAGCTGATAACCCCTCAAGGGAAAAGTGCACCCCACGGCGCTATCCTCAAAATAGTTACCACAAATATCTGTGGCAGCGACCTTCACATTTATCGCGGTTCGTTTGCTGTTCCCAAGGGAATGACCATGGGCCATGAAATGACCGGCGAAGTGATCGAAGTGGGATCAGACGTCGAAGTCGTGAAGAAGGGCGACATCGTTTCCGTCCCCTTCAATGTGGGTTGTGGGCGTTGCTACAACTGCAAGCATATGCGCTCCGATGTATGCGAGAACACCAACCCCGAAATCGACTGCGGAGCCTACGGGTTCAACCTCGGTGGCTGGACGGGGGGCCAAGGTGATTATCTCTTCGTACCGTATGCGGATTTCAATCTCCTGCGCTTTCCTGACAAGGATGCCGCCATGGAAAAGATCCGCGACCTGACCCTTCTCTCTGACGTACTACCCACAGCTTTCCATGGGTTCGCTGGCCCTGATTGGCCAGCCGCACCGGCCTACGTCGTCGGCGAAAACATCCTGATCTTCGGTGCCGGGCCGGTCGGCAGAGCGGGTGCCGCCTGCGCCAGACTTCTGGGTGCAGGCGCCATCATCGTTGCCGATTACATTCAAGAGCGGCTGGACCTTCTCAAGCCACACGGCGTGGAAACCATCAACCTTTCCGACGGCGTGCCGATCGAGGAACATCTCGAACGCATTACCGGGCACAGGGAGGTGGATCGCGTCATCGACTATGTTGGTGTGGACTGCCGCGGGTTTGGCGCGGAGGCTGACAAGATCGTGGAGAGCGCTGTTACCAACGCAATGCTCAAATATGTCCGCTTCGGCGGAATGACCAGCACGGTCGGTGTGTACTGCGCAAACCCGATCTCGAAAGACCCGAAAGCCAAGAAAGGCCATATGGATCTGGAATGGTCCAACGCCTGGATCAAGTCGCCGCGAATGTCGGCTGGTCAATCCCCGACGGCCAATTACAACCACGCGTTAATGCGGGCGATACTGAACGATCGCATGCCTTACCTTTCGCCGATGATGAACACTAAGTTCATCAAGCTCGAAGACGCGCCCGCCGCGTACAAAGAGTTCGACGCGGGTTCTGCATACAAGTACGTCATCGACCCGCATGGTTCAGTGCGGCAGTAAGTATCCGGCGCGGGCTACGCATCAGGATGTCTCACACTTTCTGGTGAGAGACATTCTGGCTCCTCTAGTCTCCGGCCAGCAACTGAAGCCGGCGAATATTTTCGCCGGCATTTGTCTGCTGCCCCAAGGCGTTGTGATTTTGACGGGGTGCTTGCCTTGGCTCGGGCCAGGAGCAGAACCTCAGCAATCCGCAGGTGATGATCAACCGCAGGCGTGTTCGAGCGCCTGGTTCGCAATCGGTCAAGGGTCGGACGGAGAAGATGCGCGGCATCCATTGATGTGCGTGGCTGAACATAGCCTTCGCCTGATCCTGACCACCCCACGGACTTGATCAGTCTCGCCTGGTGTTGTGCCGGCCTCGGGCCATCGCACGATCAGCCCAGCCCTGGCTCATTTAGCCAGAAGTTTCCAAAGACGTGGCCGAACTCGCCGCCGCCGAAATGGCAGTCACTTCTATAGGGAGATAGCACAGTGTTGGATAAGTCGGAACGGGAGGGTGGCCTATGGAGCTGCGCCATCTTCGCTGCTTCGTAGTTCTTGCTGAGGAGCTACATTTCACGCGGGCGGCTGAGCGCTTGCATATCGAACAACCACCGCTATCACGAGCCATCAAGGAACTTGAGGACGAGTTGGGCGTAGTGCTCTTCGACCGAAACCGACGAGGAACAGTTCTGACGGCGGCGGGTGCGGTCTTCTTGCAAGATGTACGCCGTCTATTCACTGTGCTGGAACAGGCTCGTGAAAATGCCAAGGCTGTGGCATCGGGCTTGCGCGGTAGCCTGCGCATCGCAGTATCAGATGGAGCTATCGATCCACGACTGTCGGCATTTCTGGCTCGTTGTCGCGCCGAGGAGCCGGAGATCGAAATACGCTTGTCAGAAGTGCCTCTGGCAGAGCAAGTGCGCGGTTTGCGCTCGGGCGACTTCATGATCGGGTTCGCGCACACGGCCGATGTCGGCGACGGTATCGCTGCCGAGGCAATCTGGCACGACCCGCTGGTGATTGCTGTGCCAGCTCGGCACTCATTGCTCACCTACAAGGAGGTGCCACTTCAAGAACTCCAAGGCCATCCACTTGTCCTGTGCGACCCGCAGGTATGCGAGGGTTATTGCCGCGAACTCAAGCGGCTGCTCAACACGTTGGAGCACAAGCTGAATGTTGTCGAGGAAGTATCCTCACTGGACATGATGCTCACCTTGGTCGGCGCCGGCTACGGCATCGGCTTCATGACGGCGACCAAGATTCCCATCTCTCAACGGCCGGATGTGGTGATCCGCCCCTTGGCGATGGATTCTGCCGTGATCACGACCTACCTGCTTCGGCCCGACGGCAGCAATTTATCGGCTTCGGTAGAGCGATTTGTCGTTCGCCTACGCGACTCATCGGACGGTTGACGGAGCCTGGCAAGCCAGACACTCAGGGATCGGTGTCGGCACGCAGATTGCGTTCGGTCGCCGTCATCAGGTCAGCCGCGCTTATTCCGAGTGCCGTAGAAATTTTCAGTATGAGCGGAAGCGTGGGCACGTGCTCACCACGCTCGATCTTACCCATGTGAGAACGCGAAATGCTTGCCCGAGATGCGAACTCGTCTTGCGCGACTCCTTGAGCGACGCGCGCAGCGCGCACGGCCTGTCCGAAGGCTAACGCCGACTCGGATTCATACGTCGATGTGCCAGAAGGACGGCCTGGCTGAATTGTTGATTTCTGCATTAGCAGAAGCGTCAAACAATCTGCCACAATTAACCACGTTAAAGATAACGACGTTAAACTTCACTCTTTACTGCGACGCTGGTTTGCCTTTCTGGACAGATCGCTTATTGGGGGCCCTCATGCATGACGCCACCAGCCAGTTTTCCCATTTCAGGCTTGCTATCGCACCTGGAGTGCCATCCTCTTGCCTCATAACGCTTCTTGCCCTTCAGCGCGCAGAGGAGCCTGAAGTCACCATCGCGTTCTTTGAGACCTCGGGCGACGACCTGATGACGGGCCTTGAGGAAGGCCGCTACGACGCCGGAATCTCGCTTCGGAACGCTGGTGCTCCAGCCGTGAAAAGCCAGCCGCTCTGGGTCGAGAACGTGGCCGTTGCAATGCCGCTGGGGTCCCCCTTACTTGCCCAGGCGAAGATCACGCTTGCCGAGCTTCTGGACTATCCGGTGTTTCGCTGGCCGGCGGAGGCATGCCTACTGCTCGATCAGCGACTGTCTTCCCTTCCGTTGAGCCAACAGAGCGTGCAGCATGTGACTTCGTTCGAGATGATGGCGCTTTGGGTCACCGCTGGCTACGGTGTGGGGCTCTCGGCGCAATCGCGCATGGAGCGTGCCCATGCGTGGGGGATCACTATGCGACCGCTTTCAGACGGCCCCTACGAGATCGTGACATACCTGCAGCGGCCCCACGGACGAGCCAATGCTGTTTCTGAGCGGTTCGAGCACAGGGCAATGCTGGTTGCCAGGGATAGGGCGGCTTGCTCGAATATCCCATAGCCCGCTCTCGCCGAGGCTGCGTTCGGGTAATTACCGCGGCACGCACCTGTTAGCGCGCCAGTGATAGCGCTTCCATCTTTGGCAATATGATGAATTAACATGGTCTTTGGAGGCACGAATGGTTGGAAGTGGTTGGGACCGAGTACCAATTGACTCGCAAAGCATCGATGCGCCGCTGTCGCGCGCGGCGGTGTTTCTCACGTTGACGGTCGCCGAGGGCCACGAGGCCCTTCAGGCGGTCGCCGGCATCTTGGACGGGCTGGACGACCTGATCAAAACGGTGGGCTTCCGCGATCTCAACGGCCGGCTGTCGTGCATCACTGCGCTGGGATCGGCGCTATGGGACCGTTTCCAGACCGGGAAGCGCCCGAAGGAACTACGGCCCTTCGTGCCCATCGAGGGTGCCAAGCACACCGCGCCTGCCACGCCCGGCGACCTGTTCTTTCACATCCGTGCCGAACGTGAGGATCTCTGTTTTGAATTCGAGCGCCTGCTGCTGGACCAACTGGGCAGCAGCGTGACGGTGGCCGACGAGGTGGTCGGTTTTCGCTACTTCGACTCCCGCGACCTGCTTGGCTTTGTCGATGGCACGGCCAACCCGACCGGGCACGACATCGGCGCCTCGACGCTGGTCGGCAGTGAAGATCAGGCGTTCGCCGGCGGTAGCTACTTGGTGGTGCAGAAGTATCTGCACCAAATGCAGCCGTGGGCTCGGCTCGCCAAGGACGAGCAAGAGCGGATCATCGGCCGGGAGATCGTCAGCAATGTCGAATTGCCCGACGCGACGAGCGGCCAGAAATCGCACAAGACCCTCGCCACAATCGTGGACGACGACGGCACCGAGCACGACATCCTGCGCGACAACATGCCCTTCGGCCGCCCCGGCCAGGGCGAATATGGCACCTACTTCATCGGCTACTCCAGGCATCTGTGGGTGACGCAGAAGATGCTGGAGCGCATGTTCCTCGGCGATCCGCCAGGCATGCACGACCGCCTGCTCGATTTCTCGACGGCGCACACCGGCGCCGTGTTCTTCGCTCCCGCACCGCGCACGCTGAGCGAACTCGTGGAGGCGGTGCAAGCGTAATGCAGGGGCCACAAGGCCCCTGCAAGGTTTGAGAGCCCTATGCTCCGTCTAGAACTACTGCGCTATCCACCAGCCGACGAACGCTTTGCCGCACATCCTCGGGGATGGGGTAAGGGGCAATGGCCTCGGGCATATCCGCATGGTGCTGGTAGTCGCCCATGATGACCCGGATGATCGCCGGCACGTTGGTCGGCGTGACCGCATCAATGGCCGCGCGGTCCCCCAGGTCAGGGTGCGGCTGGGTCAGCATGCGGTACAGATCCCACGAATCCGCGTGCAGGCACTGGTTCATGAGCACCTGGGCCAGCTTGTGCTTGAGCGGCACCAGTTGCCAATCGGGAACACGCTGCCCCCGATTACCCAAACTGATGGACAGCAACTTGCCCGCTTTCAGTTCGCGGTTGATCTGGTCCTTGGACTTTCCAGCCAGCTTGCCGAACAGCGGGACCGGCAAGCTGCTTGGAGACTCGTAGATGGTCAGCATTTCCTCGCGCTCGCGCTGGATCGCGGACACTTCCGGCTCTGGGGCATGCGTCGGAGGCGGCGGCACCTGAGACAGCCGCTGGAACGTGATCCCGCCGCTGCTCGGGGTTACGACAATAGGCGTGGCCACGACGGGCGGGACGCCGGGAGGAGTGGGCTCGGCCATCGTGAGGGTCGCATCCATCGTTTCCTCCACTTCTGCCATTGCCGGCACCCCGTCGATACGGATGGTCAGGTGCGCGCTCGCGGCTTCCACTTCGCCCTGTTCGAGCAGGTCGAGCCGATCGGCCCAGTCCTGCATCATCCGACGGCGCGGCTCAACGTACTTGGCGTGGTTGTAGGACGAACTCACCTTATTGGGGTCGGAATGGGAAAGCTGCGCGTCCACCCAAATCTTCGGGTAGCCAATCTCGTTGAGCGCCGTCGAGATGGTGCCGCGGATGCCGTGGCCGGTCAGGCGCCCCTCATAGCCCATGAGCTGCACGGCCTTGTTGAGGGTGTTCTCGCTGATGCGCTTCTTGAGTTCGCTGCGGTGTGACAGCAGGTACCTCTGCGCCGGCCGCATCACCCCCAGAAGATAGCGCACGATCTCGATGGCCTGCAGGGATAGCGGCACGATATAGGGGGGCACATCCTGCGGCCGCTTCCCTGCCTTGCGCATTTCATCCTGGAGCTGCTTGACGATCTGCGGCGGGATGATCCACAAGCCCCTGTCGAGGTCGAACTGTTCGGGTTCGGCCAACCGCAGTTCGCCGGTGCGCACCCCGGTCAGGAACAGCAGCCGGACGCCAAGCTGGGTCTGCCAGCCACGGGGGTTGTAGAGCCGGAGCTTCTGGAGGAACTCGGGCATCTCGGGCAGGTGCAAGTAGGGGTTGTGGGCTACCGGGGGCTTGGGTTCGGCTACCACGTCCAGGTCTGCGGCCGGGTTGACCTCCAGCCCCTCGGCGATGACCAGGGCATAACGGAACATCTGGTTGAACCAGGTGCGGACCTTTTCCGCAGTAGTGAACGCCTTGCGCTTCTCGATCGCCGCCAGGACGCCCAGAAGCTGAGGGCGGCGAATGTCATAGATCGACATCTTCCCCAGAGTGGGCAGCACGTCTTTGTTAAAGATGCGCAGGATCTGGGAAAGCGTGCTCTGACGGCCTTCCTTGAGTTCCTTACGGCGATGCTCGACCCAAGCATCGAAGACGGTCTTGAAGGTGTATTCGCCCGCCAGCTTGGCCGCGTGCCGTTTCTGGTCGCGCTCGACCTGGGGATCGATCCCCCTGGCAAGCAGGGCCTGGGCCTTGTCTCGCTCGGTCCGGGCTTCACGCAGGCTGAGGGCAGGATAGCCGCCCAGGCACAGGCGCTTTTGCTTGCCCAGCCAGTAGTAGCGGAATTGCCATGACTTGCCGCCTGCGGCTGAGACCATCAGGCCCAGGCAGTCGTTGTCGGAGAGGGTGTAGCGTTTTCCGGTGGTCTTCGCCTGCCGGACGGTCAGATCAGAGAGCGCCATTTCGAGACTCCTAAGTAATGACTTAGGCCCTATGCTCGTCATGGTTCCCGCTCAGCCCCAGCAACTATCCGGTAGCCGCCCCACCCGTATTCTTGTGCCTTATTTGGTCACTCAAAAACGGTAGCTGTGGGTGGATTTCCGTGGCACTCGCTGGAATGAAAAAAGGAGCCGAAGCTCCTTTTTTCAATGACCTACAGACCCCAGTAGAAGTCTGTGGATCAAAATTTGGAGCGGGAAACGAGTCTCGAACTCGCGACCTCAACCTTGGCAAGGTTGCGCTCTACCAACTGAGCTACTCCCGCATTTTGGTAACACCGGCGTCCGGCACCAAAGAAAAAAATTATAGCAGGAATTTTTGAGGTTGTGCAAGCTGGGCCCCCATTGCACGGGACGGGTGCATAATTCCCCCGTTTCAGATCTGACTTCATTGCTCCATGCCATACCTAGGACTTGGCCTTCATGTGGCCATCGCACTGTTTTTCGCCGTCCATGCGGTGCGTAGCCAGCAAAACACCTATTGGTTGTTCATCCTGTTTTCATTCCCCGGTCTGGGCAGCATCGTGTACTTTTTCGCGATCTATCTGCCGGAAATCCGTCATTCGCGCGGTTTTCGCACGACAGCAAAGGTGGCGTCGCGCTTGATCGATCCCAATCAGGCCATCCGCAAGGCGCGAGAGGACCTGGAGCATGCGCCGACGATCCAGCATCGCATGCGGCTGGCGGAACTGCTGCTCGAGGCAGGGCAGGCTGCCGAGGCATACAAGCAGTATCAGCAGGCCGCCAATGGCCCGTTTTCGGATGATCCCGATCTGCTGAAGGGCTTGGCACGTGCGCAATATGCCATCGGCGACGCTGCGGGCGCCAATCTGTCATTGGAAAAGCTTTTTGTCGCGCAGCCGTCCGCGAAAGAGCAGTCGGGACCCACCTTGCTCTATGCCCGGGCATTGGCGCAAACCGGTTCGGCGCAGGCGCGCCAGGCATTTGAGCAGGCCGTTACCTATGGAACGGATGCTGCGGCTCGTTGCCTGTATGCGGACTGGCTGGTCCAGCAAAATAACGAGGCGGACCGCAAACAGGCGCAAGCGCTGTACAACGATGTTTTGCAAGACGCAAAGCACGGTCCGCGATACGCTCGCCAACATAATCGCGATTGGATAGAGCGCGCCAAAACCGGTTTGGCCGAGCTGACGCAGCGATAGCGGCGGAACTAAGCTCAGCAGACTGTCATGTGTCCCATGGAATAATCAGACAAACGCCCGGCCGCCTCGCTCCAGGAAAATAAGTTTTCTCCCGGAGATTTGGCGCGGCCGTGCTGCGTGGTTTTCTATAGGAACAACATGAGTTCAGGTGATTTTCAGCTGCTTGCGACGGCGCTCGCCAGTGTTTTGATTCTGGTGGCATTGATCGTTTCGCGCATCAAGATGCATCCGTTGCTGGCGCTGCTGGTAGTGTCCATCGGGGTCGGCCTCGTGACCGGTATGCCGATTGATCACCTGGTCAAATCCATCACCAATGGCGCGGGTAAAACCTTGGGCGCGGTAGGCCTGGTGGTCGCTCTGGGCGCCATGCTGGGCAAGGTCCTGGCCGATACGGGCGTGACCGAAAGTATTTCGAATTTCATCCTGAACCGCACGTCGGTGCGGGGCCTGCCTTGGGCGATGGCGCTGGTGGCTTTCATCATTGGCATCCCGATGTTTTTCGAAGTCGGCCTGGTAGTGCTGCTGCCGCTGATTTTCAGTGTGGCGCGCAAGATCGAGGAAACGTCGACGCGACGCGGTTCGGCCTATGTGTACGTCGGCGTGCCTGTCATCGCAGCGTTGGCATCGATGCACGGCATGGTGCCTCCCCATCCTGGCCCGCTGACGGCGATCGCTACGCTCAATACCAGCGTGGGCGCGACGTTGATCTACGGTTTTATCGCCGCTATTCCGGCGATCGTGCTGTCGGGGCCGCTATATGCCGCGTTCATCGCGCCTCGGTTGACGGTGCGTCCGGACGAGTCGTTGATTGCGCAGTTTTCGCCGCAAACCGATACCGCTGCGAATGCCTCGTCTCGCCCGGGTCTGGGCTTGGGGCTGCTGGCCGCGCTATTGCCAGCCCTATTGATGTTGTGCCATGCCTTAGGTGAATTGCTGTTTCCCAAAACATCGGCCATCGCGCAGGTGACGGCGTTCTTGGGTAATCCGGTGATCGCGATGTTGATTGGCTTGTTGTTTGCCACCATTGCTCTGGTCTACGCTCGGCGTGGCGACGCGGAGCATCTGCAGAAATCATTGACTGCGAGCTTGAAGCCTATCGCCGGAGTGTTGTTGATCATCGCCGGCGGCGGGGCTTTCCAGCAAGTGCTGACCGATGCGAAAGTCGGGGATGCGATTGTGCATCTGACGCATCAGTTCGCACTGTCGCCGCTGATTCTGGGCTGGATCATTTCCATGCTGTTGTCCGTGTCCACGGGGTCTGCGACGGTTGGGATTGTCGGGGCGGCAGGGTTGTTGGCGCCACTGGCTGGCGCCGATCCTGCGTTGAATCTGCCGTTGCTGGCCTTGTCGATCGGCTGCGGTTCGTTGTTTTTCAACTATGCCAATCATGCTGGGTTCTGGCTGGTCAAAGAATCCTTTGGCATGACCATGGGCGAGGCGACCAAGACCATTTCGGTGGTGCAGTCGATTGTGGCGGTAGTGGGCCTGATCATGGTGTTGCTATTGAATCTATTGCCGCCGTTGGTGTGACGCGATCCGATGAGAGCCGAACTTCAGGATCGCTTCATCACCAGATAAATCCCCGCTGCGGCGAGCGCCATGCCAGGAATCGCCAGCGCCGGCAGCGTTTCCCGCAAGACCGCGAATGCAATGATCGCGGTCATCGGCGGTACGAGGAAAAACAGCGCGGACACGCGCGATGCCTCACCGCGCCGGATCATGGCCAGCAGCAGCGAGATCGCCAGCAGCGAGTTGCACACGACCAGATAGGCCAGCGATCCAAACAGACCGGCCGTCCACTGCACCTGCATGGGCTCCAGCCAGAATGCCAATGGAGCCGTGACGGCCAGGCCCACGCTGTACTGCACGGTGTTGGCCGTCAGCACATTGGCTTGTGTGCCAAATCGCTTTTCCCATAGCGTGCCACCCGCCAGCGTGAGCAATGCCAACAGCGCGAATCCCAATCCCAGTGTCGATGTCAGCGCGATGGACGATTTAGAGAGGATCACCACAATTGCGCCGGTGACGCCCAGGATCAGACCAATCCATCGGCGCAGCCCCACGCTTTCTTTGGCGACCCACGGGGCGAGCAGTCCGATCAGAATAGGCTGTTGCGAGGTGATCAGCGCAATCGTTCCGGCGGACGTGCCGAGCTTCAGACTGAGATACGTAAACGCAAAATAACCGGCCTGGATCAATAGGCCGGTGCCGATCAGGCTGACCCATTCGTTGGCCGTCAATCGAAAGCTCGGCCGGCGCCAACAACACGCGAGGATGAGCAATCCCACCACGCACACATAACGCAATGCCAGAAACGTCAGCGGGTCGGCATACTGCAATCCCGCCTTCAGGAAAACGAATCCGCTGGACCAGAGCAAGAGAAAAAGCGCGGGCGAGGCGATTACCCAATAGGACGTCGATGGTGTTGCGGTTTTATTTCCGGTCTGTGGCACCGTCTTGTCCCAATGTGAGTGGCTGTGTTCTCCTGCAATGAGATTAACAATCTTGCGGGGGAAAGGCCACTCACGCAGGATTGAATGCGGTAAGCAATGCCTCTTGATCTGCGGCCAATTGCTCCGGCGCGCGAAACGCCGTTCCTTGCAGCGACAGGAACTGCACGCTTTTTAACCCCACGCATCCCAGCGCTGCGGATAGATATGGCGTCAGAAAGTCCGGTTGCTTGGCGTTGTCGCCTGTGAAAATTCCACCGGATGCGATGGCGATATACACAGGGCGGTCCGGCAGCAAACCGATTTTTTCGCCGGTGGCCGATGGTGCAAAACTGCGGCCGATGCGCACGATCTGGTCTATCCAGGCTTTGAGCGCAGACGGCACCGTGAAGTTATTCATCGGCGTGCCGATGACCAGGGCATCCGCGTCTTCGATTTCCAGAATCAACTGTTCCGACAGACGGGTTGCGCCATTGGCTATGCCTATCGCCAATGCTTCGCGCGAGGCCAGTGCGGTCGCGTAATCGGGCTCGGCGTGCGGGATCGGATCGTGTCCGAGATCGCGGCGGGTGACGCGTGCATCGGAATGAGCAGCGAGCAACCGCGCCACAATCGCTGCGGACAGTCGGCGGCTGTGTGATGCGGCTCTCGGGCTGCAATCGATATGCAGAATGTTCATTGGCGCATTCCGATGGCCAGCCGATTGAATGCGCTCATCAAGGCAATCGCAAAGCATAGATCCGAGATTTCGGCATCGCTGAAGTGCGCCTTGAGCGGTTCGAAATCTGCATCGGGCGCGTGCGTCTGATCCACATGCGTGAGCGATTCCGTCCATGTCAATGCAGCGCGTTCACGCTCCGTGAACCGTTCGCTCACGCGCCATCCCGCAACGCTGTCGAGCTTGGCCGTATCGATGCCGTCGCCGCGCAGCGATTTGCTATGCATCTCCAGGCAGAATGCGCAGCCGTTGATCTGCGACATGCGCAGCCAGACCAATTCGATCAGTGATTTGCCCAGGCTGCTTTTTTCCAGGGCTTTTTTGGTGGCCATGAATCCTTGATAGGCTTCGGGGGAAAGCGTCCAATAAGGCAGGCGTAGTGTGCTCATTCATTGCTCCGATGGGTGAGAGTCAAAAAAAGGCCGTGATGACCAGAATTTACAGCTGCTGGCAGAAATGCAGCGCTTTGGCCAACAAGCCTTGGCGGAAATAAAAGCGTTGTCCCAGCGCATTCGCGAGGCCGGTATCCAGCACAAAATGCGCGCAGCCCTGTTGCCGCGCCTCGTCGCGCAGGCTATCGATCAGCGTCGCGCCCACGCGATGCCGGCGCGCGTTCTCCGTGGTGATCAGATCATCGACATAAAGAAAGCGTCCGTATATCAAGTTTTCCTGTAGACGATAGCCTGCCAGCCCTTGAATCTGCTCGCCACGCCAGGCCGCCAGCAGGCGGTAACCCTGCCCGGCTTGCCGGCGTATCTGGGCGGCAAAGGCATGGGCGTCGGTCAGATGCGGGCGTAACTCCCGCATGACTTCAAAACCGGCTTGATAATCGTGATCGCTCTCGAGATGACGCAAATGAATGTCGGACATGGGATTTCCTTGTGGTGCAGGCTCTAATTTAGGAAAATCTTGGCCTATGAGATAGGTGCAAGATTTGAATAAATTAATAGGACATGATTCATGGACATGCATGATCTGCGCCTGAGCCGGACGGACGGCTTGCCGATTTATTTGCAGCTATATCGGCGATACCGGGAGGCGATCGAGTCAGGCAAGCTGCTGCCTGGCGATCGGGTCCCGTCGGTACGCAGCCTGGCCAGCGAGTTGAACCTGGCGCGTGGAACCATCGAAACGGCGTATCAAATGCTGGTCGCCGAGGGTTATTTCGTGGCGCGAGGCGCAGCCGGTACGGTGGTGTCGCCGCGATTGGGGACACTATCGGAGCCTGTTCACATCAAGGTGTCCAGCTCTGGCATGCAGGCGTCGGCACGTCCCCCGGAGATGCTAGGGGACGATGTGCCCTTCAGGCTGGGGTTGCCTGCATTGGATGCCTTTCCACGTAAAACCTGGGCGCGCCTCGCAGGGCGCAGTCTGCGCACGCTGGAAACGGCGGCGATGATTACACCGGATCCGGCTGGATACGAGCCTCTGCGGCGCGCCATTGCGACTTACTTGGGTATTTCCCGCGGTATCGCTTGCTCGCACGAGCAGGTGTTTGTGACCGTCGGCTATCGTGGCGCGTTGGAACTGGTGTATCGCGCCCTGCTGCAAGCCGGAGATCTCGGGTGGCACGAGGAGCCGGGTTATCTCTTTGCACGGCAGTGTCTACAGCAGCTCGGTTTGCGTTTGATGCCCGTCACAGTCGATGGCGAGGGGCTGAACGTAGAGACCGGAAAACGGCGCGCGGATCAGGCGCGTTTTGTGGTGGTGACACCGACTCATCAGAGCCCCATGGGGATGGCGTTGTCGCTACCCCGTCGGCTGCAACTGCTGGAATGGGCCAGTCAGCGCCGAGCATGGATCATCGAAGACGACTACGACAGTGAGTTTCGCTATCACGGCCGTCCATTGCCGGCATTGAAAAGCCTGGATCGCGAGGGCAGGGTGCTCTATACCGGGACCTTTAGCAAAGTGCTGTTTCCCGGGTTGCGATTGGCCTATCTGGTCGTGCCGGTTGCGCAAGTGCAGAGGTTCCGGGACATCGTGGAGCACATGCCGGGCGCAGGCTCCATCCTGCCGCAGGCTATGGTCGCCGATTTCATCGAGCAGGGGCATTTTGCGCGGCATCTGCGCAGGATGCGCTCGCTTTATGCCGAAAGACGCGCCTATGTGGTCGATGCGCTGCAACGTACGCTGGGCGATCGGCTATATGTCGAGCCGCAGGCCGGAGGCATTCAAGTGATGGCGCATTTACAGGGGGCGTTTGACGACAAGCACATCGCAGCGCAGGCGCAGGCCAATGGACTGGCTGCCCAGGCATTGAGTCAATGGTGCATGCGTAAATCGCCGCTATCGGGATTGATCATGGGGTTTGCCAATTTCGCTACGCCCGAGGCAGCCCAGGCCGCAGTTCGACAATTGGCGGAACTGGTGGTCGAGCGATAGGGTTCACACGGCATCTCCGATTTCACGGCGAATCAGCTCTGCGATGGTGCGTTGGCGAGCGGCAGGCATTCGATCGAGAATGCACGAGACGCTGAGTGCCAATCGCGGGTACCCGGAACGATCGCGCAACGCGACGCCGACGCCGAGCACGCCCGATACGGCTGCATTACCGACAGTTGCCCATCCTCTATCGCGTGTAGCCTCGACCAACAATCTCATGTGCGCCACGGTCATGTTTCCGTACGAGCGCAACGCCTCACGGTTCTGCTGGATGACGGCTTCCGCCTCGTCTGGGGGTAAAGCCGCCAGCAACGCCAGCCCTGCCGCGCCGACCCCCAAAGGCTGACGGTGGCCGATGGTCACCGCCAACACCTGCACGGGGTAGCTGCCGATTTCCCGATGCAGGCACAACGAGTCGGAACCCACACGGCAGATCAGAAAAGACGAGTCGCCCGTGTGATCGCTGATGCGCCGCATGGCAGGGGCGAGCCGTGCTACGGACAGTGTCTGCTCGTCGCCCAATTGCGGCCAGAGCGATGCTGCGCGGTACAGGCCCGTTTGCGGATCGCGAACGGCATAGCCTTCTTCGACGAGGACGGAGATGTAGCGGTACACGCTGGTGCGCTGCATGGACAGCGCCCGGGCAATGCCGTTGATGTCCAGCCCCTCCGGGGCGCGCCGCAGTGCCGCCAGAATATGCAGCCCTCGTCTCAGGGTGCTGGCGCCATGGCTACTGTTTTGCGAGTCTTTGTTCATTATTCAAACACTGCATCTTTGCGAGATATCCCGGTGAGCAGATCATAGATCGCACAGGACAAACACATATTGTCCAAATAATAAACAACCCATTGGAGACTGCAATGCATTCTGTTATGAGACGTTTTGCCGGGTGCCTGGCACTCGCCCTCGCGGGCATCGGCTTTGCGACTGCCGCTCAAGCGGCGGACAACTATCCCTCGCGTCCTATCACGCTGGTCGTCGGCTACGCGGCCGGCGGCGCCACCGACATCGTGGCGCGCCTGATGGCGAAGTCTTTGTCGGATTCGCTGGGCCAAGCGGTGGTTGTCGAGAATCGTCCCGGGGCGAACAGCAACATTGGCGCCGAGGTGGTATCCCGTGCCAAGCCCGACGGCTACACCCTGTACGTCGGTTCGATCGCGAACACGATCAACCGGACGCTGTACGAAAAGCTGAACTACGATTTCAAGAAAGACTTCGCACCTGTGGCATTGCTGGCCACTATTCCGAACATCCTGGTGGTGCATCCGAGCTTGCCCATCAAGTCGGTGCAGGAATACATCGATTACGCCAAAAGCCATCCCGGCAAGTTGACCTGCGCTTCGTCGGGCAGCGGTTCGTCTATCCATCTGTCGTGCGAGCTCTTCAAAATGGCGACCGGCACGGATATTTTGCACGTGCCTTATCGAGGCAGCGGACCGGCGGTAGCCGATCTGTTGGGCGGGCAGGTGAATTCGATGTTCGACAACCTGCCGTCCTCGTTACCGCAAGTCCAGGCCGGCAAGCTGCGCGTCCTGGGGGTGACGTCGCTTGAGCGCGTGCCCTTTGTGCCCGACGTGCCGACCTTGGCGGAATCCGGGTTGTCTGGATTCTCTGTGCAGTCGTGGTTTGCGGTGGTGGCGCCTGCAGGCACACCTGCCGCCGTCGTCGAGAAACTGAATGCCGCGATCAACAAAGGCCTGTCGAGTAACGAGATGCGCAGTGCTTATGAACACGGCGGATTCGTGTTGCCTGCGCCACCCAATACGCCGGAGACCTTGCAGGCATTCATCGATAGCGAGATCGCGAAATGGGGCAAGGTTGTGACCTCGGCCGGCCTCAAAGTGCAATAACCAACTCAGGAGCTGTTTGTGTACCCGATTGATTTTTTTCTGCGGGCCGCCGCTCGCTTTCGTGATCGCATCGCATTGGATACGCCGCAAGGCGCCTGGACCTACGAGCGGCTGCGCCGCGAATCGCTGGCGCTGGCCACGGCGTTGCAAACGCTGGATCCCACACCGCAAAGCCGAGTCGCTATCTGCGCCGGCAATACGGCGCAGCATGTGGTGGCATTGCTTGCTGTGATCGCTTCGGGAAAAATCTGGGTACCGTTGAACTATCGCAGCACCAAGCAGGAGATCGTTCGCATTCTGGATGCGACTGCCCCCAGTATCGTGATAACCGACGGCACGGGCGACGCGTTGGTGGACGCGGGGCGGACTGAGCATATCCGTCTGGATGCGCAGGCCGGTGAACACGCGCTCGCCAGCCTGCTGCAGACCTACGAGGGCCGAGAACCGGTGCGGTGTGAGCCTGGCACCGACGCTACTCAAGCGATTAAATTCACGGGCGGTACGACGGGACTGCCCAAAGGTGTGATGCAACCCTATCGTGCCTGGACGGCGGTGATCGTCAATCAGATCCATGCATGGAAATTGACCAGCGATGATCGCTACGTCGTCGCTGCGCCGGTGACACATGGCACCTCGACGTATCTGTTGCCGGTGTTGGCACAAGGCGGCACGCATGTCTTTCTGGATGAGTCCTCGCCTGCCACGATTACGGCAGCGTTTCGCGAGCGTGGTGGAACCTTGTCGTTCATGCCGCCCACGCTGATCTACATGATCATGGCGCAACCTGGTGTGTCGCGCGCGGATTTTCCGAAGTTGCGTAATCTGATCTACGGCGGGGCACCGATGCCCGTCGAGAAATTTGAACAGGTCCGTGAGTTCTTCGGTCCAGTGATTGGCTCTACCTATGGCCAGACCGAGTCGCCGCAGATCGTGACGGTCATCACGCCGGAGGATTTTACGGATTCGGTCAATACGGGATCTGTGGGCTGCGCGACGTGGTTTTCAGAGTTTGCCATCATGAATGCCGAGGGCCGGATTCAACCAGCGGGTCAGCCGGGCGAGGTTGTCGTGCGTGGCGATCTCGTGATGACGGGGTATTGGCGATTGCCGGAAAAAACGGCAGAGACACTTGTCGATGGTTGGCTGCATACGGGCGACGTGGGAGTCGTCGACGAGCGTGGCTATTTATATATCAAAGACCGCTTGCGCGACGTGATCATCACGGGCGGCTTCAACGTGTATCCCATCGATGTCGAGAACGCGTTGGCGCAACATCCCGCGGTCTATGAATGCTCGGTGTTTGGCATTCCAGATGATAAGTGGGGCGAGGCCGTGCAGGCTGCTGTGCAGTTTCATCCCGGCCTCTCGGTTGATTCACAAGAACTGATGGCATTCGTCCGCGATCGGCTCGGCCCGGTGCACACGCCCAAACGCATTCATGTGATCGATAGCCTGCCACGTTCACCGGTCGGCAAGGTCCTCAAAAACATTGTTCGAGATTCCGTGCTCAAGGAGGCAGTATGAACCGTCCCGTTACCCATCTATGCGCCCATCACCTCGAGGGCATGTCGTACCGTGATGCCGATCTGGTCGAGGATTTGATTGGCAAGAAGACATTCTCCGAAGTGATGTTTTCACAAATCATGGGCCGCGATGCGCGGCCGGTGGACTTGCGCATTGTCGATGCCGTGTTGATCACGTTGATGGAACATGGGCTAACGCCCAGTGCGATCGCAACACGCGTGGTGTACATGAGCGCACCGGAAAATCTGCAAGGCGCCGTGGCTGCAGGCTTGATGGCGGTCGGCAGCAGTTTTGTCGGCACCATGGAAAACTGTTCTGTGCTGCTCGATCGGATTCTCAAGGCTGACGATGCCGAGGCCCTGGCGCGCGAGATCGTGCAGGCGCATCGAGATACTAAAAAACCCTTGCCGGGATTCGGCCACCACCTGCACAAGCCTGATGATCCGCGTGCTCTCAAGCTGCTGGCCTTGGCAAAGGCTGAGCCGGATTTGCAAGGGAAATGGGTTGCTGCATTGGAACTGCTCGCTCGCACCGTCGACGAGATCTACGGTCGGCATATCACCATCAACGCGACGGGGGCCGTGGCCGCATTGTTGGGTGAGCTGGGTATTCCCACCCAGCTGATGCGTGGTTTTGCGGTGATCTCGCGGGCAGCGGGTCTGGTATCGCATATCGCCGAAGAACAGCAGGACCCCGCCGGGCGTTTTATCTGGGAAACGATAGACCGTGAGATCCCGTATGTAGGAGCGGGCAAATCGGCGCATCATCAAACGGAGCGTTGAGCATGAATGTCATCGGCGCCATGCCGGACTCGCGGAGCGCAGCATGACCACAGATCTCGATTATCTGCAGGCGGTGCTGCCTGCCGCGAGCGCAAGACTGGCCGGTAAAGTCGCACTGGTATCGGGAGGCGGCTCCAGCGGGCCTGGGTGGAGTATAGGCAAGGCGTGTTGCGTCACCTTGGCTCGCCATGGGGCCACGGTGTGTGTACTGGATGCCAATCTCGATGCGGCCCGGGATGCATTATCTGCCCTACAGGCATTGGGCGCGCAAGGGTTGGCTTTGCAGGCCGATGTCGCCGACGCTGCTGCGATGGAGCAAGCCGTACAGGCAGTCATGTCTGCCTATGGCCGGATCGATATCCTGCAGGCGAACGCTGGCATAGGCAAAGTCGGCGGCCCCGAAGACATCGATATGACCGATTGGGAGCGCATCCAGAAAGTCAACGTCGACAGTCTGCTGATTGCCAGTCGTCTGGTGCTGCCCATTATGTCCGCGCAGGGCGGTGGCGCACTCATCACCGTGTCATCGGTGGCTGGCCTGCGCTACCTGGGCTATCCGCATCTCGCCTACAACGTCACCAAAGCCGCGATCATTCATTTTGCCCGCATGATCGCTCAGCAATACGCCGGCCAAGGCATACGTGCCAACACGGTCGTACCCGGTTTGATCGATACGCCGCGCGTGCGCAACACTGTGGCAAAAATGTTCTCGGCCGATGATTTCGAGCAAGCCAAAGCCGCGCGGGATCGTCAGGTGCCGATGGGACGGATGGGCACGCCCTGGGAAATCGCCAACGCCGTGGCGTTCCTGGCTTCGGATGAAGCCAGCTACATCACGGGGACGGAACTGGTGGTTGATGGCGGATTGATCGGAAAATATGTGTGATGCTGCTTGTGGTGCGAGTGGTTCCAGGACCGGTTTTTCGCTGCGAGTCATTTCGCAGTCCGAGTTAAACTCGGCCACCTCAGAATCCTAGAACGACTGCACGGAGAGACAAGCTCATGCGCAAACTTTTACGGGCCACCCTCATGGCGGTTTTGCCGCTGGCGGTTGTGGCGAATACCGCTCACGCGGCCGCTGATTGGCCGTCCAAGCCCCTGACGTTGATTGTGCCGTTCGGCCCGGGGTCGAGCCCGGACACCATGGCGCGGGTGATTGCCGAGCAGGTCAGCGAGACCCTGGGCCAGCCGATTGTGGTGCAAAACAAGCCGGGCGCCAGCGGTAACCTGGGCACGGCTGCCATCGCCAAGGCGAAACCGGATGGCTATACCTTCGGTGTTTCCATCACGGGGCCGCTGGTCAACAATACCGTGCTGTACAGCGACCTGCCGTATGACCCGAAAAAGGACATTGATCCGCTGACGCTGGGCGTGCATCAACACAATATCCTGGTGGTGCCTGCCAACTCGCCCATCAAGTCGTTCGATGACTTGTTGAAGGCCATGAAGTCCCAGGCAAAACCCTATAACTTCCCGTCGACCGGGGCAGGCACCGTCTCGCATCTGTCGGTTGAGCTGCTGCTCGAGCGTACGGGCGGCAAGGCCGTGCATGTGCCTTATGCGTCGTCGCCGGCGGCGGTGACCTCATTGCTATCGGGCGATACCGATTTTGCGGCATTGCCGCCCATTGCAGTGATGGCCATGATCAAAGATGGCCGTCTGCGGGCATTGGCTGCCGTTTCCAAAAAGCGTTTGAGTTTCTTGCCTGATACGCCGACGATCGAGGAACTCGGTGTCCCGGGCATCGAAGGGTCTGGCTGGATAGGTTTCGTGGCGCCTGCGGGCGTTCCCGCCGATATCGAGAAAAAGCTGGAGGATGCCTTGATGGGCGCCATCAAGACGCCCTCGGTGCAACAGCGCCTGGCCTCCCAGTACATGGAGCCCGCAGCGGATGGTCCTGACGCGTTCCGTCAATACATGGATGACGAGTTCAAGCGCTGGGAACCCTTGATCAAGCGCCTGAACCTGACCGTCAACTGATTGCGCGCATAAACGTTTCCATCTTGGTGGCCGTTTCGGCGATTTCACTATCGGGATCCGAGCCGGCCACGGTGCCCGCACCCGCGTACAGACGCAGGTTGCGGTCGCCGGTTTGCAGGGCGCAGCGCAGGGTCAGCGCCCACTCTCCGTCGCCGTTGGCGCGCTGCCAGCCCACCAGCCCTGCAAAATAGCCTCGTTCGAAGGGCTCCAGGTCACGGATATGGCCAAAAGCCACATCGGTAGGATGCCCGCAGATTGCCGGTGTGGGATGCAGTGCGCACGACAGGTCCAGCGCCGTGACTTCGGGGTCGCGCAATGTACCGGTGATGTAGGTCGACAGGTGCCACAAGGCGTCGGTGCCGATGACAGAAGGGCCGTCGGGTACGTCCAGTTCATCGCAATACGTGCGCAGAATGCGGACGATATCGTTCACGACATAGCTGTGCTCGCGCAGATCTTTTTCTGAGATTGCCAAGCGTTCCTTGCGGGCGCGATCTGTGTCCGGGTCGGAGTGGCGGCCGATAGAGCCAGCCAGCGGATTCACATGAATGCGATTGCCTTCGCGCCGGACCAGCAATTCAGGACTGGCGCCGACCATGGTGCCGCTGGGTGTGCCCGTCGGCGTGTTGTCCTGATGTGAGTCCCGGTCGCTCAATCCCCATGCGGGGATGGCAAAGGTATAGCCATGTGCGTTGCGCGCCAGCAGATCGGGTAAGAGGCGCTCATAGTCCACCGGCCGATCCAGCGTGACGTCCATCGCGCGCGACAACACGATTTTCTTGACATCGCCTTGGGCAAACAGCTTCAGGGCCTTGCGGACCATATCGCCATAGGCCTCGGGTGCGGGCACGGGTTGACGGTCGACAACCTTGGGGCGGTTAGAGACAGTCGCCGCAGTGCCAGTCTGTTGGGCGGCCGCATAGGCGTGATGAGGGGCCTCGCGCTCAGGCACTGCCGCTTGTTGATATTGCGCGGGAATCGTCAGGCTGGCGGGATTGGCGGCGTTAAACGGCACCAATCCAAACATGATCGGATCGTTGATGTGCTGCTGTTCGGCCTGTGCAAACAGTGCCTTGACGGCCGCGGACGTGGCGGGCTGATAGGCGGTCAGCGTATCGGATCCTTGGCGCGCTCTGAATTGGGTCGTCGGGGATGCGAAAAAAATATCGCCGATGCTAAAGCTGTCGAGCAGCCATTTTGAGGCTGGTTCCTTGTGCATTACTGTGTCTCACTTCCAAAAAATGCCTGCGTGCTGCAATCGCGGCTCGGCGCCCGAGGATGGGGGGCTTTGATGCGGCCCAGTGGCAAAAAACCCAGGCCGTGACGGTATCAGAAAAATGACGGTAGGGAGAGCCCCCACGCCGCTCAATCATTCCTGACAGTCTTATATAAGACCTGGCATAATACGGCACTGGCGTCCCCTCTCTTGTGTGATTTACCCAGAAGACAACTGCCGTATCCGGCGCCGTTCTTCTTTTCGACTTTATGTCTGCCCCGTCTCCCTCTAGCCGCTCTGCGCTATTTCATCAGCCCTCCGGTTTCCTGTCGTTTCTACTCGCTCGCGTATTGGCCATGGTTGCTACGCAAGTACAGGCAGTGGTGGTGGCTTGGCAGGTTTACGATTTAACGCGCGAACCTATGGCGTTGGCCTATGTGGGGTTGGCCCAGTTCCTGCCCATGCTGTTCTTGTTGCTGCCAGCAGGAGACCTCATTGATCGATTGCCGCGCAAACACATTCTGGGAGTGAGCTGGGGGGTAGGCGCAGTGTGCAGCGCCTTGCTGTGGTGGCTGTCGGATCATGGACACGAGGACGTCTCGAATATTTATGCAGTGCTGGTGTTGTTCGGCGCTTCGCGCGCGTTCTCCGGGCCGGCCATGCAAAGCTTGCTGCCCCAATTAGTCACGCGCGAACAATTGCCCCAGGCGATCGCCACGAACACCATGGTGATGCGCAGTGCAGCGATCGGTGCTCCCATGCTGGGTGGTTTGTTGTACGGCGCGGGCGGTAGCCACGCGACGTATCCCATCTGCATGGTGGCGTTTGCTGCGGGGGCATTGCTACTGCAAAAAGTGCGTGTTTTGTATTCGACGGCCGACCAGGGTAGGGCCGCTACGTCGCAGGCGGGCAGCACCAATATCTGGCAGCGTTTTGGTATCGGCATCCGCTTTATTTTCCGCCGTCCCATGATTCTGGGGACGATTTCCCTGGATCTGTTTGCCGTTCTGCTGGGTGGGGTGGTGGCGCTGTTGCCTATTTATGCTCACGAAGTTCTGCAGGTGGGGCCGCAGGGGCTGGGCCTGTTACGCAGTTCTGCTGCAGTCGGCGAGGTGGCTGCGGGTATTTGCCTCAGCATGTTCCCCTTTAACGCCAAGGTAGGCCAACGCATGTTGATCGCGGTGGCAGTGTTCGGCATTGCCAATCTGGTGTTCGCGTTATCGCACTGGATGTGGCTGTCGTGCCTGGCGTTGGCTGTCGCGGGCGCGGCCGATATGGTGAGTGTGTATGTGCGGGGTGCGCTACTTCAGTTTGCGACGCCCGATGCAATGCGGGGCCGGGTCAACGCAGTCAATATGCTGTTTATCGGTTCGTCCAATGAGTTGGGCGAGTTTCGCGCCGGCGCCAGCGCGGCCTGGATAGGCGCTGTGCCGGCGGCGATAGCGGGCGGTCTTTGTACCTTGGGCGTAGTGGGGCTGTGGAGTTATCTATTCCCGCCGTTGCGCACCGTCAATCGATTTGAGGATGCGCAAAACCGGGATTGATCCCGGCCCGGTGGATTGTCAGCGGCTGCGCTGCCGCAGATGCTGCGGCCCTAGCTCCGACGGGCTCAGCACACCCAGCAGGGCCATGTTGCGCGCCATTTCCGTAGCGAGAATGCCGATGGCATGTGTGACGCCTGCCTGCCCGGCCACGGCGCCCGCGTAATTGAATGGCCGGCCGACAAACACGAATTTTGCGCCCAGGGCCAGTGCCATGAGGACATCGCTGCCTCGACGAAAGCCGCCATCTATCATGACGGGATAATCGGGACCTAATGCACGCACTACATCGGGCAGCGCACGTAACGGAGCGATCGCACCATCGAGCTGCCTGCCGCCATGGTTCGAGACAATGATGCCGTCGGCGCCATATTGCCGTGCCATTTGTGCGTCTTCCGGGGAAAGAATGCCTTTGATGACCAGGCGGCCTTTCCAACGGTCACGTATCTGTTGGACGTGGGTCCAGTTCAGATGATCGCGGGCGCCAAATTCGCGCATGACGTTCGACGCGATGATGGGGGCGCCGCGTGTGGCGTGGGAGTTTTCGAAATGCGGCACGCCATGGCGCAGAATGGTCTTGAATGCGGTCCCCAACAGCCAACGCGGATGGGTGATGCCATCCCAGGCCAGACGCAGGCTCGGGCGCAACGGTGTAGAAAAGCGTGCGCGGATGTTGTTCTCGCGATTGCCCGAAACCGGCACGTCGGCGGTGACGACGAGCGTTTTGAATCCCGCGGCCGCGACACGGTCCACCAAGGCGTCGATACGCTCGGGCTCGCCGGGGACGTAGGCTTGAAACCACGCTTTTGGATTGGCGGCGGCGATGTCTTCGAGGCGGATGAGTGAGGATCCGCTCATGATGGCGGGAATCTGCGCTGCCGCGGCGGCCTGGGTCTGGATCAGGTCGCCCCGGTAGGCCGACAACGCGCTCACGCCCATGGGTGCGATGCCGATGGGCGCGGCCCAGCGTTCGCCGAATAGCGTCGTAGCCAGCGAGCGGCGCGAGGTGCTGATGAATACCCGGGTGACCCAATCGTAGTCCGCGAAGGCATCTTCGCTGCCGCGCAGCGCACGATCGGTCTCGCAGCCGCCGCTGACGTACGCAAAAATAGGCGAGGGCAGATGGCGCCGGGCAGCGTCCTCGAAATCCGCCAGAGACAGCACGCGTTGCAAGCGTTTAGGCACCTGCCATCCGCCTGTGGCGGATTTGCTGGGCGAGGTGTGGCTGGCGATGGGATAGTCCTGTAGGCGGAGTTCGTCTTGCATGAAAATTCCGGAATGAGCGAGTAAGGTCGTATGCTAGAGCGAAATAATCAAGTAATGGGCGATAATTCGTCGTTCCATAAGTAAGAAATTCTTGACAATGGCGCACCTGCCTCGGAAAAGGCTGCCGCCGCGCATTATGGGTAGCCTGGGGCTCGGATAACTATGAAACTGCAATACTTGGCCACGCTGTCCGCCGTCGTTGCGCACGGTAATCTCACCGCCGCTGCAGAACAGGTCAACCTGACGCGCAGCGCCGTCAGTCTGCAGATGAAGCAGTTGGAGGCCTATTTCGGGCAGTTGCTGTTCGACAGGTCCGGGCGTCATGTGCAGCCTACGGCGTTTGCTCGCGAGGTGGTGCGTACAGTGGACCGGGCCATGGCCGAGATCGAGGCGTTGCGCAGTCATGCAGCCCGTGCGCCGGGTGGCCTGGTTCGGCTGGGCATTACAGATTCTGCCCAAACCACGCTTTTGCCATTGGCGTTCGCTGATCTGTTGCGCAACGCGCCGCAGGTGGAGCTGCAAATCGAACGCGGTTCGACGCCGATTTTGCTGGACGAACTAAAAGCCGGCAGGATCGATGTGGCAGTGCTGATCCGGCCGCCTACCGGCGGATCGAGCCGGCTGTTGTGGACGGAATTGCTGAATGACGAACTGGTGCTCGTGGTGCCCAAGGGGTTGAGGGCTGCACCGCCTGCTCAGATTTTGCGTGAGCAACCCTGGCTCCGATTTGACCGCCGTATGGTCGCGGGCCGCATGGCCGGGCAGTTCGTGGAAAAGCTCGTGCCGCAGCGCCAGCCTTTAATCGATCTGCCGTCGATAGACGCGATAGTTGCCATGGTTGGCGCCGGTGTCGGCGTGTCGGTGCTGCCGCGATTACGCGTCGAGCATCTGCATGCGCACGCCGTGCGTGAAGTGAGCCTGGGGCCGAATGCGCCGGTGCGCAAGCTCGCGATGGTGCGTCGCAAAGCCGAGTCGGATCATCGGCTGCTGGATATTGTGGAGTCGTCTTTTGTGGCGGCGGCGCGGCAGTTAAAGGCGTAATAATTTTCCATCCGGCGTTGCCGTCATGGCGCGAGTATTTCACGGCCAAGATGCCGTCGAGAGCAAATCGAATGCATGATAGATAGATGTCAATCGGCCCTTTTTTGAGGGATCAATGTAATTTGTATATACGTGTTGATACGTAATGCTGTTGTGTATATACTCGTTAATACGTCACAGGAGGTTGGACATCATGGCAAAGGTCGCAAAACTTACGATTCAGCAGTGGGGGAACAGTTTGGCCGTTCGAATTCCCGCGGCGGTCGCGCGTTCGGCGCATTTCGAGGCGGGCCTTGAGGTCGAGGTGGCAACGGATGAGGTCGGTGTTACGGTGAAGCCAGTCGGGCCGCGCAAACTCACCTTGGCGGAAAAGCTTGAGAAGTTCGACCCAGCTAAACACGGTGGCGAAGCGATGGCGATTGGCCCTGTCGGTGCAGAGGTGCTTTGATGGTAAAGGTCACCTGGGTGCCAGATCGTGGCGACATTATCTGGATCGACTGCAATCCTCAGGTGGGTCGAGAGATGAAGAACATGCATCCCATGCTGGTGCTTTCGCCTATGGCATTTAATGAGAGGACAAGCATCGTGATTGGTTTGCCTATGACCACGGCCGAGTACAACGATAGCAACCCTTTTGCGATCAAGTTCAAAGGTCCAAAGGGTGTCACGAGTTATGTTTTGGCGCATCAACCCAAATCATTCGATTGGCGTGCGAGGGGCGCCAAGCCTCATCCATGGAAGCACGCGCCCAAGGATGTATTCCTGGCCGCGTGCGAACAATTAAACCAGATCATTTCGATTGGTGATTAAGGGATGCGTACGGACAGAGGGCGATCGTCTATTGCGATAGGCGCAACGACCTAATTCCGCCATTGTTGATAAGCCAAACGCGTCACGGTGGAGACCGAATCCAGTACCTTCTGATGATTCACCTGATGCCGCAGCATCAGCCGTGCATCTGCGACATTGCGCGATTTGCAGAACCAATGGCAGCTGTGTTGAAACAGATACAGCTCTGCCGAGAGGTGATACGCGCGGGTTTTGGGATCCCAGTCATCGTTGTTGTCCACGACATGACGTAAACCCGCCGCATGAATATGCAGCAGTTCGCGAAAATCTCGTGTCATGCTGGGCAGAAAGCGCTCGATATATGGGACACAGAACGACAGCATGCATACGGGAGTGTCCTGGGGGCTTTCCTGTTGCATGGCTTTGGCCAGTGACAGTACCTGCGCGGCCACGGAACGCTCGGTGGGGGCAAAGGTCTCCAGCACCTGAAGCTGGCGGGCCTCGGTGTCTGCTTTGATGGCGCGAACATACCCTTGCGTGAGCGTTTCCATGTGGCGCTCGAGCTGCAGGTTCGCTAAATGCCGTCCGAGCAAAATGATGTGCGTACGCTGATAACGCACGCGCAACACCTGCCATACTACGATCACTAACAACAACGATAATGCAATGTCCATTGCCTGTGGTCCTTCAATGTCCTACCGATACGCCGGCGGACAAGACAAAGGGCCTAAACCGAAGTCTGGCCCTCTTTCAAATTGGGTGAGAGACGAGATCTGCATTAGAACATTAAGTCGTTGTTTCCTGAATGGATACCCTGGGTGAAAAAGGCGTATGCTTTCGGCGACCTATGCGCCGCAGAGCTCTACGCCATGCCGGAAAAACCCATCAAAACCTCGCAGCGGGTGTTCGAAATACTTGAGGCCTTCGAGACCGAGCAGCGTCCTATGGCGCTAAAGGATTTCACGCAGGGTTTCGGCTATCCGCCCTCCAGCGCCTCGGCGCTGCTCAAAAGCCTCGTGACGCTGGGCTACCTGGACTACGACCGTTTCTCGCGCACCTATATGCCGACCATGCGTATGGCGTCGCTGGGTAACTGGGTGCAACGCGCGCTGTTTGGCCAGAATGAAGAGGTGCTGCGCCTGATGCAGCGATTGTCCGAGGCCTACGGGGAAACTGTCACGCTGTCCGCACAAAGTGATTTGTATGTTCAGTATGTCTACCTGATCCCATCGCGTCTGCCGATCTGGTATGCGGTGCCCATCGGCACGATCAGGCCGATCACGCGTTCGGGCAGTGGCTGGGCCATGCTGGGTGCGCGTACCGATGAAGAGATCGTCGAGCTCGTGCGGCGAGTCAATTTTCACGAGCCGGATCGAGCCAGCAAGACGTCATTGGCCGAGCTGATGCTGCACGTCGAAAAGGGGCGCCGTGACGGCTACGTATTCAACAAGCACACGCTGGAGCAGGGGGCAGGGGGGATTTGCATGGTGTTGCCCGAGCGCCGCTTTGGCCGGCTGTTCGCGTTGGCAGTTTCCGGTCCTGTGCAACGGTTGGAAGAAAAGGAAGCAGAGGTCGTTGCGGCGATGCATGCTGGCATCACTCAATTGGAAGCCGCGAAGCCTACGCAGGCGGGGTGAGTCAGCTTCGATCGCTTGAGAAACGGACGCTTATTGGGGCACAGGGGCACGACGTCAGGATTTTCACATATATGTAAATGCAGTCGGAATGCGGCTTTCCGGCCTGTTTTCCGGGGCTCGATGATAGAGTACTTGCAAGCTTTTCAAAGCGTATCGCAGTGTGCTTTTGTCCCCAGTCAGCAGGAGGGTCATCATGCGTATCGAGCGTCTGCATCCAGACTTCGGCGCCGAAATTCACGGTGTGGGTTTGATCGAGGCAATATCCGACGCGGCGGTTTTTGCCCAAGTGTCTGCCGCGTTCGAAGAGTATTCCGTATTGGTCTGGCGAGACCAGCCTATCACCGATGATGTGCAGGCTGCATTCTCGCGCGGGTTCGGCCCCTTGGAATTGGTCAAGGTCGGATCGGCCGGGCATGGCACGTTCTATTCGCGGATGAACAATATCGGTCAGGACGGAAAGATCGTGCCGCCTAGCGACAAGGCGCTGATCATCGCGCGTGCCAACCAACTCTGGCATACCGACAGCTCATTCAAGCAGGTGCCGGCCGTGGCATCCGTACTGTCGGCGCGCGTCATTCCCGAGCAGGGCGGTGAAACCGAGTTCACCTCGACTCGCGCTGCCTGGGAACGGTTGAGTCCGGCCGAGCAGGCCGCGCTGCGCGATGCCGTGGTGATCCATAGCTACGCCACATCGCGCAACAAAATCGATCGGGCCATGATGACGCCCGAAGAGCATGCCGCCTTGCCGGCTGTGCGTCGCCGTATGACTTGGCGTAATCCGGTCAATGGCCGCCGTTCACTGTACCTGGCATCGCATGCGGGCGCCGTCGAGGGGATGGGTGACCAGGACGGCGCCGATATGCTGGCCCATCTGATCGAGCGTGCCACAGAGCCTGCCTATACCTACGTGCATAGCTGGCGGCCGGGTGATGTCGTCATGTGGGATAACCGCGCCACCATGCATCGTGGCAGGCCCTGGGGGCCCGATCAATTGCGATCCATCGTGCGTACGACTATTTCGGCGACTGAACCATCCGGTCTGGATGACGTGCTGCCTGAGCGGTGGGAACAACGCGCAGCGGCCTGATGCCGCACGCCGCGGAGCCGGAAAGGCCCGCATAAAAAATACAAAGAGGAGACACTATGAAAATCAGGTCCTTGATGGCTACCTGTCTATTTGGGATGGTGGCCGCGACCCCGTTGGCGGCCATGGCCGACGACGCGGCAGACTATCCCAATCGCGCTGTGCGCATCATCGTGCCATATCCCGCTGGCGGTTCCACCGATATCCTGACCCGCTTGCTGGCGCAGGGCCTGACTCAGCGTTGGGGCCAGCCCGTGGTGGTAGAAAACCGCGGCGGTGCATCGGGCATCATTGGCAACGAGGCCGCGGCCCGTTCCGAGCCCGATGGCTACACGCTGTTGATGAATGGCAGCGGTCCGCATGTCGTGAACATCAGCCTGTTCGACAAGCTGCCATATCATCCCGTCAAGGACTTTGTGCCTATTGTGCTCGGCATGACGATTCCTTTGTTGATGGTGGCGCCGGCCGATGCCCCCTACAGCGACGTCAAGTCCTTTATCGCCTGGGCCAAGAAAAACCCGGACAAGGCCAACTACTGTTCGATTGGTCCGGGCTCGCCATCGCATTTGGCTGGTGAGTTGTTCAAGTCCATGTCGGGCCTGACTCATCTCACGCACATCCCATACAAAGGCAGCGGTCCCGCGATTATCGACACCATCGGAGGCACCTGCAACATGATGTTCGATGCCGCGTTGTCGTCAGGGCCGCAAGTCAAGAATGGCAAGATGAAACTGCTGGCGATCGGTACCGCGCAACGAGATCCATCTTGGCCGGATACACCCACCGTGGCCGAAAGCGGTCTGCCTGGCTTCAGCGCATACACCTGGAGCGGCCTGATCGCGCCCGCCGGCGTTCCGCCAGCGATTGTCAAAAAAATCCAGGACGATGCCAACGTCGTGCTGCGCAGCCCCGAGGTCAAGGACGCGCTGCAGAAACAAGGTGCCCAGGCCGGTGGCGGGACATCTGAAGAACTAGGGAAATTCGTCGACAGCGAAATCGCCAAGTGGGCCAAGGTGATCAAGGACAGCAACATCACCGTGAACTGAGTCCGGTCCATGCAACCCTGGAGGTTCGCTCTGCTCGATGGAGAGCGAACCGCTAGCAGGCCTCTTGAGATCGAGGGCCGTTCAAAGACCGATCTGTCATTGCAAATGAGTTGGGAATGAAACTAGCGATCGTTGGGTGTGGTGTGGTCGGCTCATCATGGGCATTGGTGTTTGCCCGCGCCGGGCATGAGGTCACGATTTATGATCGTTCGCCTGAGGCGGCTGAGGCAGCAGTGGCTTTCGTGGCGGCTGCGGATGCGTCGTACGCGGCGCGATGCCGGATAGCAGTCGATTTGGCGGATGCATTGGCCGGCGCCGACTATGTCCAGGAAAGTGCGCCAGAGAGACTGCCGATCAAGCAAGCGCTCTACCGGGAAATGGATGCGTTGTTGGGCGCGAACACGATTGTTGGCAGTTCGACATCGGGCTTTCCTGCCTCGAGTTTTACGACAGGGTTGGCCAATGCAGAACGATATTTGGTGGCACACCCGATCAATCCGCCTCACCTGATCCCGTTGGTAGAGCTCGTTCCTGCGCCTGCCACCGCATCAGCGACGGTGACTTTCGTCCATGATTTGATGTGCAAACTTGGCCAGAGCCCGATTCAACTGACGCGGGAAATCAACGGCTTTGTGGTCAACCGTTTGCAAAGCGCGGTGCTCGGTGAGGCCTTTCGTCTGGTGGAGGACGGTATCTGCACACCTGGCGAGGTAGATGCCGCAATGGCCGACGGACTAGGCTTGCGCTGGTGTTTCATGGGGCCGTTTGCGACCATCGATTTGAATGCGGCAAATGGCGTCGCGCAGTATTGTGAAAATCTCGGTCCGATGTACTACGGATTGGCCAAAGAGCAGGCCGACCCGCGCGAGTGGGGCCCTGCACTGATTGCCGGCATCGAAGCCCGCATGCGTGAGACCGTGCCTGCGCAAGCTTTACCGGAACGCCGCCGTTGGCGTGATCGTTTTCTGAGCCGCATCGTTGAGGCAAAGCGTGCCATTGGCAAGGAACTTGGGCGCGGTTGAGCGATAAATACATCTGCGAATGCAGGTGGAGCGATCACTGCCGTGATTCAATAATATGAATCGAGACAACGGTAGTGAGACGAAATGAGTCATGAACGAGTAGCGGCAGGCGTTCCGGCTGGCGACGTCACTATTCCGAGCAAGGTTTTGGACCTTGCCGGAACGGATTCGGTCGAGGTTGTATGGCGTAATGAATTAGGCGGCCTGACGTTTCGTTGTCACGGCGAACAGGGAGCACGCTACATCAAGTGGCAGCCTTCGGTTGGCTTGAGTCCGGCCGAGCGGGCGGATGTAAACCTCGTCATGGAGTCAGAGAAGCTACGCTGGGCGGGCCAATTCGTTGCGGTTCCCCGTGTTGTTGATTGTGGCGAGGTTGATGGCGCCGCCTGGCTGGTCACTGAGGCCATTGACGCGATACCAGCCGTCGACCCGCGGTGGCGCGATAAAGCGGAAGTCGCGGTGCGCGCCATTGCGACAGGCTTACGGCGATTCCATGATGCGTTGCCAGTGCACAGTTGCCCATATCGCAGCACATGGTTTGGGTCAACCGAGCGGGTGCCGGAGCCTGAGCGTTTGGTGGTTTGCCATGGCGATCCGTGTGTGCCGAATGCACTGCTGAATAGCGAAGGCGGATTTTCCGCTCACGTTGACCTTTCCAGGCTGGGCGTTGCAGATCGTTGGGCTGACTTGGCTATTGCTACCTATAGCATCAGTTGGGAGGTTAATTTTGGACGCAGCTACGACGAGCTTTTCTTCTCGACCTATGGCATTGAACCAGATATGACGCGGATTCAGTTTTACCGGGAGCTCTGGGACAGAGGCTGAGCGATGTGGTCAAACGAACCGCATCGGCTGCCGTGCGATGGCAGCATGCGTTGCGCATGCTGTGGAGGTGTTACAGCGCCAGTGCAGCGAATATTCAGCAGCAAAGAAAAAGCCCAAACCGAAGTTTGGGCTTTTTGAGAATCTGGAGCGGGAGACGAGTCATGCACTAGAGCGCTAAGTCTCTGTTTCCCAATCACTTTCTCCACTGTGGTGATCAGCGAAGAACTCAATTATAGCCTTGTTTTTCGCCCTCGGCAACAAAGTTCATCCAACCACTTCCACCAGCGTCCAAGGATGATCCATCCACCCGTCGTTACGCCTGATGCGTCCAGCTGCTGAGCGGGTTCGCTATCGAACTCCAACTTGCGACGATCATGACTTGCGCTCGCTCCGCAGGCAGCGCGGGGTGGTGTCGCGTGGACTGCCTGGCACCTGGACGGCTGTAGGACACAACCGCCGGCATCGGAACACCGCAAGTACTCATCTTTACATCGCTGCGGCTAACTTCGCCGGAGCGCAACGCGGCGCCAGTGTAGTGGCAGCCAGCCTCAACGAAGGCGTGCAGCAATCCGGTTCATCTGCTCGATCTCCGCGCGCTGGCCATCGGAAATCGCTTGGCATAGGTTGACGAGTTCCGGATCTGAGAGCTGCGCCTCGCGGCACATGAGGATCGCTCCCGAATGGTGCGGGACCATAGACGCGATGAACTGTCGATCGCCGATTCCGGTTTGAGCACGGGTAGCGGCAAAAGAACCGAGTGTGAGAACGGCAAACAAGCCGTACAGCACGAGATTGAGCCGCCGGTTTGGAAACATGCCGGGCATTGTCGCTAGCATGAAGATGCCCATTGGCGCCCACATAGTGACCGCCATGTAGAGCATGTTGAGATTGTTTCTGAAGTCCCTGGCGCCGTCGATCATGCTGAACATTACGAAGTACATGACGACGAGGCCCAACACCATGTTCACCCAGAACTTGGCGTATGGTCGGCCGTGCTTACCCATCTGACCGGATGTGTGATGTTGATGTTCATGGGAATGTTCAGCCATCTCCGTCTCCTATGTGCTGGGGCAACCTGGCAGGGTCACTGGTACTGCGGCAGATACTTTGTCGATATATCAGCATGTGGAGCGATGCATCACTAACCGCTGATTTCCAGTCACCAACTGGACGTAGGGGCGTCGAACGCTTCAACTCGCTGGTCTTGAACCGTCTGGATATCAGACTATACCAAATCGGTCTTGATGGGCTTTGCGCCACCTATGACGCTGGTACCGTGAGCGCCAATATCGAGCTTGCGTCCTCATCGCTCGATGGGCCGGCAACTGATCGATTCTTGCATATCAAGCAAGACAAGGCCACCTGCGGCGGACGCCAATGGCCTCCTCCGCCTTCGCTTAGGGCATCGCCTCAAGCGTCCGTCGCAGGCCATAACGACACAACAGCCCTTGGGCAAGAAAGGAGCCGGTGATGTAGCGCACCCGAAAGGAGACGAAGACATGCACAAGGACATTTCAACATCAAAGGTGTTCTATCGTCCCATCGAGGCGGCCATCCGATGGGCTGGGTTGCTGCGGTATCTCCCGATGATCCTGGCCACGATCGCGTCACCGCGTGTCCTGCCTCGGTCGCTGAACTGCCCTCGATGGAATGAGTGCCGGCTGCACTCGGAACGTATCTATGACGGCATCCTCAACGGAGAGCTGCCCTACGGCAAGAACGGGATCACGCTCAATGATCCGAAGCTGCTCAATTCTCTGGATCTGACTGTTCGCCATGTCGATCTAAAACGCTGGATGCGCACCCACTATCCCGAGCACCGGCCAGGATTTCTGTTCAGCCGTGGCGAACGCATGGCGCATCCTTTCATCACCATGGAAACAGGACAGGCGATCCTCGTGGAGCGGCTGGCCCTTCAGGCCGCGCTTGAACAAGCCCGACGTGAGATGCGAGAACTGCAGGAGCAGCACGACACGCTACTCAAGCAATCCTCGGTGCTGTTGGCATCCAAGCAATGCGAGATCAGCGAACGGGCGGAAACGACCTATCTCAACATCATTGGAGGGATGTTGACGCTGATGCTGAGCCAGTCGCCTTCAGGCGTGCCCTATTCCAGCTTCAAAACGCAGGAGGCCCTTGTCTCTGCATTGGTCGCCCACTACGGCGGCACCATGGGCATCACTGAGCGCACCTTAAACGGAAAGTTCGCCAACGCTAAGAGGTACGTTCGTAGCGCAAGCGCATGAGGTTATCCAGCTTGTATGTGCAATCGCGGAGATTGCATTTGCAATGTCTTTCCGCAGCCAGGTCTATTGAATAGAGGTCACGCCAACAAACGCCACCGAGCGTTCAGGAGTGACCGCCATGTCGCAGACCCCTGTACTCCCGCCGAACGAGCGCCGCATCCTGCGGCTCGATGAAGTCGAAGCGAAGTCCGGCTTCAAACGCGCCCACATCTACAACCTGATGAAGAAGCGCCAGTTCCCTCAGGCGCTGCGCCTGGGCGTGCGCGCTGTCGGCTGGGATTCGATCGAAATCGACCAGTGGATCGCCGAGCGCCTCAACCACCGGACCTGACCCGCTCTCCCGCGGACTTCCCATTCCCAGCCGGAGAGCGCCATGCAGGTCGTGTCCATCATTTCAACGAAGGGCGGCGTCGGCAAGACCACGACGGCCGCCAACCTGGGCGGGCTCGCCGCGGACGCGGGCCTGCGCGTGCTGCTGCTCGATCTCGACGTGCAGCCCACCTTGTCCTCCTACTACGAACTGACCCAGCGCGCGCCGGGCGGCATCTATGAGCTGTTGGCCTTCAACGAGCGCGACCTTGGCCAGCTCGTGTCCCGCACGATCATCGCGGGCCTGGACCTGGTGCTGTCCAACGACCACCGGGGCGAGCTGAACACGTTGTTGCTGCATGCGCCGGATGGCCGCCTGCGGTTGCGGCATCTGCTGCCAGCACTTGCTCCCCTCTACGACCTGGTGCTGATCGACACCCAGGGCGCGCGTTCCGTGCTGCTGGAGATGGCGGTGCTCGCCTCCGATCTCGCGCTGTCGCCCGTCACGCCGGAGATCCTCGCGGCACGCGAGCTGCGGCGCGGCACCATGCAGTTGCTCGAAGACATTGCGCCGTACCGGCACCTGGGTATCGAACCGCCGCCGCTGCACTTGCTCATCAACCGCGTCCACCCGGTGTCCGCCAACGCACGGCTGATCCAGCAGGCCCTGCGCGACCTGTTCCAGGACAGCGCCGGCATCCGCGTGCTCGCCACCGACGTGCCGGCCATAGAAGCGTATCCACGCGCCGCAACGCGCGGCCTGCCAGTGCATCGGGTCGAGCACCGCCAGCCGCCCGGCAGAGTCGCCCCTGCCGCGCTCGACACGATGCGCGCGCTCGCCAGCGAGTTGTTCCCGCAATGGCAGGACCGACTGGCTCAAGTATCCGGCCGCCCGCAGCGACCTCTTGATCCTGGGAGGCCCCATGGCGAACGCACATGAGCTGGCCCGCGGCCACAAGCGGCTGCGCGCCCTGATCGAGTTCGCGGTCGGCGAGGGCTGGCACGTCAAGCGCACGCCGGGCGGGCACCTCAAGTTCACCAAGGCCGGCTGCGCGGCGATCTACACGAGTTCGACAGCGAGTGACCACCGGGCCGAATTGAACGCCCGTGCGCAGATCCGCCGCGCCGAGCGAGAGGCCCGCATGGCGCCGGCCGGCGGTCGTGGGGACTGCGAGGCGTGCGGCCATGGCTGACATGACCTCGCAGGACATGGCAGGCAAGCTGCTCGCGGCCGGCTTCGAGCGCAGCGGCCCAGCGGCTACGGCCTTGAGCGACCCGATCGCGGACACGCCCATGGTCGTGACGCTTGACCAGTTGCGGCCCTACGACCATGACCCGCGCATGAAGCGCAACCCGGCTTACGAGGAAATCAAGGCGTCCATCCGCGAGCGCGGCCTGGACGCGGCGCCGGCTATCACGCGCCGGCCCGGCGGGGACCACTACATCATCCGCAACGGCGGCAACACGCGGCTGGCGATCCTGCGCGAACTCTGGTCGGAGACCAAGGAAGAACGCTTCTTCCGCATATCGTGTCTGTTCCGACCATGGCCGGAGCGCGGTGAAATCGTCGCGCTGACCGGGCATCTTGCCGAGAACGAACTGCGCGGTGGCCTCACGTTCATCGAGCGCGCGCTCGGCGTCGAGAAAGCACGGGAGTTCTACGAGCAGGAGAGCGGCGCCGCCCTGAGCCAGTCGGAACTGGCCCGCCGCCTGGCGGCCGATGGCTTCCCCGTCCAGCGGTCGCACATCACCCGCATGGCCGACGCGGTGCGCTACCTGCTGCCCGCCATTCCCACCGTGCTTTATGGCGGCCTTGGGCGCCACCAGGTCGAGCGGCTGTCGGTCATGCGCACGGCCTGCAAACGCACCTGGGAGCACTACGCCAAGGACCGCTCGCTGCCGCTGGACTTCGACAGCTTTTTTCAGGAGGTGCTGGCGCAGTTCGACACGCAGGGCGACGAGTTCGCGCCGCAGCGCGTGCAAGACGAGCTGATCGGCCAGATGTCCGAGCTGCTGGGCATCTGCTACGACGTGCTGGCGCTGGACCTGACCGAATCGGAAAGCCGCCACCGGGCGCTGGTCAGTGACCCGACGCCACCTGCGGCGCAGCCGGCGTTGCCTTCGCCCACCGCCGGCACGCCGACTCCGCCGGGCGCAGCATCGTCCATCGCCACGCCTGCAGCGGCGGCCGGTCCTCCACCCGCCAGCCCTCCGGCGTCCGAGCCCACCTTGCGCCACGACGACACGGCGGCTAGCGAAGCGGCCACGGGAAGCCCGGCGGCTGCACCGAGCGATCTGCTTCGTGAGCACATCGTCTCGCCGGCACCGACGACCGAACGGCTGCAGTCGATCCAGCGCATGGTCGCCGACCAGTTGGGCGATGCGCTGCCGCCCGACTTCTCGGCGAGCGTGTTGCAGTCCATCCCGGTGCAAGCCGGCGGACTCTATCCGATCTCCGATGTCTGGTACATCGACGCGGGCCTGGACACGCCCGATCGGCTGCGCATCCACATCGCGCAGTTCGCGCGCGAGATCGCCGGGGAGGCAGGCCTGGACGAGTACATCGAGGATCGCGCCGATGGCATCGGGTTTGCGTGCCGCGCCCGCGGCCAAGCCCCGTCGCCGCTCGGCCGCGCGGTGCTGACGCTCCTCACTTCCCTGACGGGTCAGCCCGTCGCCGAAGCGGGCCTGGACGGCGCGCAGCTCGCCGCCGACCTGCCGACCCTGTTGCACGGCCAGAGCCAAGGCCATGGCAGCGGCGCAAGGCGCTTGAGCGACACGGCGTTGGTCAAGCTCTTTCGGCTGCTCCGCTTGGCCCGGCGTCTGCTGGACCTGGAAGCCGGCACCACGGCGCCCGGGACGTGAGCGAGGGAGGTCGCATGTCCACATCGCATCCGCTCAACCAGGCCGTGATCGCCCAGGCGCTGTATGACCTTCGCAACGGCCAACTGCGCCGCTGCAAGGCCATGGGCTTCGGCGAGGCCGAGCTGGATGCGCTCAAGCACCCCGCGCTGATCAGCGTGCTGGCCAACGCCAGCGTCTCGTGGTGCTCGGTCACGGTCAACCGCGAAGTGCTGCAGCGCCTGCTCAACCAGGCACAGGACGTGGAGAAGGAAATCGCCACGGTCGATCGCATGCTGCGGCTGGGGGCCAGCACGGAGATGGTCAGCCGCTTCTATGGCCTGACCCATCAGGAAGTCGCCCTGCGGCGGGAGATCCTCGGCCTGCCCAAGCGCAAGGGGCGCCACCCCGTCCTGGACGAGACCCAGGACACCGAACTGTGGCGGCAATGGAAAGCCGTGACCAGCAGCAGGAACGTCGATCTGGAGGACGAGACCTCGATTCTCGATGCGGCCATGGACCTGGCCGAGGGCATGTCACTGCCGCTCTCGGTGGTCTGGGCCGCGATCAGGAACTGGGTCGATCAGGGATTGGGCTAGGCCATGGCCGTGGACGACACCGCCCCACGAGCCCCGCGTCAAGGCCCCATCGCACTCGCCGACCTGTTCGACGCTGCGCTGAAGGACCTCACGCCCAAGCCACATCCCAGCGCGCCAGCGCCCATGGCAGTGCCCACGCCTGCCGCGTCCGGCGACGCCTTCCTGTTCAGTGGCAATCGGCACGAGAGCGTGCCGCGGCGGCTGTTCCTCGACCGCCGCCTGACACCGCTGGAGCGCAACGCCTGGCAGGTGTTCCGGCTGATGCTCAACGACGACGGCGTCACGGCGTTCCCGACCTATGAGCAGTTGCGCCCCTGGCTGGCGTCCATGCCCTGCGCGGGACAAGCCTCCCACGAGACCGTCGCGCGGGCGCTGACGCTGCTGCGCCTGACGCGCTGGCTGAGCCTCGTGCGACGACGGCGCGACCCCAAGACCGGCCGCATCCTCGGAAACCTCTACGTCCTGCATGACGAACCCCTGACACCGTTCGAGGCCATGCAGCTCGACGCCGACTACCTGGCCCTGGTCAGCCAGTCGCTGGGGCATTCGGCCAAGGCCGTTCAGGTGGTGGGACTCAACACCCTCCAGGAGATCGCGGACGACCCGATGTTGTCCGGACGCACCTTGCCGTCGCGGCTGCAAGTGCTCGCCGAGCGCCTGGCCGACCAGGGCATCACCGCCACCGAAAGTTATCCACAGGAGGATGCGATCCACGATTCCGAAGAAGGGCCCGCGAGCCTTCTTCGGAATGGCGAACGCCCCTCTTCGGAATCCGAAGCAGGGCCGAAACCCGCGCCAGACGGCGCTCTTCGGAATCCGAAGCAGGACCGTACAGTACGTAGTAGTCGTATTAATGAAGTACGTACTACCGCGCAGGCGCGTGCGCTGGGCGACCTGCAATGGCCCAAGCGCTTCGCGGAACTGAAAGCGGAACAGCAGGCCGGAGCCAGGATGGCGTTGCAGCAGGTGGACGCTGCCCTGGGGCAGGCCGTGCTGGACGAATGGGCCGCACGGTGCGGCAAGCATGGCATCCGCAACCCCGCCGGATATCTGTTCGGCATCATCCAGCGCGCCATGCGCGGCGAGTTCAATGCGTGGGCCAAGCAGACCGGCCCAGCACCGCCAACACCATCGGCGGCGCGAGCGCCACCATCCGAGCCGCCGCGCAACGTCGTGCCGCCCGAGGTGGCCCGGCAGCACATCGAGCGCCTGCGCGACCTGCTGCGCAAGACCTGAGCACAGGGCTCGTCAAAGCCGTGAAGTAGATCTCCATGGCGGTTGGCAGAAACGGTCCCCTGGGGACGGCTGTGCGGTGAAGCGCCGGGTGACGGCGCGACCTGCTGCGCGAAACCTGGGCAAAGCGCCTGGCAAGGCCATGAAGCAAACCTCCATGGCGCTCAGCGGAACGGTCCCCTGGGGACGGCCGTGCTGCGAAGGATGGTGTCGAACGACAGCGCGACGTGCGGTGCAGCACGCAACCCGTCGACGACCGAGGCCCGGAGCGCCAACGTGAATGCCCATCTGCGGAGCGGTCCCCAGGGGACCGTTGCGCGCTGCGCCGCCAGCGCGCACAGAACCGGGGGCCGGCTCATTTCGGTTTGTTGACTGACTGCCTTCCGCCGCATGCGGATGCTGGCGGCTCCCTGTCCACCAGCGAGCGATCACCATGGCAACCAGCAACGAACCATTGCAACTCAACCTCGGCTCCCTGCGCAGCGCAATGTCGCTGACGCTGCACACCCACCACGCCTCGCGCATCTGGCATGGCCGCGCCGCCGCCGAGGGGCGACCGGGCATCGTCGGCCTGAACGGCTACATCGCCGTCATGAACAAAATGAAGCGCGGCTCGGAGCAGGACGACCCGTACAGCGACTGGTGGATGCTGCGCATCGAGGACAAGCTCGACCAGACCAAGACCACGCTGCAGACGCTGCGCGAACAGGTGGACCAGGCCCTGGCCGGCGTGCCCGCCGCGTTGACCCTGGGCGAGAACCTCAACGTGCAGCCCGTCAAGCTGCCGCTGTTCGTCAATGCGCAGTTGGGCTTTGCCGCTGTCTATCTCCTGGCCGACTACGACGACATCGCGCGCAAGCTGATCCTCGCCCACCACACCGCGCTGATCGACCGCAGCACCTTAGAGCGCTGGCTCAACGAGGGCGCGCACGCGCTGCGCAGCCTGTTCTCGCTGGCCCAGCAGTATCGCTATTCGGGCTGCACCCGCGACGATTTCGCGGCGAAGAATGCCGCAGCGCGGGCCGCGCTGGAGAAGTTCGGCGAGTTGCCGCAGGACGTGCTCGAAGGCACGCGCCGCTCGAAGTTTGCGCCACCCATCGTGCGCCGTGGTCTGCAACAGCGCGGTGAGAGTCCTGCCGCAGCCGCTACCAGCGTCGATGGTGATGCGGCCGCTGCTGCCGACCCATCCGAAAACGCAGCCACTGCCGGCGAGGACGAATCCGCATGAGCGATCTGAACCAGCCGACCCGCTACTTCCGGGGCCTGCAACAGGGAGCCTTCATGCGCCTGGAACACGCGGCCTCTCTAAAAGGCCTTTTAAAGCCTTTTAAAGGTAAAGGGGACTTGGAGGCCTGGGCCAGCCAGTGCTTCGCCATGCGCGACGAGTTGATCGGCTTGGCGCAGCGACAAGTGCTGCAACAGGCCAGTGGGCATCCCTTCCACCTGCTGCCCGTGGAACTGGCCCAGCAGACCACTGGCGCGGGAACGACGTTCCTGCGCTGGCGCAGGCACGACCGCTCGGCCATGGGCGTGGCCCTGTGGCAGGAGCTGATGGCGAGCACCAGCACGCCGGTCAACCTGCTGGCCGACCTGCACGCGATCGAGCTGCAGCGCATCACGCTGAACATGCAGATCAGCCTGTTGCACACCCTGGGCAGGCAGGCACAGGAGTGCGCCAGCAAGGCCGCCGAGGCGGAAGACGCCTACCTGCGCCGGCTCACGTCCTTTCCCGCCGCAATGCGCGATCGGTGATTGCGCCGGGCATCCCAGCACGCGCCCGGCGCCGACCAGGTGCGGGTATTTCAACCACCAAGGAGATTGCAACATGAGCACGCATTTTTCGGGCGAAGGCAACATCGGCTCGCCCCCCGAGTACCGGGAGTTCCCCAACGGCAACGACGAACCGCGGCGCTTGTTGCGGCTGAACGTGTATTTCGACAACCCCGTTCCCACCAAGGGCGGCGACTATGAGGATCGCGGCGGCTTCTGGGCGCCGGTGGAAATCTGGCACCGCGACGCCGCGCACTGGAAGGACCTCTACCAGAAGGGCATGCGCGTGCTGGTCGTCGGCCGCATGGAGCGCGAACCCTGGACCGACAACGAGGATCAGCCACGTGAGACTTGGCAGATCAACGCGCGCAGCGTCGGCATCCTGCCGTTCCGCATCGAGTCCGTCGTCCTGAGCCCCAAATCGCAGGAGACCGCACAGGACGCGCAGCCCAAGCCCCAGGCCGCCCAGGAACCGGCTGCGCCGAAGGAGCCCAAGCGCAGGAAGTGATCCGACGGGGGGGCGGCCGCAGTACGTTGCCGCCCCCCATGTCCTCGCGAGCTATCCCCAGGGGACAGCGCCACCAGCGTCCACCGGCTTCCACGCGCTCCCGAACATCGCGGCTCCCGACTCGCACATCGCCGGCCGCACGCCATCCCCGCCTCAGCCATCCCATCTCGTGAAAGCGGTCGCTGCCGCATGCAGCTTGTTTGCTGCTGCCCCAACAGGCGCTCGGCATCCTCGATCCCAGCAACTCCATGAACAACGGGAAGCGGATGGACGGACATGCGGCTGTTTCTGTGCGAGAAGCCCTCCCAGGGCAAAGACATCGGCCGGATTCTCGGCGCCACGCAGCGCGGTGAAGGCTGCCTCAACGGCTCCAGCGTCACGGTCACCTGGTGCATCGGCCATCTCGTCGAAGCGGCAGCACCCGAGGTGTATGACGCGGCGCTCAAGCGTTGGTCGCTGGAGCAGTTGCCCATCATTCCCCAGCAGTGGCGGGTCGAGGTCAAGCCGAAGACCGCCACGCAATTCAAGGTCGTCAAAGCGCTTCTGGCGAAGGCGACCCAGCTTGTCATCGCCACCGACGCTGACCGCGAAGGCGAACTGATCGCCCGCGAGATCATCGACCTGTGCGGCTACCGCGGTCCCATCGAACGCCTGTGGCTGTCGGCGCTCAACGATGCGTCCATCCGCACCGCGCTCGCCAAGCTGCGGCCCTCGGCCGAGACGCTGCCGATGTATTACTCGGCGCTGGCGCGCTCGCGCGCCGACTGGCTTGTGGGTATGAACCTCAGCCGGCTGTTCACCGTGCTCGGGCGGCAGGCCGGCTACGAAGGCGTGCTGTCGGTGGGGCGTGTACAGACCCCGACGCTCAAACTCGTGGTGGACCGCGACCGAGAGATCGCGGCCTTCGTGTCCGTGCCGTACTGGGCCATCGACGTGTCCCTGTCCGCAGGCGGTCAGACGTTCACCGCGCAGTGGGTGGCACACGATGCCAGCACCGACGACGCCGGCCGCTGCCTGCAGCAGCCCGTCGCACAGCAGGCCGCGCAGCAGATCCGCGCCGCGGGCAGTGCCCAGGTGGTGTCGGTCGAGACCGAGCGCGTGCGCGAGGGCCCGCCGCTGCTGTTCGACCTGGGCACCCTGCAGGAGGTGTGCTCCAAGCAGCTTGGGCTGGACGTGCAGGAGACGCTGGAGATCGCTCAGGCCCTGTACGAGACGCACAAGGCCACGACGTACCCGCGCTCGGATTCCGGCTACCTGCCCGAAAGCATGTTCGCCGAGGTGCCTACGGTCCTCGGCAGCCTGCTCAACACCGATCCCTCGCTGCGCCCGATCATGGAGCAGCTCGACCGCTCCGTGCGTTCGCGCGCCTGGAACGATACGAAGGTGTCCGCGCACCACGGCATCATCCCGACGCTCGAACCTGCGAACCTGTCCGCCATGAGCGAGAAGGAACAGGCGGTGTACCGGCTGATCCGGGCGCATTACCTGGCCCAGTTCCTCCCTCATCACGAGTTCGACCGTACCGTGGCCGAGCTTTTCTGCGGCCAGCAGAAGCTGGTGGCCACGGGCAAGCAAGTCGTCGCCAAGGGCTGGCGCCTGCTGCTGGCCGAACCGCAAGCGGACGAGGACGGCGATGGTGCCGCGCGCAGCCAGGTGCTGCCTGCGCTGCGTGACGGGATGGCATGCCAGATCGCCGGGGCCGACATCAAGGCCCTCAAGACGATGCCGCCTAAGCCCTATACCCAGGGCGAACTGGTCAAGGCGATGAAGGGCGTTGCGCGTTTCGTGACCGACCCGCGCCTGAAGCAGAAGCTCAAGGACACGACGGGCATCGGCACCGAGGCGACGCGGGCCAACATCATCAGCGGGCTGATCGCCCGCGGCTACATCGTGAAGAAGGGACGCTCCATCCGCGCATCGGATGCGGCGCTCACGCTGATAGACGCCGTGCCCGCGGCGATTGCCGACCCCGGCACCACCGCCGTCTGGGAACAGGCGCTGGACATGATCGAGGCCGGACAACTCACCCTGGATGTGTTCATCGGCAAGCAGGCTGCATGGATTTCGCAGTTGATCGCGCAGTACGGCAGCACGTCCCTGTCCATCAAGGTTCCCCAAGGACCGGCTTGTCCGCAGTGCGGCGCACCCACGCGCCAGCGCACCGGCAAGAGCGGCCCGTTCTGGTCGTGCAGTCGCTACCCCGCCTGCAAAGGCACGCTGCCGGTGGCAACCGGCACGTCCAGGCGTGGTGCCTCGCGTCCACGCCGTACCAGTGGCGGTGGCTGCAAAGGCGCCTGACCGCCCCCGTTCCCCGTGAGCCATGCCCGCCATCGGCGGCGTGGCCCGTGTCCCGCATGCCCTGCGGGACGCCCCAGCGCGCAACGCCTTCTTGCTCCGTGTGCGCGTCCCGTCCGGCCGTCCCCGGCCGCGGGACCTGAAGGTGGCTTCTCCGCGAACCGCACCCCGCGCGTTCTCCTCGTCTGCATTCCTTCCGCCGCTGCGAAGGGTCCCCCGATGGCTTGCCTGTGCGAGCCATCCGGAGACCCTTCGCGGTCAGCGGTATTCGGTGCCGGTGCCCGCCGGCGCAAAAACGGGCTCCCTTTGTGCGCGGATGTGCGCCAGACGATGCCGGCCCCAGCCACGACATGGGCCGGGTGTGATTGCTTGATGAGCAGACGGTTCTAGCGACGACCGGGCCTGCCAATCAGCCCACGGGTGGTTCTTCTTTCCTCCCGAGCCGAAGGCCCCTGGGGCCTTCGGCGCCTTTCTCCTGCCTTTCAACGCCCCGGCCAGGGCGATGGCCCTGCGCCATACGAACAGGAGACCGACATGCACCCGAATCTTTGCGCACCGCCGCGCAACACGCCGCTGCTCTACGGCAGCGTCTGCAGCGGCATCGAGGCCGTGAGCCTCGCCTGGCAACCGCTCGACCTCGAAGCCGCGTGGTTCGCCGAGATCGAGCCGTTCCCGAGCGCCGTGCTCGCCCACCGTTACCCCCGCGTGCCTAACCTGGGCGACATGACCGCGATCGCCCGCCAGGTCCGCGCCGGCACCGTGCCAGCGCCCGACATCCTGGTCGGCGGCACGCCGTGCCAGTCGTTCAGCGTGGCCGGCGCGCGCCAGGGGCTGAACGACCCACGTGGTGCCTTGACCCTTGCCTATGTGGAGCTTGCAAATGCCATCGACCAAACCCGCCACCAAGACCGCCGCCCGGCGGCAACGCTCGTCTGGGAAAACGTCCCCGGCGTCCTCAGCGACCGCAGCAACGCCTTCGGGCACTTCCTGGGAGCACTGGCTGGAGAAAGCCGTGCGCTCGAACCGCCAGGGCAAAAATGGGCGCACGCAGGTTGTGTGTCTGGACCCCGGCGCCGCATCGCCTGGCGCGTGCTCGATGCTCAATATTTCAGCGTCGCCCAACGGCGCCGTCGCGTGTTTCTTGTGGCAAGTGGTGGAGGTGGCGTCGATCCCGCCGAGGTACTTTTTGAGCGCGACGGCGTGCGCGGGGATTCTTCGCCGGGCTTCGTGCCGTGGCAAGACGCTGCCGGCGCTGCTGGATCGGGCGCTGCGGCAGCAGGCGGGTACTCGGGATATGCAGGACTGAAGCAGCCCTACGGCAAGGCCACGGTGACGTTCGGATTCGGCGGGGGCAACACCGCAGGCCCCATTGACGTCGCGGCCTGCCTGACCGCGGCACCTGGCCCGAAGAACGACTTCGAGGTCGAGACCTTCGTGGCGCAGTCCATCGCGGGCAGCATCAGCCACACGCTCAGCACCGCCAACGGCGGCAAGGGCTGCAGCGAGGACGGCACCGGCAAGGGTGTGCCGATCATCGCCTTCACCGCCCAGGGCTGCGGAGCCGATGCAACGATGGCCTGGGCACCGACGCTGCGCGCGGGCGGGCATCGCCTCAGCCACGCGAATGCCGGCGTCGTGCCGGCCATCGCGTTCGCGCAGAACTCGCGCGGCGAGCTGCGGCTGGAATCCGGCCACGGCCAGCTTGCCGGGACGCTCTCCACGGGTGGCGGCAAGCCGGGCCAGGGCCGGCCGATGGTGATCGGCGTGGCGCTGCGCGGTCGCACCGAAGGCCTGGCCGCTGAACTGGGCGATGGCGTCTCGACCGCGCTGCGCACCAGCAGCGGCGGTGCCGACAAGCCCCATGTGCTGGCACCGGACTTCGAGGCACATTTCCGCTACGACTGGAACGACCCCGGCCCGGGCGACTGGTCGCAGTGGCGGGTACGTCGGCTGATGCCTGTGGAGTGCGAGCGGCTGCAAGGCATGCCCGACGACTACACGCTGGTGCCGTACCGCGGCAAGCCCGCCGCCGACGCGCCCCGCTACAAGGCGATCGGCAACTCCATGGCCGTGCCGTGTGTCGCGTGGCTGGGCCAGCGGCTGTTGCAGTGCCCGCACAAGACGGGATCGAGCGCTTCGGATTGATGCACGACGCGGCCGGCGGGCCGCGTGATCCTCCCTCCTGCATTGCCGACGCATCGGCAACAGCCAGCAGCCAGGGTGTCAAGGCTGCCGTGGGTTCCTCCCACGCCACCCGCCAGTTCGCCCCGGCATCTCTCCGGCGAACGCTGCCCACCGGGCATCGATGCCACCTTCCTCCAACCCACGGGATGTATGCCGCGTCCCGTCAGGGGCGTGTCGTCAACCCGGTCGATAACAGGACTTCCTATGGACACCATCACCCGACAAGACCGCATCACGCTCAAGAACCTCAAGGTCGCGGATTTCGCGAGCGAGGAAACGCTGTGCTTCACCGCCACCGTCATGTTCGACGGCAGGCCCATCGCCGAAGCCCGCAATGACGGACACGGCGGCTCGACGTTCGTGCGCCCGCTGCAAGGCCAGGCCGCGCTGCTGGCCCAGGCCGAGGAATTCGCCAAGAGCCTGCCGCCGGCATCGCTCGACGTCGAACGCGAGGACGACGAGCCGCTTCTCATCGACATGACGCTCGACTTCCTCGTGGACCAGTTGGCCGATGCCATGCATGCGGAGCGCAAGCTGCGCACCGCGTTCAACCGCGACATCGGCAACAAGGTGCTGTTCATCAAGGACGGCCGGCTGCTGTTCCTCAAGGGCATCAAGCTCAAGGCCATTGCCGACCGCGCGGCGTATTTCGCAAAGCTGCGCAGCCGACAGGACCAGCCCATCATCATCCTGGCCGAGCTGCCAGCGGACGAGGCATTCGCCATCTGGAAGCAGCATGTCCTGGGTGACAAGCCCCGCTGATCCAGCCTCACCGCACCGTCATGACCGCCCCGCACTCGTTGCGGGGCTTTTCTTTGTCCTGCGCACATCAATCGGGGCTGGACCAGATGCCGATTTCCAACTGACGTGGCGCGGCACCCTCACGAAGCTGTCCGCATGTCCGCTGATTCGTCAGCACATGCCAGCAGCCAGGGTTTCAGGCTGCCGCGGGGTTCTCTCCGCGCAACCCACCAGTCCGCATCGCATCCATTGCGCGGACGCGCGTTCCCAAGACGCTGATGCTTTTTTTTCAACCGCGTGCGGGAGCTGCCATCCCGTGAGGGACAGGGCCCCGCTTTTCCAAGGAGCCCATCCATGTCCCAGCAAGCCTCTTTCGGCCGATTCGGTCAATTGGCCTTGACCTACTGCGGCAAGTTCCTGCCGCTCGAAGTCCTGCACAGCGCCGCCGGCCACTACATCGGCACGCGCGATACCGAAGGTCCCGTTTCGCGGGAATCTCGTGAGTACTTCCGCAGCCATGCTGCGGCTCAACGTGCCCTCGAAAGAGGCGGCTGGTCCCAGCTCGCCATTCCCTGATCCAACTGGAGGAATCACGTCATGAACCAGCTACTGCCGCAGGAAGTCGTCGATCAGATCGTTCGGGAAGAACGGCATTTCAGCGCTGCGCCCCAAGCCTTTTTTGAGGCCTGGAAGCGTGGTGTCGAAATCGCCGGCCCGCAATGGTTTGGCGATGGCACCCGTGAAGGTCTGAACCAGGCCAAGAGCAAGTGGGATCTGCGTCCCGACATGCTGCGGCTCAACGACGCCCTCGGCGTCCTGAGCAGCGGGGAACGCATGTTCCTGTCCGCGATGGTCAGCTTCTACAACGCGCGCGAGGGCGGTGCCATGCTCAAGCGCTGCCACTTCAACGGGTTGTCGGACTTCGACGGCCTCGATCTGCCACGTCGCCAGGTGATCGCCGACCTGCTGCTGAACTACAGCGGTTGGTGAGCCGGTCCCTGGCACACCTTCATCACTGCGTTCACGGGACCCCATGAGGGACATGCGCCTCGTTCGAGGCCATGTCCCTCGCGTTTTCTCCCCGCCCAGCGCCATCCGGCATCAGGCGGTTTCCCCTGCGGATGCCATCGTCCGCAAGGGCTGGCTCCGTTCATTCATCGAAAGGAGCCTTCATGGCCAACAACTACTACGAAGCCACCGGCGTTCTCGTGCTCGACCGTGTGACGCCCGTCATCCAGGCGCTGTTCGGCGCCTTCGCGCTGGACGAGAGCCACCCCGGCAACGGGCAGGCCTACATCGCCCAGATCGCCGAGACCACCAATCCGCAATGGCCGGACGTGCTCGATGGCCTGGAAGACCTGGCCACGCAACTCGGTATTCCGATGCCGGACGACGAAGGGCTGTCGATCCCGCCGCTGCTCGAACTGCTCGCCGTGCACTTCCGTGCCGATGAGGACGAAGAGCTGGGGAACTTGATCGACCGTCATTCGTTCGAGGACACCGCCGATCTCGACGCATTGTTTCTGATCGCCACCCGGTTCGATGACGGGCACCACCTGACCGCCATCCAGTTCGAGGGCTGCTGGTACTGCAGCAAGCCGCGGCTGTTCGAGTTCGGCGGCAACGGCTGCTACCTGAGCCGCGAGGTCCGCTTCATCAGCTCCTCCTCCCAGGCCCTCCAGCTCGGCGACCAATTGCGCAAGACCATTGTGGCCGCCGACATCGAAGAGGCTTCGGCCCTGATCGCGCTGGAGACCATCAATCTGCTGGCGGGCGTCAGCGACGAGCCATTCCGCATGAATTTGCGCCGGCGCGTCGCCGAGCGATTGGCCCAAACGCCAACGATCAGCGTCACCTGACGCTGTTTCCTTTCTTTCCACCCACCGGGGTCAATTCCCGGTGGCGGGGATTTGCTCCATCATTATTCTGTTGGAGAAATCCCATGTCCCAGAATCCCAATCCCTTTCTACGCGGCTACTGGAATCTGAAAATCGTCCGCACGCTGTCCATCAGCTACGAGGACGGAAGCCCGCATGTTTGGCGAAACATCCACCCGAGCCAGCAGCACCTCTGCGACGCGGCGCTGGTTTCTTCTCCTTGCATCATCACCAGCGACTTCGCGGTGGTCAGGACTGGCACCGAACCTGTCGGCGCCGCACTGATCGCCGAATGCGACGCGGCTGAAGGGGGCAGCGGCGAAGGCATGGTGGGTGCCGTGGTGTACGCGATCCACGGCGACGACTTCGACGGCCGCCCCGTCCACATTGGCGACACCTATTCGGCCGAGGCCGCACGGGAAGTCGTGCAGCGGTTGAGCTTCGAGACCGGCTACTACAGCCGGTGCTGGGAAATCAGCAGCGCGCACATCAGCCGCGAAACCGGCCAGTACCTGGCCAACCTGGCTGACCTCGCGACGCCGGAGGCCTTTTTGTTCATCGCGTTCCGGATTCCCTACAGCCCGGCGATCGGCGTCAAGCTGATCTCCACGCCCTGGACGGACCAGCACCTGCAGGACGTCGAGGGGATCGCCGCCGAGCAGCTTCGGCAGGAGCACCGCAGCAAGGGCATGCCGGACGAGCTGGCACAGATCCTTGAACTGGCCGGCCAGGCCGACGTGCGCATCCTCATCCTCGATGCCGACGCACCCGTGTTGCCGGGCCTATCGCTGGCCGGCGAATAGCTGCCACACACATCCCCGGCCTTCCTTGTCCTCACCGCATGCCGGCCCGGTCTCCCGCCAGAGAGCCGGGCCGGCGCACTTTCACAGGAGCGATCCCATGTTCCCCGACCTCATCACACCCGCATCCGACTTCGAGCACCAACTCGGAGCCTGCGTCAACGCCATGAGCCAGGAAGATGCCATCGGCCAGATCCTGGTATTCGAGCGCATGAGCGGCACGCTGCACATGCGCCATATCGCCAGCGCCGACCTGGTGGACACCGACGTGGACGACTACGAAATGGTCGTCTTCGACGGTGGCAACACAAGCGGCGACACGTGGAAACACGTGTTCTTTCCGCGTCAGCGCGAGCACTACTTCGTGTACCAAGCCTGATTCCTCCAGCCCCTTTCGAGGGGCTTTTTCTTGCCCGCAGCACAGGAAAACGGTTGTGGTGCGGTGCCGTTTCCTGCGGGCAGGCAGACCGCCCCAGGGCCATGCTTGCCCCATGTTCGTCGGCGTTGCCGGCACATGCCCAGGCAGTCGAGACCTTCGAGGCTGCAAGCGCGGGAAACCGTGCTGGTCGTTTCTTCCTACGGACCTACCGCGTCCATCCACGCCACCCACAAGGGACCTCTCCCTTGCGGGCGGGGAATCCCTTGTTTTTCCTCAAGGAGTTTCCCCATGGATCGTTCCCTCATCAAATCCATGATGCCTTCGCTGGTCGCAGGCCATGTGCCCCGCAACGTGCGGTCGTTCAAGTACCGCGTGTTCGATGATCAGCCGCTGTCCTCAACGCTGGGCTTCGCCATCGACCCCCAACCCTTCGACGGCAAGGTGGTCGCCGCGACCGACGATGCCATCGTCGTCAAGCTCAAGCCTTCCGAGTTCGCGGTGCTCGATCCCAGCCTGGTGACCACGGTTCCTGCCGAAGGCGCCAAGGTGCATGTCCAACCCTATGCCCGTCGTCGCTTCGACGGACTGCGCGCGGACACGCCGGAGGTCATCACCGAGGAGACTTCGGACGGCACGCCGTACACCATCACGAGGCACATCCTCGGCTCGGCGCCGGCCAAGCTGCCCATTCCCACGCCGCAGTGCATGGAGTTGGGCCAGCTCATCGAGCAGTTGGAGGAGATGCCGGCCCCCGATCGCTTCCGGCGCATCACCCACATGCTGGTGGATGCCGGTGCCCGCGACTTCACCTGGGTCGATCCCACGCCCTCCAAGATCATCGAGACCCCGCCGGCGATCAGCTTCACGGTCTCGACCGCGAAGTTCGAGGGCCGGGTGACGATCCTCTACGACCGCGGCGGAGACACCTACGTGGTGGAACTGCACCGTCAGAACGGTGAATCGGTCGAACTGGTCGATCGGCACGACGAGGTGTATTTCGACATGCTCGGCGAAGTGCTGGAGAGGCTCATCGACGACGGGCGCTGGCGCCAGATCGACGTGAGCATCCTCGACGCGAAAGCGGCCCGCAAGCGCCAGGCCGTCCCGGCATGACGCCCCGCAGCGAAACCGGGCGGTCCTGCGGCTGACCCGAGGCATCCGCCACGGCGTTCCAGCCGTTCCGGCCGCGTGCACTACAGGCCCTTCATCCCATCGGATGGAGGCCTTTCTCATTCTTCCACACAGGAGATTTCATCCATGTCACTGCGATTCAAAGGCGCTGACCTGCGCCCCGTGCTGACCGAAGCCATCGCCAATCAGGGGTCGTCTCAGAAAACGGAAAAAAATCGTACGCTAAGAGCCGAAGTGGGCCCTTTAGCAGCAATGCAAAGCTGCGATCAACGGGCAGGAAACATTGCCATGGTGCGCGTTGCACTCTCTCACTAGCGTCGACAGGGCCTCTTCCATCCGCGTGAGGTCCGCCATGCGTGCGCGCACATCGGCCAGCCGGTGAGCAGCCAGTTCGGCCGCCTCGCTGCAATGGGTGCCGTCCTCCAGTTTCAGGAGCTGGCCGACTTCATCCAGGCTGAATCCCAGGCGCTGGGCTGACTTCACGAACTTCACCCGCGCCACGTCCGCCTGCCCGTAGCGGCGGATGCGACCGTAGGGCCGCTCCGGCTGGGGTAGCAAGCCCTTGAGCTGATAGAAGCGGATCGTCTCCACGTTGACCCGGGCTGCCTTGGCGAAGGCCCCGATGGTCAGATTCTCTTGAGCGTTCTCCATGGCGCTTGACTCCGTAGTTGACTACGGAAGTAACGTTACAGCATCAAGCGAAGTCCCGGAAGGAGAACCTTATGTCGGAACCCAAGAACGGCTGCGGCGCACTGGCGACCGGCGGCGTCGCGGCCGTCCTCGCCTCGGCCTGCTGCCTCGGCCCCCTTGTCCTGGTCGCGCTCGGCTTCTCTGGCGCGTGGATCGGCAACCTGACCGTGCTGGAGCCGTATCGGCCGATCTTCATCGGCGCAGCGCTCATCGCGCTGTTCTTCGCCTGGCGCAGCATCTTCCGACCAGCCCATGCCTGCAAGCCCGGCGACGTTTGCGCCGTGCCCCAAGTGCGGACTGCCTACAAGGTGATCTTCTGGATCGTGGCCGCCCTGGTTCTGGTTGCCCTCGCGTTTCCCTACGTCCTGCCGCTGTTCTACTGAAAGGAGATCACCATGAAGAAACTCACCACCCTCACCACCCTCATCGCCCTGGCCGCCGCTCTAAGCGCGCCCGCCTGGGCTGCCACCAAGACCGTCACCCTGTCGGTGCCCGGCATGACCTGCGCCGCGTGCCCGATCACGGTCAAGACGGCTCTGTCCAAGGTCGCCGGCGTCGAGAAGGCCGAAGTCAGCTTCGAGAAGCGGGAGGCCGTCGTCACCTTCGACGAGGCCAAGACCAATGCCGACGCCTTGACCAAGGCCACCGCAAACGCGGGTTACCCGTCCAGCGTCAAGCAGTGAGGGCGTAATCATGGCCGAGGCGATCACCCTCCACATCGAAGGCATGACCTGCACGTCGTGCGCCGAGCACGTCCAGCAGGCTTTGACGAACGTGCCCGGCGTGCGCGCGGCCTCGGTGTCCTATCCGCAGCGGCAGGCCGAAATCGAGGCGGATGCAGGCGTGAGCGTGGCCCCGCTGGTTGCCGCAGTGGCCACGCTCGGCTATCGCGCACGGCTTACCGACACGCCGAACAAGCCTGCCGGCCTGCTAGACAAGGCGCTGGGCTGGCTCGGTGGCGAAACGAAGCATGTTGGCGGTGAACAAGCGCTGCACGTGGCTGTGATAGGCAGCGGCGGCGCGGCGATGGCGGCTGCCTTGAAGGCCGTGGAGCAAGGCGCCCGCGTCACGCTGATCGAGCGCGGCACCATCGGCGGCACCTGCGTCAATGTCGGCTGCGTGCCGTCCAAGATCATGATCCGCGCCGCGCACATCGTCCACCTGCGCCGCGAAAGCCCGTTCGATGCTGGCCTGCCGGCCGCAGCGCCCGCTGTACTGCGCGAGCGGCTGCTGGCCCAGCAACAAGGCCGCGTCGAGGAGCTGCGCCATGCCAAGTACGAAGGCATCCTGGCAAGCACTCCGGCCATCACCGTGCTGCGCGGCGAGGCCCGGTTCAGGGACACGCGCACGCTGACCGTGGCGACCGCTGACGGCGGCACGCACGAGGTGAACTTCGACCGCTGCCTGATTGCCACCGGCGCGAGCCCGGCGCTTCCGCCAATCCCGGGCCTTGCGGACACACCCCACTGGACCTCCACCGAGGCGCTGGAAAGCAGCTCGCTCCCCGAGCGGCTGGCCGTGATTGGTTCCTCCGTGGTGGCGGTCGAGTTGGCGCAAGCCTTCGCCCGGCTGGGCAGCCAGGTCACGATCCTGGCGCGCAGCACGCTGTTCTTCCGAGAAGACCCGGCCATCGGGGAAGCCGTAACAGACGCCTTCCGCGCCGAGGGCATCGAGGTGCTGGACCACACCCAGGCGAGCCACGTTGCCTATGCGGGCGGGGAATTCGTGCTCACCACCGGGCAGGGGGAAGTGCGCGCCGACAAGCTGCTGGTCGCCACCGGTCGCGCGCCGAACACGCGCAGCCTGAACCTTGAAGCGGCAGGCGTCGAAGTCAATGCGCAGGGAGCCATCGTCATCGACCGCGCCATGCGCACGAGCGCACCGCACATCTTTGCTGCCGGCGACTGCACCGACCAGCCGCAGTTCGTCTATGTGGCGGCGGCGGCCGGCACGCGCGCCGCGATCAACATGACCGGCGGCGACGCGGCGCTGGACCTGACGGCGATGCCGGCGGTGGTGTTCACCGATCCGCAGGTGGCGACCGTGGGCTACAGCGAGGCGGAAGCGCACCACGACGGCATCGAGACCGACAGCCGGCTGCTGACGCTCGACAACGTGCCGAGGGCGCTCGCCAACTTCGACACGCGCGGCTTCATCAAGCTGGTGGCGGAAGCTGGCTCAGGGCGGCTGATCGGCGTACAGGCGGTCGCGCCGGAAGCGGGCGAACTGATCCAGACGGCCGCGCTGGCGATCCGCCACCGGATGACCGTGCAGGAGCTGGCCGACCAGTTGTTCCCCTACCTGACCATGGTCGAGGGACTGAAGCTCGCGGCGCAGACCTTCAACAAGGACGTGAAGCAACTGTCCTGTTGCGCCGGATGAGGAAAAGGGAGGTGTTCGATGAACGCCTACAGCCGCGCCAACCGCCGCATCTACGCGGCCTTGTCCGATCCCCTGTCGGCCACCCACCGGCACCGCCTCGACGATCTGCTCAAGCGCCACGACAACGGCAAGACGACCTGGCTGGCCTGGCTGCGCCAGTCGCCCGTCAAGCCGAACTCGCGCCACATACTCGAACACATCGAGCGCCTCAAAGCCTGGCAGGCGCTCGACCTGCCTTCCGGCATCGAGCGGTCGGTGCACCAGAACCGCCTGCTCAAGATCGCCCGCGAAGGCGGCCAGATGACGCCCGCCGATCTGGCCAAGTTCGAGGCACAGCGCCGCTACGCGACCCTGGTGCGCTCGCCATCGAGGGCATGGCCACCGTCACCGACGAAATCATCGACCTGCACGACCGCATCCTGGGCAAGCTGTTCAACGCTGCCAAGCACAAGCATCAGCAGCAGTTCCAGGCGTCCGGCAAGGCGATCAACGCCAAGGTGCGGCTGGCCACCTCGATCAAGCAGGGCACGGTGACGGCCTCGCTGATGCTCAGGAAACTCGGCAGCTACCCGCGCCAGAACGGCCTGGCCGTGGCGCTGCGCGAGCTGGGCCGCATCGAGCGAACGCTGTTCATCCTGGACTGGCTGCAAAGCGTCGAGCTGCGCCGCCGCGTGCATGCCGGACTGAACAAGGGCGAAGCCCGCAACGCGCTAGCCCGCGCCGTGTTCTTCAACCGGCTGGGCGAAATCCGCGACCGCAGTTTCGAGCAGCAGCGCTACCGGGCCAGCGGCCTCAACCTGGTGACGGCGGCCATAGTGTTGTGGAACACGGTCTATCTGGAACGGGCCTCAAACGCCTTACGCGGTCACGGCCAGACTGTCGATGACGCCCTGTTGCAGTACCTGTCGCCGCTGGGCTGGGAGCACATCAACCTGACCGGCGATTACCTCTGGCGCAGCAGCGCCAAGATCGGCGCGGGCAAGTTCAGGCCGCTACGACCGCTGCAACCGGCTTAGCGTACGATTTTTTCCGTTTTCTGAGACGTCCCCAATCAGTGCCGCATTGTCCTGGTCAAGGATCAGGGCGTGTACTTCCTCGCCGAGCGTGGGGAGCGTCGCCCGGATGGGCGCCAGGCACTGCTCGCCTACGCCGTCGGATGCAACCCGGACACCGACCCGTTCGATGACTGGTGGCACCTCGCCGGCCGCGAGCTGGGCGGCGATGACTTCGCGGAGTATTTCGACCCGAAGGACGGCCTGTTCACGCGCCTCCAGCACTCGGCGGACGATCTCGTGCTTTCCGCCACCGCCACGCACCTGTCCTTAGCAGTGGTGCCTCCCGCCTGACGCGGCAACCGCCTCGCAGCCCCCGCATCGGGGGCCTTCTTTTGTTCGCACCGCCGCCATCGCCGCGCGTGCGCGTTTGTCTCCAGCCGCCGAGGCACGCCCCGCCGGCCACAACGCCGGCATGCCACCGGAGACAACCGCATGAACACGCCATCGACCTCGCCGAGGCTGCACCTCCTACCGGTGTCGCTGCGCACGGCCAATGCATTCGTTCTGTCGCACCATCGCCACCACCGCCCGGTCCAGGGCGCGAAGTTCGCCCTGGCCGTCACGCTGAGCGACAGCGACCTGATCCACGGCGTGGCCATTGTCGGCCGCCCGGTCGCGCGGCACCTGGACGCTGGAAGTCACGCGGCTGTGCACCGACGGCACACCCAGCGCCTGCAGCAAGCTCTACGGCGCGGCCTGGCAGGCGGCAAGGGCGCTGGGCTACATACGCCTGCTCACCTACACCATGCCCGACGAAGGTGGCGCCAGCCTGCGCGCCGCCGGCTGGCGGCTGATCGGCGCGCGCGGTGGCGGCGCCTGGAGCCGTCCCGGCCGTCCGCGCGCCGATACCCCCGAGCACCTGCGCGGCGCCAAGTGCCTGTGACAGGCGCCGGGTGGCGCGGACAAAGGGAAGCGCCCGGGTGCCGATTGATTGCTGCCGCGCGCGCGAGGCCCCGCCATGCTGGCCCCATGCCTGCTGACGTCGTCAGCGACATGCCAGGCAACCATCGGTCTTCGAGGTTGCGGCGCAGTTCCCACTGCGTGACCGAGCCAGCTCGCACCGCATCCTTCCGCGAGCGGCCACCAGCCTCTGGTGGCGGATGCTTTCGCCTTATCAACCCACCGCGGGGTCACGCACCTTCCCCGCATGCGTGGGCCGGTGTGTCTCCGCTTCATCCCAATGGAGATTCACCATGAACACCACGTCCAACGAGAAATCGTATTTCGACCTCCACACCTCGGGCATCGGCTACATCCAGCGTGTCCGTGAAGTGCCCGTCCGGGGCGGCCGCCGTGCGCAGCCTTTCCTGGCATGCACCATCGCCGCGCTGGTCGGCCCCGCCCGGGACCCCAGCTACCGCTACTTCGACGTCAAGGTCTCGGGTGCCGAGGCCAAGAAGCTCGTTCAGCGCTACATCGGCGTTGACGATCCCAAGCAGCGCCCGCTGGTGCGCTTTCGCCTCGGTGACCTGTGGGGCGATGTGTACATCCGCGACAAGGGTGAGCAGAAGGGTCAGGCCGCCGCGTCCCTCAAGGCGCGACTGCTCAAGGCCGAACTGATCGACCGGGCCGAACTGGCTTCGATCGAGCAGCACGAGTTGATCACCCGCGGCATCGGCTATCTCAATCGTGTGAAGGACGTCACCCCAAAAGCTGGCGACTCGTTCCTCTCTTGCACCGTCGCGGCACTGGCCGGGCCTGTCGATGAACCGGAGTATCGGTACTTCGACACCATCGTCGCCACCCCGGAAGCCGAGCACCTGGTTCGCCGGTGCGTTCAGGCCGTCGAGGGTGACCGCAAGGTGCTGATCGCCTTCCGTCTGAACGACATGAAGATCGATCCGTACATCCGCACCAAGGGTGAGCACGCCGGGGAACCGGCCGCCAGCCTGGAATCGACGCTGGTCCACATCGGTCTCATCAAGATCGACGGCACCCAGGTCTATCCGACGAGCCAGGCGCAAGCCGAGGCGCCGCCGGCCGAAGACGCATCCGCGTCCGAAGCCGACGATGCCATCGACACGGCCACCGAGCCCGCCGAGCGCGAGCCCGAGGCGCAAGTCCAGGAGCAGGAGCCGGCATTGGCTGCTTCGTTCTGATCCGGCACGGCCTCTCACGGGGCCTTGTCGCTTTTCCTCCCCACGTACGCCGCGTCCCCAGGACGCGTGCTTGCGCATTTCATCCCCCGAGTTCCGCGTGGTCTCACGGCCACGCGGTTGTCGAATTTCTCAAAGGAGATCAGCCATGTCTCTGGTATCCCGCTTTGCTCCGCAATCCCCGATCCTGCGCTCTGATCGCCCACTCTCGGACGACCGCATTCGTGCCGTCGTTCCGTCGATCTTCGCCGACGCTCCACATGGGAGCCGGTCCGATCGGTATGCCTACATACCGACCTCGACCGTGCTGACCAAGCTGCGCCAGGAGGGCTTCGAGCCCTTCATGGTGTGTCAGACGCGCGTGCGCAACGAAGACCGGCGCGAGTACACGAAGCACCTCATCCGACTTCGCCATGCAAGCCAGATCAACGGCGACGAGGCGAACGAGATCATCCTGCTCAACAGCCATGACGGCACGAGCAGCTATCAGATGCTCGCCGGCATGTTCCGGTTCGTCTGCCACAACGGCCTGGTTTGCGGTGACACCACCGCAGACATCCGCGTTCCCCACAAGGGCGACGTGGCCAGCCAGGTGATCGAAGGTGCCTACGGAGTCCTCGAAGGTTTCGAGCGCGTGCAGAACGCGCGCGATGCGATGCGCACCATCACCCTCGATGAGGGCGAAGCGGAGGTCTTTGCGAACTCTGCGCTCGCACTCAAGTACGACGATCCGGCCAAGTCCACGCCTGTCACCGAGAGCCAACTGCTGGCCCCTCGGCGATGGGACGACCGCAAGAACGACCTGTGGGCCGTCTTCAACCGCGTCCAGGAGAACCTAGTCAAAGGGGGCCTGAACGGACGCACGGCCAACGGCCGCAATCAGCGCACCCGTCCGGTGCAAGGCATCGACCAGAACCTGCGCCTGAACCGGGCGTTGTGGCTGCTGGCCGAAGGCATGCGCCAGCTCAAGGCGTGATGCCACGCGGACCTCGCCCACCTCGGGCGAGGCCATTTCCTCTCATCCACCGGGTGCCGTCGGCGGCCCGTCATTCATCATCAGGAGAACCATCATGGCAACCCCATCGGCTTCCGAGAAATCTGTTGCGCCCATCGTCGTCCCCGGCCAGCTCACGCTGCGTACCATCCGCGGCAAGAACGGCCCGTTCACGGTTGGCCGCCTCGCGACGCACCTCGGTACTTTCGAGGTCAAAGACCCGGAGCTGGAGCAGTACCCCGAAGGCAAGTACGACGGGGAATTCATCATCAGGTACATCTTCCCGAAGTCCTATCCGGTCGGCGGCGGCATGCGGTTCGAGATCCGTGCCAGCCTCGACGGCATGACGCTCAACGGCATCGACAAACTCAGCCGCGACGAAGCCCGCAGCTTCGCCACCCAGGACGTCGATCCGCTCGATGAAGAGCAAGGGGCGCAGCCTGCGGCAACGCCGGCCAAGCCCACCAAAGCGTCCAGGCCCGCCAAGCCCGCACCCGTGCAGGCGTCCGCGGACCCGCTGGTCGATACCACGCCCTTCGGCGTGGATGCGCCACCGCCTGCTACGGCCGCTGCCCCCGGCAGCACCGAAGACGGTGACGCCGCGCTCTTCGGCCTGCTGTGGCCGCTGGGCGAGTCCGTGAAACTGGATTCGACCATCGACCGCCGCACCCTGCGCGCGCAGATCGCCCGCCTGGGCGAGCTGGGCTACGCGCTGGACTTCAAGACGCAGGAGTGGAGCCGCCAGGCCGAACCAAAACCTGCGTGATCGCAGACGCCGCATGCGCGGTGTTCTTCATCCACCCGCCGGGGTTCCTTTCCCATGCGGGGGAGGCCCTGGCCATTTTCTGGAGGTCTCCATCATGTCCACCATCGCTTGCGATACCCCGCGTTCAACGCTGGATGAACCCGCGTGGCGGGACCTTTGCAAAGCGGCCGCCGCACACGCCCAGCGCGGTTGCGGCTTGTCCTACGACCACTACGTGACGCTCTTCAGTTCGGCGATCGACGCACAGGCCAATCGTTTGCCGGATGAGCAACGTGCTCAGGCTCTCGAAATCGCGGCCCAGGAATGGGACTACGCAACACCTGCCGAACGGCAGGAAACCCAGGACTGGAATGCGGAGCATGGCTATTGCTCGCACGGGATCGAGTTCGGCTACTGCCCGGCCGGTTGTGATCGAGACGATGACGACTGGGATTGAGGGCGACGCATAGGTTCCTTCGCCGCAGATGCGGCATTCCATCACCCGCTGGGGGTTCTTCCCCACGGGGAGGCCTTCAGCTCAACTTTTCGAGGAGGCCTCTCATGGGCTGGTATTTCTCAAACCAATCGCGGTCCGAACTGATCGCGGAACTGATCGCACCGCAAGAGACCGAGCGCGCCAGCGTCAAGGTCATCGCTCACACCCTGCGCGGCAACGTGCTGTGGTCCGTCGCCGAAGTGACCGCCAAGGTCGAAGGCGTGCATCGTGATCTCGCACCGGGCCAGTCCCTGCGCTACATCCGCTGCGATCTGCTTGAACGAAGCGGCGGCCAGTGGGGCTACAAGTCCTTGGACGAGTCCATGCACCCGTACTACTACACGTGCCCGCTGTCCTATCTGGACCTCGCACCGGAGCAGTCCGCCGACTGGCGTGCAGGCGTTCGCGCCTACCACGCCCGGCGGCGCACACCCACGGCATCCGCGGCATCCGCCGCGGCGTCGATGGCCTGAGCCAGGAGGAACCGACATGGACCCGATCCTGGCAACGCTTCCGCCCTCGTTGCTGGCACTCGTTGAAGGGAGTTTGTCCAACGACGAAGTGTCCTCCGACGAGGAAATGCTGGCGTACTTCATCGACAACGGCCTCACCGAGGACCAGGCACGGCAGGCACTGACCTACCGCGACCAGTACCTCAACAACATCTACCTGGAAGGCTTCACGCCGATCACTTCGGCGGACGAGCCGCTTCACTTCAACCCGCACACCCGGCAGTTCGAGCCGGACTGAGCGGTTTTCTTCCACCCCCTGGGGCAGTACTTGCCCCAGCGGGCGGTGCTGTTCCCGTTCATCCGAGGACACCACCATGCCCGCAAACACTTCTTCCACGCTGTACCGCATCGACGAATGCCCGGACGTGATGGCCGACGCCTGCGTCGGCGATGACCAGGGCAACCTGATCTTCCTGTCCATCTGGGCGCGGGACACCGCCGTCCAGCAGTTCCTCGCTCGCCTGACCCTCGGGCGCGACGAGCAGGGACTGGACCAGTTCCACGTCATCACCGACCAGGGCGGCAGCGTCCCGGTATTCATCGGCAACGTCGATCGCCTGGAAAAGCGCATCACGCGCGCGTACCGGCGGACGCTGTTCGGCTCGCTGTCCAACGTGTGGCTGTTCGACCGGCGCTGCGTCAAGCCCGACAAGGCCAACGCCAGCGCATTGGCACTGCTGCCACGCGACAGCGCCCACAGGCTTGACCGCCTGTGGATGCTGGTGCGGGACACCTGCCCGTTGCCGCTGCTCGATCACTGGCGCGAGACCGTGCTGGAACTGCTGCAAACCCGCGAGATGCTGGCCCGCCTTCCGTTCGCCCTCGGGCCGCTGGAAGGCCATCGGCTCGCCATCGACGTGCCGGCGCTGACCCTGGCGCTCGGCTCCCTGATCCGCAGCGACGCGCTCACCGCCTATCCGTATCCGGCCAAGATTTGGACGCCGGAAGCGGTAGCGGCTTGACCCACCCTCGGAGGCACGCCTTGGCGTACTTCCGTGTTTCATCCCCGCCAACCAGGAGACTTCCATGGCCCTCATGTTCCCGCGGCTCGCCCGCAATTTCGTCAAGAACGGATATTTCCCGACCGACGAACCCACGCTCGAAAGAGCGCTCAACGCACTGATGCCCAGCGACGGGCCGATGTGCATCCTCGATCCCTGCGCCGGCGAAGGCGTGGCGATCGCCGAAGCCGCCCATGCCCTCGGGCGCGAGCAGGCAAAGGCGTTCGCCGTCGAGTTCGACGCGGAGCGGGCGCGCCATGCCCGCGGCCTGGTCGATCACTGCCTGCACGCGGACCTGATGGACACGATGGTCTCCAAGCAGTCCTTCGGGCTGCTCTGGCTCAACCCGCCGTATGGGGACCTGTCCAAGGACGTCAACGGCAACATCGGCTATCAGGGCCAGGGCCGTGCCCGCCTTGAAAAGCTGTTCTACCAGCGCACGCTCTCGCTGCTGCAATACGGCGGCGTGCTGGTTTTCATCGTCCCCGGCTACGTGCTCGACGCGGAGTTGGTCGGCTGGCTGACGCGCCACTACACGGACCTGCGCATCTACCGAGCGGTGGAGACGCAGTTCAAGCAGGTGGTGATCTTCGGACGCCGGGTGCGCCAGCGCGAGCAGGTGCCCGATGGCGTCAAGGCCGTGCGCAATCTGCTGTTGCAGGTAGGGCAAGGCGAAGTCGAAGCCGAGGAACTGCCGAGCGAGTGGCCGTTCCTGCCGTACATCGTCCCCGCCAGCCCGGCCGAGCCAGAGCATTTCTTCCGCGTGACGATGGAGCCCGAGCAGTTCGCCGATGAGGTTGGCAGGCTGCAAGGCTTGTGGCCATCGCAGGACACGCACCTGGGGGCTGCGCAGCAATCGCTGCGTCCACCGGCGCGGGCCTTGTCCCGCTGGCATCTCGCCCTGGCTCTGGCCGCGGGTGCGATCTCGGGGGTTGTGCGCTCCAAGACCGGGCGCGTGCTCGTCGTCAAAGGTGACACCCACAAGGACAAGACGCTCCAGCGGGAGTTCACCGAACGCGAAGACGGCTCCATCGCCGAGACCCGCATCCTCACCGACAAGTTCGTTCCCGTCATCCGCGCGTGGGACATGACACCTGGCTCCGCGACACGGGGCGAGGTGTTGACCATTCGCTGATCCACCGGACGCGCTGCCGTCCTGCTGTACCAACTCGAAGGAGAAACACCATGATCCCCAATCCGTTCAAGCGGCCTGCGCCGCACAAGCAACCGTTGTTCGCACCGAGTACGTTGAAGTTGAGCGAGAAGGTGCATTGGCTGGCCCGGCGAGGCCTGATCGACCCCTTGGCCTATGTCCAGCGCCATGTGCGCGGGGACTGGGGCGAGATCGATGAGGCCACACGCCAAGCCAACGACGTGGCGATCCAACAGGACAACCTAATGATCTCGCAGTTCAGGATCACGCCGGACCTGGCGCTGATCGTCAAGACCAGCGAGGACCACCAGACCACGGTGGTCCAGCTTCCCGAAGAGCGGGACCTGATCTGAGGCCCCACATCGTCATCCTCATCCACCTGACGGAGCCACTTCACTCCGGCAGGGGTGTCGTGGCTCAATGACTCATCAAGGAGGAGCCCATGGCATCGCATCGCATCGAAACCTACTGCCAGCGGCTGGCGTTCCCCATCGGGGCGCTCATCTTCAGCAGAGGTGTAGACCGCCTGGTCCGCGCGGGTCGCCTGGACCCGATCCCGTACTTCAGGCGCCACACCCGTGGCGACTGGGGCGACGTCAACATCCAGCAATGGCAGACGAACAGCAGCGCGCTTCAATCGGGCGCGTCGCTGGAATCGCACTACGTGATCCATCCGGGGCTCGCCATTCGCATCGTCACCGATTCGCAGCGCTGCGCAACCGTCATCGTGCTTCCGTCCGAAGACTGAGCACGGTTCACCTGCGGGCCGCCCAGGCCAGCACCTTCAACCACCCTCAGCCACGCGTCGATTCTCTTCCCACCACGGGGCATGCCATTGCCCCGCTGGGGGTGGTGCATGCCCCATTTTTCTTTGGAGCATCACCATGTCCCTCGATCTCGAAACCACTGCCGCTGAATCCGCGCCCGTACAGGGCGAACTGCTCGACGCGGAATCTTCCCCTCTGACCCTGAGCCTTCAGGATTTTGTCGGCGAGTTCGGCGACGAACTACTCGACGCCCTCAACAGCGCTAATCCGCCGGTCTATACCGGCCAACCGCAGGCGCACCGGCAACTGGTGGTCGCCAGCCTCAAGCGCAAGCTGTTCCCAGCCCAGGCCGAAGTCGTCCACGCCGCCGCCGAGCTGCTGATCGACCGTGGCGAACGTGCTGCGATCGTCAATGGCGAGATGGGCTGCGGCAAGACGACCGTCGGCATTGCCACGGCCGCCGTGCTCAACGCCGAAGGCTATCGCCGCACTCTGGTGCTGTCGCCGCCCCACCTGGTTTACAAGTGGCGGCGCGAGATCCAGGAGACGGTGGCCGGTGCCAAGGTGTGGGTACTCAACGGGCCGGATACGCTCGTCAAGCTCATCAAGCTGCGCGAGCAGTTGGGCGTGCAGCCCACGGGCCAGGAGTTCTTCGTCCTGGGGCGCGTCAGGATGCGGATGGGCTTTCACTGGAAGCCTGTCTTCACCACGCGGCGCACCCGCCACGGCGACGTGGCGGCCTGCCCGGACTGCGGCACGGTCATCACCGACCTCGACGGCGAGCCGGTCAACCCGATCGCGCTCCAAGCCGAGGAGTGCCGCAGGAAGTGCGGCCACTGCGCCGCGCCCCTGTGGACACTGATCCGCCCGCGCAGTCTGTCCGGCAGCGACCAGTCCTCGGCCGTGCTCAAAGCCTTAAAGCGCATACCGACCATCGGAGAGGTCACCGCGCAGAAGCTGATGCAAAAGTTCGGTGACGGGTTCCTGGCGTCGATGCTCGGCGACAACATCCATGAGTTCATCAACCTCATGGATGGCAACGGCGAGCTGGTGTTTTCCGACCGTCAGGCCACGCGCATGGAACGTGCGATGGCCAACATGGAGTTCGGCTTTGGCGAGGGCGGCTATCAGCCGTCCGAGTTCATCAAACGCTACCTGCCGCAAGGCACGTTCGACCTGCTCATCGCCGATGAGGCACATGAGTACAAGAACGGGGGCAGTGCCCAGGGCCAGGCCATGGGCGTGCTGGCGGCGAAGGCTCGCAAGACCTTGCTGCTGACCGGCACGTTGATGGGCGGCTACGGGGACGACCTGTTCCACCTGCTGTTCCGAGCCCTTCCGGGGCGGATGATCGAAGACGGCTACCGCCCGACCACGAGCGGCAGCATGACCTCGGCTGCGATGGCGTTCATGCGCGATCACGGGGTGTTGAAGGACATCTACTCCGAGAGCACCGGCACGGCGCACAAGACGGCCAAGGGCACCAAGGTATCGGTGCGCACGGTCAAGGCCCCGGGGTTTGGCCCCAAGGGCGTGCTGCGCTGCATCCTGCCGTTCACGATCTTTCTCAAGCTCAAGGACATCGGTGGCAACGTCCTGCCGCCGTATGACGAGGAGTTCCGTGAAGTCGCGATGGACACGGCGCAAGCCGCGGCCTACCGCGATCTGGCGGGTCGGCTGACCGCGGAGCTGAAACAGGCTCTGGCGCGACGCGATACGACCTTGCTGGGTGTGGTCCTCAACGTGCTGCTGGCCTGGCCGGATTGCTGCTTCCGGTCGGAGACCGTGGTGCATCCGCGCACGCGCAACACCTTGGCGTTTGTCCCGGCTCAGTTCAACGAGTTCGAGATCAGCCCCAAGGAGCGTGAGCTGATCGACATCTGCAAAGCGGAGAAGGCGCAGGGCCGCAAGGTTCTGGCCTACACGGTCTATACCGGCACGCGGGACACCACGTCGCGCCTGAAGGTGCTGCTGGAGCAAGAAGGCTTCAAGGTGGCGGTGCTGCGCGCAAGCGTGGATGCCAGCCGCCGCGAAGACTGGATCGCTGAGCAACTGGATCGTGGCATCGACGTGCTCATCACCAATCCCGAGCTGGTCAAGACGGGATTGGACTTGCTGGAGTTTCCGACGATCGTGTTCATGCAGTCGGGCTACAACGTGTACTCGCTCCAGCAGGCGGCACGCCGCTCCTGGCGCATCGGGCAGAAGTTGCCGGTGCGCGTGATCTACCTCGGCTACGCCGGTTCTTCGCAGATGACCTGCCTGGAACTGATGGCCAAGAAGATCATGGTCTCGCAGTCCACCTCGGGCGACGTGCCCGAATCGGGGCTGGATGTCCTGAACCAGGATGGTGATTCCGTCGAGGTCGCACTGGCCCGGCAACTGGTCGCCGCCTGAACTTCACGCAATGCCGACGACCGAGAGGTCGTCGGCTCTTTTTTCAGCGCCTCGCAGCGTCAAATTGCACCTTGCCGTACACGCCTGGACAGTGATTCAGCGCTTTCCTTGCGCTCGCTGTAACGATCCACCAGATACGGCGCCACGTCGCGCGTGAGCAGCGTGAACTTCATCAGTTCTTCCATCACGTCCACCACGCGGTCGTAGTAGGCCGAGGGCTTCATGCGTCCGGCCTCGTCGAACTCCTGGTACGCCTTGGCGACCGAGGACTGGTTCGGGATGGTCAGCATCCGCATCCAGCGGCCCAGCACGCGCATCTGGTTGACGGCGTTGAACGACTGCGAGCCGCCCGATACCTGCATCACCGCCAGCGTCTTGCCCTGGGTCGGGCGCACCGCGCCGACCGACAGCGGAATCCAGTCGATTTGGGTCTTCATCAGGCCGGTCATCGCGCCGTGGCGCTCCGGCGAACTCCACACCATGCCCTCGGCCCATTGCACCAGTTCGTGCAGTTCCTTGACCTTCGGGTGATCGGCCGGCGCATCGTCCACCAGAGGCAGCCCGGACGGATTGAACAATCGGGTCTCGCCGCCCAGCGCCCGCAAGATGCGTGCGGCTTCTTCGGCTGCGAGGCGGCTGAACGAGCGTTCGCGCAGCGAACCATAGAGCAGCAGGAAGCGCGGCGCGTGCGTGGCCCGTGCCGGCGCGAACAGATGTTCGGTGTCCGGTTGCTGGAACAGCGCCGTGTCGATGTTCGGCAGGTCGAGACGAGATTCAGACACGGCGGCCGTCCTGATCGACCACCGGCTCGCCGTCTTCCTTGTTGAACGCGCCGCGCTGCGGCTGCGGCAGCAGGTCGAGCACGGCTTCCGAAGGCCGGCACAGGCGCGTGCCTAGCGGCGTGACCACGATAGGCCGGTTGATGAGGATGGGATGCTGGAGCATGAAGCCGATCAGGTCGTCGTCGCTCCACTTCGGGTTGCCCAGGTCGAGGTCGGCATAGGGCGTGCCTTTCTCGCGCAGCACGTCTCGCACCGGCACGCCCATCGCCGCGATCAGCGCCTGGAGCGTGTCGCGGTCGGGCGGCGTTTTCAGGTACTCGATGATGGTCGGTTCCTCGCCGCTGTTGCGGATCAGGCCCAGCACGTTGCGCGAGGTGCCGCAGGCTGGGTTGTGGTAGATCGTGATGGTGCTCATGGATGCCTCTTGGAGGTTACGAAGTGGTCGCGCGGCGTTCGTACCAGCCGCGTGAGCGATTGACCACGCGCACCACCAGCAGCATGACCGGCACCTCGATGAGCACGCCGACCACTGTTGCGAGTGCTGCGCCGGAATGGAAGCCGAACAGGCTGATGGCGGCGGCCACGGCCAGCTCGAAGAAGTTGCTGGCACCAATCAACGCGGATGGCCCAGCGACGCAGTGCTTTTCGCCCACCTGGCGGTTGAGCCAGTACGCCAGACCGGAATTGAAGAACACCTGGATCAGGATCGGCACCGCCAGCATGGCGATCACCAGCGGCTGCCGGATGATGGCCTCGCCCTGGAAGGCGAACAGCAGCACCAGCGTCAGCAACAGCGCGGCGATGGACAATGGGCCGATGCGTTCCAGTGCCCTGTCGAACACGGCCTGCCCCTTGCGCAGCAGCGCCCGGCGCCAGAGCTGGGCCAGGATGACCGGAATGACGATGTACAAACCCACCGACACCAGCAAGGTGTCCCACGGCACCGTGATCGACGACAGGCCCAGCAGCAGGCCGACGATGGGTGCGAAGGCGAACACCATGATGGTGTCGTTCAAGGCCACTTGCGACAGCGTAAATACCGGATCACCGCCAGTCAGCCGACTCCAAACGAAAACCATTGCGGTACACGGTGCAGCAGCCAGCAGGATCAGGCCGGCGATATAGCTGTCGAGCTGATCGGCGGGCAGCCAGTCGGCAAAGACGTGGCGGATGAAGATCCACGCCAGCAACGCCATTGAGAACGGCTTGACGGCCCAATTGATGAACAGCGTGACCCCCATGCCCCGCCAATGCTGGCGCACCTGGCCAAGCGCGGCGAAGTCCACCTTCAGCAGCATGGGGATGATCATTACCCAGATCAGCAGGCCGACCGGCAGGTTGACCTTGGCAATCTCCATGCGGCCGATGGCCTGGAATGCGGCGGGCGCGAACTGGCCCAGAGCGATCCCCGCGATGATGCACACCGCCACCCATAGCGTCAGGTAACGCTCAAAGCCGCTCATGGCGGAGTTTGCTGGCGCGGGGCCGGCAGTATCGGTTGCGCTCATCGGGCGGGCCTCACTGGCGGCCGATGTCGCGCAGTTCACGCTGCAACGACATGGCATCGAGACTCTTGATCGGAAGCGACAGGAACAACTCGATACGTCGGCGCAGCGTCATGGCGGTATCGAAGAACGCCTTGCTTTGTCGTTCCAGGGTGCCTTCCACGGCTGCCGGGTCAGGCACGCCCCAATGCGCCGACACCGGCTTGCCCGGCCACAGCGGACACGCCTCGCCGGCTGCGTTGTCGCAGACGGTGAAGATGAAATCGAACACCGGCGCATCGGGCTTCACGAACTCGTCCCAGCTCTTGCTGCGGTAGCCCGTTGTCGGAAGGTGCAGCCGCTCCAGCGTGGCGAGTGCCAGCGGGTGAACTTCGCCTTTCGGATGGCTACCTGCCGACCAGGCGTGAAACCGCCCTTGGCCCATGTCGTTGAGGATGCCTTCGGCGAGGATGGAGCGGGCCGAATTGCCCGTACAGATGAACAAGGCGTTGTAAGTGGTATCGGTCATGGTCAGCAGCAGGTCTTGGATGGAGAAACCTCGCATACGCCACCTTGGCAGCAATGCTCGGTCAGGTAACCGATCAGACCGTCCATGCGGCCGTACTCGGCGCGATAAATCAGGTTGCGGCCCTGCTGCTCGATGCTGACGAGGCCAGCATGGGCCAGTTCCTTCAAGTGGAAGGACAAGGTGTTGCGGGCCACGTCGAGCTGGTCAGCTAGCGTGCTCGGCGTCAGTCCGCCCGGGCCAGCAACGACCAAGGCGCGGAACACGCGCAGGCGCTGGGTGTGAGCCAGGGCGTTTAAGGCGGAAATGGCTTGATCCTCTTTCATGATTCGATAATACAACATTTATAGAATTAATGTGCAAACCACAGTTGGATTTGCGGGTTGCGCTATGTGTTGGACTGCAAAAGCGGGCACCCCCCAGTTCGCATTTCTGACTGACCGCGCAGCCGCGCGCAGCCAAGGTATCGGCATCGCAACAGAAGAGCCGATGCCATGCCTGCAATCCATGTATCCCGGTGTCTGGTCGGTACCAGCCTCCTGGCCGCAGCCTTGGCCAGCGGCTGCGCGACCACGCCACCGCCGCTGGCCGCCAGCACCGTCGAGGACGTCCCACCCGCGCCCGAGGCTGCACCGCCCGAGTTCATTCCCGTCGTGCGCTATGGCCGCTACACCCTGGTGGAGCTGGCGCCGATGGCGGCGCAGCGCGATCTGCTGGTGCAGACCATCGACGTGTCCATGCCCGAGGAGGTCCGCGCCACGGTCGGCGACGGGCTGCGGCATGTGCTCAAACGCAGCGGCTACCAGCTTTGCGAGACCCCGCATGCGGTGATCGAGCTGTACGCGCTGCCGCTGCCGGCGGCGCACTTGCATCTCGGCCCCATGACCTTGCGCGATGCACTGCTCACCCTGGCCGGTCCGGCTTGGGAACTGCACGCCGATGACCGGACGCGGCAGGTCTGCTTCGAGCGGCCTGGTCGCGACACCGGTGCCGAGCCGGTGTCCGAGCCGCCTGCTGCCGAGGCCGTGCAGACGTTCCCCTTTGCGGGAGGCCAGCCATGAACGCGGCACAGCCGCTCCGGCGCCCGACCGCCGCCGTGGTGTTGCAAAGCCTGCTCTGGCTTTGGCTGCTGGGTCTCAGTGTCTTCGCGATCCTGGGCCACCAGACGATGACCGATCAGGCCGACCAGCAGCAGCTCGATGTCCGGTTGCAGCGCCTCGAAGCCCAGGTGACCGGGCTGGCCGAGACCACGCGGGCCTTGCAGCAGCAGCCCGCAGCCGCCACCGCCGCAGGCCTGCAAGACGCTCGGCAGGCAATGGAGGCGCGCATCGTTCAAGCCGAACAGGCGCTGGGTGGCTATGCCACCGCCGAGGACGTTCAGGCGCTGCGTACCGAAGTCGAGCAGATCAAGGTGCGCCAAGCGACTGCGCGTGCAGCGGCGCCTACCCAGCGGCGCACCCCGAGCCAACCGGCCACCGCCAAGTCCGAACCGCCGCCGCTGCCATTTCGTGTCGTCGGCGCTGAGCTGCGCGCGGGTCAGCGCAGCGTGTCCGTCGCCCCGAGTGCCGGAGATTTCACGCCCGATCAGCTCCAGGTGCTGCTGCCGGGTGATGCGCTGGGTCCGTGGCGCCTGCAGGCGATCGAGGGCAATGCCGCGGTGTTCCAGGCCGGCGACCAGACCCGTCGCGTGGCGATTCCTTGACCGGAGCCCACCACATGAAGCCGTCGATCATCCTGTACGCGTTCCTGCTGGGCTCCATGCAGTTGCCCGCCTGGGCGCAGCAGCCCGCCACGACCCCCGCCCGCAATGCGCAGAGCCAGGAGCGCCCGCTGGCCGCCCGCATCCTGGACGACCGGGTGGCAGGCGAATGGGGCCTGCAACCGCAGGAATGGGCGCGCTATCGCGACTTGATGGATGGGCCGCTGGGCATCTACTCGCCAAATCTGGACCCGCTGTCCGCCCTGGGCATCGAGGCGCGCACCGACGAAGAACGGCGGCGCTACGCAGAGCTGCAGGTGCAAGTCGAAGCGCGCCGCGTGGAGAAGCTGCTCGCGTACCAGCGCGCCTACGACGAGGCCTGGCAGCGCCTGAACCCCGGCATGCAGCGGGTGAACCTGTCTGACGAGAGGCCAGGCGCCGCCGCTGCGCGGGGCAGCGGTCGCACGGCAGTGTTCATCAAGGACGGCTGCGCGGCTTGCGGGCAACTCGTCCAACGCCTGCAATCCTCGGGTGCCGAGTTCGACCTTTACATGGTCGGCAGCCGCCAGGACGATGCGCGCATCCGCGACTGGGCCAAGCGCGCCCAGATCGACCCGGCCCGGGTGCGCAGCGGCGGCATCACGCTCAACCACGACGGCGGCCGCTGGCTGTCGCTGAGCCTGCCCGGCGATTTGCCTGCGGTTGTGCGCGAAGTGAACGGCCAATGGCAACGCCAGCCGTAACGGCGCTGCTGCGCGCACTGGCGCTCACTGCGGGCCTGTTCGCCTGCGCCGCCCATGCCCAGGAGGTTCCGCCACCGGCCTACCAGCTTGCCGCACAGCGCGCGGGCATTCCCTCGACGGTGCTCTACGCCGTGGCCTTGCAGGAGAGCGGCATGCGACGCAATGGACGCATCGTCCCATGGCCGTGGACCCTGAATGTCGCCGGCCAGTCGCGGCGCTTCGCCACCCGTGCCGATGCCTGCGCCGGTTTGCAGCAGGCGATGCGATCTACGCCACCCACGCGCATCGACGCGGGCCTGGGCCAGATCAACCTGGGCTACCACCCGCACCGCTACACCCATGCCTGCGACTTGTTGGACCCGTACCGCAATCTCGCCAGCGCCGCCGAGATCCTCAAGGAGCAGTACACCCCCGGTGAAGACTGGCTGCTGGCCATGGGCCGCTACCACCGGCCCGCGGGCGGTGAGCCTGCCGCCCGCTATCGACGCAGCGTATCCCGACACCTCGCCCGCGTGCAGGGCACGCACTCAATCGCCACGGCGCGAGCCGTGCGTCAGGAGTCGACCCCATGACGAAACCGCTCTGGACCCTGCGGGGCCTGCTCGCGCTGCTGGCGGCGCTGCCGTTGGTCGCGCATGCCGCCGAACCGCTGATCGTGGTCGAGGACCGCGGCGGCGCGTCGGCGCTGCCGTACTACGAAGCGCTTAACCTGCAGCCACGCGCCAACAGCGCGTTGCGGCCTCCCATTCCGACGCCGCAGATTCCCGCCACCCCCGCTGACGAGGCAGCGATGCTGCCGGTACGCAGCGCGAAGCTGATGCCCGGCTTCGTCGCGCGGCGCGTGATCGAGGCACCGGGCCTGCGGCCTTTCGTGGTCATCGGCGACGATGAGACCTCGCAAGCCTGGCTGCGCCGTCACGCGGCGTCGCTGCACGACCGCGGCGCGGTCGGCCTGGTGGTCAATGTCGAGACCGCGCAGGCTTTGGCGCGGTTGCGCGCACTGGCGCCTGGCGTGCCGATGGCCCCCGTGGCCGGCGATGATCTGGCCGAACGCCTGGGCCTGCGGCACTACCCGGCGCTGATCACGGCGACCGGCATCGAGCAATGAGGCCATGTCGGGGAAACAGCCCGTCGAAGTCCTGTTGCGCCCAGCGGTGGAGCTATACACCGTCGCGGCATGTGCGGGCGCCGCGTTTCTGTCCCTGGTGGCCCCGTGGTCGCTCGCGCTGAGCCCAGCCATGGGCGTCGGTGCCGCACTGGCGTTCGGCGCCTATGGCGCGATCCGCTACCGCGATGCGCGGGCGATCCTGCGCTACCGCCGCAACATCCGGCGCCTGCCGCGCTACGTGATGACGAGCAGGGACGTGCCGGTCAGCCAGCAGCGCCTGTTCGTGGGGCGCGGTTTCCTGTGGGAACAGAAGCACACCCACAGGCTGATGCAGACGTACCGGCCGGAATTTCGCCGCTACGTCGAGCCAACACCGGCATACCGGCTGGCGCGACGCCTGGAGGAGCGGCTGGAGTTCGCACCGTTTCCACTGTCTCGCCTCGTACGGCTCACGGGCTGGGATGTGTCATTCAACCCCGTGCGGCCACTGCCACCGGTAGGCGGCCTGCCGCGATTGCACGGCATCGAACCCGACGAGGTCGACGTCAGCCTGCCACTGGGTGAGCGCGTCGGCCATTCGCTGGTGCTGGGCACCACGCGCGTGGGGAAGACGCGGCTGGCCGAGTTGTTCGTCACCCAGGACATCCGTCGCACGAATGCAGACGGTGAGCATGAGGTCGTGATCGTCATCGACCCCAAGGGCGACGCGGATCTCTTGAAACGCATGTACGTCGAAGCCAAGCGAGCGGGTCGCGAGGGCGAGTTCTACGTCTTTCACCTCGGCTGGCCCGAGTTCTCTGCACGCTACAACGCGGTGGGGCGCTTCGGACGCATCAGTGAAGTCGCCACGCGCATTGCCGGGCAACTCTCCGGCGAGGGCAACAGTGCAGCGTTCCGCGAGTTCGCATGGCGCTTCGTCAACATCATTGCGCGCGCATTGGTGGAACTGGGGCAGCGCCCGGACTACATGCTGATCCAGCGGCACGTAATCAACATCGACGCGCTGTTCATGGAGTACGCCCAACACTACTTCGCCAAGACCGAGCCCAAGACCTGGGAGGTGATCGTCCAGATCGAGGCCAAGCTCAACGAGAAGAACATCCCAAGGAACATGATCGGGCGCGAGAAGCGTGTGGTGGCGCTGGAGCAATACCTCTCCCAGGCGCGCAACTACGACCCTGTGCTCGATGGCCTGCGCTCGGCGGTGCGCTACGACAAGACCTACTTCGACAAGATCGTTGCATCGCTGCTGCCGCTGCTGCCGCTGCTGGAAAAGCTCACCAGCGGCAAGATCGCCCAACTCCTGGCGCCGAATTACTCCGACCTGTCTGACGCGCGCCCGATCTTCGACTGGATGCAAGTCATCAGGAAGCGCGCCGTGGTCTATGTCGGCCTGGATGCGCTGTCGGATGCTGAAGTCGCCGCGGCGGTCGGCAACTCCATGTTCTCCGACCTGGTGTCGGTAGCCGGGCACATCTACAAGCACGGGATCGACGACGGCCTGCCGGGTGCCTCGGCTGGCACGCGCATTCCCATCAACGTCCATGCCGACGAGTTCAACGAACTGATGGGCGACGAGTTCATCCCCCTTATCAACAAGGGCGGCGGTGCCGGGCTGCAGGTGACCGCGTATACGCAGACGCTCTCGGACATCGAGGCCCGCATCGGCAACCGCGCGAAGGCCGGCCAGGTGATCGGCAACTTCAACAACCTGTTCATGCTGCGGGTTCGGGAAACCGCCACCGCGGAATTGTTGACCCGTCAATTGCCCAAGGTGGAGGTCTATACCACCACCATCGTCTCCGGCGCGACCGATGCCTCGGACATCCGCGGGACGACGGACTTCACCAGCAACACGCAAGACCGCATCAGCATGTCGAGCGTGCCGATGATCGAGCCATCCCACGTCGTCGGCCTGCCCAAAGGCCAATGCTTCGCGCTGCTGCAGGGTGGTCAGCTCTGGAAGGTCCGGATGCCACTGCCAGCGCCTGACCCCGATGAAGTGATGCCGGCGGACTTGCAGCAACTGGCTGGGTACATGCGTCAGAGCTACAGCGAGGCCACGCAATGGTGGGAGTTCACCAGTTCCCCAGCCTTGCAGGAGGCTGCCTTGCCCGACGACCTGCTGGATGACGCCGCTCCGGCCGAGCCTGACGCGGTGGCCACCGGCGCCGACGACAGCACCGGCGAGGCCGCACCATGAAGGATGCCGCCTCGACCGCGCAGCGGGAGCAGAACCAGCGCCAGGGGCTGATCGTCGGCACCATCACCTTGCCGTTCAGGCTGCTCGGGGTGCTGATCGGTTCGCTGCTGTTCTCGATCGTGGTGGAGTGCGTCGGCATGCACCTGTTCTGGAAGGACCAGGGCTGGCGCCACTCCCAGCAGATGCTGCAGTACGAACTCGGGCACCTGTCGAACCACTTCACGCGCAGCGTGGTGGTGCAGGAGCCCGGGCGCACGGCGCACGAGCTGGTGGATACCGGGTACGGGTGGGTGTTCGTGCGCTCGGGGTTGCTGGAGCGCATGAGCCAGACCGCCGAGCGCGCCCGTGCGCCCAGCCGCGAGCCGACGCGCAACTTCCGCTATTACATCAGCCAGGCCTATGTCTGGGCCGAGAGCTACCTGATCGCCGCGGCCTTCACGACGCTCACGTTCCTCGTGCGCCTGCTGGTCCTGGTGCTCACGCTGCCGCTGATCCTCACTGCGGCATTCGTCGGCCTGATCGACGGCCTGGTGCGGCGGGACGTGCGGCGGTTCGGCGCGGGCCGGGAATCCGGCTTCATCTACCACCGCGCGAAAGCGAGCCTGATGCCGCTGGCCGTGCTGCCCTGGATCACCTACCTCGCGCTGCCGATCTCGGTGCATCCGCTGCTGATCCTGCTGCCCAGCGCAGCCTTGCTGGGACTGGCCGTGAGCCTGACCGCGGGCAGCTTCAAAAAGTACCTCTAGGCCATCAATCCGGTCGCTTCCGGGTTCCTATTGTTTGCGGCCTGAAACAGCCCTGATCTCCACGATCAACCCATTGCTGATCACACAGGAATGGCGCGATGTTGGCTTCGATCTGGCTGCGCGCCGCGCATCGCGGCGTGCCCACTTTTCTCGTGACGGCCCTCGTGCTGGGCCGGTCCCCGATGGCCTTGGCCGAGTCCCCGGCGCAGCGCCAGGAGTTGGTCGCCGCGCTGCGCCAGCTCGACGCGCTGGAACGCACCGTCGCGGACAGCGCCGCGCATACCCCCATCACACCGGGCGAGCGCTACCACTTCGATTACCCGCGGCTCCAGGCTGACTTGGCGCGCGTGCGCGCCGGCATCCAATTTCACCTGACGCCATCGCGCGCTCAACCGCGCGCCCCCTCCGAACTGGCCGGCGAATACCGCACCGAACGGGCGACCGAGCCGCTGCCGGCGACGACTGCGGAGGGCAAGCAATGAACGGCGCCCAGGTCTCGGCATTTCAAGCCAACAGCGGTATCGCGCCTTCCGCGATGGCGACCGTTCTGGTCGGCGTCGTGTTCGCGGTCCTGCTCGTGTGGGGCGTCTGGGCCATCCGAACGGCCTACGTGGGGTGGTCCGAGAGCCGCCTCAACCAGCGCCAGTTCCTCGGCGTCTGCATCCGCTTCGTCGCGATGTACCTCGTCCTGAGTTTCTTCCTTCTGTCCTGACCTGAAAGGCCCGACCATGCACAACCGCAACCTCACTTCCCGTTTTGCCCAGCGCGCCGCCGTGGCCCTGGGCGCCGCCGCGCTGCCGGCGCTGTCGTTCGCGCAAGGTCTGCCGCAATTGGAGAACCCCACGCGCGGCACCGGCAACGGCATCATGGAGACGATCCGCAACTACGGCTACGACATCATCATGCTCGTGGCCCTGCTGGTGGTGGCGTCGATGTTCATCGGCGTCTGCTACCACGCCTACGGGACCTACGCGGAGATCCACACCGGCCGCAAGACGTGGGGCCAGTTCGGCCTCACGGTCGCTATCGGCGCCGTGCTGCTTGTGATCGGCATCTGGCTGCTCACCGAAGCCACCGGCATCCTGTAAGCGAGGCCGGTATGTCCGAGCAGCAGCACGTCCGTGCGGACGGAACGGTCACCTTCCTTCCGCACCGGCTCAACCGCCATCCCGTTGTGGTGCGCGGCCTCACCGCTGACGAACTCTGGATTTGCTGCGGCCTGTCCGGTGCCGCCGGCCTGCTGGTCGGCGCGCCGCTGTCCTGGGTGTTCCGCACGATCGCGCTGGCGCCGACCTTCGTCGTCCTGGGCGTGGCGCTCGGCGTCTTCATCGGCGGCGGCATCCTGCGCCGCCTCAAGCGTGGGCGTCCCGACACCTGGCTGTATCGGCAACTGCAATGGCGCATCGCCACGCGCCATCCGCTGATGGCCGGCTGGGTGGGTGGCCATGTGCTGATCTCGCGCTCGGGCTTCTGGTCCACCCGCAGGAGCATGCGATGAGCCGCTTCAAAAACGAGATCACCCACCTGCAGGCGCACATCAAGACCTTGCGGCTGGCCGCGGGCGCGCTGGTCGTCGTCGCCCTGGTCATGGGCGGCGGCTGGTGGAGCGCGCCGCGCGACCTGACCATCCACGTCCCGCCCGACCTGCGCTCTGGCAGTACCCGCAAGTGGTGGGAAGTGCCGCCCGAATCGGTCTATGCGTTCACGTTCTACGTGTTCCAGACGCTGAACCGCTGGCCAACCAATGGCGAGGAAGACTACTCGCGCAACCTCCACACGCTCTCGCCGTACCTCACCCCGTCCTGCCAGGCCTTCCTGCGGGCGGACTATGACTACCGCCGCTCCACGGGCGAGCTGCGTCAGCGCGTGCGCGGCATCTACGAGATTCCCGGCCGCGGCTATGGCGACGACCCCACGGCGCGCGTGCGCACCGTGTCCGATCGCGACTGGGTGGTGACGCTGGACATCACGGCGGACGAGTACTACGGCGCCGAGCAGGTCAAGCGCGCCCTGGTGCGCTATCCGATCAAGGTCACGCGGGTGGACGTCGATCCCGCCCGTAACCCGTTCGGCCTGGCGCTGGACTGCTACGACGGCGCGCCCCAGCGCATCAGTGCACCGGAGCCGACGCGCCCGGCGCCGAGTGGCCTGTCTCCGCAAGCGCCTCAAGGAGGAAACACCCCATGAAGCACCCTGTACTCGCGCTGCTGGGGCTACTGGCCGTGGCCGCGGCACCCGTCGCCCATGCAGTGGAAATCCTGCGCTGGGAACGCATGCCACTGGCAGTGCCGCTGAAGGTCGGTCAGGAACGCATCGTGTTCATCGACCGCAACGTGCGCGTGGGCGTGCCCGCGGGCGTGGGCGAACGCCTGCGCGTGCAGAGTGCGGGGGGCGCGGTGTACCTGCGCGCCAGCGAGCCGATCGAGCCCACGCGGTTGCAACTGCAGGACGCCGACACGGGCGCGCTGATCCTGCTGGACATCGCAGCCGAACCACCCAAGGACGGGGAAGCCGAGCTGGAGCCGGTGCGCATCGTCGAGGGTGACAGCGCACCGGGACGCTATGGCGAGCAGGCCGACAGTGCCGAGGCCCCGGCACGCGCCCAGGGCCAAGCAGGTGCGCGGACCGCGCGGCGCGAAACTCCGGTCCCTGTCGTGCTGACGCGCTTCGCCGCGCAGAACCTCTACGCACCGCTGCGCACCGTCGAGCCGCTTCCGGGCGTCATGCGGGTCAACCTGCCCCGCGACCTCGACCTGGACACACTGATGCCAACGCTGCCCGTGCGCGCGGTCGCACTCGCGTCGTGGCGCCTGGAGGACCAGTGGGTCACTGCCGTGCGCCTAACCAACGGCAGCGGCGGCTGGATCACGCTCGACCCGCGCGTGCTGCAAGGCGATTTCCTCACCGCCACCTTCCAGCACGAGGCGCTGGGCCCGCGCGGCACGCCCGAGGACACGACCGTCCTGTACCTGGTCACGCGCGGCCGCGGTCTCGCGCAGTCGCTGCTGCCGGCGATTCACCGCTTCGACCCGGCCGTGCATCTGCCGCAGCCGGACGGCGACGAGAACACCAAGGAGGCCCGCCATGCGCAGTAACGGCCTGCTCAAGTGGCTGATGATCCCTGTTGCCATCCTGGTGCTGTTCGTCGGTATCCGGCTGTTCTCGGGTGGAGGCAGCACGGCGCCACCCGCGGCGGACAACGGCGCCCAGCTCACGCCCGATGAAATGAAGGCGCTGGGCATCGAAGGCGACACCCCGCGCGACACCGTGGCGACGCTCGTTGCCCAAGTGAAGCAGTTGCGCACCGAGCTTCAGACCGCGCTCTCGGACAACAAGTCGCAGCGTGAAGAGAACCAGCGACTGCGCCAGCGCGAGAACTCCATCGACCAGCGCATCAACTCGGCGCTCGAATCCGAGCGGTCCAACCTGCGCCGCGACCAAGAGCAGGCGGCCAGCGCGCGCCAGCAGACCGAAGGGCTGCTCGCCGACCTGCAGCGGCGTCTGGACAGCATCGGCGGGCGCGGCGGCGGCCATGCGGACCTGCCCGTGGGCCTGGGGCTGCAGGGCGGCGACGAGGCAGGCATGGAGGGCGGCGTGCGGTGGGTCGAGCCGGACGACGCAAAGCCCGCCGAGGGGCGCAACGGGGGGCGTGGCGCGAGCGGCGGCATGAGCTTCCCCACGAGCTTCGGCCCGGCGCAGAGCACGCTCGAAACCACTGCGGAAACCGTGGCCAACGCGGGCGCCCGCGCCGCCGGGGTCAAGAGTGCCAAGCCGGTCTACACCGTGCCGACCAACTCCACGCTCATGGGTTCGGTCGCCATGACAGCGCTGATCGGCCGCGTGCCGATCGACGGCACGGTCAACGATCCCTATCCGTTCAAAGTTCTGGTCGGGCCGGACAACCTGACCGCCAATGGCATCGACATTCCCGACGTGGCCGGCGCCGTGTTCAGCGGCACCGCTTCGGGCGACTGGACGCTCTCGTGCGTGCGCGGCCAGGTGCGCAGCATCACGTTCGTCTTCCACGACGGCACGATTCGCACGATCCCCGAAGACCGCGAGGGCAACCAGCAGAACAACCAACAGCGCGATGGCTTGGGCTGGATCAGCGATCCCCACGGCATTCCTTGCGTCAGCGGCGAGCGGCGCAGCAACGCCCAGCAATACCTCGGCTCGCAGGCCCTGATCACCGCGGCCGGCGCCGGTGTGGCCTCACTCATCGAGAGCGACAGCGGCCGCATGTCCTATGTCGGCTCGGACGGCTCCATCGGCACCGTGGGCATCACCGGCCAGGAAGCGGTCGGCCAGATTCTGGCGGGCGGCGTGCGGGACATGTCGGCCTGGGTCAACAAGTTGTACGGCCAGGCGTTCGCCGCCGTCTATGTCCAGCCCGGCGCCAAGGTTGCCGTCCACCTCGAAAAGCCGCTCGCCATCGACTTCGATCCCGAAGGCCGCAAGGTCGATCACCGCGCAGGAGAAAGCCATGCACTCGAACTTGACTAACCTGGCCCGTGGCCTGGCACTGGCCCTCGCCGTCGCGGTGCTTGGCGGCTGCGCCACCAGCAAGGAAAAGCTGCTGACCCACGGTGACCGCACGATGATGGACATCTGGCAGCAGGAGGCCGGCGACGGCGGTGGCGCAGCCGGACGGAACGCCGGCCGCCAGCTGCTCGATGCGCGCCAGAGCCTGCGTCGGCCCCTGACCGACGCCGACGTGCAGGTCGCACCCGTCGAGCAGATGCGCTACACGCGCACCGCGCGCAATGAGGTCCACCGCCAGTTCCAGCGTCTGCCCAATCCCGATCTCGTCATGTACGTGTATCCGCACCTGGCGGGCACGGACCCCGTGCCGGTGCCGGGCTACACGACGGTCTTCCCGCTCAACCAGCGCATCCAGTACGCCATGCCAGGCGAGCGCGTGGAGGCCTACTGATGCGGTGGAAACTTCCCTGGCCTAAGCCGGCCGCGCCGAAGCTGGCCGCATCCGGCGCTGGTGATGATGAGCAGCCGGACGGCTGGCAGCGCCACGTCGAGGCCTTGCGGCAGGTCGGCATCCCCGAACCCGGCTCGGCAGTCCGGGGCCGCAAGCCGGCGACGGAGGCCGACGAGCAGGCGCTGTACGACGTCGCACCGTCCTTCGTGGAACTGCTGCCCTGGGTGGAGTTCTTGCCCGAGTCGAAATCGATGCTCCTGGAGGACGGCCAATCGGTGGCCGCCTTCTTCGAGCTGGTGCCGCTGGGGACCGAGGGCCGGGAACCCGGCTGGCTCGCGCACGCCCGCGACGCCTTAGAAAACGCGCTCCAGGACAGCTTCGATGAACTGGACGAGAACCCCTGGGTGTTGCAGCTCTACGCCCAGGACGAACCGAGCTTCGACCAGTACATGCAGACGTTGCGCGACTACGTGCAGCCGCGCGCCCGTGGCACGGTGTTCACGGAGTTCTACCTGCGGTTCTTTGCCCACCATCTGCGCGCGGTGGCCAAGCCCGGTGGCTTGTTCCAGGACACGGTGGTCACACGCTTGCGCTGGCGCGGCCAGACGAGGCGTGTGCGCATGGTCGTCTATCGCCGCGTGACCGGACAAGGACAGGGCCAGGCAAACCGCCGGGGCCAGACACCCGAGCAGATGCTGAACATCGTCTGCGACCGCCTGTGCGGCGGGCTGGCGAACGCCGGCATCCAGGCTCGCCGCCTGGGTGCGGCAGACGTCCATGACTGGCTGCTGCGCTGGTTCAACCCGCGTCCGACGCTGCTCGGGCCTGGGGTCGAGGACCGGGAGCGCTTCTATGCGTTCGCGCGCTACCCCGCCGACACCGAGGCTGGCGAGATCGAACTGGCGAGCGGGCGGGATTTTAGCCAGCGGCTTTTCTTCAGCCAGCCACGCTCGGACGTGGAGCATGGCACCTGGCACTTCGACGGCATACCGCACCGTGTGTTGGTCACTGACCGGCTGCGCATGCCGCCCGGAACGGGACACCTGACTGGCGAAACCCGCAAGGGCGATGCGATCAACACGCTGTTCGATCAGATGCCCGAGGACACGACGATGTGTCTGACCATGGTGGCGACGCCCCAGGACATTCTCGAATCGCACCTGAACCACCTGGCGAAGAAGGCAGTCGGCGAAACACTGGCATCGGAGCAGACGCTCAAGGACGTGCAGGAGGCGCGCTCGCTCATCGGCAGCGCGCACAAACTCTACCGCGGCACGCTGGCCTTCTATCTGCGCGGACGCGACGAAGCCGAGCTTGACCGGCGCGGTCTGGACCTCGCCAACGTGATGCTCAACGCGGGGTTGCAGCCCGTTCGCGAGGACGATGAAGTCGCGCCGCTCAACAGCTATCTGCGCTGGCTACCGTGCTGCTACAACCCCGCGCAGGATCGGCGAAACTGGTTCACCCAACTGATGTTCGCCCAGCATGTGGCGAATCTCTCGCCGGCGTGGGGTCGCAGCCAGGGTACGGGCCATCCGGGCAACACGTTCTTCAACCGCGGTGGCGGGCCGATCACGTTTGATCCGCTGAACCGCTTAGACAGGCAGATGAATGCCCATCTATTCCTGTTCGGCCCCACCGGCTCGGGCAAGAGCGCCACGCTCAACAACCTGCTGAACCAGGTCACGGCCATCTACCGGCCGCGCCTCTTCATCGTGGAAGCCGGCAACAGCTTCGGGCTGTTCAGCGACTTCGCCAGGCGCCTGGGCCTGACGGTGAACCGGGTCAAGCTGGCCCCCGGATCGGGCATCAGCCTGGCACCGTTCGCGGATGCCCGCCGGCTGATCGAAACACCCAGCGACGTGCAGACGCTCGATGCCGATGCGTTGGACGAAGACCTGCCACCGGATGCCTCGGTCATGGAGGCAGACGAACAGCGTGACGTGTTGGGCGAGTTGGAGATCACGGCACGGCTGATGATCACCGGCGGCGAGGACAAGGAGGAAGCCCGGATGACGCGGGCCGACCGTTCGCTGATCCGCCAGTGCATCCTCGACGCCGCCGAACACTGCGTGGCTGAGAAGCGCACGGTGCTCACTCGCGACGTGCGCAACGCGCTGCGCGCCCGCGGTCAGGACTCGACGCTTCCCGAGATGCGGCGCATGCGGCTGCTGGAGATGGCGGACGCGATGGACATGTTCTGCCAAGGCACCGATGGCGAGATGTTCGACCGCGATGGCACGCCGTGGCCCGAGGCCGACATCACGCTGGTGGATCTGGCGACCTATGCCCGCGAGGGCTACAACGCGCAGCTCTCCATCGCCTACATCAGCCTGATCAGCACGGTGAACAACATCGCCGAGCGCGACCAGTACCTGGGTCGTCCGATCATCAATGTGACCGACGAAGGCCACATCATCACGAAGAACCCGTTGCTCGCGCCCTACGTCGTGAAAATTACCAAGATGTGGCGCAAATTGGGCGCCTGGTTCTGGCTGGCGACCCAGAACATCGACGACCTGCCGCGTGCCGCAGAGCCCATGCTCAACATGATTGAGTGGTGGATCTGCCTGTCGATGCCGCCCGATGAGGTCGAGAAGATTGCACGCTTCCGTGAACTCTCACCAGCGCAGAAAGCGCTGATGCTTTCTGCGCGCAAGGAGGGGGGGAAATTCACCGAGGGCGTGATCCTGTCGAAGTCGATGGAAGTGTTGTTCCGCGCGGTGCCGCCGAGCCTTTACCTCGCGCTTGCGCAGACCGAACCCGAGGAGAAGGCCGAGCGCTACCAGCTCATGCAGCAATACGGCTGCACCGAGCTGGAAGCCGCCTTCAAGGTGGCCGAGAAGATCGACCAGGCACGCGGCATCGAGTCGCCCGCCTTGGAACTGTCGTAAGCCGGAGAACGCCATGGAACACAAACATCCTTCCATCCCGATGCAGGTGCAGGCGTTCCGCCGTCGGCGCTGGGGGACCCGCTGGCCGTGGGCGTTGGCTGCAGTGCTGGTTGCGCTGCTGCTGATCTGGCTCGTGTCCCGTTCGCCAGGCGGGTCCACACCTCAGACTTCGGCGCCAGTCAGCGAGACACAGGTGGCAGGGCCTCCGTGGCAGATGGGCAATCCGGAAGGTCGTTTCACACTGACGCTGTACGCGGACCTCGAATGCCCGTTCTGCCGGTCCTATTTCCCTGTGCTCAAACGTTGGGTGGCCGGCAATGCCGACGTGGCCTTGCAATGGCACCACCTGCCGTTGGCCGCACATGAACCGGCCGCTTCTGCCGAAGCGCGTCTGGCGGAATGCGCCGGCGAAGCCGGCGGGCATGCCACCTTCTGGCAAGCCGTCGAGTGGGTATATGCCCACACGCGCAGCGACGGCCAGGGCTTGCCCGAGGACCTGCGCTACCCCGACCTGACGCCAGCCATCGAGCAGTGCATCGCGAGCGAGCGGCCCGACGCGGCGATTCGTACCCAAACTGCGGAAGCCACGAACAGCGGCGTGACCGCCACGCCGTCGCTGCGGCTGCACGATCGCGAAAGCGGCAAGGCGATCCTGCTGCAGGGTCCGATCGAGGGCGATGCCTTGCTGTCAGCCATGGACATGCTCGCCGCCGGCGATCCCGCCACCACACCCACATCGGAAATGCCTGCCGACGTCGTCGGCGACATGCCCAGGTAGCCCCGGTCTTCAAGGCTACGGCGCAGTCCGCTGCGCTGACCGCAACCCGTTCGCCTCGCGTCCTGGCCGCGAACGATCACCGCTACCGCGGTGATGGATGCACCTTGTTCGTTCCCCAGGAGGGCTTGCCCTCCCAGGGCGCGCGCCCTCCGATCTCACCGTCTGGAGGTTCGCCATGTCTTTCGTCGTCAATGACTCCTACCTGGAGTCGCTTTCCGCCATCGCTACCCAACACGAGGACTGGATCATCCAGCAAGCCATCGTGCTGCTGGAGAGACGGATCTTCAAAGCTGGACCGTGCCTCAGCCGACCGGCCGCTGTGCGGGACTACCTGCGTCTGAAACTGGTCGCTGAGCCCAATGAGATATTCGCCGCTGTGTTCCTGGACAGCATGCACCAGGTGCTGGCCTACGAGCCGTTGTTCAGGGGCACGATCAACTCGACATCGGTCTATCCGCGTGTCGTCGCGCAGCGTGTGCTGGAGTTGAATGCCGCCGCGGTGGTCTTCAGCCACCAGCACCCCTCGGGCATCTCCGAACCGTCGAGCGCGGATCGCATGCTGACCCAGCAACTGCAGGTCGCGCTGGCGCTCATCGATGTGCGGGTACTGGACCACATCATCGTCGGCCAGGGTGCCCCGTTCTCCTTTGCGGAGTCCGGCCTGCTGTAAAGGTTGCACTGCTTCGTTGATCAGCGCGGAGGCTTCGGCCTCCGCTTTTTCTTCGCAGCGACGCAAGCAGGTATGCGGGGTGGCCGCGATGCGCATTGTTTGTTGGGGCCGCGTGGGGTTCGGCGTTTGACTATGGCCCTGATCAACTTCCGGGGCGCATGACATGCCAGCAGCTTTTACCCGGTTCGCACCAGGCTGGCGAACCCTTGGCCTGGCCGTGGCGCTGCCGGCATCTCTGGCCGTGTTCAGCCCGGCCACCTTCGCCGCCGACGTGGTGGTCGTCACCGACAGCCGCCACCCGGTCAAGACCGCCGGCGGCGAGCGGCTGATCGAGTTGGACGAAGCGCCCCGGATCGAGGCCGAGCTTTCCGCGGATCTGCCGGCCGACCCCGAGCGGGCAGCAGCCATCGTCCGGCAACGACTGAACCAAGGCGGCACCGATCTTCAGCGCCGCATCGGCACCGCCTACCAGGGCGTCGCCGATGCATGGAGCCTGGGCGTCGCCGCCATCCCGGCCGTCGTGGTAGATCAACGCTATGTGGTCTATGGCGAGCCGGACGTGGCCCGGGCGGTGTCCCGCATCGAGCAGTACCGGAGGACGCAGCCGTGACCCATCGCCCATTCGACTTGCTGCGCCGCCTGCGCGTCGCCGTGGCCTCGCTGCTGTTGGTCAGCGCCACCGGCAGCTACGCCCTGAACACCGCCACCATCGTGTCCTCCGTCATGTCGCCGGACTGCCTGGAATACCGGGTGGTGGGCATCTGCTACTGGCTCTACTGCACCTGGACGGGCTGCACGGTGCGCACGTCCACCAAGGTCCGGCACTACGTGCCCGATGCGGTCGTCTCCAGCTACAGCAACACCGGGGAGAACCCCTGGGTCGAAGTGCAGGCGATGAGCACGCCCAACCCATCCGCACAGGCAGGTGGGGATGGGACCACGAACGAAGACCACGAAAACAACCTCGCCAAATTCAAGAACAGCGATGTCATCGGCCATCCTGGCGGCGAGGTATTCAACCAGTTCGCATCGTCGTCGGGCTATTTCTGCCAAGGCGCGGGCACGGCCTTCATGCCGTATCTACTCAGCACGCTGGACACGCTGGCTTGGCGCTACAACGTGCCTGAAATGGCCTACCCGGAGGCGTTGATTCCGGGCATGCGCGAGGTCGGTGCGCGCACCACGATGAATCTCTGGGGCAACGTCTATCCGCGCGGCGGCTTCCTGCACCAGACCGACGACCAAAAATCCGGGGCTGTGGTGGCCCAGCGCGCGGGCGATGTCGTCACGCGCCGCGGGCAGATCCACGTGTACCAGCCGCTGCTTGCCAACGCCCGCGACGGCTACTGGCCGGCCGGCGAGCTGATGGAGGGTGATGCCTCTACGGGCAAGTGGCAGGAGCTGACGCCGCGCCTGTCCAACACCTGCGTGGTGTTCCCGCACAGCGGCACGCTGACCCAGGCCCAGCAAGGCGACTACGCCTGGGCGCTGTGGCGTCCCTATGCGTGCTGCGAACGCCGCGGTCAGGTGTTCCTGGGCAGCGTCGATTTCCTCTGAGGTGCCACGATGAAGCGTCCTGAACCGATGAACCTTTCCGCCAAGGCGTGCCGCCTGCTGCGCCCGACGGCGCTGGCCGGCACGCTCGCTCTGGTCTGCGGCATGGCGTGGGCGCAGGTCGGATACCAGAACAGCGGCCCCGTCCTCGGCGATGACGTCATGTACTCGATCGGCGGTGGCAGTGCGGTGTCCATGGGCCGCGCGGCCGGCATGCGTTCCATCGGGGTCGGCGTGGGGTGGAACAGCAACCTGATCTGCGGCGACATGAGCATCCAGACCACGCTGCGCAATCAGCTTAACGGCATCACGAACGGCTTTCAGCAGATCATGAGCAACGTGATCCAGAGCGCGACCAGCGCGGTTGCATCGCTGCCGGCGCTGATCATTCAGCGCGCCGATCCGGGCCTGTACAACCTGCTGACTAACGGCGTGCTGCAGGCGCGGCTGGACTTCGACCGCTCCAAGCTGACGTGCCGCGCCATGGCGGAGAAGATGGCCGAGACGGCGGGTGGCCAGCTTGGCTGGAGCCAGATGGCCGAAGGCATGGCCCTGCGTGACGCGGTTGGCAGCAACGATGCCGTATCGGCCGTCGAGCAGGCCGAGACGCGCCGCGGCAACGACGGCGTGCCCTGGGTGGGCGGCAGCAATGCCGGTGGCGCGGGCCAGTCCGCCATCCGGGTGGTCGGCGACGTCACCCGCGCGGGCTACAACCTGGTCAACGGTCGCGGCGTGACGGACACCTCCTCCATCGCGTCCACCAGTTGCGCGAGCCTGTCCTGCCAGACCTGGACGTCGCCGCAGCAGGCGACCGAATGGGCCACGCGCGCCCTCGGAGAGCAGGTGCAGCGCACGTGCGACTCCTGCACTAAGACCGAGACGGTGCCCGGCGTCGGGCTGACGCCGCTGATCCAGGAGGAGTACGAAGCCAAGCTGGAGGTCTTGCAGGAGCTGGTTTCCGGCACGCGTAATACCACCTTCGAGAACTTGCGCGAGGCCGGCAGCACGTCGCTGCCGATCACCCGCGGCGTGATCGAGGCGCTGCGCGACGAGCCGGACCAGGACCTGCTGGCGCGGCGCCTCGCGTCCGAAGTGGCGCTGTCATCGGTGCTGGAGAAGGCGCTCCTGCTCCAACGCACGCTGCTCACGGGCAAGAAGGAGCCCAACGTCGCAGCCAACGAACTTGCGGTGCAGGCCGTGAACCATGAGAGCGACACGCTCGACCGGGAGATCCGCAACCTGAAGACGGAATTGGAGCTGCGGCGCGAACTGGCGAACAACTCGCCGATGGCCATCATCCAGCGCCACGGCACGCGGGCGGCCGGCTCGCGCGGCATCTACGAGGGCGATCCGGTACCCGACCGCCTTGACCAGTTGCAGAAGGGCAATCCCGGAGCCAGGCCATGAACGCGGAGCGCATGGCCTGGCGCCCCTTGCGCTGGCTCTTCAGCCGGCGCGCGGCGACGGCGCTGCTGTGGGCGGTGGTGCTCGTCGCCGCTGCGGTGGGTGCCAACATCGCCGGCATCTACCTGGTCGGCAGCGTGGCCGGATGGGAGCGGTGGCTCGCGGCCGCATCGGGCTACTTCTTCGTGTGGCGGCTGTGTCTGTACGGGGCCACGGTTTACGGGTGGCTCTGGATGCGCCGCCGGCTGCTGGCGCGCGAAGACCAGGACGGGGCAGATGGGCAGGCACGGCGCCGCCTGATGCGCAGCGAGATCGCGGGCGTCGTCGCCATCGTCGTGCTGGAAGCCAGCTTGTTGATGCAGGCCGCTTGAGGGGATCGAGGCCATGACGCTTTTCACGACCGACTACCTGGAGTACTACCTCACACTCGTTTCCTGGATCGTCAACAACGGCATCTGGGCGGCCCTCGTATCCAGCGGGGTATTCGCGCTGCCTTTCGTCGCCATCGTCGTGCAGGAGTGGTTGAAAGCTCGTGCTGAAGGCGCCGACGAGGGCAATAAAGGCGTGCTGAGCGCCGCCCGCATCGAGAACCGGGTCTTCGTCGCCATCGTGGTGGTGATGTTCGCCGGCATTCCGTTCATCGACGTGGACCTAAACACCATCCAGTACGACAGCTCGCGCTCGGCCCAGTGCCAGGTCAGCGTGGCGCAGCCCGCGGATACCGGCTGGTCGCAGTCCTTCAGCACCATCAACAACCAGTCGGCGAAGGTGCCGGTGTGGTGGGCGTTCATGCACGCGCTCTCGCGCGCCGTCACGGGCGCTTCGGTGGCGGCAATCCCGTGCGGCACGGACCTGCGGCAGATGCGCATGGAGATCGACGCCACGCGCATCGATGATCCGGTGCTGGCTCAGGAAGTAGCGGATTTCTCTCGGGATTGCTATGGGCCTGCACGGGCCAAATTGTTCATGCAGCGCCCTCAACTTGATGAGCAGCAGATGCACGACGTGACCTGGATCGGATCGCGGTTCTTCACCGACACGAACGGGTACTACGACACGTATCGCTCCAGCACGCCGCGCGATGACTGGCCCTATGACAGCAACCGCGACGCTGGGCTGGCCCAGGTATCCAGTGGCGGTGGCTACCCGACCTGCAGGCAATGGTGGGCTGATGGCAGCAATGGCCTGCGGGCACGGCTGCTGGGACAGGTGGACCCGAGCCTGCTCAATCGCCTGGCGGGCTGGGCTGGCTTCCTGAGCCGGGCCGAGGTGGACAATTCGGTGATCCGCGCGATCGCGTCACCGCGGCAGCAGAAGCTGAACCAAGGCAGCGTCTATACCGACTACGGCGGCCAGATCGACAAGACCTTGCCAAACATCGTGACGCGGGCTACGGGAGACGTTGGAATGGCAGTTGGCGCGATTGCCTCGTTTCCCGCGATGGACGTCGTGCGGCAGGCGCTGCCGATGGTGCTCGCCTTGCTCAAGATGGCATTGGTAATCTGCATCCCGCTCGTGCTGGTCGTGGGCACCTATGACTTGAAGACGGTCGTCACGGTCAGCGTCGTGCAGTTCGCGCTGTTCTTCACGGATTTCTGGTTTCAGCTTGCGCGCTGGATCGATTCGACGATCCTGGACGCACTTTATGGCTGGGGGTTCGGCTGGAACCGGCCGCACACCAACTTCGACCCGCTGGTGGGGCTGAACAACGCCTTCGGCGACATGCTCCTGATGTTCGTCACAGGCACGATGTTTCTGGTCCTGCCGACGTTTTGGGTCGCTGCTTTGGGGTGGGTCGGAGTTAAGGCTGGGGTGATTGCTCAGAACCTTGCTGTCGGCTCCAAGGAAGCGCGTGATAGCGCCGGGTCAGGTGTAAACAAGGTAGCCGGCAAGGTTCTGTGACAAACAGGCCAAACCTCAGTCATCGAACGGATCGTTCGGGTCGTGAGGGTCGAGCCGCTGGCCATTGGAAGAATACAGGCCAAAGCCCGCCTCGCCATTGCGCAATTCATCCTGTTGCGTCCAGCGGTCTTCATCTCTAGCCGAATTGCCAGCCATCCATACCGCCGCAACGCCCAGCAGTAGCAACACCGCCAGCCAGAAGGTGGTGTACAGCAGCACCCCGAGCGCAACCAGCTTGACCACCCACACGAGCGCGGTGGCACCGGCCGCCGCCCCCCCCTTTGACACCAACCAGCTCGATGCCCGGCGTTCGCCGCGCACGTAGGCACGCCATCCGCGACCCAAGGTGCGGCCGAGTCGTTCTGCGGTACGGATGCGTGTCGTGGTGTTCATGGTCGTCTCCTGCTATTGAGCGATGCCTATTCCAGTTTGCTCCAATCCTGCTTGCTTGCCTGTATCAGCGCATGCCAGTCGTCTGGTGGGTTCCCGCGCCCGAGCATCTTCTCGAACACGACATACGGGTCCGATTTGCTACCCGAAGACCGCAGGGTCTGTTCATCGTTGACCCAGGCGTACACGATGACCTTCGCCTTCGAGTCATACCGGAAGAACAGCCGGAACCGCCGTCCGATCTTGGCCCTTCGCCAGTGGCGGTGGGCAGGTCCCAAGGTGTTGCCCTGGCGGTACTCGTCGCGTGCCGGATCGCCTGGCACCACATCCAAGATCAACTGGCTCAAGGCCCGGAAGAGCTTGACGTTGGCATTGGACTCGAAGCCCGTCGGGTCGTTCTCCTGCGCGCGCCTCGCGGTCGCATGCAGTTTCTGCAACTGCTCGATCACGCAGTCGTGGAAGAGCAGCGTCCAGCCATGCCGTTGCATCAGAGTTCCACTTTCCCGTCGATCTCCTCGTCCAGGTCCAGACCGTGGCCAGCATGCTCCAGCATGGCGCGGGCCAGATCCTCGGGCAGGCCCTGGACGTTCCGGCCAGCTTCGATGTCGCGGGCCAGCAGGCTCAGGAATGCGCCGATGGCGGGGTCCTCATGCTCGGCATCGACGCGGGTGACGACGACTTCGCTGCCCCGCAGATCGAACGCGAGCTTGCCACCGGCATCGACGCCGAGCGCCTGCCGGATGGGCTTGGGCAGCGTGATCTGGCCTTTGGAGGTCAGCGTGGCAACTTCGTGGATGGCAGGCATGGCGGCTCTCCTGATTGCGATACCCGCATGGTAAGGAAATTTCCTTACTTTGTCAACGTGAAGCCTCACGGCGTTCTCCGAGTCCAAGAATCGGCCCATCGTAGGGCGTGAACAGCCAGCCTTCCTGCATCAATCCGGCCCTGCTGCAACCCGCATTGGCGGTGGACGGTCAGCACCCGTCGCCCTATACCCAAAGGCTGTAAAGGGTCGAAATGGCAAGGGAATGGGGTGCAAGGGGAAAGGCTCTATCCCGAAAAGGCAAAAAGGCCTCCCCGCTCGGCCCGCGACAGGACACCCGCATGCTCTCTCTGTTCCAGCGAAAACGGCCCGCGGTTGCTGCTGCTCCGACGCCACCATCGGTCACCGACCTCCCGAAAGGGTTGATGCGGCCCGAGTCGGCCGCATCGCTGCTGGCCACCCCGCGCCGGCAGAAGCTGCTGGAGCACATCTGGCAGCGCACGTCGCTCTCACGTAAGCAGTTCGCCACCTTGTACCGGGCGCCACTGGAACGCTACGCCGAGCTGGTCCAGGCTTTCCCGGCTTCCGAGGCGCATCATCACGCTTACCCCGGCGGCATGCTGGACCATGGCCTGGAAATCGTCGCCTACAGTCTGAAGCTGCGGCAGTCCCATCTGCTTCCCATCGGCGCAAGCCCCGAGGACCAGGCTGCGCAGGCTGAGGCCTGGACTGCTGCAGTCGCCTATGCCGCGTTGTTGCACGACATCGGCAAGATCGCCGTCGATCTGCACGTCGAACTGGCCGATGGCTCGCTGTGGCACCCGTGGTACGGTCCGCTGCACCAGCCGTACCGCTTCCGCTACCGCGACGATCGCGAATACCACCTGCACAGCGCGGCGACGGGCTTGCTCTACCGCCAACTGTTGGACACCCAACTCCTGGACTGGCTCAGTGGCTATCCCGACCTGTGGGGACCGCTGCTCTACGTCCTGGCCGGCCAGTACGAGCACGCCGGTGTGCTGGGCGAACTGGTCGTGCAGGCCGACCGCGCTTCCGTGGCCCAGGAACTGGGCGGCGATCCGGCGCGCGCCATGGCCGCTCCCAAGCACGCGCTGCAACGCAAGCTGCTCGACGGGCTGCGCTACCTGCTCAAGGAACAGTTGAAGCTGAACCAGCCGGAAGCCTCCGATGGCTGGCTCACCGAGGACGCGCTGTGGCTGGTGAGCAAGACGGTATCGGACAAACTGCGTGCGCACCTGCTGTCCCAAGGCGTTGACGGCATTCCTGCGAACAACACCGCGGTGTTCAACGTCCTCCAGGATCACGGCATGTTGCAGCCGACGCCCGACGGCAAGGCGATCTGGCGCGCGACCGTGACCAGTTCCACCGGCTGGTGTCACTCGTTCACGCTGTTGCGCCTCGGGCCCGCGCTGATCTGGGAGCCAAGCGAGAGGCCGGCGCTGTTCGCCGGCACAGTGGCGATCGACGCGGCGGCCACGGACAAAGGGCCCGATGTGTCAGCCACTACTCCGCCGGCCGGAGCGCAGTCAGCCTCGGAGGGCCAAGAGGTTCCGCCATGGGAGGGAGGTAACCCCTCTCGTCCAGCGAAAGGTGAACCGCTGCCCGACGCCATGGAAGACATGCTTTCGATGGTGGGCATGGTGAATTCACCCGCAACCCGGCAGGACGCTGAAGCACCTTCGGAGCCGGTGTCTGCCGCGCGTACTGAAGCGACGACCTTGACCGCACCTCAGCGTTCGTCCCCAGCGCCCAAGCCCACGACAGCGCCATCCGGAGAGCACTTCATGGCGTGGCTGAAACAAGGCATCGCTTCCCGCCGGCTCATCATCAACGACGCGAAAGCGCTCGTGCATACCGCGAGCGGCACCGCCTACCTGGTCAGCCCCGGCGTATTCCAGCGCTATGCGCAGGAGCATCCGCAAGTCAGCGCGCTGGCCAAGCAGGAGAGCCAGCAAGACTGGCAGTGGATACAAAAGCGCTTCGAGAGGCTGCAGCTGCATCGCAAGCAACCGAACGGCCTGAACATCTGGACCTGTGAAGTAACCGGGCCTAGAAAATCCCGCCGTCTGCATGGATACCTTCTGGAAGATCCGAGCCTGCTTTTCTCGGAAACGCCTCCGAGCAATCCCTATCTATCCCTGTTGGGTGAGACCAGACACTGCGAACAGACTTCAGGAAAGCAAGGGGCGTCAACATGACCTCCTCAATTTCGCCGGGGCAGTCTATTGCCGCCAAAGCGCACCTTTATTCAGACAGAGCCAAAGGCCCGATGAGCGCAGCGATGATGGAACAAGGCAGCGCCTCTCCCGTCTCTGGGCTGCACTACGCCGGCAAGAAGCATAAGGTCATCGCTCCCGACCGGGAGATTGTCTTCGAGTTCTCGCAGGACTGTCTGGACTCGGGCCGATTCGCTCCTTGACACCACAAATACAGCTAACAGGAAAGAGCATTCATGAAGTCGATCAACGTTGAAGTCGGAGGGCTTGTATCGAGCCTGAGCGGTGAGGGAGTGCGCCGCAAGCTGCTGTATCTTCACGGCGTCCATAATGCGGATGCCAACTATGTTGCGGGAAGCGCAACGATTCATCTCGACGAGCGATGCCTCAGGGTCAAGGATCTGCGCCATTGCATCTCCGAATGCGGCTATCCGGCACCGAAGCTCACCCGGACTACTGCCGCAGATGGGGCAGTGCCAAGTCAAATCTTGTGACAAGCTCGCTGGAGGTCACGGCAACAGAACCACCATGCGCCTCCGCAATCGATTTCACGATGGCAAGGCCAAGACCGGCGCCCGCCGTATTTCGTTGCCGTGCCGGATCAACTCGGTAGAATCGATTGAAGAGCTTTGGTAGATCGGGCTCAGGAATTTTCTCACCGGGATTGACCACACTGATCGTTGTCCACTGCTCATCCTGCGAGAGCAAGACCGTGATGCTCTTCCCGCGAGGAGTGTGTCGAATTGCGTTCGAGAGAAGATTGTTCAGCGCCCGGGTGAGCATTTCCCGATCCGCCGCTATGCTGCCGATCGCCCCTTTAACGCCAAGCGTAATGCCGCTATCTTCTGCCAGCGCCTCGAAATAGTCGAACAGACTCCGCACCAATTCGGACAGATCAATTGTAGACAAGCGCAAGTTGCGGGGATCATTTTCCGTTTGGGCAAGAAACAGCATGTCTCCAATCATGCGTCCCATCCGATCAAACTCTTCCAAATTTGAATAGAGGATTTCTCTGTATTCCTCGTTGCTGCGCGGCTGGCCAAGCGCTACGTGAGTCTGCGTGACCAGGTTGGTGACGGGCGTGCGCAACTCGTGCGCTATGTCTGCGGAAAAGTGTGATAGCCGGGTGAAGCCTTCCTCGATTCTCGCCAACATATCGTTGAAGGCAAATACCAGTTCCGCCAGTTCGATCGGCACATCCCGAGGATCCAACCTCACATCCAGCTTTGAAGAGCGAATCGCCCGAATCTCTTCATTGACCTTGCGAATCGGCAGATGGCCCCACTGCACCGCCAGCCAAGCCACACCGAGCGCCAGACACATGACCAAGCCGGTTGCCCACCAAAGCATGCGCTTGAACTCCGCCAGGAAGTCGAGATGAAAGCCGATGTCCATGGCGGCGACGATGCGGTAGCCGGACGCCGCTGAATCGTCAGCAGGCAGTTGTACCACCACACCTCGATATGACCTCTGATCCTCGTGCCACACGATCAAATCGTCAGCGGTGATGCGGTTCACCAACTTTTTGTTACTGTCAAGTTTCGACAGGTCAGGACCGGGCGTGGCATAGATGCTATTGCCAGACCCATCGTAGACGCCGTACGTCATCCCATGATGTCCTGCGACTGCGTTGGCCAAGTGTTGCTTCAGTTCGTCGCTTGCGATGTCACTTGCAAGCTGGTGCAAGGGCTGAGCCAAAGCGGCTGTCACTGCCTCCAGTTCGTGGGCATCCTGTTGAGCAAAGTGGTGCTCCAACGACCGGAGAATGACCCAGTTGAACACAAGAAACACCAAGGTCGTGGCGATACCAACCAGGGCCGTGACCCTCAATGCAAGCGACGCTGGACGGCTTTGCCGCGGCTTATGGCGCAGGGGCATCATCGGGCGCATCGAGCGTGTATCCCATTCCACGCACGGTGTGGATGAGCTTCGGATTGAACGCATCGTCTATCTTCGCGCGTAGGCGGCGGATGGCTACATCGATGACGTTGCTGTCGCTGTCGAAATTCATGTCCCATACCTGCGACGCGATCAGAGAACGTGGAAGGACTTCCCCCTGGCGACGGGCCAGGAGCTCAAGCAACGCGAACTCCTTGCTGGTGAGATTGATGCGTTGGCCAGCGCGCGTTGCACGTCGGCGCGCCAAGTCCAGTACCAAATCGGCAACCTGGATGCGATCAGGCTGGCTCGGAGCGCTTCCGCGTCGCAGCAGCGTCCGCACCCGCGCCAGCAACTCAGAGAAGGCGAATGGCTTGACGAGGTAGTCGTCCGCTCCCAGTTCCAATCCCTTGACACGGTCGTCCACACCGCCACGCGCCGTCAGAAAGAGTACAGGGACCTGTTTACCGGCATCTCGAAGGGCACGCACGATGCGCCAGCCATCGACATCCGGCAGCATGACATCCAAGACCACCAGATCGTATGTCTCGCCCATGGCCAGGTGGTGTCCGTCCAATCCGTTGCGCGCCAGATCCACTACGAATCCCGCCTCCATGAGACCTTGGCGGACGTAATCCGCCGTCTTGTTCTCGTCTTCAACGACCAGCAGTTTCATCGCATGTCCCATGAAATCGCTGCGGCGCAGAAAAATAGCCGCTCACGATGTACGCATTCATCCACTTCAATCAGCAATTTACTGGTTGCCAGCTTCCACGAACATGACACGAACATTACATGAATGTAATTCAAGGGTCATTCGGTGGAAAGTGCCCAACCCATAGCATGACCTGCATTGCGTCGAACTGTGCCGCTCAGGATGGGGTGGCGTTTAGAACGACTTCCGAGTCATCTATGGAGGATTTCAGGCCATGCCGCCTCGTTCACCCTTTTTTATCGTGCCCCCACAGGGCCTTTCTCGTCGGCGTTTCGTCCAAGGGTTAGCCGCCGGCGGCGTTCTCGCTGGGCTGTCCACGCCGGCGTTCAAGGCATTTGCCCAGCAAGGCTCCGCGACGCGCGGTGCCGCCCCTGTGCTAAAAGGCACCGAGTTCGACTTGGTGATCGCCGAATCGCCCGTGAACTTCACGGGCAAGCCAGGCGTGGCTACGACCATCAACGGCTCGCTGCCGGCACCGACATTGCGTTGGCGCGAGGGTGACACCGTCACAATCCGTGTGACCAACAAGCTGCGTGAAGCCACATCCATCCACTGGCACGGGATCATCCTGCCGTATCAGATGGATGGCGTGCCGGGCATTAGCTTCAAAGGCATCGCTCCCGGCGAGACCTTCACGTACCGCTTCAAGGTTCAGCAAAGCGGCTCCTACTGGTACCACTCGCACTCCGGCTTCCAGGAACTCACGGGCATGTACGGGGCGATCATCATCGACCCCGCTGGCGCCGAGACCATCCGCGCCGACCGTGACCACGTGCTGCTGTTCTCGGATTGGACCGACGAAGACCCGATGCGGGTGTTCACCAAGCTCAAGTCCCAAAGCGACTACTACAACTACAACCAACCTACCGTCTTCGACTTCTTCCGGGACGCCTCGCGCGACGGCATGGCCGCTGCGATCGACAAGCGCAAGATGTGGAACGAGATGCGGATGAATCCGACGGATCTCGCCGATCTGTCCGCCGCCACGCTGACCTATCTGGCCAACGGCGTCACCCCCGCCGGCAATTGGACGGCGTTGTTCCGACCGGGGGAGCGCGTGCGGCTGCGCATGGTCAACGGTGCGGGCAACACCTTCTACGACGTACGCATTCCCGGACTGAAACTCACGGTGGTGCACGTCGATGGTGTTGACGTGGAGCCGGTGACGGTCGATGAGTTCCGATTCGGTCCGGGCGAAACCGTCGATGTGATCGTCCAGCCACGGGATGACGCTTACACGATCTTCGCCCAGGCGATGGACCGGACAGGCTACGCGCGTGCCACGCTGGCCGTGCGTGAAGGTCTTCAAGCTCCCGTGCCTGCCCTCGATCCGGTCGAATGGCTGACCATGAACGACATGATGGGCGGCATGATGGGGGGCATGGACCATGGCGGGTCCGGCCAGGCCATGGAGATGACCGGGATGACGGGCATGACGGGCATGACGGGCATGACCGGGATGACCGGGATGACCGGGATGGGCTCGGGTTCGATGTCCGGGATGGATCATGGGGCGATGGCTGGCATGAACCACGGTGGCATGGCGATGGATCACAGCCAACACGCCGCGGCTGCGGGGGGACTGGCCGTGCCCAGCACTACTGCCCGCCACGCTCGCACCGAGTATGGTGCCAGCACGGACATGCGCGTTGACATGGCGCGCACCAACCTCGATGACCCCGGCATTGGACTGCGCAACAACGGTCGGCGCGTGTTGACCCTCGCGGATCTGCATACCCCGTCGGGGCCGCTGGACAAGAGAGGCCCTGGCCGGGAGGTCGAATTGCACCTCACGGGCAACATGGAACGCTACGCATGGTCCCTGGACGGGCTGGAGTTCGGAAAGTCCACGCCGGTGCACTTCAAACACGGCGAGCGGCTGCGGGTCATTCTGCACAACGACACCATGATGACCCATCCCATGCACCTGCACGGCATGTGGAGCGAGCTGGAAAGCCCCGACGGTCGCTTCCTTGCGCGCCGCCACACCCTGCCGGTGCAGCCGGCACAACGCATCAGCTTCCTGGTGACAGCCGACGCGCTCGGCCGCTGGGCGTGGCACTGCCACCTGATGTTCCACATGGATGCCGGCATGTTCCGCGAAGTCGTGGTGTCTTGAACCCAGCGCACAAGGAAGACCAAGAATGTCCAAAGCACTCCCCACTCGCGCACTGGCCACGACGCTACTGGCCCTGGTAAGCGTCGCCGCACAGGCACAAGCACAGAACGACCATGCTGCGCACGGCCAGGCCGACTCTCAAACGGCCGCGCCATCCACTCAGACCGTGGCTCCTGCCGCCGACCCGCACGCGGGTCACGCGGCGTCGGCGAGCGGCTCGACCGCGGCCCCGGCCATGGATCACGGCAACATGCAGATGCAGGGCGGGTCGGCGCCTCCTGACGCCCGCGATCCGCATGGCTACTCCAATGGCCTGACATTGGGATCGGGCGACTACGCCGTACCCGGTGTGCCGCGGCTGATGCTGGCCGACGAACACAGGTTCTTCTCGTTGCGCGGCGAAACCCTGGAACGCCGCTTCACGCGCAAAGGGGACGATTCCACGGCCTACGACCTCCAGGCGTGGTATGGGACGACCTACAACAAGGCCGTCGTGAAGGCCGAAGGCGATATCGCCAAAGGAAAGCTCGAAGAATCGCGTACCGAGCTTCTCTGGGGGCACGCCGTCGCACCGTACTGGGACACCCAGCTCGGCATTCGGGTGGATAACGGCGAAGGCCCGAGCCGTCAATGGTTGGCTTTCGGCATCCAGGGCCTCGCCCCCTACTGGTTCGAGCTGGAGGCGACGGGCTACGTGGGAAGTGGCGGACGTACGGCGCTGCGTGTCGAAGGCAGCTACGAGCTGCTGCTGACCCAGCGACTGATTCTGGAGCCTCGCGCCGAGTTGCAGTTCTATGGCAAGGACGACCCGGAACGCGGTATCGGCAAGGGCTTGGCCGAAGCGTCTGCTGGCTTGCGCCTGCGCTATGAATTCAGTCGCCAGTTCGCCCCCTATATCGGCGTGGAACGGGCGGGCAGCTTCGGACGCACCGCGGACTATGTGCGTGCCGAAGGCGGCCGCGCGCAGCAGACGCGCTGGGTGGCTGGCGTGCGATTCTGGTTCTAGAACCTAGCGGGTTTGATCATCTGATGAGAGGCAATCTATGAACATGCACTACGACAGAAGCCAGGGCAAAGTGCCGAGACGCCAGGCATTGATCGCTGGCTTGTTGGTGATGGCACTCGCAGGACCGAGCCTGGCGCAGAGCCGACCGATTGCCAAGGTCTGGAAGGACCCGAGCTGCGGATGCTGCAAGGACTGGGTCTCACACCTGCAAGGCGCAGGCTTCGATGTGCAGGTTCTCGACACCGGGAACACGGCAGCGCGCACGCGGCTGGGCATCCCGCAGAAGTACGGTTCGTGCCACACGGCGCAGATCGGCAGCTATGCCATCGAGGGTCATGTGCCTGCCTCGGACATTCAACGCTTGCTGCGCGAAGCCCCGCAGGCCATCGGCCTTGCGGCGCCCGGCATGCCGGTCGGTTCGCCCGGCATGGATGGTCCGGCCTATGGTGGACGCAAGGACGCCTACGACGTGCTGCTGATCGGGAAAAACGGTAGCAGCACGGTCTATCAGTCGCATCGCTGACCATCCATCAACCCTTCTCCGTGGAGATATGCCATGCAGCATCAGCACACACATACCCCCAGCGATCGTCCCCGGTTCTGGCGATCGCGCTACGGCGTGGCGTTCCTCATCATCGCCGCTGTCGCCGCGTATTTCCTGCTCAAGGAGCACACGGCACATGTTGCCGGCTATCTCCCCTTCCTGCTGCTGGCGGCTTGTCCGCTGATGCACCTGTTCATGCACCGTGGCCACGGCCACGGCGGACACGATCATGCCGCGCGTCAGGGTGAGGAAGGTGCCGCAGCCTCCAAGGAGCAGAAGCAATGAGTCGAGGCACTCGCACCGTGCGAGCACGCGACGCCGCGCTTGTCTCCTTGCGCGCGTGCGGCCTGCTGCGATCACCAGACACCAACGGTTAACGGCGGAGGGCACTTGTCACTATGAATTCACCCAGCAAGTCTTCAGGACATGAGCACGCAGGCATGGCGGCGGGTGCCACAACGTCCGGCACGCATACCCACCACCATCACGCCAGCCATGCTGGAAGTGACGATGCGGGCGGGCCCTCAAGCCACTCGCAGCCCGATGCCTCGACACGAGATCCGGTGTGTGGGATGGCGGTCACGGCGGCGTCGGAGCACCGCTCCACGCACTTGGGGAACACGTACCTGTTTTGCAGCACCGGATGCAAGGCCAAATTCGACGCCGATCCGGCGCGATATGCCAGCGGTGGCGCGGGCATAGGCACAGGCAGCGGCCATGCACCGCATCACCATGCCAGCACCGCGATTTCACCGGCCCCGGCGGCATCGCCAACCGCACCCGGAACAATCTACACCTGCCCGATGCACCCGGAGATCCGCCAGGATCATCCGGGAATCTGCCCCAAGTGCGGGATGACGCTGGAGCCTCTGCTGCCCGACCTCGACGACGACAACCCGGAGTTGCGTGACTTCTCGCGTCGCTTCTGGTGGACCTTGCCGTTGACGCTCGTGGTCCTGGCGCTGGCGATGCTGGGCGAGCGGCTACACCTGATGGACATGGCTACACAGAGCTGGGTCGAGTTGGTGCTGTCGTTGCCGATCGTGCTGTGGGCCGGCTGGCCCTTCTTCTCCCGCGGCTGGCTGTCCGTGGTCAACCGCAGCCCGAACATGTGGACACTGATCGGCCTGGGAACGGGTGCGGCATTCATCTACAGCGTCGTGGCAACCGTTGCGCCGGAAGTGTTTCCAGCTTCCTTCATGTCCATGGGACGGGTCGGCGTGTATTTCGAGGCCGCCGCCGTCATCATCTCGCTGACACTGCTCGGCCAGGTGCTGGAACTCAAGGCGCGCTCCCAGACTTCGGCGGCCATCAAGTCGCTGCTGGGGCTGGCGCCCAAGACCGCGCGGCGCATCAATGCGGACGGCAGCGAGGAAGACGTGCCGCTCAGCCATGTGCACGTCGGCGATCTGCTGCGCATCCGACCCGGCGAGAAGGTGCCGGTGGATGGCATCGTGCACGAGGGCAGCAGCTCGATTGACGAATCCATGCTGACCGGCGAACCGCTGCCCGTAAGCAAGCGCGCGGGCGACAAGGTCATCGGGGCCACACTCAACACCAGCGGCGCGCTGGTCATGCGTTCGGAGCGGATCGGCTCGGACACCGTTCTGTCGCAGATCGTCCAGATGGTCGCCCAGGCGCAGCGTTCCAAGGCGCCGATGCAACGCATGGCCGATGTCGTTGCCGGCTACTTCGTGATGGCCGTCGTTGCCATTGCGGTCACGACGCTCTTTGTATGGGGATTCTTCGGGCCGCAGCCCACCTGGGTCTATGGACTCATCAATGCGGTGGCCGTTCTGATCATCGCCTGCCCGTGCGCGCTGGGTCTGGCCACGCCGATGTCGATCATGGTCGCAACGGGCCGTGGCGCCACGCAGGGCGTGCTATTCCGCGATGCCGCGGCGATCGAGAATCTTCGCAAGGTCGATACCCTCGTCATCGACAAGACAGGAACCCTGACCGAAGGCCGACCTGCTTTCGATCAGGTCGTCGCAGCACCCGGCTTTACGAACGATGAGGTGCTGCGTCTTGCGGCCAGCCTGGACCAGGGCAGTGAACACCCCCTGGCCGACGCCATCGTGCAGGCCGCGCGTGCCCAGGGCCTCCAACTCGTGAAGCCTCAGAGCTTTGAATCGGGAACCGGCATCGGCGTGCGCGGAAAGGTTGAGCACCGGCAACTCGCGTTGGGCAACACAGTGCTGATGGAACAGTCTGGCGTATCGGTGGAACCGCTCGTACCCCAGGCCGAAGCTCTGCGCGGCGAAGGGGCAAGCGTCATGTACTTGGCTGTGGACGGGCAGCTCGCGGGCTTGCTCGCCGTATCCGATCCGGTCAAGGGCAGCACCCCCGAGGCCCTGGCCGCGTTGAAGGCTGCGGGCCTGCGGGTCATCATGGCCACCGGGGACGGGCAGACCACCGCCAAAGCCGTCGGTGCACGCCTAGGCATCGACGAGGTGCATGGTGAGGTCAAGCCGGCGGACAAGCTCATGTTGATCGAGCGGCTGCAGAAAGAAGGACGCATCGTCGCCATGGCCGGAGACGGCATCAACGACGCGCCGGCCTTGGCGAAGGCAGACGTGGGCATCGCCATGGGAACGGGGACCGACGTGGCGATGAACAGCGCCCAGGTCACGCTGGTCAAGGGCGACCTGCGTGGCATCGCTGTCGCTCGCACGCTCTCGGTGAGTACCGTGCGCAACATGAAGCAGAACCTCATGTTCGCCTTCCTCTACAACGCGCTGGGCATCCCCATCGCCGCCGGGGTTCTCTATCCCCTCACGGGCTGGCTGCTGTCGCCGCTGATCGCAGCATTGGCGATGAGCCTGAGTTCGGCGTCGGTCGTTGGCAACGCCTTGCGCCTGAGAGCGAGCCGACTGTGACCGGATTTTCTTTCTGAACCTACAGGAGCCTGCTATCGCCCAGCGAACCGTTTCTTTCGTTCCACGCCGTTGCGAAGGTGCAAGCCTTATCTCGGCACTTCGTTCTTAAACCACTCCTCACACATCAAGGTAGAAATCTCTATGACCCGTTCACATTTCATCGCCAAGCTCGTCGCGCCGATCGCTGCTGGTCTGTTCGCCACCGCCGCATTCGCGCATCCTTCGCTGGTGTCTTCAACGCCAGCCGACAAGTCGCAGGTTTCCGCGCCAGCCACCATCGAGCTGAAGTTCTCCGAAACGCTGGTGCCGCAGTTCTCCGCCGCGAGCCTTGTCATGACTGGCATGCCGGGAATGGCGAGCCATGGCCCGATGAAGATCAACGCCAGCGTCGCGGGTGCCGGCGACGGCAAGACCATGGTCATCACGCCAGCACAGGCGCTCCAGCCCGGCGACTATCGCGTCGAATGGCGTGCCGTCTCCTCGGACACGCATCCGATCACGGGTAACGTCACCTTCAAGGTGAAGTAAGCCCATGGCCGGGGATTGGTTGACCATCGTCCTGCGCCTGGCGCTTTATCTGGACCTGGCGGCGGCGTTTGGCGTCGCCATGTTCGGACTCTATGCTTTGGGCAACGACGAGCGATCCTCGACGATCTCGCGCCGCTATCGCGTCCTCATTGGCGCATCCGCTGCCATCGGCATTGCCCTGTCGATGTGGGGCATGACGGTCATGGCCAAGGCCATGTCCGGCGCCCAAAGCTACGCGGAGCTGTCAACGCACGTTTTCGACATGCTCATTACGGGCACGCACATGGGCATCGCCTGGTGCATTCGCATCCTCGCGCTGTTGGTGTGTGTGCTCGTCGCAATGTTGAAATTGAACGCTACCTTGCGATTTGCAGTGATGGCGCTCTCCACCGGCGTGGCGCTGGCGACCCTTGCGTGGGCAGGCCACGGCGCCATGGACGACGGCGTTCGCGGCTACATCCATCTTGCGTCGGATATCACCCACCTCTGGGCAGCGGGCGCTTGGGTGGGCGCATTGTTGGCGTTCTTGATGCTGGCATCCCACAAGCGGGATGTCGCGCAAGACCCGGTAGCGGTCCTCAGTCGGACGTCGAATGGCTTTGCTCGCATAGGTACAGCGATCGTGGCTGCACTCGTCGTGAGTGGAACTCTCAATTACCTGTTGATCGCCGGACCATCGTTTGATCCGCTCATCTCGACGCTGTATGGCCGGCTGCTGATGGTAAAGCTCCTGCTTTTCGCAGGCATGCTGGCGTTGGCTGCTGCCAATCGGTATCGGTTGAGCCCGAGCCTGGAGGCAGCTTTGAAGGCAGGCAATCGCGCACAGGCAGTCATCAAGCTTAGGCAGAGTCTGTTCACGGAGGCAACCTTGGCCGTTTTGGTTCTGGCGAGCGTTGCATGGCTTGGCATCTTGTCTCCCACTGGAACCTAATCCTTCATGGGCGGCAGATGACAGCGCATGAATTGAATGTAATGCACGGGTAAGCCCTCTGTAGACCGCCTGCTTCTACATTTAACGACGCGGCGCAAGTTGTCGTCGTTTTTACAAAGGAGTCGATCATGAAATCGCAAATTGTCATTGCCGCCCTGTTGAGCGCTCTCTCCGTGCCAGCCTTCGCCGGTCATGCAGCAGCCCAAGCAGCCAAGGAGATGGTTCCCTTGGCTGACGGGGGAACGCTGTACATCTTCAAGGACGGAAAGATGGCACAGGAAAGCCGCTTCGGGCGCGCCGTCTATCTCAATGTCGGGGCTTCGGTGTCGACGAAGGATGGGCGCAACATCGCGATCACCAGCAATGAAGTCGCTCGCCTCGGCTCGCTGCTACAAAAAGAGCACGGCGGATGACGCCGCGGGTGTGCGGTGCTTTTCAAAGCTTCTGCACAGTGTGACAGAGACGCGCGCCCCGATTGGGCGCGCGCGATTGGGACGCGTCACGAGCAACCACGAGCGCTCAAGATGCCAGTTTTTGCGATGTCAAGCGCATCAACTTCCCTGGAATGGATCCAGCCTCCACATCCACCGTGATTCGTCCACGGGACATCTTGCGCGAATGAGAACCTGCGAGGAGCCCGATTTATGGAGTTGCGTCATCTACGATGCTTTGTCGTCTTGGCAGAGGAGTTGCATTTCACGCGGGCGGCCGAGAGGCTGCATATAGAGCAACCCCCCTTGTCTCGCGCGATCAAGGAATTGGAAGATGAGCTTGGGGTCACGCTGTTTGACCGCGACCGCAGGGGTACACGGCTGACCGTGGCGGGGGCGGCATTCTTGCAGGACACCCGCCGACTCTTCACTGTCCTGGAGCAAGCGCGTGAGAATGCCAGAGCCATTGCCGCGGGCCTGAGGGGCAGCCTGCGCATTGCAATTTCCGATGGTGCGATGGACCCACGACTATCGGCGTTCCTAGCTCGTTGCCGCGCGGAAGAGCCCGAGGTCGAGATACGTCTCTCCGAGGTACCGCTGACCGAGCAGATACGGGGCCTACGGTCTGGCGACTTCACGATCGGATTTGCACACGCGGCGGATGTTGGCGAAGGCATCGTGGCTGAACCGATCTGGCGAGACCCGATTGTGATCGCCGTGCCAGCGCGGCACTCGCTTCTTGCGCACAAGCAAGTTCCGCTCAACGAACTTCAGGGTCACCCACTGGTTCTGTGCGACAAACTGGCCTGCGAAGGCTACTGCCGAGAACTAAATCGGCTGCTACAGGTTCTGGAACACAGGCTCAACGTTGTCGAAGAAGTGTCGTCGCTGGACATGATGCTAACGCTGGTCGGCGCAGGCTATGGGATTGGTTTCATGACAGCGACCAAGATTCCCATCAGCCAGAGGCCGGACGTGGTGATTCGCCCTCTGGCGCAGGACACGGCGGTAATCACAACCTATCTGCTTCGGCCAGAAAGCAGCAACTCATCGGTTTCGCTGGATCGCTTCATGGAACGTCTGCGAGGACCTCCGGATGACTAAAGCGTCAATGCCCATCTGAATCGTGCGCCGCAGCACGAAGATTGCGTTCGGCTGCGCTGACGAGTTCCGCAGCACTAAGCTTGAGTCCGGCGGCGATTCTTAAGATCAGAGCGAGAGTGGGCATGTGCTCCCCACGCTCTATTTTGCCCATGTGCGATCGCTCGATCCCTGCTTTCGCAGCCAGTTCTTCCTGAGCAATACCTTGCGTCAGGCGGGCGACACGAACGGCCGCTCCGAATGCCAACGCTGGCTCGGCGTCGAAAGTGGTAGTGCCTGGGGGACGGCCTCGTCGGACAGTTCGCTTCTCCATCCTTGGAAGCGTCGAACAGTCCCGACAATTTAACCACGTTAAGTTTAACTCAAACTAGCTATCATGAAGACTTTCCATCCTTGTCTTATCGCTTCTTGGGGCCTCTCATGCACGACGCCACCAGCCCACGCCCACAGCTCAGGCTCGCCATAGCGCCTGGTGTGGCCTCTTCGAACCTAGCTGCATTGCTTGCCCTGCAGCGCGCGGAGGAGCCCGAAGTTTTTATGGAATTTAATGAGGTTACGACGAGCGATCTCATTACAGGCCTCTACAAACGGCGCTTCGACGTCGGCCTTTCTCTGAAGCAGGTGAGCGATTCTTCGCTGAAGAGTCTTTCTCTTTGGTTTGAGGCGACAGCTCTTGCCACGCCGCTGGGATACCCACTGCTCCGGCAGCAGTCAATCAGAATAGACGAACTTAAGGAGCACTCCGTGTTTCGATGGAAGGCCGAATATTCTCCTTCGCTGGACCAGTACCTGTCCTCCATGTCATCAACGGAAAGGCCGAATGTCCAGCATGTCAGTTCTTTTGAGATGTTGTTGCTCTGGGTCGCAGCTGGATATGGCGTAGGGATTTCTTCGCGATCACGCATCGAAACCGCTAGCCAGTGCGGAATCTGCACGCGTCCAATAGCCGATGGCCCCTACGAGGTCATTACGCACCTGCAGCGACTCTCGGGACAGACGAATCTTGTAGCTGATCGATTTGAGCTTAGAGCCTTGCGAGTTGCCGAGGCGCGTAAAGCATGACAGCCACGTGCGGTGCCCGCCCTTGCCGGTGGATTTGCAGTGGATGCCGGTTCGGGCCAAGGCGCCGTCCAGACGCATCAATTCATCCTGGAAACTGACCTTGATCAATTCAACTCCCCACAACTTCCAATAGTATGTCCACATGATCGGCTTAAGGCGCCTTCTCGCAAGATGGAGCCGCTGGATTACCAGCGGCCTAGTCGTAACCTTGCTTTTCTCGCAGGTTGCGATGGCGATGTACGTCTGTCCCAAGCCAGACCCGAGGGCATCTGTGGAAACCACGCAAATGCGTGCCACGATCTCGATGCAGCAGGCTGACAAGTTGCCAATGTCGGATTGCACCGGCATGCCTGATTCCATGGACAGCGAAGCGCCACAGTTGTGCCACGCTCATTGCAGTGGCGATCGGGAGTCGGCGCTTTCATGGCAGGGGCTGGACATTCAGTTTCTCGCGGCGCACGTGATGTGGCTCGCCAACTCGCTGCCCGGGTTGGTTCTCGACCGGGTAGCCCTCAGGCGGCACGTTACCTACATTCCTCCCAATCCCCGCGCGGGCTTTCCGCCGATCTACCTCACGTTCCAAGTCCTGCGGAATTGATTTATGTGTCCGTGCTCGCCGCGCACCGATGCGGCAGACCACGTGATTTCGTGAACACCAATTCCGAGGACAACCATGTTTACTCCCTTTTTTGGCGCCCCCGAGGGATGCTCTGAACAATTCCTCGGCGACAATAGCGCAAGGTTCGACGGATGACGACGATGCAGCTGAGCTTCGGGGACGCGGAACACACGGGCAAGCGGAAGAAGACGCGACGCGAGATCTTCCTGGCGGAGATGGAGCAGGTTGTGCCGTGGAACGCATTGCTGGCGCTGATCGCACCGCACTACCCGAAGATGGGCCAGCGTGGCCGGCAGCCGTACGCGCTGGCGACGATGCTGCGCATCCACTTCCTGCAGCAGTGGTACGCGCTCAGTGACCCGGCCATGGAAGAGGCGCTGTACGACACGGCGGTGATGCGCCGCTTCGCCCGCCTCAGCGGGCTGGACAACATTCCGGACGAGACCACGATCTTCAGCTTCCGCCGGCTGCTGGAGACGCATGATCTGGCGCCGCAGCTCCTGGAGCGCGTGAACGCGCACCTGGCGCGCAAGGGCCAGAGCTTGAAGGCCGGCACGATCGTGGACGCCACGATCATCGCGGCGCCGAGTTCGACCAAGAACAGGGACGGCAAGCGCGATCCGGAGATGCACCAGACGAAGAAGGGCAACCAGTGGCACTTCGGGATGAAGGCGCACATTGGCGTGGACGAGGAGTCGGGCCTGGTGCACCACGTGGAGTGCACGGCGGCGAACGTCAACGACGTGACGCAGGTGCACAAGCTGCTGCACGGCAAGGAAGACACAATCTGCGGCGACAGCGGCTACACGGGCGCGGACAAGCGCGAGGAGCTGCAAGGCGTGGAGGCTGCGTTCTGGATCGCGGAGAAGCCGTCGAAGCTTCGTGCGATGAAGAACAAGCGTGATCGCAAATACGCCGAACGCTGGGAGCACTTCAAGGCCAGCCTGCGGGCGAAGGTGGAGCATCCGTTCCGAGTGGTGAAGCGGCAGTTCGGTTACACCAAGGTGCGCTATCGCGGGTTGGCGAAGAACACGGCGCAGGTGTTGACGCTGTTCGCGCTGTCGAATCTGTGGATGGCGCGGCGACGTCTGTTGCTGCCGACGGGGTAAATCCGTCTGTTGGACGGGGAAAGCCGTCGAAAAGCGTCAGAAACGGCGCAAAATCCATCATATCGAGGTCGACTTGGCGCCTTGACGCTGAAATCCAAGCATCAGAGCGCTTTGATCAGACCTTCCCGAGGGGCGCCCGTCAGCGTACGGCCGAGGCACAACGCCGGCCTCGATGCGATTGCATCGTCTGAAAGCTATCAGCATCGCGTTGGCAGGCAGTGCGCTTGTTTCGCCTGTGGCCTACGCCCTCGATTTTGCTGAGGCACGCCTTATCGCGGAGCAGCAGAGCCCGCGCATAAGCGCGCAGCAGTTGCAGGTCAACGTCGCCGAATCCGTGCAGAAGGCAGCAGGCTCGCTGCCCGACCCCAAGCTCTCGCTCGGCATCGAAAACTATCCCATCAGCGGCATGGATCGCTGGAGCATGACGCGCGAATCCATGACGATGCAGCGCCTGGCGCTCATGCAGGAAGTGCCCAACAGGGCCAAGCGCGACGCCCAGGTCGCCAGTGCGCAGGCGCGTGTGGATCGAGAGCGCGCGGCGCTGGTTTTGCAGCGATTGCAGATCCGCCAGGAACTCAGCCTGGCGTGGATCGCCGCGCAGGCGGTGGAGCAACGGGAGATACTGCTGACGGAACTGCTCGCGGAGAACCAGCGCCTGCAAGACAGTCTCCCCGCTCGCGTCGCCGGCGGCACGGCCCAGACTGGCGACCTGTTGGTCGCGCAACAGGAGGCGCTGACACTCACGGACCGCCGTGACGATCTACAGCGGGACCGGGCCAAGGCCAGGGCCGCATTGCGGCGCTGGGTGGGCTCCAGGGCCGACGAAGCACTGCAAGGCGATCCAGGCCCGCTCACTCACCCCGTCGCGCAACTGCGCACAGAACTGGCGAATCACGCGGAGCTTGAACTCTATCCGGCGATGCAAAGCATGGCCCGGGCCGAGTCCCGCGAAGCCCAATCAGAGACCCGCGGCGATTGGGCCTGGGAGATTGCCTATAGCCGGCGGGATCGCCGATGGGGCGACATGGTGTCATTCCAGGTGACATTCGATCTGCCATGGCAGAAGGATCGACGCCAAGTGCCCATGATCGAGGCAAAACGGCACGAGTTGGAGCGTCTGGACGCCGAACGCGAAGACGTGGCGCGGCGTCATTTGCAGGAGCTGGACGACAGCGCCGCCGAACTCCAAGCGTTGAACAGCCAGATCGACCGCCTGCAGACCGCAGGCTTGCAGCTGGTACGGAACCGAGCGGCGCTTGCGTTGAGCAACTACCGATCCGCCAAGGGGGACCTGAGCGCTGTGCTCAGTGCACGCGCCCAGGTACTGGAGACGCGCATGCGTCTGATCGACCTCGGAGCGCAGCGCGACAGCCTCGTCGCCCGACTGAACAGCCTGATCGCGGACTGAGTGGAGACCCTCGCCATGAACACCTCTTCGAGAAACATCCTTGCCGGCTTGACGCTGATTGCTGCCGGTATTGCCGTTGGATGGAGCGTCGCCCAATGGCGCGCCGGCCACCTCAGCGGCTCCCCCGCTGCCACCATTGCAAGTGCTCCGACCGAGCGCAAGGTGCTGTATTGGTACGACCCGATGGTGCCGGCCCAGAAGTTCGACAAGCCCGGCAAATCGCCCTACATGGACATGGCGTTGATGCCGAAGTACGCAGATGAAGACACTCAGGACAGCACGGGCCTGAGCGTGTCGGCGCAAGCGGTGCAAGCCCTGGGCCTGCGTACAACCGAAGTCGTGCAAGGCAAGATCGGCGCAGATGTGAACGTCGTGGGCACCGTGCTGCTCAACGACCGCGACGTCAGCATCGTGCAGGCGCGGACCGCTGGCTTCGTCGAGCGTGTCTACGCACGGGCTGCGGGCGACGTGATCGCAGCAGGGGCACCGCTGCCTGACCTATTGCTGCCGGAGTGGATCGCCGCACAGCGCGAGTTTCTCTCGGTTCGCGCGATGGGCGACGCACCGTTGACCGCAGCTGCCCGCCAACGGCTGCTGCTGCTCGGCATGCCGCAAGCCCTGATCGCCCAGGTGGAGCGCACAGGCGAGCCCAAGGGGCTGTACACGGTCACAACACCTCAAGGCGGCTTGGTGGCCGAACTGATGGTGCGTCAGGGCATGACGGTTTCCGCCGGGGAAAGCCTGGCCCGGGTGAATGGCTTGGCCACGGTGTGGATCGAAGCGGCTGTCCCCGAAGCACAAAGCGGGCCATTGCAGGTCGGCCAAACGGCGCAGGTCCGGCTGGCGGCGTTTCCCGGTGAAGTGCTCCAGGCGCGCATCGTGAGCATCCTGCCCGAAGCCAACCGCGACACCCGTACGGTGCGAGTGCGGCTTGAAATGGCCAATCCCGGCCAGCGCCTGAAGGCCGGCATGTCCGGCCAGATCGCGCTCAAAGGCAACGAACAGCCCGCGCTGCTTGTTCCCAGCGAGGCGGTCATCCGCACCGGCAAGCGCGCACTGGCCTATGTGGTCGATGGACCCGGCAAGTTCCATCCCGTGGAGGTCCAGGTGGGCGCGGAGGTAGGCGATCAACTGGTGGTCAACGGCGGGCTCGCGGCGGGACAGCAGGTGGTGGCCTCGGCGCAGTTCCTGATCGATTCGGAAGCCAGCCTGCGGGGCGTGCTGCCTGCAGGTGCCGCGGCGTCCGCGCCTGCATCGCCGCACAACGGGCACGGCACCTCGTCGCCACCGGCCGCGGCCACCAACGCTTTCGTGGTGCGCGGCGTGATCGAGGAGATGTCGCCCACCGAGCTGACGCTGGCGCACGAGGCCGTGCCAGCCCTCCAATGGCCGGCCATGACCATGGGCTTCAAGCTGAGCAGCCCGCAGCTCGCCGCGGGTCTTTCGGTTCGGCAGCAGGTGCGATTCACCTTCTCCAAGCAAGGTGAGGACTACGTGATCACCGCCATCGAAAAGGTGCAGCCATGATCGCCAAACTGATTCGATGGTCGGTGGCCAATCGCTTCCTGGTGCTGCTGGCCACCGCCATGCTCACGGCATGGGGCGTGTGGGGCGTTCGCAGCACGCCCGTGGATGCGCTGCCGGACTTGTCAGACGTGCAGGTCATCATTCGCACCAACTACCCAGGACAGGCGCCGCAGATCGTCGAGAACCAGGTCACCTACCCGTTGGCCACCACCATGCTGTCGGTGCCAGGGGCCAAGACCGTGCGCGGCTTCTCGTTCTTTGGCGACTCGTTCGTCTATGTCTTGTTCGAGGACGGAACCGACCTGTACTGGGCCCGCTCACGGGTACTGGAATACCTGAACCAGGTCCAGGGCCGATTGCCCGCCACGGCGAAGCCGGCCCTGGGTCCGGACGCCACAGGCGTCGGCTGGATCTTCCAGTACGCGCTCGTGGATCGCACGGGCAAGAACGATCTGGCGCAACTGCGTGCGTTGCAGGACTGGTTCCTGAAGTTCGAACTCAAGAGCCTGCCCAACGTGGCCGAAGTGGCATCGGTGGGGGGCATGGTCAAGCAGTACCAGGTCGTGCTCGACCCGATCAAGTTGGCGTCCTATGGCCTCAGTCAGGCTCAAGTCCGCGATGCCCTGATGGGGGCCAACCAGGAGACCGGCGGCTCCGTCCTGGAATTGTCAGGCGCGGAGTACATGGTCCGCGCGAGCGGATACCTCAAGACCCTGGACGAGTTCCGGGAGATCCCCTTGACGGCACGCGGCGGTGTGCCGGTGCGGCTGGGGGATGTGGCGACGCTCCAGATAGGCCCGGAGATGCGGCGTGGCATTGCCGAACTCGACGGAGAAGGCGAGGTCGCCGGCGGCGTGGTGGTGCTGCGCTCCGGCAAGAATGCCCAGGAGACGATCGCTGCCGTCAAGGCCAAGCTCGCGGAGCTGCAGGGCAGCCTGCCGCCGGGCGTCGAGATCGTCACCAGCTACGACCGCAGCGCGCTGATCGAGCGGGCCATTCGCAATCTCACGACCAAGCTGGGCGAAGAGTTTCTGGTGGTGGCGCTGGTCTGCGCACTGTTCCTTTGGCATCTTCGTTCTGCGCTGGTGGCCATCATCTCGCTACCTCTGGGCGTGATGACGGCGTTCCTGGTCATGCGCTACCAGGGCATCAACGCCAACATCATGTCGCTGGGGGGGATTGCCATCGCCGTGGGGGCGATGGTGGATGCAGCGGTGGTGATGATCGAGAACGCCCACAAGAAGCTGGAGGCTTGGCAGCACGCGCACCCGGATCAACGACTGCAGGGCAAGGAACGGTGGGACGTGATCACACAGGCCGCAGAGGAAGTCGGTCCTGCGCTCTTCTTCTCGCTGCTCATCATCACGCTCTCGTTCATCCCGGTCTTCACCCTAGAAGCGCAGGAAGGCCGGCTGTTCGGCCCGCTGGCGTTCACCAAGACCTACGCGATGGCCGCGGCCGCAGGGCTGTCAGTGACGCTGATTCCCGTACTCATGGGCTACTGGATTCGCGGGCGTATCCCGGATGAGCAGAAGAACCCCATCACCCGCATCCTGATTGCAGCCTACCGGCCAGCACTGGAGTGGGTACTGCGCCGGCCTAAGGCGACGCTGCTGATCGCCGTGCTGGCCTTGGCGACCACGGCCTGGCCCTTGGCGCGGCTCGGCGGTGAGTTTCTGCCGAGGTTGGACGAAGGGGACCTGCTCTACATGCCCTCGGCCCTGCCGGGACTCTCGGCGCAGCGCGCCACGGAGTTGCTGCAGCTGAGCAACCGCATGATCAAGACCGTACCTGAAGTGGACAAGGTGTTCGGCAAGGCAGGACGGGCCGAAACTGCGACCGATCCGGCGCCCCTTGAGATGTTCGAGACCACGGTGAAGCTCAAGCCCAGGGAACAATGGCGTCCAGGCATGACGCCCGAGAAGCTCGTGGAAGAGCTGGATCGTGCCGTGAAGATCCCGGGCCTGTCCAATATCTGGATTCCCCCTATCCGCAATCGCATCGACATGCTGGCTACCGGCATCAAGAGCCCGATCGGGGTGAAGGTGACCGGCAACGACCTGGGCGTGATCGATCGCATCGCTGCAGAGGTCGAGCAGGTCGCCAAGGGCATTCCCGGCGTGACGTCATCCCTCGCGGAGCGCTTGACGGGCGGGCGCTACGTGGATGTTCAGATCGACCGCGTAGCCGCCGGTCGCTACGGCCTGAACATCGCCGATGTCCAGGCCGTCATCGCCGGCGCGGTGGGTGGCGAAAACGTCTCGGAAACGGTCGAGGGGCTTGCCCGCTTTCCGATCAATCTGCGCTACGCGCGAGAATGGCGTGATTCACCACAACGGCTGGCAGAACTACCCATCTTCACGCCGATGGGTCAGCAGATCACGTTGGGGACCGTGGCACGCATCGCGATCACCGATGGGCCGCCCATGCTCAAGAGCGAGAACGCACGGCCCTCCGGTTGGGTCTATGTCGATGTGCGCGGCCGTGATCTAGCCTCGGTGGCCAACGAACTGCGCGATGCCATCGGGCAGCAGGTCAAGCTGGAGCCGGGTGTGAGCATCACCTACTCCGGGCAGTTCGAATACATGGAGCGGGCCAATGCACGCCTGAAGGTTGTGGTGCCTGCCACCCTGTTGATCATCTTCGTTCTGTTGTACCTGACCTTCGCGCGTGTGGACGAAGCGGGCTTGATCATGGCGACCTTGCCCTTCGCGCTCACGGGGGGCATCTGGTTCCTGTACCTGCTGAACTACAACCTGTCCATCGCCACCGGCGTGGGATTCATCGCGCTGGCAGGTGTGGCGGCGGAGTTCGGCGTGGTGATGCTCATCTATCTGAAGCAGGCCTTGGCGGAACGTTGCCCCGATGGACGCGACCCGACGCGAGAAGAACTGCTCGATGCGATCCGGGAGGGTGCCGTGCTGCGCGTGCGGCCCAAGGCGATGACCGTCGCCGTCATCCTGGCGGGCCTGGTACCCATTGTCTGGAGCAGCGGTACGGGCTCGGAGGTCATGAGCCGCATCGCAGCCCCGATGCTTGGAGGGATGGTGACCGCTCCGTTGCTGTCGCTCTTCGTGATTCCGGCTGCCTACATGCTGATGCGTAAGCCGCGCTAACGTTGCAACGCGGCAGGGTCTCATAACCAAGGCCCTGCCGTTTCCGGTGCGGCCTATCGGCACCCGAGCGAATAACCATTCGACACATGCGCTTTAGCCGGCGTAAGAACTGGCCGAAGGCGCGGAGGCACGACTAACCGCTTGGCAGTGACGAGCCATATCAGGGAACAAAACCTGACCCCGGCCGTTCAGACAGAATCGTCAGCATTTCTATGACAGCCCGAACCTTGGGCTGCAGGTAACGCGATTGCGGCCACACTGCATGGATAGGCATCTCACCACCTGCCCAGTCCGGCAGCAAGGGGATCAAGCGCCCCTGCCGTATATCTTCGGCCACCAGCCATGTCGGCATCTGCATGATGCCGCAGCCGGCCAGACCCGCCGCCAACATTGCTTCACCATCACTGAATTCATGGCGCGGATAGATTTCCTGCCGACGTACGCGCTGGTCCGATACGCGGAGCAACCAAGTGGGTCTCTGCCGTCCCCGAGGACCAGTGATGCAGTCCCGATGCCTTACCCCATTACTTCTCGGTAATTACTGCGGCGCGCTCACTAATACGACCACTACATTCTGGGACGACGTAGGGGCTGACTCAGTCCGGTTGTAGGCGCTCAGAAGGCTATGGCCTTCAGGATGGCCGCACGCCTCATCGCGCCGCGCCGTATGCGCTGCGGACTGCAAAGGCCCGCATCCTGTAGCTCACTTCCGACGGCCAAAGCATCCATCTTTGGCCGTCGGCCAGCGTCAGGCACTTTCGAGCATTGCCGCATCATTTAGCAACCGTTGAATGCGCTGGCGAATCTCCTCTGGAATACCTTGCGCAGACGAATCAGGTCCGGGCCTGTTTGGCTGCTGCTGGGTGCCCGCGATGACCCGCACGACCATGCCCAAATTTCCGGGTGTCACGATGTCGATGGCCGCGCGATCACCCAGATCCGGGTGTACGCGGGTCAGCATCCGGTACAAGTCCCACGAATCCGCGTGCGGACACTGGTTCATGAGCACCTGGGCCAGTTTGTGCTTGAGCGGCACCAGTTGCCAGTCGGGCACACGTTGCCCGCGATTGCCCAAGCTGATGGACAGCAGTTTGCCCGCCTTCAGCTCGCGGTTTATCTGGTCCTTGGACTTTCCGGCCAGCTTACCGAACAGCGGAACCGGCAAACTGCTCGGCGATTCGTAGATGGCGAGCATTTCCTCGCGCTCGCGCTGGATGGCGGATACTTCCGGCGCCGGCGCCGGCGCACGCGTCGGGGGCGGTGGCACCTGCGACAGCCGCTGGAAGGTGATTCCCGCGTCGTTTGGCGTCACGACAATGGGGGTGACCACCACGGGCGGAGCCGAAGCCGCAGAAGTGCCTGCAACGATGGCGTCGGGGTTGTCCTCCCCTGCGATGGCTGGCACGCCCTCGATATGGATGGTGAGGTGGGCGCTGGCCGCTTCGACCTGGCCCTGTTCGAGTAAGTCGAGGCGATCCGCCCAGTCCTGCATCATCCGACGGCGCGGCTCAACATACTTGGCGTGGTTGTAGGCCGAACTCACCTTGTTCGGGTCCGAGTGCGAAAGCTGCGCGTCCACCCAAATCTTGGGATAGCCGATCTCGTTGAGCGCCGTCGAGATGGTTCCGCGGATGCCGTGCCCGGTCAGTTGATCCTCGTAGCCCATTCGTTTCAAGGCCGCGTTGAGGGTGTTCTCGCTGATGCGCTTCTTGAGTTCGCTGCGGTGCGTGAGCAGATGGACCTGGGCCGGCTTCATCACACCCAACAGGTAGCGCACGATCTCGATGGCCTGCACGGACAACGGCACGATGTAGGGCGGAACGTCCTGCGGGCGCTTGCCGGCCTTGCGCATCTCGTCCTGGAGTTGTTTGACAATCTGCGGCGGGATGATCCACAGGCCACGGTCGAGATCGAACTGGTCCGGGGTCGCCAGCCGCAGCTCGCCGGTACGCACGCCGGTCAGGAACAGCAGCCGGATGCCGAGTTGGGTCTGCCAACCACGAGGGTTGTAGAGCCTGAGCTTGTGCAGGAACTCGGGAAGCTCCCGAAGATGCAGGTAGGGGTTGTGGTTCACCGGGGGCTTGGGCTCGGCCACCACGTCCAGGTCGGAGGCCGGATTGGCTTCCAGCCCCTCCACGATGACGAGGGCATAGCGGAACAACTGCCCCAGCCAGGTGCGGACCTTCTCGGCAGTGGTGAACGCCTTGCGCTCCTCGATCCTCGCCAGGACGCCCAGGAGTTGGGGCCGGCGAATGTCGTAGATCGACATCTGCTTGAGGCTGGGCAGCACGTCCTTGTTGAAGATCCGCAGGATCTGCGACAGCGTGCTGTTCCTGCCCTCCTTGATTTCCTTGCGGCGATGCTCGACCCACGCATCGAAGACGGCCTTGAAGGTGTAGTCGGCCGCAAGCTTGACCGCGTGTCGCTTCTGTTTGCGATCGGTATGGGGGTTGATGCCCTTTGCCAGAAGCGCCCGGGCTTCGTCGCGCAAGGTGCGCGCTTCGCGCAAACCGATCTCGGGGTAGTTCCCCAGGGAGATGCGCTTTTGCTTGCCGAGCCAGTAATAGCGCAAATGCCACGACTTGCCGCCGGTGGGGGCGACCACCAGGCCGAGGCCATCGGTGTCGGGGATGCTGTACGTTTTCTCGGCGGCCTTGGCTTGCCGCACGGTCAGATCAGAGAGTGTCATCATCAAGCTCCTAAGTCTTGGACTTAGGCCCGATGCTGCTTGTCATCCCGATCCAACCCCAGCAACAACCCGGAACCGGCACCACCCGCATTCTTTGGCCTTGTTTTTGGCCTCAAAAACGCTGGCTGTCAGTGGATTTCCGTGGCTTTCGCTGGAATGAAAAAAGGAGCCGAAGCTCCTCTTTTCAACGACTTACAGACGTCAGTGGAAGTCCGTAGATCATAACTTGGAGCGGGAGACGAGTCTCGAACTCGCGACCTCAACCTTGGCAAGGTTGCGCTCTACCAACTGAGCTACTCCCGCTTGGCTGCAAACTATGCGTCAGCAGCGAAGAAACGAGATTCTATATGGCTTTTTTGGGACGCGCAAGTCGCTTGGTGCGAGTTGGTGAAATGTCGCACGGAAACCTCCAGTTCGCCACGTCGCCTAGGGTAAAGGTTTCAGCGACTTCGACGTTTCCACCGCATATTTGATCAGTTCGGCCTGGCCCTCGATATTGAGTTTGCGCTTGATATTCAGCCGATGGGTTTCCACTGTGCGCACGGACAGATTCAAGGCCTGGGCAATTTGCTTGTTTGCATGGCCGTCGGCGATGTGGCGCAGTACGTCGCGCTCGCGCTGGGTGAGCAGCAGGGCGGGCGAACTGGTGGTAGACAGACTGACCGCCGCTGCCGCACTGAAGTACATGCGGCCGCTCATGACGGCGTGGATGGCGTTGATGATTTCCTGGGCCGGCTCGTGTTTGAGCAGGTAGCCTCGTGCGCCGGCTTTGGCGGCCTGAACGATGTACTCGCCGTTGTCGTGCATCGTCAGCACGAGGACGGCGATTTGCGGGTATTGCTCGTGTAATTGCGCAATGAGCGACAGGCCGCCCATACCGGGCATGTTCAGATCCATCAGCACTAGGTGGGGCAAGGTTGCGCCCGTCGGGTCCTGTGCCATGCAGTCTTGCAGAAACGCCAGCGCGGCCAGTGCATGTCCGGCCTCGCCGATGACGTGCAGACCCGGCACAGTTTCCAGGCGCAGCCGCAGGCCGTCGCGTACCAGAGGGTGGTCGTCGATGAGCAACAGGCGGATGGTAGGGGAGGTGTTGGGCATGTCAGGTCGCTATGTCCGCACTGTCGGGGATGAACGCTGTGGCCGGAAGCGGCAGCCACGCTTGCAGGCGGGTACCTTGGTCATCGGCGTGGCACGTTAGCGTACCCGCCAATGCCGCCATGCGTTCGCGCATGTTGCGCAGACCGATTCCGAGTTGTGGGTCTTGTTGCACGTTCGCATAATCAAAACCTACGCCATTATCCGCGATCGTCAAGCTCAGGCCCCGTTTGGCATAGTCGAGTGTGATGTCCGCGCGGCTGGCATGGGCGTGCCGCAGGACATTGGTCAAGGCCTCTTGTGTGATGCGGAACAGGGCGGTGGCATGGGCCTCGGGTAATGGACGCACGTCACCCGTGGTATGCAATCGGACCGCTAACGGCGGGGCGCCATCCTCATGTGCAACAGCAAATTCACGGCCCAGGTGTTCTAACGCAGCGGGCAGCCCCAGATCGTCGAGCACAGTCGGGCGCAGATTGTGAGAAATCCGCCGGACCTCGCCCACGGCCGTGTTCAGCCGGTCGAGCGCGCCGGACAGGGGGCGGTCGATCAGGGCCAGCGTGTGAGGGTCACCCGTTTGTGTTTGCAGGCGTTCTCGAGCCGCCTCGAGTGACAGTTTGATCGACACCAGGATCTGGCTGATGCCGTCGTGCAGTTCCCGGGATAGGCGGGCGCGCTCGTCTTCTTGTGAATGTACGACGCGCCGCGCCATGAGTTGCAGCTTGGCGTCGGATTGGCGGTGGTCGCTGATGTTCAGCGCGAGGCCGCAGGCCGTCACGCCCAGGATGGCGGCGGCTACGATACCGCCCACCCAGGCAAACATATTGCGGATATTGGCTTGGGCGGCAGCGTCGATATGGGCCAGGGTTTGTTCGACGTCGTCCAGGTAGATGCCGGTGCCCAGCATCCAGCCCCAACGCTCCATGATCACGACGTAACCCAGTTTCTCGACCGTCTGGCCGGTGGAGGGTTTTTCCCAAAGATAACGGACGGCCTGGCCATGGTTGCCGCCGTGGCGGGCAGCGGCCAGCAGGTTTTGAATAACGGGTTGGCCTCGCGTATCGCGCAGGTCCCAAAGGCTCTGCCCCACGAGCTCGGGCTGGCGCGGGTGCATCAGGTTTTTACCGTGCAGATCGTAGATGAAGAAATAACCATCATGGCCAAACTCCATCTGCTCCAGCAAGGCCAGGGCGCGCGCCTGCGTGGCCGGATCGTCGCCCGCGCTCTGCAGCGGCGCGACGGCGCTATAGGCGAGGCTGACATAGTGGCGCAGTTCGCTTTCTTTGCTGGATAGCCAGGCTTGTTCTACGACTTGCTTTTCACGTTGGGCGAGCTGCATCCCCTGCACATAAACCGCAACGGAGATGGCGGCGACGGCAATAAGCAAGGGAACAACGGCCAAGAGCAGGATTTTCAGACGGAGTTTCATAGATTGGCAAAAAACGCCATTGATGCGGTGCGGGACGTCCGCAACTCCTTGTTTAGCGGGGAATTTTCATGTGCATTTTAAGTGTTTGTCTAATGATTGTTGCGATGCGATAAGTAATAGTACGTAGTTAATTTACGTAGTTTCTCGCTTGTTGAGGGGCAGGGTAATCGAAATACTACGGCCTGCGCTGAAAGGGGCGCATGGCTGGCGTATCCGCCGGCCGCCAGACAACAACGAGTCTGCCCACCCGCAAGACATCGGCATGGCCGCGCTTTATCCAGGTGGAAGGCTAAGAGGAGCATAGTTTATGCATACCAGCAGTAGAGGACTGGGGAACCACCTGGTCTGGCTGGCGATTGCTGTGCTGGGCGCGTTTGCGCTCGGTACGGTGGCGCTTTCCCGTGGCGAAACCATCAACGCGCTGTGGATCGTGATCGCAGCCGTCTGTGTGTATCTGATCGCTTATCGTTATTACAGCCGCTTCATCGCGACCAAGGTGTTGCAGCTGGACGCCACCCGCATGACGCCGGCGTGGAAATACAACGACGGGCTCGATTTTGTGCCCACCAACAAACATGTGCTGTTTGGCCACCACTTTGCCGCGATTGCTGGTGCGGGGCCATTGGTCGGGCCTGTGTTGGCGGCGCAAATGGGATACTTGCCGGGCGTGCTGTGGCTGCTGGCTGGTGTGGTGTTTGCCGGCGCGGTGCAGGACTTCATCGTGCTGTTCATCTCGACGCGGCGTGATGGCCGGTCTCTGGGAGATCTGGTCAAGGCCGAGCTGGGCACGGTGCCGGGTGTGATTGCACTGTTTGGCGCGTTCATGATCATGGTCATCATCCTGGCCGTCTTGGCATTGATCGTGGTAAAGGCCCTCACGCATTCGCCTTGGGGCACGTTTACGGTAGCCGCGACCATTCCCATTGCCTTGTTCATGGGCGTGTATTTGCGCTATTTGCGTCCGGGCCGGATCGGCGAGGTATCGATCATCGGTTTTGTGCTGTTGATGGCCGCCATTGTGTTCGGGCAAGACGTGGCAGCGCATCCCACCTTGTCTGCGTGGTTCGATTTTGATGGCAAGGGCCTCACCTGGATTCTCATCGGCTACGGTTTTGTGGCTTCGGTGCTGCCGGTATGGTTGCTGCTGGCGCCGCGCGATTACTTGTCGACGTTCCTCAAAATCGGCACGATTGCCGGGCTGGCGATCGGTATTCTGATCGTTGCTCCCGAATTGAAAATGCCTGCGTTGACGAAGTTCGTCGACGGCACCGGTCCGGTGTGGTCGGGCAATCTGTTCCCGTTCCTGTTCATTACGATTGCTTGCGGCGCGGTATCGGGTTTTCACGCGCTGATCGCGTCGGGCACCACGCCCAAGCTGATCGAAAACGAAACGCAGGCTCGCTATATTGGCTATGGCGGCATGCTGATGGAGTCGTTCGTCGCCATCATGGCCCTGGTGGCCGCATGCGTGATCGAACCGGGCATCTACTACGCGATGAATAGCCCTGCTGCTGTGATCGGCACCACGCCTGAGCATGTCGCACAGGTAGTGTCGAGCTGGGGCTTCGTGGTCACGCCTGCCGATTTGATTCAGACGGCGAAAGACGTCGGCGAAAGCACGATCATTTCGCGCGCAGGTGGCGCGCCGACTCTGGCTGTAGGCATGGCGCACATCTTGCACCAGGTCATCGGCGGTCCGGCCATGATGGCATTCTGGTATCACTTTGCCATCCTGTTTGAAGCATTATTTATTCTGACTGCAGTCGATGCAGGGACGCGTGCAGGCCGCTTCATGTTGCAAGATCTGTTGGGCACATTTGCTCCGTCGCTCAAGCGTACAGAGTCGCTGCCCGCCAGTCTGATCGCGACAGGTCTATGCGTAGCGGCCTGGGGTTATTTCCTGTACCAGGGGGTGGTCGATCCGCTTGGCGGCATCAATACGCTATGGCCGTTGTTTGGCATTGCCAACCAGATGCTGGCGGCGATTGCATTGACGCTGGGTACGGTGGTGCTGTTCAAGATGAAGCGCGATCGCTATGCATGGGTGACGGTGGTGCCGACGTTGTGGTTGTTGGCGTGCACCTTGACCGCCGGCTGGCAGAAAATGTTTGATGCCGATCCCAGAGTGAGCTTCCTCGCGCACGCGGCAAAGTACAACGCAGCCATTGCACAAGGCCAAGTCCTGGCCCCGGCCAAGGACCTCGCTGAAATGAGCCGTGTTGTATTCAACGACTACGTGGATGCGGCGCTGTGCGGCATCTTTATGTTCGTCGTACTGAGCATCGTGATGTTTGGCATTCGTTCCGTACTGCAAGCCCGTGCCAAAGGCGCGGCCACATCCCGCGAAACGCCGTACGAGCCGCTGCCCGCGGCGGCTGGCGGACATTGATCGACGGAGGGCGCCATATGTTCACCAATTTGGGCGCCGCGACCGGCAAAGCCGGTCGCTACCTGGGCCAGACATTGCGCTTGATGGTCGGGGTGCCCGACTATGAAAACTACGTCGCACATATGCGGCGTACGCACCCCGACCAAACGCCGATGACCTACGAGGAGTTTTTCCGAGAGCGTCAGGATGCTCGCTATGGCGGCAAAAAGCGTCTGGGCTGCTGTTAACATGTGAGCGCCCCAGGTTTTAGCTTTCTCTTGTATTCATGCCGGATTTTCCCCAGGCGTCGTCCACCGCCACGTTAACGCCCGCGCGTCAGGATCTTACCCAACTCAATACGCTGGGTTTGTCTGCTTGGGCGGACGCCTTTGTGACTTTGCGTTCCGTGGATCAATTGAATGCCTTGTCTGATCTGGCAGATCAGTATTCCCGTTTGTTGGTCTTGGGCGGCGGCAGCAATATGGTGTTGCCTGCGCGGATCGAGAGCCTGGTCGCCCATGTCGCCGTGACCGGTGTGCGCCTGATCGAGGCGCGGCCAGAGGCCTGGATCATCGAGGCAGGGGCCGGCGAGAGCTGGCATGGTTTCGTGACTACCTGTGTGGAACAGGGCTGGGATGGACTCGAAAACCTGGCATTGATTCCAGGCACAGTGGGTGCCGCACCGGTACAGAACATCGGCGCCTATGGCGTCGAGTTGGCGGATCGTTTCCTGGGGCTGACAGCATGGAACGTCCGTCAGCGCCGTTTGATAGAGATGGCCGCGGCGGACTGTCAGTTTGCCTATCGAGATAGCATTTTCAAACACAGCGAGCCCGGCGAGTGGATCATCGTCGCGGTGCGCTTCGCGCTGCCACGCCCCTGGCAGGCCGTGCTCGAATATCCGGATTTGCAGCGTTATTTTGGACTGTCTGGTGGTGCCGGCGCCTCTGCGATTCCTGGCACACACGCGTCCAGCGCACCGACCGCGCGCGACATCTTCGACGCAGTTTGCGATATTCGCCGCCAAAAACTCCCTGACCCCGCCGTCATCGGCAACGCAGGCAGTTTCTTCAAAAATCCGCTCGTCGACGCCACCGTTCGCGATGCCTTGCAGGCGCAGCACCCAGGCCTCGTGTCCTACCCACAGCCCGACGGACGCTACAAACTCGCCGCAGGTTGGCTGATCGATCAATGTGGATGGAAAGGCAAGCAACTTGGCGCCGCAGGCGTGCATGACAGGCAAGCCTTGGTCCTAGTCAACAAAGGCAGCGCCACTGCCGCCGACATCATGGCATTAGCCGCAGCAATCCAGCACGACGTTTCAGTGCGTTATCACATCGAGCTAGAACCCGAGCCCGTCGTCTGGCAATCATAAGCAATAAGGCCGTAAGCCTTCGACGGCCCTTCCGAATCGCTTAAAGCGTCCGGACAGCGTTGGCAAGGTCGCAAGAGTTCCGATCACATCAAGCGCGGGCGCTCCTCATACCCGGACCGTTCCAGCACACCTGACTCTCTCGCAAGTCAAGCTCGAATGCGATCTGTCGGCGCGCCCGTAGGCGCCGACAGATCGCGGCCCTGCAAGATCTTCTTTTTAACAAAGACCGGCCCTACGAAGCCCAAGCAAGAAACTCGTCCCAGCGATGCCGCGAGCTGGAGACATTGCGAGTTGATGCGGGGCAGTGGCCGCGTTGGGGCGCCTCGGCGTCGAGCGAGGGAAACCGAAGGAGCGCAGCGACGAGGTTGACGAAGCGGTGTCGGCCGCGCAGGCGGCCGACCGACGCCGCGAAGCCCCAACGCGGCCACTGCCCCGCATCAACGTCAAAAGAACCCAACCGCTCCCGCAGATCACAGGCAGCCTACAACCCCAACACCGCCTGCATATCAAACACCCCGTGCCCCTTATCGCCCAGAAACCGCGCCGCCCGCAGCGCCCCCTGAGCATAAGTCGCCCGGCTGCCGGACCGATGCGTGATCTCGATACGCTCACCGTCCCCGCAGAAATACACCGTATGGTCGCCAACAATATCCCCCCCTCGCACTACCGAAAACCCGATAGTGCCAGGCTGGCGCACACCCGTATCACCATGTCGCGTCCAGGTCGCGACATCAGGCAGCGCGACATCCCAGGCCGAGGCAACCGTCTCGCCCATCTTCAGCGCAGTGCCTGACGGAGCATCGACCTTGTTGCGATGGTGTGCTTCGAACACCTCCACGTCATACCCGGAATTCAGGATACGCGCAGCGACATCCAGCAGCTTGAGCGTGGCATTCACTCCCACGCTCATATTCGGCGCGAAAACGATGCCGATCTTTTGGGCGGCCACGTCAATGGCGGCGCGCCCGGCATCGTCAAACCCCGTCGTGCCGATCACGATCCGGGTGCCGTGTTGCACGCAGGCCTTCAGATGCGCCAACGTAGCCTCAGGGCGAGTGAAATCGATCAGGCAGTCAGCATTGGCCAACGCGTCGAGTTGATCCGTAATCGTGACACCCGTCTCGCGGCCCAGAAACGCGCCGGCATCCTGTCCCAGGTCCGGAGAGCCTGCACGATCCAGGGCGACTGCGAGTGTGACGTCCGAAGCATTCAGGACGGCTTCGATGAGCATGCGGCCCATACGGCCGCCTGCGCCTGCAATAGCGATACGCATGTTTTTTCCTCTGGCTACAGCGATCAACGCAGCGGCTCGGCGCCACCGGTAGCGGGGTTGGACGAGCCCGTGCTGGGCGCATTCAATCGCAATTCTCGCTGGCGAGCCGTATTGCCGGACGTATCCTCTGGGGGTAATGTGTCTGATTCGGACATGCTCGGCGCACGAATGCCGCTGCCTGAATCAGAGGCCGGTTGAGGCGCCGTGTCCGGCTGCGAGACCGCCGTATCTGCACCGCTGGCAGGCACTGCCGTGCCGTTGGCGCCATCTGCAGGCAGAGCGCCGCCCGGCGGCGTCCCCAGCGCGGGCAACTGTGCCGCATCGGCCGGGACAGCCGACTGAATCGCCCCCTCGGCATTCTGGCGAGCGGTTTCAGCGTCGATCTGCTCGTCAGTTTTTCCCTGGGGTTTGCCTTCTGCGTTCAGTTGGAACGGTTGCAGTTCGGGCTGCTTGTCGCCTTCCCAGCGCACCAGGCGGTCATTGTCGAACCACACCGTGAATTTGCGCTCTTGAGGGTCACCGTAGCCGGGCTTGAAATAATACGGATAGTCCCAGCGATCCGCGTGCAGGACGCTGGTCAACGTGGGGCTGCCCAACGCAAAGCGGACTTGCTCGCGCGTCATGCCGGGCTGCAGCAGGGCGACTTGCTCTTGCGTGATCCAATTGCCCTGCTGGACAGGGGCCTTGTAGGGAAAGCCCCATTTGTCGGATGAGCAGCCCGCCACAACGGCTGCGATGGCGGTGGCTGCCAGTGCGGTTTTCAGGAACCGGGTCGGAATACGTGCAATGATGGACACCAAGCGCCCCTATCTGTGATTTAAAGCGGGTAAAACCGTTATCATAAAGGTTTCACAATGCGGTAGCTCCGTGGGCAGCGGAAAAAGGGCGGCGCGCTGCTGCAGTTTGTGCGCCGCAATTTCTGCCCTTGCCACCGCGGACAGAGAGCGATTACACCATGACAGACCAAAGCGAACTGAAAAACATGGGTTTGAAGGCGACTTTCCCTCGTCTGAAAATCCTGGATATCTTCCGCAAAGCAGACCAACGGCACCTGAGCGCCGAGGATGTTTATCGCGCGCTGATTGGCGAAAACGTCGAAATCGGCCTGGCGACGGTTTATCGCGTGCTGACACAGTTCGAGCAGGCCGGCATCCTGAGCCGTAGCCAATTCGACAGCGGCAAGGCGGTTTTCGAGCTGAATGACGGCGATCACCACGACCACCTGATCTGCACCAATTGTGGCAAGGTAGTCGAGTTTTCCGATCCCGACATTGAGAAACGTCAACACAAAGTGGCAAAAGACAACAATTTTGCCTTGGAAAGTCACGCCATGGTGCTGTACGGCATCTGCGGCGACTGCCAAAAAACCCGCTAAGTCCGGTCGGCTTGTGGCGGCACGTCAGAGGCTCGTCAGACCTCGTGTCCCGCCATTGCATGCGAGTTCGGTCAGCAATCGTTACGTATTGCTCTGACTGTAGCGAGTGCGCCTGGCCGCTCCAAAAACAAAAACGCCCCCTATGCAAGGGGGCGTTGTCCGTCGAGCGGCTTAGCGCGCGGCCTGTTCGGCCAAGCCCCCCAGCATTTCGCGCGCATGATCGCGCGTCGTGGCAGTGATTTTGATGCCGCCCAGCATGCGGGCAATTTCCTCGACGCGTTGATCGGCGTCCAATTCGGCAATCTGGGATCGCGTCGTGCCTGCCGTTTCTTTTTTGCTGACCCGATATTGCGCATTACCGCAGGCGGCAACCTGTGGCAGGTGGGTGACGCACAAGACTTGATGGCGTTCGCCGAGTTCCTTGAGCAGTTGCCCGACGACCTCAGCAACGGCGCCGCCTACACCACTGTCGACTTCGTCAAAAATCAAGGTTGGCACGCGTGCCGCCCGGCTGGCAATGACGGATAGCGCCAGAGATATCCGCGAGAGTTCGCCACCCGATGCGACTTTGCCCAACGGACGCGGTGTGGTGCCGGCATGGCCGGCCACCAGAAACTCGACTTGATCGCTGCCCTGTGCCGAGGGCGCCCCCGTGGAGACGATCGGCTCGAATCGGCCGCCTTGCATGGCGAGCGTCTGCATGGCCTGTGTGACTTGTTTGCCCAGGCTTTTGGCGACTTTGGCGCGCGCCGTAGACAGTTGTTTGGCTGCGGCGAGATATTGCGTTTCGGCTGTTTCGGCGCGTGCGCGCAAGGCGTCTATATCGCCTGCGGCTTGCAGGTCGGCCAACTGGGCATGCACATTGTCACGTAGCGCCGGCAAAGTCTCTGGATCGGTTTTGAATTTGCGCGCCATTTCAAACACGGCGCTCATTCGGGTGTCGACCTGGGCCAGGCGCTGCGGATCGAGTTCGACGCGGCTGACGTAGTTGTTGAGATCAGAGACGGCTTCCGACATGGCAATGCGCGCGGATTCGATTTCCTCAGCGACGCCTTGCAACCCAGCGTCGTGACGCAGCATGCTTTGCAGGCGATGTTGAGCCGTATTCAGCCGATGCAGGGCGGAGTCGTCTTCGCCATCGAGGGCCTCCAGGATCTGTCCGGCGCCGTCCAGCAAGGCCTGGGCATGAGCCAGGCGCGACTGTTCGGACTGCAGGGTATCCCATTCGTCAGCTTGCAGCGCCAGTTGATCAAGCTCGTCGGCTTGCCATTGCAGCCGCTCTCGTTCGGCGGCAAGCCCCGCGGCGTCTTTTTCGGCCAGCTCCAGTTGGCGAGCGACTGCCCGCCATGCTTTCCATGCCTGTGCGACGGTTTGGCGCAGCTCGGCATGGCCGCCATGGGCATCCAGCAGGTCTCGCTGCGCGTCGGGGCGCATCAGGCTTTGATGCGCATGTTGCCCATGGATATCCACCAGGCTGTCGCCAAGCTCACGTAATTGCGTCAATGTGGCCGGCATGCCGTTGATATAGCCGCGGCTGCGGCCTTGTGCATCGACGACGCGGCGCAACGCGAGTTCGTCTCCGTTATCCAGGTCGCGCTCTGTCAGCCAACTGCGCAGTGCCGCTGACGTATCGAACATGGCCGTGATATCTGCGCGAGCGGCTCCCTCGCGCAGGACGCTCGCGTCGGCACGCCCGCCCAGCGCCAGTGCCAGAGCATCGATCAAAATGGATTTTCCGGCGCCTGTTTCGCCCGAAAAAACGGTAAAACCCGAGCCGAAATGAATCTCGGCCTGTTCGACGATGACAAAATCGCGAATATGCAGGGTGCGCAACATAAGTGATAGTCGGTACGGTTATTCCACGCTGTCAGATGCCTGAGGCATCAAATTCCAATGCAGCTTGCGACGCAGGGTCGAAAAGAAGCTGTAGCCCTCGGGGTGCACAAAACGGATCGTATGCGGCGCACGTTGCACGGAAATGCGATCGCCCGGCTGCAGATCAGACCATGTCTGCATGTCGAAATGCACGCTCGCGCCGGTTTCGACGCGGCCAATGGCTGTCAACGTCATGCTGAGTACCCCGGTGCCCGGGATGACGATCGGACGGTTGGACAGGGTCTGCGGCGCCACAGGGACCAGCACCATGGCATCGAGGCCCGGATGCAAAATCGGACCGTTGGCAGACAACGCATAGGCCGTGGATCCCGTTGGCGTGGCGATGATGAGGCCGTCGGCCCGCTGCGCATACATGAAGGCCCCGTCCACTTCGACGCGGACTTCGATCATGCCGCCGCGTCCGGCGCGGTTGAGCACCACATCGTTCAGGGCAGGCGCGGTGTACATCAATTGATCACCGCGCCAGACACAGCCCTCCAGGAGCATGCGGTCTTCGGCGCGATAATTGCCCTCGATGATGCGGGCCAGGGCGTTTTGCGATTCCTGTACGGGGATGTCGGTGATGAAACCGAGCCGGCCATGGTTGATGCCCACGATCGACAAGCCAAACGGGGCGAGCGTACGCGCGGCGCCCAGCACGGTGCCGTCGCCGCCCATGACGACGGCCAAGGACGCGGTTTCGCCGATTTCTTTCAGGGTGGCCACGGGATAATCGCGCAGGCCTGTGTTCTGCGCAGTGTCGGCGTCGATCAATACTTGCCGGCCGGCTTTGATCAGCATTTCTGCCAGGGTGCGCAGCGGCGCGTCCAGACCCGTATCCTGGTGTCTGCCAATCAGGGCAACAATGGGAAAATGCATGGCGAAAAGGACCGATAATCAATAGGAACGGCACATTGGCCGGGTCGATTCGCCGATTATATGGGGCGGCTTATCCGGCTGCAGGACAAAAATCGCCCATTTCTGAAAGTTTCCCTACAATAGCCCTCATGGATGATCGCGCCCGCGCATTACTTAAAGCCCTGATAGAACGTCACATTGCCGATGGACAACCGGTAGGGTCGCGCACGCTATCCAAGGTCTTTGATCTGTCTCCTGCCACGATACGCAATGTCATGGCGGATCTCGAGGACCTGGGGCTCATACACAGCCCGCATACGTCCGCAGGCCGCGTGCCTACGCCGCGGGGCTATCGCATGTTCGTCGACTCGTTGCTGGCCGTGCAGCCGTACGAGTTCCAACCACAGCAATTCGGCGAGGCTGCCTTGACGGCCACAGAGCCTTCGCGGGCGGTCAACGCAGCGGCGGCGCTGTTGTCCAATCTGACGCAGTTCGCGGGTGTGGTGTTGACGCCCAAGCGCGCACAGGTATTTCGTCAAATTGAATTCATTCGCTTGTCGGGTAAACGGGTGTTGCTCATCATCGTCACGCCCGACGGCGATGTCCAGAACCGGATCTTGACCGTTCAACGCGACTATTCCGAGGCCGAGCTCCTCGAGGCCGGGAATTTCTTCAACGTGCATTTCGCAGGCAAATCCTTCGATGCGGTGCGTCGTACGTTGACGACCGAGTTGGCGCAATTGCGTGATGACATTTCGCGCCTGATGCAGGCCGCGGTCGAGGCCGGGGCCGAGGCGGCCGAGGATGGTGATGATGTAATCATCTCGGGCGAGCGCAAGCTGCTCGACGTGACCGACATCGCGTCCGATATGGATCGCCTGCGCAAAATGTTCTCCTTGTTCGAGAAGAAAACCGATTTGCTGCAATTGCTGGATACTTCCAGCCGCGCCCAAGGGGTGCAGATCTATATCGGCGGCGAGTCGCAGTTGCTGCCCATGGAAGAATTATCCGTGATCACGGCTCCCTATGGCGTCGACGGCAGGGTGATCGGTACCTTGGGTGTCATCGGGCCCACTCGCATGGCCTACGAGCGCGTCATTCCGATTGTCGACATCACGGCGCGCCTGCTGTCCAACGCATTCAGCCATAATCATTAAGATTCAGCCGGATCATTGAGCCGGCTCTCCGGCAGCTTGGTTCTTGAGAGGTATTTCGTGTTTCTGCGCTTGTTCAAGTATTTATGGCCTGAGCGTTACCTGCCCGAACCCCCACAGACGGATCCTTTCGATGACAATCCCGCCCCGCGAGAGGCGGGGCCTGTCGGCGTCCTGCTGGTCAATCTTGGAACCCCGGCCAGTCCGACGCCGCGCGATATACGCCGTTATCTGGCGGAGTTTTTGTCCGATCCCCGGGTGATCGAGATTCCGCGTTATTTGTGGCTGCCGATCTTGCATTGCCTGGTGCTGGCCCGGCGCCCGAGCCGTTTGCAACCGCGTTATGCGGGAATCTGGATGGAGGAGGGCTCGCCCTTGATGGTGTACAGCCGCCGTCAGGCCGAGGGTGTGCAGCGTGCGCTGCAGGCACGTGGCAGGCAGGCGCGGGTCGAGCTCGCGATGCGCTATGGCGAACCGTCTATCGAGCAGGCCATCACGCGATTGCGGCAACAGGGTTGCCAGCGTATCTTGACCGTCCCGTTGTACCCGCAGTATGCCGCGAGCACGACGGCGACCGTGGTCGATGCCGTCACGGGGCATGTTGCCAAATTACGGGATCAGCCCGAGCTGCGATTTATCAAGCGTTTCCATCAGGACCCAGGGTACCTGGATGCGTTGGCGCGTCAGATATCGGACTATTGGCAGACAAACGGCCGTCCGCAAAAACTGGTCATGAGCTTTCACGGCTTGCCTCGTTATTCGATCGAATTGGGTGACCCGTATTACCGGGATTGTCTGGAAACGGCGCGTTTGCTGCGCGAACGTCTGTCGTTGACGCCCGATCAGGTCGAGGTGACGTTCCAGAGCCGTTTTGGCGCCGCCCGATGGCTGGAGCCCTATACGGAACCCACACTGAAAGCCCTGGCAGGTCAAGGCGTTACCGAAGTTGACGTGGTGTGCCCGGGTTTCGTCGCCGATTGCCTGGAGACGCTGGAAGAGATCAGCCAGGAATGCCGCGACGCTTTCTTAGAAGCGGGAGGGCGTCAGTTCAGATATATCCCGGCACTGAACGATCATCCCGATTGGATCGAGGGATTGGCCGCCTTGGCCGACAATCACTTACAAGGTTGGGCCCCTCGAACGACCGCAGGTCGTACACTAGAATAGAACTTGAGGGCTCCGCCGGCGCTGCGCCAGCGGGGTATGAGTGAACGGCAGCTTTCAGGGGATCGCGAATGAGCACATCCAATAAACCTGGGACGCAGGCGCCACCCCGGCCCGAATCTCCCGCCAAACAGGACGAGCGCGTCGAAGGCGAACTCGACAAGGCGCTCGATGAGTCTTTTCCCGCGAGTGACCCTGCGGCCACCGTCGCGCCGAGCGCGGATGCTCAGGACGGCGAGGAAGCCGCGCTGGACGAGGCGCTGGAAGAAAGCTTTCCTGCCAGTGATCCGCCCGCACCCGCCCAGCCACGGGAAAAGTAGCCCTATCTGTCGCATGGCCTCTTGAAATAGCCTGTAAGGCCCCCATTATTGGGGCCTACGCTATTGTTTTTTTGGAGGATCCCCCATGACGGCATCTCAAGAGCCTGTCGATCAAGCCCCCGAGTCCGAAGACCAAGGCGCTGCCGCGCCCGTCACTATCGAATCGCTGCAGGCCGAAATTGCCGCGTTGCGTGCCGAGCTCGAGGCCGCCCAGGCCACCGTCACTGGACAGCAAGACCAATTGCTGCGTACCCACGCCGAGGCCGAAAACGTCCGACGTCGTGCCCAAGAAGACGTGTCCAAGGCACGCAAGTTCGGTATTGAGTCCTTTGCCGAAAGCCTGGTTCCCGTCAAAGACAGCCTCGAAGCTGCGCTTGCCCAGGCAGATCAGACTCTGGAAGCCCTGCGCGAGGGTGTCGAAGTGACGCTCAAGCAGCTGAGCGGCGCATTCGAGCGCAATCTGCTCAAAGAAATCGCCCCAGTGCAGGGTGACAAGTTCGACCCGCACCTGCATCAGGCTATTTCCTCTGTGCCGGCCCAGCAGCCCGCCAATACGATCGTGCAGACGCTGCAAAAGGGCTACGTGATTGCTGACCGTACCCTGCGCCCGGCCTTGGTGATCGTTTCTGCAGGCTGATCGGCTCGCGACCATGTCTGGCTCCACTTCGTTCGATCCGTCTCAGGTTTTTCAGGTGTTCGCCATGCGTGCCGTCGGCACCGCCGATATTGATCAGGCGGTGATCGAGGCGCCGGGCGATGACTTGCGATGCGTATTCTTGTGGGGCCAGGATTGTTACAACTGCAATTTGTTCAAGCAGGCCGCGTTATTGCATCAACGAGCCTTGCTGGATCTGGGATTGAGCTGGTTTCAGGCTGACGTCTACGCCGACGAGGCATTAGGGCGGCGATTTGCGTTGCACGGTGTGCCGACTTTTGTGTTTTATCGCGGCGGCAAGCGCCTGGGGCGTATTACCAGTTGGCCCGGGCTGCCGCAGTTTGTGGCCGCCGTCAGCCGCCTGCAGGACGCAGTGTCCACCGGCGAGCAGAAAAGCACGCCAGGGTCTTGAAAAACCCCATTGGCAGCCCCAGTTAGGTTGAGACTGAGTTTTTTTCCCAATTTTCTGTATTTACGAAATCAATATTCAAGGTATTCCCACCATGAGCAAAATCATCGGCATCGACTTGGGCACGACCAACAGCTGCGTGGCTGTCATGGACGGTAACCAGGTCAAAATCATCGAAAACGCCGAAGGTGCCCGCACGACTCCTTCCATCATCGCCTACATGGACGATGGTGAAACCCTGGTCGGCGCGCCCGCCAAGCGTCAAGCGGTGACCAACCCCACCAACACGCTGTACGCCGTCAAGCGCCTGATCGGCCGCAAGTTCGACGAAAAAGCTGTCCAGAAAGACATCGACCTGATGCCCTACAGCATCGTCAAGGCCGACAACGGCGACGCCTGGGTCGAAGTGCGCGGCAAGAAAATCGCGCCTCCCCAAGTCTCCGCCGACGTGCTGCGCAAAATGAAGAAAACCGCCGAGGACTATCTGGGCGAAGAAGTCACCGAAGCCGTGATCACGGTGCCGGCCTACTTCAATGACAGCCAACGTCAGGCGACCAAGGACGCCGGCCGTATCGCGGGCCTGGAAGTCAAGCGCATCATCAACGAGCCCACCGCTGCCGCGTTGGCGTTCGGCCTGGACAAGTCCGAAAAGGGCGATCGCAAGATCGCGGTGTATGACTTGGGCGGTGGTACGTTCGACGTGTCCATCATCGAAATCGCGGACGTGGACGGTGAAAAGCAGTTCGAGGTTCTGTCGACCAACGGCGACACCTTCCTGGGTGGCGAGGACTTCGATCAGCGCATCATCGACTACATCATCGGCGAATTCAAGAAAGAGCAAGGCGTGGACCTGTCCAAGGACGTCCTGGCCCTGCAACGCCTGAAAGAAGCCGCTGAAAAAGCCAAAATCGAGCTGTCGTCCAGCCAACAGACCGAAATCAACCTGCCGTACATCACGGCCGATGCTTCCGGTCCCAAGCACTTGAACCTGAAGATCACGCGCGCCAAGCTGGAAGCCCTGGTCGAGGAACTGATCGATCGCACGATCGAGCCCTGCCGTGTGGCCATCAAGGACGCTGGCGTCAAGGTTTCCGAAATCGACGACGTGATCCTGGTCGGCGGTATGACCCGTATGCCCAAGGTGCAGGAAAAGGTCAAAGAGTTCTTTGGCAAGGACCCGCGCAAGGACATCAACCCCGACGAAGCCGTGGCTGCTGGTGCCGCGATTCAGGGTTCGGTGTTGTCGGGCGACCGCAAGGACGTGCTGCTCCTGGACGTGACGCCTCTGTCGCTGGGTATCGAAACCCTGGGCGGCGTGATGACCAAGATGATCCAGAAGAACACCACGATCCCGACACGTTTCTCGCAAACGTTCTCGACCGCTGACGACAATCAGCCGGCCGTGACGATCAAGGTGTTCCAAGGCGAGCGCGAAATCGCTGCGGGCAACAAGAGCCTGGGTGAGTTCAACCTCGAGGGTATTCCGCCCGCGCCGCGCGGTCTGCCGCAAATCGAAGTCACGTTCGACATCGACGCCAACGGCATTCTGCACGTGTCTGCAAAGGACAAAGGCACCGGCAAGGAAAACAAGATCACCATCAAGGCCAACTCTGGTTTGTCCGAGGACGAAATCCAGCGCATGGTCAAGGATGCCGAGGCGAATGCCGAGGAAGATCACCGCATTGCCGAGCTGGCTCAGACTCGCAACCAAGCCGATGCGTTGGTGCACGCCACCCGCAAATCGCTGACCGAGTATGGCGACAAGCTCGAGGCCTCTGAAAAAGAGTCCATCGAAGCCGCCATCAAGGAAGTCGAGGATGTGCTCAAGGACGGCGACAAGGCTGCGATCGACGCCAAGGTTGAGGCGCTGTCGACGGCTTCGCAGAAACTCGGCGAAAAGATGTACGCCGATATGCAAGCTGCTCAGGCCGCCCAGCAGGCTGACGGCGCAGAAGCCAAGCCGGCTGACGACAACGTGGTCGACGCTGACTTCAAAGAAGTCAAGCGCGATCAATAAGTCGGGCAATAACGGCCGTCTATGACGCCTGATCTCGCCCGGTACCCGGATTTTCCGGTTACCGGGCGGATTCGTTCTGTATCACCGAGGTTATAGCTCGTTTTTGAGCTTATTCAATATGGCAAAACGCGATTACTACGAAGCTTTAGGCGTGGCAAAAAACGCCACGGACGACGAGCTGAAAAAGGCCTACCGCAAGCTGGCCATGAAATACCATCCGGACCGTAATCCGGACAGCAAAGACGCCGAAGAAAAGTTCAAGGAAATCAAGGAAGCCTACGAAGTCCTGGGCGACGAACAAAAGCGTGCGGCTTACGACCGTTATGGGCATGCGGGCGTTGACCCCAATGCCGCGGGCATGGGCGGCGCAGGCATGGGCGGTGGTTTCGCCGATGCCTTTGGCGACATCTTTGGCGAGATTTTTGGTGGAGCCGGCGGCCGTCGCGGCGGCGGTGGCCCGCAGGTCTATCGGGGCGCCGACCTCAAGTACGGTTTGGAAATCACGCTCGAGCAAGCCGCCCAAGGCTTTGATACCGAAATCCGTGTGCCGAGCTGGGAAAATTGCGATACCTGCCATGGCAGCGGCGCGAAGCCCGGTACCTCGCCCAAGACCTGCCATACTTGCGGCGGCTCAGGGGCCGTGCGGATGCAGCAAGGCTTTTTCAGCGTGCAACAGACTTGCCCGACCTGCCACGGCAGCGGCAAAGAAGTCACCGATCCATGCGCTGCATGCGATGGTGTCGGCCGCATTCGCCGGAACAAGACCCTGCAGGTCAAGATCCCGGCCGGTATCGACGATGGCATGCGCATTCGATCGAGCGGCAATGGCGAGCCCGGCATCAACGGCGGACCGTCGGGGGATCTCTACGTCGAGATCCACATCAAGCAGCACAAGATCTTCCAGCGCGACGATGATGATCTGCATTGCGAATTGACCATTCCGTTCACCACGGCGGCATTGGGTGGCGAGCTGCAGGTGCCGACGCTCGGCGGCAAGGCCGAAATCTCGATCCCCGAGGGGACGCAATCGGGCAAGACCTTCCGGCTGCGTGGCAAGGGTATTCGTGGCGTGCGCGCCAGCTATCCGGGTGATCTGTATTGCCACGTGGTTGTTGAAACGCCGGTGCGGCTGAGCGACGAGCAGAAAGCGATTCTGCGCCAGTTCGAGGCCTCGCTTAGCGATGGTGGCGAGCGGCATTCGCCGCAAAGCAAATCCTGGACGGATCGGGTCAAGGAGTTTTTTAGCTGATCCCTGACTGATCCTGGTTCTGTATGAAGAAAGCCCCCTGTCACATCACGTGACAGGGGGCTTTTGCCTTTGCACTGCGCTCCGTACTACTTGCTTCACATCGCTCGGAACGCTTTGCAATTAGCGGGCAACGGGCGGGTAGTCCAGTTCACCGAACGTGTATTGGCCCGTGGCTTTGGCTTCGGCCAGCTCGGCACGTACTTGTTCGCGGGTCTTGCCGGACGTGGCGGAGACTTGAGGGGTAGGCGGGTAGTCTTCTTCGCCAAAACTCACCAGGCCAGCAGCCTTGGCTTGGGCCAGATCGGCTACGACTTGGGCGCGGGTCGGGGCGTTGGGATCGACGCGACCATAAACGCCTTGGAAAGGCACGTTGTTAGGTTCGATATTGGGCGAGGCGGCGTAGGCGCCGGCGCTCAACAGGCTCATCGAAACTAGCAGGGCAGAAGTTAGGGTTTTCATGATAAGACCTCCATTTGTCTGAATTTGGGATGGAATCCGGCGGTCTTCCGTCGTGGTTCGTGTTTGTTTCCCGATGACTTCATTGTCCTCTTGCCAGAACCTGGGATAAACCCGGGTTTGTTGGAAATATTTTTCCATTTTTGTCGGAAATCCAATTGGTTTTAATGATTATCGGTAAAAATGGAATTGATACGTTGGCGTGATGAACAAATAAAAGCCCCGCCACACGGGTGTGACGGGGCTCGGCTTGCTACTACAACCATCAGGACTGCAACTTCAACTACCTACTTCAACTGCGTACAGCACTTTCACTACTTGGTACTGCTACTGCTCGGTACTGCTACATCAACTGCAGGCACTGCTACCGCCACGCCTTGTGAGCGGGCGACGCTTACTGCTTAGCGAACAATGGGATAGTCCAGTTCGCCGAAGGAGTATTGGCCATTGGCCTTGGCTTGAGCCAGCTCGGCAACGACTTGGTCGTGGCTCTTGTTCGAGTGGCTGGCGATTTCTACGGGGTACTCTTCTTCGCCGTAGGTCACCAGGCCAGCGGCCTTGGCTTGGGCCAGATCGGCCACAACTTGGGCGCGGGTCGGAGCGTTGGTATCGACTTGGCCATAAACGCCTTGGAAAGGCACATTGTTAGGTTCGATATTGGGGGAGGCGGCGTAGGCGCCAGCGCTCAACAAGCTCATCGAAACTAGCAGGGCAGAAGTTAGGGTTTTCATGATAAGACCTCCATTTGTCTGTGAATGTGGGATGGAGTCCGGCGGCTTTCCGTCGTGGTCCGTGTTTGTTTCCCGATGACTGAATTGTGCGCTTGTCAGTACCTGGGATAAACCCGGATTTAATGAAAATATTTTTCCATTTTTACGAGTAATCAAATAAATAACGTGGATTTTTGGTGAAAATGGAATTGATATGTTGGCGTGACCAACAAATAAAAGCCCCGTCACGTGCACGTGAGGGGGCTGGGGCGCTGCGCGAAGCTATCGATATGGCGCGTCTGCTAATAAGAAAATGCCGGAATATCAGCTATTTACCGTATCCCCACAGCGTTTTGAGCGTGTCTCGGAGTTTATCGATTAGTGACGACCCAGGAGCAGGCTCGCCGATCTTGGCCTGAGCAGGCCGGGCCGGTGTCGCCGGGTATTCTTGTTCGCCATAGGTCACCAGGCCGGCGGCCTTTGCCTCGGCCAACTCCGCGCGTACTTGTTCACGGGTCTTGCCGGGCGCCGATGAGGTTGCCGGCACGGGATATTCTTGTTCACCGTAAGTCACTTGGCCGGCGGCTTTGGCATCGGCCAGCTCAGCGATGACTTGTTCCCGGCTTTTGCCGGGAACGGATGATGCCTTGGGCATGGGGTAAGGCTGCTCGCCGCGGGGTATCTCGCCTGCCTTGTTCGCTCGGACTGCCTCAGCGTGAACCTCTGCGCGGGTCGGGGCATGGGGGTCGACCCGGCCGTAAACCCCTTGGAAAGGAATATTGTTCGGTTCGATATTGGGCGAGGGCGTTTTGATTTGATTAGGTGAGGGCGTCTCACGGTCGAGGGGCGCCTCGATGTCGGCATCTGCTACGTTGGTTGGGAGTGGCTGGCCTGAGGTTACGGGTCTCATGGGGGATCTCCATTTGTCTTGGACCTTAAAACAATTCAGCGGCTTTTCCATGTCTCGTGCCTCGTGATAACAAGGGCCTCGCCGCTTATCCGAACCTGGAGACGATCAGGCTGGCTGGAAAATATATTCCCATCGCCCATGGTAAGGGATTTCATCGCGCACCTTTGGCTCCGAAATCGGACGCTTGTAGTGCGGAGTTCTTTTGGCGCAGGAGGTCGGTGTGTAAGAGCCCCACCGGGCCTATCGCATTAGCAAAGACAGCTTTAAAAAAATGCTGATGGCCATCTGCCCTCGTTGCATTCCCTCATCATGAGTCCCTGTCGCGTGCCTGGGCGTGGTGCCGGGCCGTTGAGCACGGATTTAGTCCGCGCAGCGGACCGAGGCCCCTGGTCATGGGCCGAGTCCGTGCGATAGGCCCGGCGCCACGCCCAGGCACGCGGCAGGGACGCCTTCAGAGAGACAATCAAGAGCAGCAAACGCCCCACAACACCAACAGCGATAAAAAATGCCCCCACGCTGCGCCTTCGGCTTGCTGCCCCAAGGGGGGGCGGCCCCGGCAACAAAAAACGCCGGCATCAAGCCGGCGTTCCGAGGGAATTACACCCATCGATTTAGACGGGTGTTTGATGCAGCAAGCGGCTAGGGCGCCTTCTTTTTCTGTTGAGCGGCAAAATCCCCCGCCACAGCCGTGCTGAAGGCTGAAGGCTGCAGATACTTGCGCAAAGCGGCATTGACCGAATCGGGGGTGAGTGCCTCGATTTTCTGGTCGAACTGCGCAGACCATTCGAACGTCCGGCCACGGCTCAGGTAGTCGACCCAGGCAGAGGCCAGCACGCTGTCTTGGGCGCGGGACAGCTTGCGATAGTTCAGCAGGGCGGTGATGCCGTCTTCGATTTCTTTGGCCGTGAAGCCGTCTTTCACCGCGCGGGCGAGTTCCTCTTTGATGGCGGTTTCCAGGCGCTCACGGTTTTGCGGCGCGTAGATTGCATAGACCGTCCAACTGCCCGAAGGCTCGTACGAGGACACCGACAGATTGCTGCGTACGTTGTACGAGAGGCCTTCTTTTTCGCGGACGCGTTCCCACAGGCGTGAGGTTTCCGAGGTGCCCAGCAGGAAATTCGCCAAATAAAGCGCCGGGAAATCCGGATCGGTATCCTGCAGCTTGAGAGGCAACCGCGAAATGTAGAAGGCATTGGCCTTGTCGGGCGTCTCGATATCGAAGTTCTGCGCTTTGATGTCGTGGTAAGGATCATCCAGGCGGGTGTACGCTGGTGCCTTTTGCCAGCCTTTCAGCCCCTCGGTCAGGGATTGCTTGACCGCATTGGCGTCAAATTCACCCACCGCGGAGAACTTCACCGTGCCTGCGCCGTAGAACCGCTTGTGAAACGCCGCCAGTGCATCGCGTTTGATGGCTTCGGTCTGCGCCAGCGCCTCGTCAAAGGTAGGTACATAGCGCACGTCGTCGGCAGGCCACGGGTTGTCCTGGCGCGCCAGCGCACGCGAGGCCAGAGCCGTAGGCTCGGTCATGGCGCTGCGTATCGAGGTCAGTGCTTGACGTTGATACTCCTCGATTTCGGCTTCCGGGAAATTGGCATTGCGCACGATATCCAGCACCAGGCTGACCAGCGCGGGCAAATGTTCGCCAGCGGCTGACATCGAGACGGTCAGGTCGGTGCCGGAGCCGCTGAACGAGACCTGCGCTTGCAGCGCGTCGAAACGATCCTGAATTACCTGGCGCGACAAGGCAGGCGTGCCGCGTTCGAGCAGATCGGCGACCGCCGCGGCATTGATACGCTGGCCGCGCAGGCTCGCCGCATCGCCAAATTGGACAAGCAATTCGGCCTGCACGCGCCCACCGCGCGTGGTTTTGGGCAGCAAGGCCAGTTGGACCGCGCCATTGGGCAGATCCAGGCTGTCGCGTTGCGTCAGTTTGTCGATGTTGGCCGGTGAGGGGTCAAAGGCATCGGCTTGTTTGAAGTCGGTATCGCCTTTGTAGTCTTTCAGTGCCGCACTCAAATCGGCGCGCAGCAGTTGCGGCGAGCGTTTGGGTTTTTCCGTGGGGATGTAGCGGCCTTCGGTGCGATTGCTGGCGGTCAAATACTCGGTCGCAACGCGTTGTACGTCTTCGAGCTTGGCTTGGCGCACGCGGTCACGGTGCAAAAAGAGCAGGCGCCAGTCACCGCCCGCAATGGCCTCTGACAGCGCGACGCCGATTTGCTCGGGGTCTGCGTAGAGCTGTTGCCATGCGGTCAGCCACTTGCTGCGGGCGCGATCCAGTTCCTCTTTGGTAAAAGGCTTTTTATCCAGCGATTCCAGGGTGGCGGTGAGGGTTTGCAGCGCTTTGTCCTGATCCATGCCTGGCTGCAACTGAGCGCCGAACATGGCGACACCGGGATCGTGTTGATCCATGGTGAAACCGAAGACTTCCGCGGCCAACTTGGTCGGCACCAGGGCCTGGTACAGACGGCCCGATGGCGTATCGGCCAGGATGGTCGCGGCCAGGTCAAACGGGATGTAGTCGGGACTGCCGGCCGAGGGAATGTGGTACATCGCGGCCACCAGCGGCGTGCCGCCCGCGCGTCGCAGGGTCACGGCACGCTCGCCGTCCTGCACCGGCTCGACCGTGTATTCCGGCGGAAGCTTGCGTTCCGGTTTGGGCAATTTGCCCAGCGTTTCGCTGATGGCTTCGAGCGTCGTTTGCGGATCGAAGCTGCCGGCCACGATCAGGACGGCGTTATCGGGTTGGTAATACTCATGATAAAAGGCGCGCAATTGCCCGACATCGACGTTTTCTACATCGGTGCGCGCGCCGATGGTGCTCTTGCCATAGCTGTGCCACTGATAGGCGGCGGCTTGCATTTTCTGCATCAGCACGCGAAAGGGGTTGTTTTCACCGCTTTCCATTTCGTTGCGCACCACGGTCATCTCGGAGTCGAGATCCTCTTTGGCAATCAAGGAGTTGACCATGGCGTCGGCCTGCCAGCCCAGATACCATTTCAGCGTCTCGGGGTTGGCCGCGAAGCTGGCAAAGTAATTGGTGCGATCGCTGGAGGTCGAGCCGTTGGCCTGCAGGCCGCGGCGGGAAAACTCACCCAGCGCATTACGCGTGGTGGGCGTGCCCTTGAACAACATGTGTTCCAGCAAATGCGCCATTCCGGTCTGGCCGTAGTTTTCCTGGCGTGACCCGACCAGATAGGTCATGTTGACCGTGGTGGTGGGCTTGGAGGCATCCGGCGCCAGCAGCACGCGCAGTCCATTGGATAGCCGGTATTCCGTGATGCCCTCAACAGAGGTGACCTCTGTGATCCCAGTGGGTGTGGGCGCGGCACCTGCCTGAAAGGCGAGAAATGACGTGACCAGCAGGGCGTTCAAGCGGGCGAATAGCCCCGAAAGCGAAAAACGCATAGCAAGCATCCATAACGGGCGAAAGTCGTTGGAGTGTATACGCAACGGATGGTTCCTATCGCCACGCCGTGATCAAACGGTTCAGTTCCATACAAGACTGAGCGAAGGCGCAGGCTGTCTCGCGGTATAAGTTGCGTCGCTTTACAGTCAGAGAAACCCTGCAAACCTCGCCGTTATAATTCGTTCGAATCAGCATGGCGCCTGGCTTGGCTAAAGGCCGATATGTATGTCGTCGTCTCACCCAGAGAGGTGGGCCTCACGGACTTTCAGATGAATTCTTTCCTATCTCATGCATTGCCTGCCGGGGCCGTGTTGGTCGAGTGCACTTGCGAACGCCATGGTCCGGCGATTCTGGAAATTTTCAACGACGCTATCCTGACCTCGACGGCCCTGTACGACTACAAACCGCGCACGTTGGCCTCGATGCAAGCCTGGTTTCAGGCGAAAGCGGCGGGCGGCTTCCCGGTTGTTGGCTTTGAAAACGAAGCAGGCGAGTTGATGGGCTTTGCCAGTTACGGCTCATTTCGCGCCTATCCTGCCAACAAATATACAGTCGAGCATTCGGTGTATGTCCAGAGCCGTTTTCGTGGCAAAGGACTGGCCGAGGCGCTGATGCGTATCGTGATTGATCGCGCCCGGCAAGCGCAATTGCATGTGTTGGTCGGCGGAATTGACGCCACGAATGCAGGCAGCATCAGGCTGCATGAAAAACTCGGCTTCGTGCATGCCGGGACGATCCGGCACGCAGGGTTCAAATTCGGACGCTGGCTGGATCTGGCGTTTTACCAGTTGATCCTGGATACGCCCGTCGAGCCAGTCGACGGTTGAGCGGGATCATTTCGATAACTGCCGCATCGCCTGTTCCAGGCCTGCTACCGTCACCGGGTACATGCGCTGTTGCATGATGTCGCGCAGCAGTGCGATGGACTGGCGATACTGCCACGATGCCGTGGGCTCGGGGTTGAGCCAGGCGGCCTTGGGCCAGGTATCGAGCAATCGGCGCAGCCAGACTGCGCCAGGTTCTTTGTTGTAATGCTCCACCGAGCCGCCGGGTTGCAGAATCTCGTACGGGCTCATGGTCGCGTCGCCCACGATGATCAGCCGCCAATCGGGGTTGTATTTGCGCAGCACGTCCCAGGTGTCAAAGCGTTCGCTGTTGCGCCGGCGGTTGTTTTGCCACAGCGTCTCGTAAGGGCAGTTATGGAAGTAATAGACGTCCAGATTGCGAAACTCGCTGCGTGCAGCGGAAAACAGCTCTTCGACACGCGCGATATGGTCGTCCATGCTGCCGCCGACATCCAGCAGCATGAGGACTTTGACCGTGTTGTGGCGTTCGGGCACGAGCCGCAAATCGAGGTGACCCGCATTGCGTGCGGTGCTGGTGATGGTGTCGTCCAGATCCAGTTCGAGCTCAGCGCCTTCGCGTGCAAAACGGCGCAGGCGTCGTAATGCGACTTTGAAATTGCGCGTCCCCAGTTCGATTTGATTGTCGTAGTCGCGGAACTGCCGCATGTCCCAGACTTTCACGCCGGTGCGGTTGCCGGCGGAGTCGCCGCCTACGCGGATGCCTTCGGGGTGATAGCCGCCATTGCCAAAGGGGGATGTACCGCCTGTGCCGATCCATTTGCTGCCACCGGCATGGCGTTCTTTTTGTTCTTCGAGGCGCTCTTTGAAGAGCTCCATCAGTTTGTCCCAGCCGTGCTTTTCGATCGCGGCTTTCTCTTCGGGTGTCAGGCTTTTTTCGAATTGCTTGATCAACCAGTCGAGCGGAATGTCCTTGTCGGCGGGCAACGCCGCCTCGATGCCGCGATAGTATGCGCCAAAGGCGGCATCGTAGCGGTCGTAGAGCGACTCGTCTTTTACCAGTGCAGTGCGCGCCAGGAAATAAAAGTCATCGAGCGTGGGCGACATGACCTGGTGTTGCAGGGCTTCCAGCAGGGTCAGGTATTCCTTGACCGAGACCGGCAGCTTGTGTGCGCGCAGATGGTAGAAGAAGTCGATCAGCATATCAGCGCCGGGCGTTGCCGCGGGTCATGGCCGCCAGGCGTTCCAGCAGTTGCACGTCCTGTTCGTTCTTGAGCAGCGCGCCTGCCATCATCGGGACGGAGGCTGCGGCGTGCGCATCGATTTGCGACGCCGTCGCGCCCTCGGCCAACAGCAGGCGCAGCCAGTCCAACAGCTCGGACGTGGAGGGCTTCTTTTTCAGCCCGGGGGCTTCACGCAAGGCAAAGAAGGTGTCCATCGCCGCACGCAAGACGTCTTGCTTCAGATCAGGAAAATGCACCCCGACAATGTCGCGCATCGTTTCGCGATCCGGGAACCGGATGTAGTGGAAAAAGCAGCGGCGCAGAAACGCGTCAGGCAGGTCTTTTTCGTTGTTCGAGGTGATGATCACCAACGGGCGGTGCCGTGCGGCAATGGTTTGACGCGTTTCGTAGACATGGAATTCCATGCGATCGAGTTCGCGCAGTAAATCATTGGGGAATTCGATATCGGCTTTGTCGATCTCGTCGATCAACAGCACCACGGGCTCGGGGGCGTCAAAGGCCTGCCATAGCGTGCCTTGCACAATGTAGTTGCGGATGTCGCGCACCTTTTCGTCACCGAGTTGCGAGTCGCGCAGGCGCGATACGGCGTCGTATTCATACAGGCCCTGATGCGCCTTGGTGGTGGACTTGATATGCCATTGCAGCAGGGGGCGCCCCAGCGCGAGCGCGACTTCTTCGGCGAGCATGGTCTTGCCGGTGCCGGGTTCGCCCTTGATCAGCAAGGGGCGTTGCAGCGTCAGCGCAGCGTTGACGGCTAGTTTGAGATCGTCGGTCGCGACGTAGCGGTCGGTTCCTTCGAAGCGGGATGCAGCAGGGCTCTGGGCAGCGGACATAGGCGATGGCAGCGAAAGAAGGGCGGAGGAAGTCCCCGCGTGGGTTAGTATGGCTCAGCAACAATTATCGTACAATCGACCGGGTTTGTAGCTGGGTTCAGGCCCGGCCGCTCATCCCGAGCACAGTTTTCAGCCTTACAAAGAGCCATTCCAATGAAGTTGAAAACCTTTCTGTCCTCGCTGGTTGTAGTGGTGTCCTGTGCTATCGCTGGTCAGGTGGCTGCTGCTGAGGCAGCACCGACCGGCAATATCCAGAACGCCAAAAGCAAAGTGTCCATGTGCATTGGATGCCATGGCATTCCTGGCTACAAAGCCAGTTTTCCCGAGCTCTATCATGTGCCGATGATTGCTGGCCAAAACGCCAAATACATCGAAGCCGCCCTCAATGAGTACAAAAAAGGCGCGCGCAGCCATCCGACCATGGATGCCATCGCGGGCAGCCTGAGCGACCAGGACATTGCTGATCTGGCCGCTTATTACTCTAATCTCAAGTGATGCGAGGGCACATGATGAAACGCTATACGTTGATCCTGGCAGGGGCCATGCTGGCCGCCGCCAGTGGTGGTGTGCAAGCCGGGGATCTGGCTGCCGGTAAAGCGGTATTTGATAAATTCAACTGCGCCTCGTGTCATGGCGCTGATGCCAAGACATCTGTTGACCCGGCTTACCCTGTACTGGCCGGGCAGCACGAAGACTATCTTATCCAGGCACTGAAGGCTTACAGGCGGGGTGCTGCCGGCACGCCGGCCACGGCCAACGTGCGCAAAAATCCCATCATGGGAGCTTTTGCGGCGCAGCTGTCGGATCAGGATATCGAACACGTGGCGCAGTGGCTGTCCGCGCAGCCGAGCGATCTCGGTGTGCGCAAATAACGCACGCCAAGTATCGCCGCGCCAGACTGGCTGATTTCTGTTCTGGGTTGTTATGGCCGCCGGTTTACGGTGGCCCTTAACGCTCGGCGCGTTGCCGGATCAGGTCGATGTAGACATCGCTATCGAGTTCGGTGCCAAGTCGTTGGGCTTCCCAGACGACCTGGCCCAGACAGTCCATGATGTCGTGCGCGGCCTGATGCGCGTCACTGCGCGCGACCAGTTTTTGGTAGGCGGCACGAATGCCGCGCGGGTGGTCGATCGACAATTGTTCTGCGATGGCCAGATGCATCGACAAATGCAAAAACGGATTCGTACGGCCTTTTTCGACTGGATATTCCGCTGTCATGGCTTCGGGATGTTCCAGATCGCCGTGATATTCGGGGTGCTCGATGATCCAGTCCAGCGCCATCGATTCCAATGGCGTCAGAATTTCATTGGCACGGTGTTTGCGCCAAGTCTCGATAAAGAACTCGCGGACTTGATCCCGGGACGGGTTGAACATGTGACGTAACGTCTATAAAGACAGAAAGGAAAGTCTTCATTTTACGCCGGCGGGATTTCATCCCCGCACGGGCGTCAGAATGGGCGCTAGAATGAGCTACGGCCCGCCGTCTGGCTCGGTGGCTAGCGATATCATGCTGGCCACAGCGATCTGGTGGCGAGCGAGCAACCCCCCAGGAGCAATAGGAGCATTCATGTCCTACCAACATATCAAGGTTCCCTCTGCGGGCCAGAAAATCACGGTCAATGCTGATTTTTCTCTGAACGTGCCTGATCAGGCCATCATTCCATACATCGAGGGGGACGGTACGGGGGCGGACATTACGCCTGTGATGATCAAGGTCGTGGATGCTGCAGTTCAAAAGGCGTACGGCGGCAAGCGCAAGATCCACTGGATGGAAGTCTACGCTGGCGAGAAAGCCACCAAGGTCTACGGGCCGGACGTGTGGCTGCCTGATGAAACGCTGGATGTAGTCAAGGATTATGTGGTGTCGATCAAAGGACCGTTGACGACGCCGGTGGGAGGTGGGATCCGTTCGCTGAACGTGGCGTTGCGTCAGCAGCTCGACCTGTATGTCTGCCTGCGTCCGGTACGTTACTTCAAGGGGGTGCCTTCGCCTGTGCGCGAGCCCGAAAAGACCGATATGGTGATCTTCCGCGAGAACTCGGAAGACATCTACGCCGGGATCGAATACGAAGCGGACAGCGAGCAGGCCAAGGAACTGATCCAGTTCCTGCAGACCAAGCTGGGTGTCAAAAAAATCCGTTTTCCCAATACCTCGTCTATTGGCATCAAACCGGTGTCGCGCGAAGGCACCGAGCGCCTGGTGCGCAAGGCCATTCAATATGCGATCGACAATGACCGGGCATCGGTCACGCTGGTGCACAAGGGCAACATCATGAAGTTCACCGAGGGTGGCTTCCGTGACTGGGGCTATGCGTTGGCACAAAAGGAATTCGGTGCGCAATTGATCGACGGCGGTCCGTGGTGCAAATTCAAAAACCCCAAGACGGGCCGGGAAATTACTATCAAGGACTCCATTGCCGATGCCTTTCTGCAGCAGATTCTGTTGCGCCCGGCAGAGTACGACGTCATTGCCACACTGAATCTGAACGGCGACTACATCTCCGACGCCCTTGCCGCGCAGGTCGGTGGAATCGGGATCGCCCCGGGCGCCAACCTGTCTGACTCGGTGGCGATGTTCGAGGCGACCCATGGCACGGCACCCAAATACGCCGGCAAAGACTATGTCAATCCGGGATCAGAGATCTTGTCCGCTGAAATGATGCTGCGACATCTGGGCTGGGTCGAGGCCGCCGACCTGATTATTTCCAGTATGGAGAAATCGATCCTGTCCAAGCAGGTCACCTATGACTTTGCCCGTTTGCTCGAGGGGGCGACCCAGGTGTCGTGCTCCGGCTTTGGTCAGGTGATGATCGACAATATGTGAGGTGCTTTGCGCGAAACCATGGTTTCGCTGCCAGGTCGTCATGAAAACCGCCCCAAAAGGGGCGGTTTTTGTTTTGGGCCGCCCCCAAAACAAAAACGCCCCCTTGGGGGCAGCAAGCTGAAGGCGATGCGCCGCGTGAAGCGGTTCTGTGGCCTGAACGAATCCTGTCAGATGGTAGCGTTTGTGAGCGATGGCGGCGCACTTTATTGCAGATCTTTGCGTCTCAATCTGTCATGTGATGAGTTATTACCCGGACATATTTGATCGAAAACACCCCTTATCCCGCAATATCTACACCGTAAATAGGCCTAATACCAAAAGAGAGGTTCTTGCATGGAGTGAGTTTATAAGTCGGACTATGTCGCCCCATGGCTGTTGTTAACACGCAATAAAGACGTGATTTCTAAATGTGTATTACGTAACTTAATAATTTACACAAAAGCCATTATTCCCATAAAAAACAATGAATTAATGCTTTTGTAAGAAATATTTAGATTCATTATGTAGTTCCTGGTTTTGGGGCGGACAAAACGTTTCCCTAAGGTATGGGTTCTGGCAGTCTCCACGGGTGGGGACTAGCGGCTTTCTCTACTGATCGGGATGAGGATATGAAACTAACAAAAACTCTGCTGGCTGGCGCGATCCTCGCCGGCATGGCCGGCACTGCGTACGCTGAGACGCAAGTGACCTTGTACGGCTTGATCGACGTGGGTATCACCTATCAACGCAACAAGGTTGGCACTGAAGACAGCAACCGTGCGTTGTACGGCGGTAACTACCAGTCTCGTATCGGCATGACCAACGGCATCCAGAGCGGCTCGCGCTGGGGTCTGCGTGGTACCGAAGATCTGGGCGATGGCCTGCAAGCTGTGTTCGTGCTGGAAAGCGGTTTCGGCGCCAGCAATGGTAACAGCGCTCAAGGCGGCCGCCTGTTCGGTCGTCAAGCCACCATCGGTCTGCGCAGCGAATCTTGGGGTCAAATTGATTTGGGCCGCCAAACCAACATCGCTTCCAAGTACTTTGCCAGCATCGATCCGTTCTCGCTCAGCTACTTGAACTCGACCATGGGTTCCGCGTTCAGCGCCGCCAACACGGTTCGCTACGACAACATGGTCATGTATCAAACCCCGTCGTTCAGCGGTTTCCAAGCCGGTATCGGTTACTCGTTCAACGTGGATGACGAAGAGCGTCCGGGCGAATTCAAGACCAGCGACAACAGCCGTGCTATCACCGCTGGTATCCGTTACGCCAATGGCCCGTTGAACGTTGCTTTGACGTACGACCGCCAATTCCTGTATCCGAGCCAACCGCAACCCCAACAGTTCATCATTGGTGGTTCGTATGACTTCGAAGTGCTGAAGCTCGCATTGGCCTACGGCCGCACCTCCGACGGCGTGTTCGCTGGTCAAGACTTTGACGTGATGGGCGGTCTGGGCAATCCCAACACCCCCGCCAAGGGCCAAGGCGGCACGAACGACGCCTTCACCTGGGACGGTCTGAAGATCAATTCGTACTTGGTCGGTGTCAGCGCTCCGATCGGCGGTGCCAGCAACATCTTCGCTTCGTGGCAACGTGCTGATCCTAACAAGGGTCTGGAAGCCATGGACATCTACAGCCTGGGCTACACCTACGACTTGTCCAAGCGCACCAACCTGTATTCGGTCGCTTCGTATGCTGACGCTGCTGATTTCGTAGACGGCAACAAGGCGCTGACCGTTGGCGTTGGTATCCGTCACCGCTTCTAAGATCTAGGTACGGGTCGCCCTTTTTCCGAGCGGAGTCGGGGCACCTTGTTCTTAGCCACCTACTTTGTAGGTGGCTTTTTTTTATCTTCAAAAAGGGTTTTTGCTGGAAAAGCGGTGCCGTCAGGACGGGACGATTTTTTCGTCTAAAATGCACCAAACTGGTGCGACAAGGGAGATGTATTTGCGCCACCTTAGGGCATTCCCCTAGTGTGACAATCCCGCTCATGGTGCACAATCATGTTCATGCAGGTGAGGAGACAAATAGCCCAAAAAGGGCAACCGGCGGCACCGGTATAAATAAACTGGCAGTACCCTAATAAGAGCAAAACGCACAACGGCCGGCACCCATCAGGTGCCGGCCGTTGTCGCATATAAGCCCGCCCGGCCCGATGTTGCAAAAATGGGCATACTGCGGCAACGTGGATACGAATGAATAATATGCCGGATTCCCCGAGTTCCACTCCCTCTGCGATGCGGCGCTATTGGCGGCGTAATCTGATCTTGATCGGCGTGCTTGTCCTCTGTTGGCTGGCGCTGACGTTTCTTCCTGCTTATTTCGCCCGCGAGCTCTCTTTCGACTTCATTGGCTGGCCGTTTGCGTTCTGGATGGCTGCCTACGGGGCGCCGTTGTCTTATTTGGTGCTGATCGGCATCTACGCCCGTTTGATGAATCGGGCCGATGCGCAGGCCCGCAGTGACGCCGAGCGGGGCGATTGATGCCGTTTTCCGGAGACAACGCACGCGAGTTCAAGATCCGGCTGCGCCGCATTTACGTGTTGTATACCGCAGGTTTCGCCTTGCTGATCGTACTGCTGGCATTAGCCGAGATCGCGGGCATGGCGCGCGACTGGATTGGCTATGTTTTCCTCTTGGTCACGGTCAGCCTGTATGCCGGTATCGGTATCGTGTGCCGTACGTCCGATCAGGTGGAGTACTACGTCGCGGGCCGCCGCGTTCCGGCGGTCTATAACGGGATGGCCACCGCCGCCGATTGGATGTCGGTAGCCTCGTTCATCGGGGTGGCGGGAACGCTGTACCTGACGGGATACGGCGGCCTGGCGTACATCATGGGATGGACGGGGGGCTATGTGCTGGTGGCCCTGTTGCTGGCGCCTTATCTACGCAAATTCGGCCAATACACGATTCCGGATTTCATGGGCGCCCGTTATGGCGGTAATTTGGCGCGTTTGGCCGGGGTGGCGTGTGCGGTGCTGTGCTCGTTTACGTATCTGGTTGCCCAGATTTACGGTGTAGGGATCATCACGACCCGTATGACGGGTATTTCGTTCGAGCTCGGCATTTTTGTCGCGCTGGGCGGCATGTTGGTGTGTTCCTTTTTGGGGGGCATGCGCGCGGTGACGTGGACACAAGTCGGTCAATACATCATCTTGGTGGTGGCGTATCTGGTGCCTGTCGTGTGGTTGTCGATGAAGCATACCGACATGCCGCTGCCTCAGTTGTCCGCAGGCAAGGTGCTGCAAGAAATCACTGAGCGCGAAGCGCAAATGGGCAAGGATGTGTCCGAGTTGCAGGTACGCCAATTATGGAAAGCGCGCGCGGATGAAATGACGCAGCGGCTGCAGGCCCTGCCGCAATCCTGGGCCCAGGAAAAAGACCGGTTGCGCAGCCGTCTGGCGCAACTGACGGCTGCGAACGCGCCCATGATCGATATTCGTACGCTGGAGCGCGAACTCGAAACCTATCCGGCCAGTGTCGAAGAAGCCCGTGCCGTGTGGTCGCAAGCCAGGGCGATTTACGAGGCACGCGGATCGCCGCCTGTGCCTCATGCCGAGCCGTTCCCGTCGAAAGATCCCCAAGAACGGCAGGATATGCGTACCAATTTTCTGGCGCTGGTGTTATGCCTGATGCTGGGGACAGCCGGCATGCCACATATTTTGATGCGTTCATACACGACGTCGTCGGTGGTCGAGGCGCGGCGTTCGGTGTGCTGGTCGTTGTTGTTCATCCTGCTGCTGTATTTCATGGCGCCGGCGCTGGCGCTGCTGATCAAATACGAGGTCTATACGCAGGTGGTGGGCTCGAAATTCGCGTCCCTACCGAGTTGGGTGCATGCCTGGAGTGCGGTGGACGTCAATTTGCTCGATCTGGTCGATGTAAATCGTGATGGCCGGGTACAGTTGGGTGAGCTCAGCATGGGGGCCGATGTGGTGGTGTTGGCCATGCCCGAGATCGGTGGCCTGCCCTATGTGATTTCTGGTTTGGTGGCCGCAGGCGGGCTGGCCGCTGCGTTGTCGACGGCCGACGGCTTGTTGCTGACCTTGTCGAATTCCCTGTCGCACGATATGTGGTATCGAGTCGTATCGCCACGCATGTCGGCAGCGCGTCGCGTCATGGTGTCCAAAATACTCTTGCTGGTGGTGGCGTTCGGCGCGGCCTGGGTGGCGGCGCGCAAGCCCGCAGATATTCTGTTCATGGTGTCGGCGGCTTTTTCTTTTGCGGCGTCATCGTTTTTCCCCGCATTGGTCATGGGCATCTTTTGGCGCCGGGCGAATAAATGGGGCGCCACGTTCGGCATGGTTGTCGGATTGGCGGTGACATTCACCTATATGGCGCACACGCATCCTTGGTTGCGGGAATGGGTGTTCGGGATTGACCGGGCCCAACCAATGGATCTGTGGTGGGGAATTCAGCCGATTGCGGCGGGGGTATTTGGCGCGCCAGCGGCGTTCTTGACGATCATCGTGGTGTCATTGCTGACGCCGCTGCCCGATCGGGCGACGACGATGTTGGTGCAGTATTTGCGCGAACCGGACGGCAAGCCGCCCACATCACCGTGAGCGCGCGAGGTGGGCAATAGCTCTGTGAGCGTGTCATTGTCCAGAGAGCAGTGCGGCGCGTGGATCTGCTCTCAGTTCCACGTGTCAGTGGCTGACGGATTTCGAAAACACGTTCATGATCACTACCCCTGCGATGATCAACGCAATGCCCAGGATCGCCGGGGCATCAAGGTGCTGTTTAAAAAACAGCGCGCCCACCAGCGAAATCAGCACAATGCCCACGCCAGACCACACGGCGTAGGCAATACCCACGGGTATTTCGCGCAAGGTCAGGGCCAGAAAATAAAAGGCCACGGCATAACCTGCCACCGTGATTACCGATGGAACCAGCCGAGTAAAACTGTCGGAGCTTTTTAGTGCGCTCGTGGCAATGATCTCAGCCACGATGGCGATGCCCAGATAAACCCATTTCATCTTTGAATCTCGCAAAGCATTGGTGCTCGTGCCGAAGTAGAGCAGGCCGCAGGCGCGGCGTTGCCCGATGATTCTGATCAGCGCCTGGCCCCGGTCTGGCGCAGCAGAACCAGCAAAGCTCCCGCGCCGCCCTCACGTTCCGAGGCCTGAGAAAAAGCCATGACTTCGGCTTTCTGGACCAGCCAGGTCCGAACTTTGTCTTTGAGTACTGGTTCCAGGCCTTGCGAACCATGGCCCTTGCCGTGCACGATGCGCACGCAGCGGATGCCATGTTCCAGGCATTCGTCTAAAAAGGACAGGACGGCATGGCGAGCCTGCTCGACACGCAGGCCGTGCAGGTCCAGTTCCGCACCGGCGGGCCATTGGCCCCGACGCAGGTTGCGGGCGGTATCGGGCGCCGCGTCAGCGCGTACAAAAGCGGTGCCACTCTCTGAGAGCAGGTGGGCGACTTCGGTCCCGTCAGAGACACCGGCATCGGCGCGGTTAGGCGTCTCGCCCATGGCCGCTGCGCGGCGCATGGCGACGGCAGCGCTGACCGGGGCAAGTCCGGCAGGGGGCTTTCCAGGCTGAGGCGAGGCGGCAGGACTGGCCGGCTCGGGTATGCGACGCCCGGATTGCTTGAGGGGCGTGACGGCCTTGGCCGCACGACGGAACGCATGGGGATCGCTGTCTGCTGCATTGGCCTCAGCCGTCTGGCGCGCAATCCGTGTCGCCTGCTCGGCCCGCGCCCGGGCTTGTTGCGAGGCCTGGTGCAAACGTTTCAGATCGCCCAGGCCGCCTTTACTATTGCGCATTCTCCAGCCACCGCTGTGCGTCCAGAGCCGCCATGCAACCCGTGCCGGCGCTCGTGATGGCCTGGCGATATACGTGGTCTTGCACGTCGCCAGCCGCAAAGACACCGGGCACCGAGGTCATCGTTGCCATGCCCGACAGACCGCTCTTGGTCACGATATAACCGTCTTTCATTTCGAGTTGTCCCTCGAAAATGCCGGTATTCGGTTGGTGGCCGATCGCAATGAAGGCGCCCATGACGTCGAGGTCTTCGGTTTCGCCGGTTTCGGTGCTGCGAATACGCACGCCGGTCACGCCGCTATCGTCGCCCAGGACTTCGTCCAGCGTATGGAACAGCTTGAGCTCCATATTGCCGTTGGCGACCTTGTCCATCATCTTGTCGACCAGGATGGGTTCGGCGCGGAATTTGTCACGGCGATGAATGACGGTGACCTTGCGGCAGATATTGGACAGATAGAGGGCTTCTTCGACCGCGGTATTGCCGCCGCCCACCACCACGACGTCCTTGTTGCGGTAAAAGAACCCGTCGCAGGTCGCGCAGCCCGACACGCCGCGGCCCATGAAGGATTCCTCGGATGGCAGGCCGAGATATTTGGCCGAAGCCCCCGTCGCAATAATCAGTGCATCGCAGGTATACAGATTGCCGGTATCGCCCGTCAGTGTGAAGGGGCGCTTGGACAAATCCACCTTGGCGATATGGTCAAACACCATCTCGGTGTTGAATCGCTCGGCATGCTGCTGAAAGCGCTGCATCAGGTCGGGGCCTTGTACGCCGTCGACGTCAGCAGGCCAATTATCGACGTCGGTGGTGGTCATCAACTGGCCGCCTTGGGCCAGACCTGTAACCAGGACGGGGGACAAATTTGCCCGTGCCGCATAGACGGCAGCCGTGTAACCGGCCGGGCCGGATCCTAGTATCAAAACTTTAGCGTGTTTGGGCGTGGACATAGGTCATTATCTTTAAGGGGATGCCCAATTATAATGAGCCCTATGCCGCGTATTTCAACTGCTTCTCCGCGCGCCTCGCGCAACACCCGTAACGGCCCTTCGCCGCTGCAAACGCGTATTTCCGCTTTGCTGCGAGAGGCCCGCTGGATCTTGTTCGCCGCCCTGGCCGCCTGGCTGACACTGGTGCTGGCCACCTGGTCACCCTCCGACCCGGGATGGTCGCATTCTGTGACCAATGGTGCGATTCACAACCGAGGGGGCACCTTTGGGGCCTACCTGTCGGACATTTTGTTGTATTTGTTCGGGTATTCCGCCTGGTGGTGGGTGGTGTTGCTGTTGCATCGAGTGCGGGCCGGCTATCGCCGCCTGGCCAGCCAACTGCGCGCCGATGGCAAGCAGCCCGAAGTCCTGCCGCGTGTCCACTGGGAAGAAGGCGTCGGATTTTTCCTGGTATTGATCGGGTCGCTCGGCATCGAGGCATTACGGCTGTATAGCTGGGGCATGCATTTGCCGGGCGGTACCGACGGTGAAAGCGGTGCAGGCGGCGTGATCGGTCAGATGCTGGCCAGCAACTTGGCGCAGGGCGTCGGTTTCACGGGGGCGACCCTGGCGCTGCTGGTATTGATAGCGATTGGCCTGAGCCTGTTTTTCTCATTCTCGTGGCTGCATGTGGCCGAGCGCGTCGGCACCTGGCTCGAGGGCGTAATACGTCGTATACGCGAGTCCTATACCGCCCGCCAGGACCGCAAGGTCGGCGAGGTCGCCAAGGCCGTACGTACCGAGCAGGTCGAAGCCAAACACGAAAAACTGACGCACGAACAGCCCGTGCGCATCGAGCCCGCGATCACGGTGGTGCCGCGCTCGGATCGGGTCGAAAAGGAAAAACAGCAGACTTTGTTTGCTCCGCCGTCAGGCGAGGGCGATCTGCCCGCGATCAGTTTGCTGGATCCTCCTACGCAGAACCAGGAAACGGTGTCGGCCGAGACTATCGAGTTCACGTCTCGCCTGATCGAAAAGAAGCTCGCCGACTTTGGCGTGAGCGTCACCGTGGTGGCCGCCCAGGCTGGGCCTGTCATTACTCGTTACGAAATTGAGCCCGCCACCGGGGTGAAAGGCAGCCAGATCGTCAATCTGGCGAAAGACCTGGCGCGTGCGCTGAGTCTGGTCAGTATCCGTGTGGTGGAAACCATTCCCGGCAAGAACCTGATGGGGTTGGAACTCCCCAATCCGCGCCGTCAGATGGTCAAGCTCTCGGAAATCCTGGGCTCGCAAACCTATCACGCCAGCCATTCTGTCGTGACGATGGCCTTGGGCAAAGACATCGCCGGTAATCCCGTGGTCGCCGATTTGGCCAAAATGCCTCACTTGCTGGTGGCCGGTACCACAGGCTCGGGCAAGTCGGTCGGGATCAATGCCATGATCCTGTCGCTGCTGTACAAGGCCGGCCCGGCCGACACGCGACTGATCCTGATCGATCCCAAGATGCTTGAAATGAGCGTCTACGAGGGCATCCCGCATCTGCTCGCGCCGGTGGTCACGGACATGCGCCATGCCGCCAACGCGCTGAACTGGTGCGTAGGCGAAATGGAAAAACGCTATCGCCTGATGAGCAAAATGGGCGTGCGCAACCTGGCCGGCTACAACACCAAGATCCGTGACGCGATCAAGCGTGAGGCCCCGATCCCTAACCCGTTCTCACTGACGCCGGATCAGCCCGAGCCGCTCTCGCCGCTGCCCACGATTGTGGTGGTCATCGACGAGTTGGCCGATCTGATGATGGTGGTGGGTAAAAAGATCGAAGAACTCATCGCTCGCCTGGCGCAAAAAGCCCGGGCGGCCGGCATTCACTTGATTCTCGCGACGCAGCGTCCCAGCGTGGACGTGATCACGGGTCTGATCAAGGCCAACATTCCCACGCGTATCGCATTCCAGGTGTCGTCCAAAATCGACTCGCGCACCATTCTGGATCAGATGGGCGCGGAAACGCTGCTGGGGCAGGGCGATATGTTGTACATGCCTCCCGGCACAGGTTTGCCGGTGCGAGTGCACGGCGCCTTTGTGCATGACGACGAGGTTCACCGCGTGGTCGAGCACCTGAAGGGGCAAGGCGAGCCCAACTACATCGAGGGCTTGCTCGAGGGCGCTCTCGAGGGTGAGACGGGCGATGGCGTGGGCAGTGTCACGGGTATGAACGACGCCGAAAGCGATCCGATGTATGACCAGGCATGCGAGGTTGTCCTGAAGCATCGCCGTGCGTCGATCTCGCTCGTGCAGCGCCATCTGCGAATTGGTTACAACCGTGCGGCCCGGTTACTGGAGCAAATGGAGCAATCGGGTATGGTGTCTCCAATGCAATCCAACGGCAACCGGGAAATCCTGGTGCCGTCCAAAGAGGAAGCCTGATGCTCGGTTCTCGTCGTCCTTGGGCTGTCGCCATTGCGACGGCCACTACCGCCGCCTGGTTGTCGCTCAGCCCCTTGGCTGCGCTGGCCGCCGATGCGCGCACGCAACTCAAGGCCTTTGTCTCGCAAGTCAACAGCGCGACGGGCAAGTTCACGCAAACCACCACGGGGCCACAGGGCGGCGCGCAGCGTGCGCAGAGCGGCGACTTTGCCTTTCAGCGGCCGGGTAAATTCAAATGGGCGGTGAGTCAGCCCTATGAGCAATTGGTGATATCCGACGGACAGCAGTTGTTCCAATACGATCCTGACCTGGCCCAGGTCACGACCCGCCAGGTGGATCAGGCCATTGGTACTTCGCCAGCCGCCATTTTGTTTGGCTCCGGCGATCTGGAGCAGGCGTTTGACGTGACGCCCTTGCCGGCTCGGGATGGTCTGGAATGGCTGCGTGCGAAACCTCGCAACGCCGACGCAGGGTTTGCACAAGTCGACATCGGTCTGCAAAACAACCTCCCTTCACGAGTCGAATTGCTGGACTCGTTTGGGCAAACCACTCGCGTCGATCTATCTCAGATTCAATCCAACCCGTCCTTGCCCGCTAACGAATTCCGCTTTGTGCCGCCAGCGGGCGTGGACGTGGTCAAGATGTGATTGGGGCGCCGTGCAACCTGCCGTAATTCTGCCGTAGCGCTGTTGTCATGAGCGACGATCTCTTTGCTGCCGATCCCGCACACCGGCCTTATGTTCCACTGGCCGAGCGATTGCGGCCGCGTACGCTCAGCGAAGTCGTCGGGCAGTCCCATTTGCTGGGGCCCGACAAGCCGCTACGCGTGGCATTTGAATCCGGCCGTCCGCACTCCATGATTTTCTGGGGGCCGCCAGGGGTGGGTAAAACCACGTTGGCGCGCTTGATGGCGGATGGTTTTGATGCGCAATTCATTGCCATTTCTGCCGTATTGGGCGGGGTCAAGGACATCCGCGACGCGGTCGTCACGGCGCAAATTGCCCAAGGGCAGGGTCGTCGCACGATTTTGTTTGTCGATGAGGTGCATCGGTTCAACAAGGCGCAGCAAGATGCGTTTCTGCCCTATGTGGAAAGCGGCCTGTTCACTTTTATTGGTGCCACGACAGAAAACCCGTCTTTCGAGGTGAACTCGGCGCTGCTGTCGCGCGCGCGCGTTTACGTGCTGCAGTCGCTCAACGCCGAGGAATTGCAGCAGCTCATCGACCGCGCTATCGAGGCGCTGAACGAAGGGCGTGATACCTCAAACCAGGTTCGCATCCAGCCTGACGCTCGCGAGCAATTGGCCGCGTGGGCTGATGGAGATGCGCGACGATTGATCAGCGCCGTCGAAGTCGTGGCCGAGTCGGCCCAGGCCGCGGGCCGTGACGAGATCGATGCGGAATGGCTGGAAATTTCGCTGTCGCAGAACTTGCGCCGCTTTGACAAGGGCGGCGATGCGTTCTACGACCAGATCAGTGCTCTGCATAAATCCGTGCGAGGCTCGAACCCCGATGCGGCTTTGTACTGGCTGTCCCGCATGCTCGATGGCGGAGGCGATCCGCGTTATCTCTCTCGTCGGCTCGTGCGCATGGCGTGGGAGGACATCGGCCTGGCAGACCCGCGTGCCATGCAGATTGCCAATGACGCTGCATTGACCTACGAGAGGCTGGGCAGCCCCGAGGGCGAGCTCGCGCTCGGGCAAGCTGTGATTTATCTTGCCGTCGCGGCCAAGAGCAACGCGGGCTATAACGCCTACAACCAGGCCAGGGCCTTTGTAAAACAGGACAAGAGCCGCGAGGTGCCGGTGCATTTGCGCAACGCACCGACCAAGCTCATGAAAGAACTCGGCTATGGCCACGCCTATCGCTACGCCCATGACGAGCCCAATGCCTATGCCGCCGGGGAAACATATTTCCCTGAGGGCATCGGCGAACCCCGCTGGTATCGGCCGGTTCCCCGTGGCCTGGAAATCAAAATCGCCGAAAAGCTGGCTTTCCTGAGAAAGCTGGATGAAGAAGCCGGCAAGAAATAAAAGGCTAAAATCCAGAGGTTTGCCGCGAATTGGCTTTAGCGCTTCGCCGCAAAATTGACATTTCTGATTCCAAAGCACCTTTGGAACCGTATCGGTGGCCTCCATGCCACCGTATTTTATTAACCTGACTCCTGCCTCCCATGCTAGACCCGATCCTGCTGCGTAAAGACCTGCAAACCGTCGTAGACCGCCTCAAAACCCGTGGCGTCGAATTCGACACGCAACGGTTCAATGAGCTGGAGTCTCGCCGCAAGGCCGTCCAGACGGAAACGGAATCCTTGCAGGCACGCCGCAACGCGCTGGCCAAACAGATCGGTCAGCTCAAATCGCAAGGCCAGGATGCCTCGGCCGTGCTGGCAGAGTCGCAAGCGATTCCCGGGCAGTTAAAGCAACTCGAAGAAGATCTCGGCACCGTGCAGCAGTCGCTCAATGAGTGGCTGATGTCGATTCCCAATTTGCCGCACGCGAGCGTGCCCACCGGGGCCTCGTCCGACGACAACGTCGAAGTGCGCCGTTGGCTGCCGGGTCAGCCCGCGGCAGATGGCAATCCTCAGCCCCTGGCGTTCGAGCCTAAAGATCACGTTGCGCTGGGCGAGCCGCTGGGCCTGGATTTCGATCTGGCGGCGAAGCTTTCCGGCGCCCGTTTTTCGTTCATGCGCGGTCCGATCGCGCGCCTGCATCGCGCCTTGGCCCAGTTCATGCTGGACCTCCAGACCGGGCAGCACGGCTACACCGAGTGCTATACCCCGTACATCGTGAACAGCTCCACGCTGTTTGGCACCGGCCAGCTGCCCAAGTTCAAGGACGACATGTTCTTTGTCTCCAAAGGCGGCGAAGACGATGACCCCAAGGTCATGGACGATCGCGGCAACGAGGTCGCCCGCGAAGACCAATACCTGATTTCCACCTCAGAAATCACACTGACCAGCTCGGTGCGCGACACGATTGTCGCTGGCGCCGATCTGCCGATTCGCCTGACCGCCCATACCCCGTGTTTTCGTTCCGAGGCGGGCAGCGGTGGCCGCGACACCCGCGGCATGATCCGCCAGCATCAGTTCGATAAAGTCGAAATGGTGCAGATCACGCATCCCGATACGTCGTACGAGGCATTGGACGAGATGGTGGGGCATGCCGAGCATGTGCTGCAATTGCTCGAGCTGCCGTATCGCGTCGTGCTGTTGTGCACGGGTGACATGGGCTTTGGCGCGGCAAAGACCTTTGACCTCGAAGTCTGGCTGCCCGCTCAAAACACCTGGCGTGAAATTTCCTCGGTCTCGAACTGCGAAACCTTCCAGGCGCGCCGCATGCAAGCGCGTTTCCGCGTCGGCCAAGGCAAGCCCGAGTACCTGCACACGCTCAACGGCTCCGGCCTGGCGGTGGGCCGCGCCCTGGTCGCCGTGCTGGAAAATCACCAGCAGGCCGATGGCAGCATCGTCGTGCCGAAGGTCCTGCAACCCTACATGGGTGGTTTGACGATTTTGCAGCCTTGATGTGACCTTGGGTCATGGTTGCGATAAAAACTTCGCTTTATTCCTGGTTGATGCGTTTCTGGCCTCAGCCATTACACGTTCATGGGCGAGAGCGTATCCGGGCTTGCGTGGGGGCCTTGCTGGGGTTGACTGTCACCGGGGTGTTGTCGAGCGCGTTCGGTCATTCAGGGCAGCATTTCCTCTTGATCGCGCCCATGGGGGCCTCGGCCGTCCTGTTGTTTGCGGTGCCGTCCAGCCCCTTGGCGCAGCCTTGGTCGTTGATCGGCGGTAATCTGGTAGCGGCTCTGGTTGGCGTCACCGCTGCGAAATGGTTGCCAGACCCTCTGATGGCGGCATCGGTGGCTGTCGCGGTGTCTATCGCACTCATGTTCTTGTTGCGTTGTGTGCATCCGCCGTCAGGCGCCGTCGCATTGACGGCTGTGCTGGGCGACAGTGCAGTGCATGCGGCAGGATATGCCTTTGTGCTCGAACCGGTGCTGCTGAATTCGTGCGTCATCTTGATCTGTGCGCTCTTCTACCACGGGATTACTCGACATCATTACCCGCACGTGTTGTCTCGCAAGGACGATGAGGCTGCCGTAGAGGACGAGTGGGCAGGGTTCATGCGCCAGGATATCGAGAAAATCCTGGACGAGCGGGACGAGTTGCTCTCGGTCGATTCCGAGGATATTTACTTGGTGCTGCGCGAGGCCGTCTCCCGCGCTCACGAGCGCCGTACCAAAAGCGTACGTTGCAGTGATGTGATGGTGCCTGCCGTGGCGACTTTGCGGCCAACAACCACCATGCGCCAAGCATGGAAGGTACTGAAGCGTCTCGGCGTTCCAGGGCTGCCGGTGGCCGACGGCGCAGGGCGTTATCAGGGAATGGTGACACTAGTCGACCTGCTATTGAGGGCACGTTCGTCAGGCCGGGGCGGCTGGGCGCTTTGGCCTGGGGCCGCCGGGCTGGGAACGCCGTTGCGTGAGGTGTTGTCCACCGACGCACCGACGGTGACGCCCCAGACCCTGTTGTCTGTTGCCGCGCCGAAAGTCCTGAACTCCCCCGCGCACTGTGTGCCCGTGATTGATGGCCTGGGCGCGCTGCGCGGCGTCGTGACGCCTGCGCAATTGGTTCACGATAGCTATCTGGACAACCTGGGTCTGCCGCTGAACTCGCTCTCAGCCGAGTCTTCCGTCATCCGGCCCACCCACATCGCAATCTAGTTGCGCGCGTGGCGGCCGCGTAAATTTTCCGGCCAATTGCCACATTTCTGTCTTGTTGCCTGAGTATCCTTCAACTCATTCTCTAATCTTTGATGTCAGCAAATGTGTGTGCGTAAAATAGGGCCGCATCTTTAAGGCACAATATGCACCGCCCGTTCAAACGGGAATTTGCTGTCAATGATCAAGGGGGTAGATAGAGATGAGTTCGAGGATGATCGGTGATTTTCGGGTGCGTTGCGATGTTATTGAAGACGATGAGTCAGGCTTCAAGGTACGAGTCTGGACGCGTCGCGTTGGCGGCACCGCTCCTGAGAAAAGCTGGCCCGTGCCGGGTCAGTCGCCGTTCTCAACCCGCACCGAAGCCGAGCAGGGCAGCCTGCAGGTTTTCGAAGACATCAATGGAGTGAGATTCAATGGTGAACCAGAGTTCGCGCACACGTCCGCATAACGGCTGGTGGCGTGCGCCCAGCACCCCGCGGCGTTTGCCCAGCAAGCCTGCGGTGCCCGCCGGTGATCAATCGGCCAATTGAGCAGGAATCCCGGCCCGTGTAGCCGAATGGCTTTTGTTTCACCAGGACCGGTTGCTCAATATAAATATAAAAAAGGGCGGCATTGCTATGCCGCCCCAGGTTAACTTGCGTGATGTCGCGCAGGATTAGTCATCGTAATGACGATGATGGCCTCGTCCGTGGCCCTTCCACTTGTGTCCGTGCTTTCCGCCTCTCCAGTGGCGTGGGCCGTCACCATAGTAATAAACGGGCGCTGGGCGAACATAACGCGGCTCGCGGTAAACCACGGGCGGCGGACCGTAATACACGGGCCGGGGCTCGACATAGACCGGTTGTGGCGCTACATACACTGGCGCAGGGTAAATGATGCCCGGCAAACCAATAGAGACGCCAATATCGACGCGTGCCATGGCGGCGCTCGACATCAGCAGCCCCGCAGCGCTGATACCGGCAATAAACCACTTCTTCATATGCACCTGCCTTGCTGCCCGAAGCAGCCGAGTTGATAGGACGGCTCTATTTTCGGGTTTTTCCTCATTCAGAACGTGAGCGAACGTGCTGCAATAGCGACAATCCGCTACAGGCCGGTTTTGTCCGGCCGCCAAATTGATGCGCTGCAGCGCGATGGCTGACATGCGCTCAACAGGGCAGGACTGCCCTCTGTAATTGACTGAAATTTCCTTGGTACACTGGCGCTCAGACGCTGTCGTTACATTTAAACACCAAGGTTTGTCGATATACTGGACTCATGGAAACGAAAACCCACGATCTTAAGCCTGGCTATTACTGGTACACCATGGAGAGCGATCCCCTGGCTGTCATTCATATTCATGATGACGGAGGGGCGACCTTGATGGGAACGGACTATAGACTGCAAGCCCAGGGCGTTGCCGACATGATCCAGCAAGGTGAACGGTTTTTCTGGATCGAGCCTCCCGTCTTGTAATCGGGGAGCAGTGCAGTATCTGCCTACGCCGGCACGGGCTTTCCAATTAATTCGAAAACGCCATTGATGCCGAACTGCACGCCCATGCAGATCAGCAGAAAGCCCATGACGCGCGATATGGCATCGATGCCCGATTGACCCAGAGCGCGATTGATGCGCTCTGCGCTGCGCAGGCAAATCCAGAAAATCGCAGCTACGAGTGCTGCGACGACAATGACCGCCAAGTGCTCGCTGATTTTCAAGCCGCCTTCGCTGTGCATCGTCGAGGCACTGCTGATGATCAAGGCAATCGTGCCGGGTCCTGCAGTCCCCGGCAGCGCCAGAGGAATAAACGAAATGTCGCGCACAGGTGGCCGATGCGGCCCATGGGGCGTGTCGATACGGACAGCAGGTTCATCTGGCGCCATGTCGATCTGGACCGCTGCCTCGGTCTGGCTGATATCGGGAAACAACATGCCAAAACCGATATAAGCCACAATCAAGCCCCCCGCGATACGCAGGCCAGGAATCGAGATTCCGAAGCCCGTCATGATTGCGTTACCGGCATAAAAGCACACCAAAATGATGCCCGCCACGTAAAACGTGGCCCGATCGACTTGACGGTTGCGTTCCTCGCGGGGATAACCCCGGCTCAGCGCCAGCAATAGGGTGACGCTGGTCAAGGGGTTGGCAACGGGCAGCAGCGTGAACAGTCCCAGTCCCACCAGCTTCAGAAAGTCCAGTATCAAGCGATGTCTCCAGAGACGGGCTGGTGTTTGGCCGGCGCCGGTTTAGCGTCCGCCCCCTGGGGAAACTGCAACTGCACACATAGCCCTGGTTCGGCATTGTGGAGCGTCATCTGGCCGGCATGCAAGCGCGCAATCGCCATGACGGTCGCCAGCCCTAGTCCGTAACCCGGGACATGCTGATGTGCGCGGTAAAAGCGCTCGCCAATCCGGTGAATCTTGTCGGCAGGAATGCCTGGGCCATTGTCGGTGACGGTCAGTGTGGTGTGGTGAGCGGTCTGTGCGACCTCGATGTGGATGCGTGCGCCATGGCCCGCGTATTTCAGGGCATTGTCCACCAAGGTCACCAGCGCGCCCGCCAGCAAATCCGGGTCGCCACGCAGGGGGGCGGGGCCGCTGGCTTGCAGCGTGAGCCGGGCGTCTTGCTCCTCGGCCACCGCTTCGTACAAGTCGGCCACGTCTGCCGCGATGACATCCAGGCGTACTGGTTCGAAATGTTTGCGCCGTGCGCCTGACTCCAGTTCGGCGATCTGGAGCAATTTTTCCGAGATTTTGACGAGGTCGTCCAGCTCCGCCGACAGGCGGTCGACATTCGCTCGGATTTCTTGCCGCGTGGCCGTGTTCCAGTCGATAGTGCGTAACCGGACCTGCATACGCGTCAGAGGCGTGCGCAACTGATGCGCCACGGCGTCAGAAACATTGCGTACCCCGTGCATGAGCCGTTCGATGCGATCCAGCATGCCGTTGATGTCGCTGGACAGCAGCGCAAACTCGTCCTGTTTGGGATGCTCCGGGATGCGCTGGCCCCACTGGCCCGCGCCAAACTGGGCGGCCGTATGGCGAATCACCTCGACACGGCGCTGCAAGACCCGGCGAAACAGCGCGGCGCCCAGCAAGACGAGCAGAGCGATCACCCCCGTTGCCGCCAGGCTGACCTTTTGAATCACGTCGGTCAGTTCATAGAGATCGCGCAAATCGTGCCCGATGATCAGGATCGAGCCATCGCGCAGCCTGCGCGCCACCAGATAGCCGTGCGCCGGTTCTCCTCGCAGCAGTACCGAGCGCATCACCCCGCTGCCATTGAGCGGAGCATCGCTGGGGTCCCAGGCGATATTGCCTACCAGCATGCGGCCGACCGGATCCAGCAGCATGAACATCTCTGTGTCGCTGTTGACGTGATCGGCCATTTCCAGCGATATCTCGCGCGCCAGAGCGGGCAGCCCGCCTTGCTCGAAATGCGCGTTCAGGCGCTGGGCTGTGATCTGGACTTGGCGCGAGAACTGCGCTTCCAGGATTTTTACGCTCTGGTAATACACAAACATCAGGGACAGCAATGACGTCAACAACGCCAGGATGCTGTAGTTCAGCGTCAGGCGAAATGCAACCGAGCTCCAGATGGCGCCCAGCATCTGTCCCAGGCGGCGAATCACGCTGGGTCCTGTTTGCCGTCGCCCTCGATGTGGGGCTGCGCGGACAATCGATAACCCACGCCGCGCACCGTATGAATCAATGGCGCATCCGTGTCGCCATCGATTTTTTGCCGCAGCCGGCTGATGTGCACGTCAATGACGTTGGTCTGGGGGTCATAGCGATAGCCCCAGACGGTGGCCAACAGCATGGTGCGAGTCAGCACCTGGCCGACATTGTTCATCATGTAGGCCAGCAGCTTGTATTCGCGCGGCTGCAAGGTGATCTGGCGGCCACCTCGCGTCACACGTCCGCTGACCAGATCCAGAGACAAATCCGCGACGGTCAGTTGACGCTGTTCATATTGAGGTGATGATCGGCGTATCAGCGCCTCAACACGCGCCGCCAACTCCGGAAAGGCAAACGGTTTCGTCAGATAGTCGTCGCCGCCGGCTTTCAGTCCCCGGACCCGTTCATCGAGGGCCGTCAGCGCGCTGAGCACCAGCACCGGCGTTTTCTTGCCCAATGCCCGCAGGGACCACAAAATCGACAGCCCATCGACATCATTAGGCAACATGCGGTCCAGAATGATGGCATCCCAATTTTCCGCGGTAGCGCGTTGCAGCGCGGTCGGACCGTCCATGCAGATGACCGGGTCGTAGCCTAGTTCCTTCAGTCCATTGGCGATATAGCGGGCATTATCGGCGTCGTCTTCGACGATCAGGCAGCGCCACATGGTTCCCCCTTAATCACGGAAAGAGCTGTAGCGGCGCATTCTAACGTACGTGACGGCATGTCCCAGGGGGCGCAGAGCGTAGTCGATAACATTGCGAATCCTTAATGATTCCGTAATGACCATAAGCAGCGTAGCGTGCGTACCATCGTCAGTGCTATGGATACTCTCGCCTCTCACGCATTTGAACAGCACCCTGCGCTGCGGTCGTCGGATTTCGCCATGTTGGCCGATTTCCGTTACGAATTGCGCCGCTTCGCGCTCTTTAGCGAGTCAGAGGCTCAAGCCCACGGCCTGGCGCCCCAGCAGCATCAGGCGCTGTTGGCGATCAAAGGCCAAACGGTGGCTCCGACCGTGACCGAGCTATCCCAGCGCCTCTGCATCAAATCCCACACCGCCGCCGAACTCGTCACCCGGTTGGTGCACATGGGTATGATCACCCGCCACGCGGACCCCAGGGACGGCCGCCGTGCGCTGCTGCACCTGACGCCATTGGCAGAGCGTACCCTGGAATCCCTGGCGGCGGTGCACCAAGAGCAACTGCAGAACATTCGCCCCTTGCTATTGGGATTACTGGAGAAATTCAGTCAATAGCGCCCGGAGGCCGCCGGCATAGCGTTCGAAATAAAGCTTCCGAACCGGTTTTCTTGTTTACCCAGCATGCCGACAATTCGGGCGGGTGGTTTGCACACGGGGCACAGATACTTGCTGGCAATGATGTGCGAGTGCGTCACAAATTCGATGCTGCAATACGTACAGCGGCTCATCTGCAGCATGTCGCTCTGCATGAACCGCAACAAAATCCAGGCGCGCGTGAAACTGAGTACAGGTTCTCCGTTTCTGTGGACCTCGTCATGCTCCAGATAGAGGTTATAGGCGCTGATCAGCGCCGACACACCGCGGGCGGGCGTATGTTGATCGAGAAATTTGAAGATGTTGTAGAAGATCGAGGAGTGGATGTTATTGCGCCACGTAATAAACCAATCCAGAGAAAAAGGCAGCATGCCCTTAGGCGGTGAGCAGCCGTGTATTTCGCGGTAGAGGCGAGATAGCCGGTCATAACTCAGGTTAGTCTCGTTTTCCAGTACCTGCAGCCGCGCGCCCAGTCCGATCATGGTAGTGGCCAGGGCGATGTCTTTCCCTTCTTTGCTCACGCTCTTCTGCGGGGCAGGTTTCCAGTCAGCCACTGACTGGATTGTCGCTTTAGCCATCTCAGATACTCCCGGTGTGCGCTGCTACTGCCTGGAGTTTGATCGCAGGGGCTTTGGCCATGGCCATCGTCATGCGGGCTTGCTGTAGCGAGTCACTCAAACCGGAATGCGTCAGCGCGGCCAGCATCGACGCATCATCCAGACGGAAGCCGCACAGCAGCGTCGTTGAAGATGCAAGCGCCACCGTTTGCTGAAAAGAAAGCTGCAGAAAAATGCGGCCCGTTTCCTCGCTGAGACCGGTGCGGTACAGCCCTACTGCAAAGTCTTCTCGTAGCAGGCGTTGCACGAGGACCAAATAGTTGAGATTCACATCCCCGATCTCGCGCAAGGAGGAACTTTCGATATCTGGTGGTTGTGTCATTTTGATATATATTGAAATTTAAATAGGCTAAGAATTAGCTTGATTCCAGATTCAAGTCAGTTTCAGCCAAATCCGGTGAAAATTTCGCAAATCTGATCAAAAGGTATGCAGAAAACTAATTCTCTAACTACTTTTTAACACAATAAATATCAAAAAATATCTGTTATGTTTTAGTGGGGGACGATGTCAGATATGGCGCGTGTTATTCGCTCAGCGCTTTGAACGAAGGGCGGTCTGAGGCACGCATGTGCTAAGGACAGGGTCATTCTTGCCGGAAATTGTTGAATACCCGCGTGACTTGCGGATCGGCCGCGATACTGGCTGGCGTGACCAGCAACTGCTCTTGAATCCGCTGCCAGCATCCGGTCTGGTCGGTCTCCTGACAGTCTGGGTGCTTTTCCCAGCGGGCCAAGAACAACGCCCGCACTGCCGGATTGTTTACGGCGAGTGTGCCGAAGCGCTCCGTCTTGCCGAGCGTAATCCCCGCTGCCTTGAACGCGTAATAGGGCAGCTCGCTGCAATAAATGGCGTCTGGTTTGAGACGAAAGAAAATATCGTAGGGGCGGTCCGTATAACGAGAGGCTTCGGCAAGCGCTGTCTTGATACGGTCAGGCGTAGCTGTGTTCAGCCGATAGACGGCATACTGGCCCTGTTGGCCGCGAGCCAGGAATTTGGTCAGTGGGGTCTCGCCGACCGTGCGTGCCGCTTCGATGACCACGGGGCCGGATGGAGTCAGCCGAACAATGCCCATGTGGGTGTAGCGGCTTTTTGTGGCGGTGCGGATCGCAGCGGACTGCGGCCCTGCGGAGTCCTGGAACACCAGGTCGCCGGTGCGCCATTCGGTAAAGTCATGGGCGTGCGCTGGCAGAGTTATTAAGGCGAGTGGCAGGAAGATAGTGGCGAGGCGAGTGGGCATAGTGGGGACGAACGATATGCGCTCGCGGCGCAATCGTGATCAGGTTGTATTTAGCAGGGTCGGTTTCGTTGAGCAATGCTGGGCTGTGAGTTATCCCAGAGCATTGCCATCATTAAGCAGTCAATAGGCTGCCCTGAGCCGCTGGCCTTTTGGCGGTCGTTCTGAGGCGAGCGATTTTGACATAGCGTGCGGCATGTTTGGCCTGCCAGAGGTCATACTGGGCCTGCATGCCAAGCCACAACTCGGCGCTTGTCCCCAGGGCCTGGGATAAGCGCAACGCCATGTCTGCACTGATCGCAGCATGGCCATTGAGAATACGCGAAAGCGCCGCACGAGTGATCTGCAGGTGGGCCGCCGCATCGGTGACACTCAGATCACCGAGGTATTCGCGCAACACCTCACCCGGATGAGGCGGGTTGAACATTCGCATGGCGGCACTCCTAGTGATAGTCAAGATAATCAACAAGAACAACATCGACACCTTCAAAGAAGAAAGTCAGGCGCCAATTCCCTGTGACATCAAATGCATAATGACCCTCGACGTTCTGGCCCTTGGGGTTCTGCCCTTTCAGTTGGTGCAGTCTCCAATTTACGGGGGTGGCCAAGTCTGCAACAGAGGCTGCACTGTGAAGTGCGGCGAGTTGAAGTCGAAGTTTTCCGGTATGAGTCGCCTTGATCTTGGCTTTGGAGCCGTTCTCAAAGAAGGCTTGAATTCCCTTATGACGGAAGGTCTTGATCATTTATGATTCATTGTATAGTGAGGCTATACGGTAAACAAGTGCCATTTCTCGATCCTTGTTTGTTTGGAAACCTGCCCCTTGAGGTTGGGGACCTCGTAATCGGCAGCAGTAGTTTGCCGAAGGCGGTGCAGGCCGCCTAGTCGTAGTTACCGAGGTGTAGTCGACGTGGCCATCTATTTGGAAAAGAATGTCGGGGTGAAGATCGCTGACTTCGGCAGCTTTGAAACAGTGCCTCCTCTCGTGACGGCGCTAATCGAGAGCGACATTGCTGCGCTCGATGCTGCCTTGGCGAGGGGGTTGAATATCGAAGCCGAGATCGAGTTGAGCGAGTACACACAAGAGATTCCGCTGGTGCTGGCGCTCGCGGTGCATGCCAGTGCTTCTGTGCATTGGCTGGTCGAACACAGAGCCAATTTGAATCGAGCCGATGCGCCTGCTTTTCCGATCGCCGCTCGATACGCAAACCCGGACATGATGCGCTATCTCGTACAGCACGGCGCTGATGTCCATGCTCGAAAGAAAGTCGGTGGCGATGCCTATCAACAAGCGTTGTATGGCAAAAAGATAGCGCATCTCCCTGTTACACAGCGTGATCAACAAGCTATACGAATTAAAGCCGTACAAGCTGCCGCAGGAACTGGTGGATTTCTTGCAAAGCGAACGACGACGCATCGACTTGCCGGGCTGCGACGTCGGTTTCGTCGAGTTTTTTGGGCTGACGGACACGGTGCCGATTAAGGCCGGTCGCAAGACGATGCTGCGATTAAGTCGCGAATCGGGCGATTATTCGAACACTCTACTTGTATGGAATCCGAAATCCCAGCGCATCGGTTATTGGGATGTCGAGCACCAGGAATACGGCGATATCGCTTCGTTCAAAGACTTTATGGGTCGTCCTGCACAGTATATGAACAAGGTGATCAATGGAGAGTAGGTGACTGATCTGACCCGGAAGCACGATGCCGTGTGAAATGACGTGCGCCGCAGATCCATGCTGGTAAAAAACTAGCGTTGAGGTGAAGGCGCCGCATGATTGCTGAATGATGCGCGAGGACGGTCTTGCGCGCTCAGTATCCAATCGCGAAAGGCGGCAATCTTCCTCACGTGCTGTCTGTTGTCGGGACAGACGAGATAGTAAGCGAACCCCTCCATGTTCGTGGCGGGAAGCAACTGGATCAATTTCCCATTCGCCAGTTCGTCCTCGACCAGGGCTGCTGGCAAAAGTCCTGCGCCTTGACCGGCAAGCACCGCCTTGAGCATAAGTCCGCTGTCGTCGAAGGACGGACCGCGCACCGCTATTCGTTCAGCGACGTTGTGCACGTCAAACCACAAGCTCCAACCTTTTCGTTCGGCATCGTGAACCTGCGGCCAGTGTGCAAGATCAGACGGGTGAGTCGGGGCTCCCAATTTTTCTACCAGATCAGGCGTCGCCGCCGCGATCATCTCTACCGTCACGACACGATCGCTGCGCAGGCCAGGATAACGGCCCATCCCATGTCGAATCGCAACATCCACGTCCGAGTGAGAAAAATCGACGAGTGCATTGCTCGTGACAATCTGAAGATCAATGTCAGGCTGCGCTTCACGAAAGGACGCTAATCGGGGGACCAACCAGGCGGACGCGAAGAAGGGCGTGACGCTAACGGTGAGCAGGCCAGACTCGGTCTGGGCCGCAATCCGCTCGGATGCCTCCGTGATCTGACGAAACGCGTTGCGTATGGCAGGCAGGTAGTCGCGGCCGGCGTCGGTCAAATAGATTCCCCGCGTCACCCGATCGAACAGTTTCACTCCCAGATTTTCCTCCAGAATCTTGAGCATCTGGCTGACTGCTCCCGGCGTCACGCACAACTCTTCTGCGGCGAGCTTGACCGATAGATGACGGGCAGTGGCCTCGAACGCTTTGAGAGCATTAAGAGGGGGAAGTCGGCGAGCCATGAATTAGAAAATCTATCTCAAGAGAATTAATTATTCTGGTTTGTAGAGTGTGATAACGACAGATTAATCTCCATATTTATTGCACGTCAACGTTGTGGCGGGTGAGAAGATATTCAAGTTTTCTAAATCATATGGGCGCTGCTCGATGTGTGCGCTCGGTAAAAAGGGCTAAGACGAATGTCATTCGAGGTGGAATTCCGTGATCTGATCGATGTGGGTGGGCTTATCGCCCAGCGAGCGCTTACCTCTGTGGAGGTCACCACAGGGCTCCTGGCGCGCATTCAACGGATAGACGGTGGATTGAAGGCGTATGCGCGGCTCTTGGGCGACAGCGCAATCCGTCAAGCGGAGACGGCAGATCGGGAAATTGCGGCAGGCATTCATCGAGGGCCGCTCCACGGTGTTCCCATCGCGGTGAAGGACCTCTGTTGGGCCGAGGGCGCCGCTACTGCGGCTGGGACTGCGATCTATAAGGATTTTGTTCCAACTCGAGACGCGACCGTTGTTCGAAAGCTGAAAGAAGCGGGGGCGGTGCTGATCGGTAAAACGCAGCTTACCGAGGGAGCGTATTCTGACTACCATCCTTCGATACCTCCGGTGCGCAACCCGTGGAATGATGACTATTGGGCGGGCATTTCTTCTAGCGGCTCGGCTGTCGCGGCCGCAGCCGGCTTGTGTTTTGGGTCGATTGCCTCCGATACCGGTGGGTCCATTCGCTGGCCTTCGGCCGCTAATGGAGTGAGCGGCCTCAAGCCAACCTGGGGTCGCGTCAGTCGCTATGGAACATTCGACCTCGCGCCTTCGCTGGATCATATCGGCCCGATCGCTCGGAGCGTCGCTGATGTCGCGGCTATCCTCAGAGTAATAGCTGGGCACGATCGGGATGATCCGACGGCAACCCGTCGTCCGGTGGGCGACTACATCGCCGATACGATCGTCGATGTACGCGGCAGGCGGATCGGTATCGACCGGCGTTGGAATAGCGAAGACGTTGATTCCCAGGTGCAGACCGCATTGACCGAAGCCCGCGCCGTCTTCTCTGACCTTGGTGTCGAGATTGTGGACGTGTCGTTTCCTGATGTTCGCCAGATCGTGCCCGATTGGACGCTGAACTGCGCTGTCGAGGCAGCTGTTGCGCATCAAGCGACCTATCCGCTTCACAAGGAGCAGTACGGCTCTATTCTGTCATCGGTCATTGAGAATGGGATGGTAGTTTCGGGGATGGAATATCAACGGATATTGCTCCGCCGGGCGATTTTCCGTGGGCAGGTCGAAACTTTGTTCTCGTCGATCGATGCTATCCTGACTCCCATCCATCCGTTTGCTCCCCTTGCATTAAGCACAATCGCGACGCTCGGAGAGCAGCCGGAACTGATTGCGAAGTTGCAGCGCTATACCTGCCCCTTCGATATGAGCGGACATCCGGCACTCGCATTTCCTGGGGGATTCTCGACGGAAGGGGGGCCAATCGGCCTGCAATTGATCGCGGCCTCATTCGATGAGGCTTCTCTTTTTAGCCTCGGGTCGGCATTTCAGCGCATAACGAATTGGCATCGCCGCCACCCCGATCTTGATGGGCGGCGGATAGGATCTCAGACTCCAGGAGTAGCGGGATGAGCGTGATTGACTGGGGCATCGCCCTGTTTCGTTGCGCGAAAATGCTGCGCTATCCGGCTCATGGGCGTAAGAGATGACCTTCAAAAAGCCGCCTTTCGGCATTTTCTATGGCTGGCTCGTTGTCGCGGCGGCCTTTGTCATAACCTTCGTTGGCTTCGGAAGCGCCTACACGTTCAGTTCGTTCTTTGAGTCGTTTCAGCATGAGTTCGGTGCGTCGCGCGGGTCAGTATCTTTGGTTTTCTCGCTGGCGGGGTTTCTCTATTTTGCGCTTGGTATTGTGTCCGCCCCGCTCGCAGACCGGTATGGCGTAAAGGTGCTTTCCGCGGCCGGGATGATCCTCGTCGGGTCGGGGCTTATTCTGGCCGGACGGGCTCAATCCATTATGCAAGTATATGCAGCCTATAGCGTCGGCATTGGTTTTGGCATTGGTAGTGCCTATGTGCCTGCACTCGGTGCAGTGCAGCGATGGTTTGTCATTCGTCGCGGTTTTGCTTCCGGACTTGCGGTCAGCGGCATCGGCGTCGGAACCCTTCTATTGCCGCCATTTGCGACATGGCTGATCTCGCACATTGGATGGCGCAGCGCTTACACGACGCTCGGCATCATTACCATTATCCTCGGCATTCTGGCGGCCTTGCTGATGGAAGACGATCCGGCTAAACGCGGGCTGCAGCCAGACGGCGCGCATAGTACTCCTGCGTCGCAAGCCCATGCCCCGCAATCGGGCCTGTCCGTGGGGCAAGCCGTCCGAACGCGACGTTTCATTGAGTTGTATCTCGCATCGCTCATTGGCGCGCTTGGTGTATTTGTCCCTTTCGTCCATCTGGCGCCTTACGCGATCGACCACGATGCTTCCGCAGCAACTGCGGTGTGGCTGCTTGGCGCTATCGGCATCGGCAGCACGGCAGGCCGTTTCTTTCTCGGCGGCATTGCCGACAAGATGGGTAGAGAGCGATTTCTGGTGGCCATGTATATCGGCATGGCCGCTTCTTTTGCGATATGGGCTGTCAGCTCGTCCGTCTATCCGCTCGCTTTGTTCGCGATCGCTTTCGGCCTGTTTTATGGGGGGTGGGTTGCGATCCTGCCGGCAGTGGTGGCCGACATGTTCGGCGGGCGCCAAGCCGGCCGCATCATTGGCGTTCTATATACCAGCGTCGCCGTAGGCGCACTCATCGGGCCGAGCGCCGCTGGCTTCGCCTACGATGTCAGCCAGAGCTATTTGATTCCGATCACTGCCAGCGTTGTATTAAATGTTATCGCAGCGATCATCACCGTTATGGCGGCATATCGACCGGCCGCGTCGAAGGCAGACTGACGAAGCGGCTGGTTCAATCAATGCATGCGGCGTCTCTAGCACTAGCAGTTTTTCTAAGCAAAACAAAAGGCCCCTTGCGGGGCCCGATCGTATTCCAGGCAATGGGTGCCTGGCGGAGAGGGTGGGATTCGAACCCACGATACGCCTAAACGTATACCGGATTTCGAGTCCGGCGCATTCGACCACTCTGCCACCTCTCCGGCGGTGCTATACGGGTTATTTATCGATCGGCACCATGGTCTCGCGCCGATGAACGTAGAGCAGCAAAGCCAAGCATTATACCTGAAAATTTTGTAAAGCAACAAACCCGGCTATGCCCCCGATGCGGGTGGGGCCTAGCGCGGGTGTCATGCTGGGGCCAGTTACACTTGGACCCAGCGTCGGCCTGGAGGCCGCGGCCCGATCTCACACAGGAGAACTAGCATGCTCAAAGGAAAAGTTGCGATTGTTACCGGCTCCACCAGCGGTATCGGTTTGGGCATTGCCACGGCTTTCGCGCAGCAGGGCGCGGATATTGTCCTCAACGGTTTTGGCGATGCGGCGGAGATTGAAAAATTACGGGCTGACCTCGCAAGCCAGCATGGCGTGAACGTCCTGTATGACGGCGCGGATCTGTCCAAGGGCGAAGCCGTGCGTCAACTCGTGGCCAATACCGTGCAATCGTTGGGACGCATCGATATCCTGGTGAACAACGCCGGCATCCAGCACACCGCACTCATCGAGGACTTTCCCGTTGAAAAATGGGACGCCATTCTGGCGCTGAACCTGTCGGCCGTTTTCCATGGCAGCGCCGCGGCTTTGCCGCATATGAAAAAACAAGGCTGGGGGCGCATCATCAATATTGCCTCGGCACACGGCTTGGTGGGCTCGGCGAATAAATCGGCTTATGTGGCTGCCAAACACGGCGTGGTGGGATTGACCAAAGTGACCGCGCTGGAAACCGCTGGCAGCGGCGTGACGGCTAACGCGATTTGCCCCGGGTGGGTGCGTACGCCATTGGTGGAAAAACAGATCACGGCCTTGGCGGAACAACACCATGTAGATCAGGATGCAGCCGCTCGCGACCTGCTGAGTGAAAAGCAGCCATCGCTGCAGTTCGTCACGCCCGAGCAGCTCGGCGGGACGGCCGTATTTCTGGCGTCCGACGCTGCGGCGCAGATCACGGGTACGACCGTTTCGGTCGATGGCGGCTGGACCGCGCGCTAACTATTTCTAACCGATCAAGGATTCTGGCACATGCTGTTTTTGCTTTCTCCCGCCAAAAAATTGGATTACGACACGCCGGTTCACATCGAGCAGCACACGCAGCCTTTGTTTGTGAATCAGGCCGCGGGGTTGATCAAGGTCTTGAAGAAACTGTCGGCCTCGGAGGTTTCCGATCTGATGAGTTTGAGCCCCGCGCTGGCTGAATTGAATGTGAGTCGGTATGGAGCGTGGACGACCAAGTTCACGCAGCATAATTCCCGTCAGGCCGTGCTGGCCTTTAATGGCGATGTCTACGAAGGCCTGCAGGCGGAAAGCCTGTCGGCGGCCCGGCTGGAATGGGCTCAAGAGCATGTGGCCATCCTCAGCGGGCTGTACGGTGTGCTGCGTCCGCTGGATTTGATGCAGCCGTACCGCCTGGAAATGGGTACGCGTTTGGTCACGCCCAAGGGCAAGAACCTGTACGAATACTGGGGCTCCACCATTGCGGATTATCTGAACGAACGCCTCGCCACCCAGAAAACCCCGATCATTGTGAATCTGGCGTCCGAGGAATATTTCAAGTCGGTCGACCTGAAAGTCCTCAAGGCACGTGTGGTGCAGTGTGTTTTTCAGGATTGGAAAAACGGCGCCTGGAAGGTCATCAGTTTTCACGCCAAGCGTGCGCGCGGGTTGATGGCGCGGTACGCCATTGAGCACAAGGTCTCCAAACCCGAAGGCCTGCAGAAGTTCGATGTCGAGGGCTATGCCTATGATGCCGCTGCCTCCAGCGCAGACAAGCTGGTGTTTCGACGCAAGGTTTAATACGTCGCTCAACTATGTCCGCTGGATTGCGCGTCTTTCTGTTTTTCTCGCTGGGGTACCTGGTTTCGTACCTGTTCCGTGGCGTCAATATCGGTTTCGGGCCCATTCTGGCGCAGGAACTTCATCTGTCTGCCGGCGACCTGGGGACGTTGACGAGCCTGTATTTCCTGGGGTTTTCGTTGATGCAAATTCCCGCAGGCGTGTTCCTCGACACGTGGGGACCGCGGCGGGTTAACGCACTGATGTTGCTCGTCGCGGCCGCGGGCACCTTGGTTTATGGCTTGTCGGAAACGTTGACGGGCCTCATGGTCGGCCGCTTGTTGATCGGCGCCGGGGTTTGTGTGTGTCTAGGCGCTGCTTTTCAGGCTTTGGCGCAAACCTTTCCATTGGCGCGTCTGCCCATGATCAATGGCTTGGTGATGGCAGTCGGCGGCTTGGGCGGCGTACTTGTCGGATCACCGCTTTCCTGGGCATTGCACAGCAGCTCGTGGCAGGTGATCAGTATCGGGTTGGCAGGCTTCACCGTGGCGGTGGCGGGATTGATCTGGTTTGGCGCGCCTCGCGAAAGCGCACATCATCGCCGGGCACCCAGTTTGTCGTCACAGTTGCGTGGCACGTGGGCCTTGTTGTGTGACGCGCGATATTGGCGTCTGGTGTCCTTGCCGGTGATGACGGGCGGCGCGTTTTACGGTGTGCAGTCGTTGTGGGTGCGACCCTATCTCACCGATGTCAACGGTCTGGACGGCGCGCATGCGGCAGGCTTGGTGTCGCTGTTGGGCTTTGCCATGATGGCCGGAAATGTGGGGCTGGGCGTCATGGCTCGCCGCATGGAGCGCTTGGGATTGGGGTTGTATGGGTTTGGCGGGGTATGCATGGTGTTGTTCGTGCTGACTCAGGCGTTGATCATGCTGCGCGCGCCTGTCCCTCTGGAAATTTTGTGGGCTGGCTATGGCGCGTTCGGCTCGGCCAACATCCTGGTTTACGCCTTCCTGGCGGGAGAGTTCCCACCCGAGCTGTTGGGCCGTGTCGCATCGACTACCAATTTGTTGATGTTCCTGATGATCTTTTTGTGCCAGGTCGGCATCGGCTGGGTGGTCGATTTATGGCCGGGGCAGGGTGGCGCGTATCCGCCGGTGGCTCATTTGGCCGCGTGGGGGATTGTGTTGGCTTTGCAGGTCGCGGCCGCGATTTGGTATTTCTGGCCGGAGCAGGCCCGCAAGCGGCAGCGTGCGGCGTGACCTAACCCCTTGTCGGTGCCACCCAGGCCGCGCGCAATCAGGACGGCGCCGCCACGGCCGCAGGGCGGCTTTGTGGCGGATCGGCGACTGCTGCCATTTCCTGACGGATTTGCGTCGACGCGCGCAGCATTTGCTTGATCGGATATGCCAGCGCCGCCAGCTCACCTGTGGTGTCGAATTGGTTGGGTAAGTCTGTCGATGCCGGGCTGCTGTCGTCGAGCAAATCCACCATGCCCTTGAGTGCTTTGCGCATCGGTTCAGGTGTTTCTTTCAAACCCGCGAGCAGGGGAATGGCGGCCGTGATTTGCGAGGCCATGATGTGGTTTTGAATGAGCAGGTTGTTGAATTCTGGCACGTTCACCTGGTGAGAGCGCGGCTCGCTCATCATGCGATAGAACGCCTCGGCATAATTGCTGAAGGCAATGTGCACGTTTTTGCGCGCGAGGCGCCAAGCGATATCGGCCTGGGCGGGAGATGGCACCTCCTCTGATGGCGGAGCGCCTGCATTCGCCGCATGCATGGCTCTGACGTAACTCATGCCCGTACGCAAATATTCGCGATTGGCGTTGGTGGCCGCGCGTGCCAGTGGCTTCATGTAGCGTGCTTCCCACCATGGCAGCACATAGCTGCATATGAGCGCAATGGCGCAGCCCATTGCGGTATCGAGCGCCCGTTCGCCAATGACCTCCATGGATACGGTGCCCGGGGCGACGAAGTGAAATACCATCACCACGAACAGCGTATTGAAAATCGCGCTGGCCATGTAGTTCAATTGCAGCAAGCTGTTGCCCATGATGCAGGCGATGAGCAGTACGCCAAACAGGATGGTGGGGTGAGCCGTGAAGCGAAACAGCAGCAACGCCAGCAAGCAGCCGATCAATGTCCCCATCAGACGCCAGCCGTTGCGTTGACGGGTCAATGCGAAGCCGGGTTTCATGATGATGACGATCGTCAGCAGCACCCAGTAGCTATGTGCCGAGGACACTTGCGGCGTCATCCATTGGCCGATTAATCCCATCGCCAGCGCGGCGGCCAGCGTGACGCGCACCGCATAGCGAAAATAGGGGGAATCCAGCCGCAGGTTGCTAGTAATCATCCCTATGCGCAGCTCCTGGCGCGACATGAACTGCGTCAGGGATTTGTCGATGCGCAGCTCGTCGGTAGGCTGCGCATCCATGCGCGCGTCGGTATGGTCAGCCAGTTTGTTCACGATGCGCGAGGCGTTGCGCAGCCGTCGTAGTACTTGCACGATGAGGGCTAGCGTTTCGGGTTCGCGTTCGCTCATGCCCTGCTGTTTGAACTGTTCGATTTCGTATTCGATGGCGCGCAATTCCGCCTTGGGGCTGCTGCGATACTGCACGGCGCGTCCGCGCGAAACATCCAGCGCGATGCGGTTCAATTCCAGCGACATTTTGACCAGCGCGTCACGCATGAATAGCAGGCAATCATGGCCGGCCAGTACTCGGCGTAACGACGCATAGTCCGTGTGCGAGGCGACGAGCGTATCGAGCAGCTGGAGCATGTTGACAAACATGTTCCACAGCATGACGCGCTCGCTGTCGCCGTAGCCGCGTCCTCGCGGCAGTGTGCGCAGCACGATATCGCGCGCCGACTGGTGTTTTTCCGTCATCACGGATTGGGATTGGATCAACTCGCGGTAGATGTCGTCCAGATCGGTCGTTTCATCGTAAAAACGGCTGCGCGCAGCCATATAGTCCGCCGTGGCAAATAGCGCTACGGACATGGCCTGACGCTCTTCGCGTAGCCAGAACACGCGGCTGAATGCCAAGCTGAAGGCCAGGTAGAACAGCGCGCCGCCCAAGGTCGCCAACGCATGGGGCAGCACTTGGCTCGGCGTCATCGGCGAATGCATGGTCAGCGTCATGATCAGCAGCCCGCCGAATCCAATCAGGCCGCCGCGTTTGCCAAAGACTGAAAACATCGAAAAAATAAAGCATTGGCCGATGATCGCCAGCCACAGCAGCACGGGATAGGTCGAGACCGCACCTGTGATCGCGACCGCCATCGTAGCCAAGAACGCCCCGCCTAGCATTTCATTGGTGCGGTGCCGTTGGGGGCCGCCGGGCTGATCGATGATGGCCAGGCACTGCGCGCCAAACGTCGCCACCAGGCCATAGGCATATTCGCCAAAGATGCCGCCCAGCACCAACACCGGCAACAACATGCCTACCCCTTGCCGTACCCCGCCAAAAAAGTAGTGGCTGTAAAGAAAGCGAGGAATACTGGCAATGCGAAAGTCCATGAACTGGGCGCTCTGAAGGTGCGATTCCACAAGTATAGAAACAAGTGCGGGGCTTGGGGGGCCGTAGGTGCGTCTGGGAATCCGGTATGGCGGTACAGCGGGGTTCTTAAGCCGTTTGCGGTGGCCCGGCAGGGGTGGCAGGCGGGACTGGTCGGCTGACTCGTCCCCTGAACGGGGACTCGGCCTGCGTCCGTGACTCCTCGGCGGGCCGGGGGCCAAACTCGCGCCGCTGCGCGGCACTCAAACATGGCCCCCGGACTGCCCCCGCCGAGGAGCCACGGACTGGGCGGCCTCCAACAGTCCCGCCTGCCACCCCTGCCGGGCCGCCGCAAACTCACGGTTGGAGAATCGCGTCGGCCCCGGAGGGGCTTTCGTTTTTATGGGGGCGGATGAGTGTGGGGAATATGCTAATCGCCGATTTGCTCGTAATGCCGCAACGCGGTAAATTCGCTTTCTTGCGCCAGTCTGCCTATCCGATGCTGGCGCTCAGGCAAGCGTGCCGCCCAGACTACATTCCAGGCGCTACGCCCCAGTAATTACCTGCTGTTGGCCGCGTCACAAGCGTGTGTTGCCAAAGCTTCCATTTCGACCTCCAGCGTCCCCTTGGGGCGTTTGCACTGCGTTCCCGACGAATGCGTGCCAGGTTGGCAAGGTGTTTGGGTGGCGAGGTTCCGTGAATCTCAAAGCGCCAGATCATGTTGTCGGCGTTGGTATTTGTTCGGTTGCTGCCGTATCAGGGCGTGCAACAGTCAGGAAAACAGGGCCGGTCCTGAAACAGGAAATGAATATCATGGAAACCATAGGCGCCGATATACTCGTGCGCTGCCTGGCCGAAGAAGGCGTCGAGCACGTTTTCGGCTATCCCGGCGGCGCTGTGCTGTACATCTACGACGCAATTTTCAAGCAAGACAAATTTCAGCATATCCTGGTGCGCCACGAGCAAGCTGCCGTGCATGCCGCCGATGCCTATTCGCGCGCGTCGCAAAAGGTCGGCGTATGTATCGTGACTAGCGGCCCCGGCGTGACGAATGCCGTCACGGGCATCGCCACCGCCTATATGGACTCGATCCCGATGGTCATCATCAGCGGACAGGTCCCCACGGCGGCCATAGGCGAGGATGCCTTCCAGGAATGCGATACCGTGGGGATCACGCGTCCTTGCGTCAAGCACAACTTCCTGGTGCGCGACGTCAAGGATCTGGCCGATACCCTGCGCAAAGCCTTTTACATCGCCCGCACCGGCCGGCCCGGCCCCGTGTTGGTGGATGTCCCCAAAGACGTCAGCCTGCAGCCGTGTAAATACGTCCCTGCCAAGGGCGAAATCAGCATGCGCTCGTATGCGCCTGTCAACAAGGGGCATCAAGGACAGATCAAAAAAGCCGTGCAGATGCTGCTGGCTGCCGAACGCCCCATGATCTACTCGGGCGGTGGCGTGATTCTGTCCGATGCTTCGGATGAGCTGCGCCGCGTGGCGGATTTGTTGGGCGCGCCTTGCACCAACACGCTGATGGGCTTGGGCGCCATGCCGGCGACCGACCGTCAGTTTGTGGGCATGCCGGGCATGCATGGCACCTACGAGGCCAATATGGCGATGCAGCACTGCGATGTGCTGTTGGCCGTGGGCGCACGCTTTGACGACCGCGTGATCGGCAACCCTCGCCATTTTGCGCAAAATGCGCGCAAAATCATCCACATCGATATCGATCCTTCGTCGATTTCCAAGCGGGTGCGGGTCGATGTGCCGATCGTGGGCAACGTGAAAGACGTGCTGGTCGAGCTCATCGCGCAATACAACGCTGCGCGCGCCGAGACCAAGCCGGCTTCCCTGGAAAAATGGTGGCAGCAGATCGAGACATGGCGAGGCAAGGAATGCCTGAAATACGCCAATTCCGACGAAGTCATCAAGCCGCAATTCGTGGTGGAAAAGCTCTGGGAAGTCACCGGCGGCGACGCTTTCGTGACCTCCGATGTGGGCCAGCACCAGATGTGGGCGGCACAGTACTACAAGTTCGACAAACCGCGTCGCTGGATCAATTCCGGTGGCCTGGGCACCATGGGCGTGGGCTTGCCGTACGCCATGGGGGTACAGATGGCGAATCCGGGATCGGAAATCGCCGTGATCACGGGTGAGGCATCGATTCAGATGAACATCCAGGAGCTGTCCACCTGCCAGCAATACCACCTGACGCCCAAAATCATCTGCCTGAACAACCGTTTCCTCGGCATGGTCCGGCAGTGGCAGCAGATCGATTACGGCTCGCGCTATTCCGAGTCGTACATGGATTCTCTGCCTGATTTTGTCAAAGTGGCCGAGGCATATGGGCACGTGGGATTGCGTATCGAACGTCCGGCGGATGTCGAGCCTGCGCTGCGCGAAGCATTCAAGAAGCACAAGGATCGCCTGGTCTTCCTGGATTTCATTACGGATCGCACCGAAAACGTGTGGCCGATGGTGAAAGCCGGCCGCGGGCTGACCGAGATGCTGCTCGGTTCCGAAGACCTGTAAGGAGGCGATCATGAAACACGTGATTTCCGTGCTGATGGAAAACGAACCCGGCGCGCTGTCGCGCGTGGTGGGCCTGTTCTCCGCGCGTGGCTACAACATCGAAACGCTGACCGTGGCGCCCACTGAAGACGCGACCTTGTCGCGCCTGACAGTGGTGACGGTCGGCTCGGACGAGGTCATCGAGCAGATCACCAAACACTTGAACCGTCTGGTCGACGTGGTCAAGGTCGTTGATCTGACCGAAGGGCCGCACATCGAGCGCGAGCTGATGTTGATCAAAGTGCGGGCTGTCGGCAAGGAGCGCGAGGAAATGAAGCGCATGGCCGATATTTTCCGTGGCAGCATCATCGATGTGACCGACAAGACGTACACCATTGAACTGACCGGCACGCAGGACAAGGTGCAGGCATTCATTGACGCCCTGGATCGCAGCGCCATCCTGGAAACCGTGCGCACCGGCGTGTCCGGCATCGGGCGCGGCGAACGGATCCTGAAGATCTAACAGGCATTTTTGCCTACACCCCTACTGCATTAACTGAATTCAAAATAATCCGGAGTACACAACATGAAAGTTTTCTACGACAAAGACTGCGACCTCTCCCTCGTTAAAGGCAAAACCGTTGCCATCATCGGCTACGGCTCGCAAGGCCATGCCCACGCCCTGAACCTGCATGACTCGGGTGTGAAGGTCGTGGTCGGTCTGCGCAAGGATGGCGCTTCGTGGAAAAAAGCCGCTAACGCCGGCCTGGAAGTCAAAGAAGTCGCCGAAGCCGTCAAGGCCGCCGACGTGGTCATGATGTTGTTGCCTGACGAAAACATCGCTGCGGTCTACCGCAACGAAGTCCACGCCAACATCAAGGCTGGTGCCGCTCTGGCATTCGCTCACGGTTTCAACGTGCACTACGGCCAAGTCGTGCCCCGTGACGACATCGACGTCATCATGATCGCCCCGAAGGCCCCCGGCCACACCGTGCGTTCGACCTACGCTCAAGGCGGCGGCGTGCCCCACCTGGTGGCCGTGTACCAAGACAAGTCCGGCTCTGCCCGTGACGTGGCCCTGTCGTACGCCAGCGCCAACGGCGGTGGCCGTGCCGGCATCATCGAAACCAACTTCCGCGAAGAAACCGAGACCGACCTGTTCGGCGAACAGGCCGTGTTGTGCGGCGGTACGGTCGAGCTGATCAAGGCGGGTTTCGACACGCTGGTCGAGGCAGGCTACGCTCCGGAAATGGCTTACTTCGAGTGCTTGCACGAGTTGAAGCTGATCGTTGACCTGATCTACGAAGGCGGCATCGCCAACATGAACTACTCGATCTCGAACAACGCCGAATTCGGCGAATACGAGACCGGTCCCAAGGTTGTCACCGAGCAAACGCGCCAAGCCATGCGTCAATGCCTGACCGACATCCAGACCGGCGAGTACGCCAAGAAATTCATCCTGGAAAACGCCGCTGGCGCTCCGACCCTGACCTCGCGCCGCCGCATCAACGCGGAATCGCAGATCGAACAAGTCGGCGGCAAACTGCGCGCCATGATGCCTTGGATCGCTGCAAACAAGCTGGTCGACAAGTCCAAGAACTAAGATCGCATTAGTCACGCTTTCCCCCGCGAAGGGGTAGGGCAAGAAAGGCATCCTTTCCCAAGGATGCCTTTTTTTGTCGCCGGGCCGCCCCGAGGCAAAAAGCGCCCCCTTGGGGGGGCAGCAAGCCGAAGGCGCAGCGTGGGGGGCTTTTTTGCCGCCAGGCGGACCCCGGGGAAAGACGCAGGCGTTGGAAATAAGTCCCGGCGCAGCGCAGCCTAGGTGGATCGTTGCGTGTCACGGCAATCCTGCTGGCACGCCAATTGCGGTGAGCCAACCAGCCGCTTGTACAGCGTTAGGGGCCTTTTTTCCTTACGAATGGGTTAACCTTTCAGCTGTTCGCCGCCATTTTTTGTAAATATGCCCAATTTTTCAATGCGAGATTCCGAAAATCGTCACCGCAGCATCTATTTGCTGCCCAACGCCTTTACCACTGCGGCACTGTTTGCCGGCTTTTATGCCGTGGTGCAGGCGATGAACGATCGTTTTGAGACTGCCGCGATCGCGATTTTCGTCGCCATGGTGCTGGATGGGATGGACGGCCGGGTGGCGCGGCTGACCAATACCCAATCGGCGTTCGGCGAGCAATACGACTCTCTGTCGGACATGACCTCGTTCGGCGTTGCGCCGGCACTGGTGATGTACGAGTGGGCGCTGCATGATCTGGGCCGTTGGGGATGGCTGGCCGCATTCGTGTATGTGGCGGGGGCGGCGCTGCGCCTGGCCCGTTTCAATACCAATATCGGGGTCGTCGATAAACGCTATTTCCAGGGGTTGCCCAGCCCGGCTGCTGCTGCGCTGGTGGCGGGTTTTGTCTGGCTGGCGATCGATAACAAGCTGCCCCTGCACGACAGCGTGCTGAGCTGGGTGGCGTTCGCCCTGACCATGTATGCGGGCGTCAGCATGGTGTCGAATGCCTCGTTCTTCAGCGGCAAGAGCTTTGCCTTGGGCCGCAGCGTGCCGTTCTGGGGCATTTTGCTGGTGGTCGCCGTATTCGTCTTCGTGTCCAGCGACCCCCCGGTTGTCCTGTTCGGCTTGTTTGTACTCTATGGCCTGTCGGGCTGGGTGGTGATGTTCTGGCGCTGGAATCGCGCCCGGCGTTTTCAACAAGAGCGCCGCTCGCACTCGGACTGAGTCTGGCCGTTTTGACTCGAAAAGCGCGCATCGCCAGGTCATCTGGCATGCGCGCTTTCTTTTTTAGGCCCGGGTAGTGTCTGGGGCCGTCTCAGCGCCAGCGCCTATCCTCGTCGTACAACGGATCAGGGCCGGGGTGATAGCGGGTCACGTGGTTGCCGTCACGCCCCATATACACATACATCAGCGAATTCCAGACGCCCGACTGCTTGTAGCGGTACGCCCAGACAGTTTCGCGCACGCTAGGCAGACCCACACCCGAGATATCGGCCGGCGGACCGAACTCGCACTGGACTTGCTCCGCCGTCATACCTTGCGCCAAATGCTGCTTGAAATAGGGATCGGTCAGGATCGGAACGATCTGCTCGGTGCGTCCGTCGGCCGTGAGATCCGTGCCCCAGGCGTACTGGCCGGACGGTTGGGTGGTCCAGATGACGCGATGCGTGCCGTCGGCCCGGTTGCATTCAAAATTGGGCCGGCCAAACTGGCTGGTGACCTCTGCCATCGGGGCGCCGGGCGGTACCTGGGCAAGATTGGCGCAGGCCGACAGGGCGCCCAGCACGGCGGTCAGCGCCACGGCGCGGCTTGCCAAGCGGTAAATATGACGGGGCATGGCGATTCTCCGGCGGGCGGCGGCCATGGGGCCAGCGCCCGAAAAAGGCGGCCAGACAACGGGTATTCCGGCCTAGTAGGGTAATTCTAGCGAATCGGCTATAATTCCATCCTTGATTTGCCCGGCTATTGTGTATGGCCGGGCAAATTAATATTGAACGCACGTCAAAAAGTTGTACAAAAAGTCGTATTTCGCGCATGCCAGCGCCTGCGCAACTGTTTGCCGTTTTTTAAAACCACGGTAGGGCACCTCGGCCCTGCCGCCAGTCCGAAGAGGTCATTCCATGTCCGTAGCTGACATCAAAAAAGCCGACATCGTCGCTCAGTTTCAACGCGCCCAAGGCGATACCGGTTCCCCCGAAGTCCAAGTAGCCCTGCTGACCGCTCGTATCAACGAGTTGACCGGTCACTTCAAAGAACACATGAAGGACCACCATTCGCGCCGCGGTCTGCTGCGCATGGTCAGCCGTCGTCGCAAACTGCTCGACTACCTCAAGGGTCGCAATCCCGATTCGTACCGCGCACTGATCGAAAAACTCGGTCTGCGCAAGTGATCGACGGGGCAGGCTCCCCATGACACAACCGTGGTCGGTGCGGCGTTCGTCGCAGCGGCCACGGTTTTTCATTTGTAAGGAATTCTCGTCATGTTCAATAAAGTGACTAAATCGTTCCAATACGGCCAGCATACGGTCGTGCTGGAAACCGGCGAGATCGCCCGTCAGGCCTCCGGCGCTGTGCTGGTGTCCGTGGACGATACGGTTGTATTGGCCACCGTCGTGGCTGCCAAAAAGGCAAAACCCGGTCAGACGTTCTTTCCGCTGACGGTCGACTACATCGAAAAAACCTACGCCGCGGGCCGTATCCCCGGCGGTTTCTTCAAGCGCGAAGGCAAACCCTCCGAAAAGGAAACCCTGACCTCGCGCCTGATCGATCGTCCGTTGCGTCCGTTGTTCCCCGAAGGCTTCTACAACGAAGTCCAAGTGGTACTGCATACCCTGTCGGTCAATCCCGACATCGATCCCGATATCCCGGCCATGATCGGCGCCTCCGCTGCTTTGGCGATCTCGGGCATTCCGTTCAATGGTCCGATCGGCGCCGCTCGCGTGGCCTACATCGATGACCAATACGTGTTGAACCCCACCGCGTCGCAACTGAAGTCGTCCAAGATGGACCTGGTGGTCGCCGGTACCGAAAATGCCGTGCTGATGGTCGAGTCCGAGGCTCAGCAACTGTCCGAAGAAGTCATGCTCGGCGGCGTGGTGTATGGCCACGAGCAAATGCAGGCTGCCATCAACGCCATCCACGAGCTGGTGCGCGAGGCTGGCAAGCCCGACTGGGAATGGCAAGCTGCTCCCAAAAACGAAAGCCTGATTGCCGCAGCCTCCACGGCTGCCCAAGACAGCTTGGCGGCGGCGTATCAGATTCGCGAAAAGCAGGCCCGCACGACGAAATTGCGTGAAGCCTACGCCGACGTGCATGCCAAGCTGGCCGAGCAGGCCGCCGCTGCTGGCCAAGACGCTCCTGACGCGGTCGAAGTCGACAACATTCTGTTCGACCTCGAGGCCCGCATCGTTCGCGGTCAGATCCTGAACGGCGAGCCCCGCATCGATGGCCGCGACACCCGCACCGTGCGCCCCATCAGCGTGCGCCTGGGCGTGTTGCCGCGTGCACACGGCAGCGCCTTGTTCACCCGCGGTGAAACACAGGCTCTGGTGATCGCTACGCTGGGCACCAAGCAAGACGAGCAGATCATCGACGCGCTCATGGGCGAATACCGTGACCGTTTCATGCTGCACTACAACATGCCTCCGTTTGCGACCGGCGAAACTGGCCGTATCGGTGTGCCCAAGCGCCGCGAAATCGGCCACGGCCGTCTGGCCAAGCGCGCCTTGGTGTCGCTGCTGCCTCCCCATGAGGATTTCCAGTACACCATCCGTCTGGTGTCGGAAATCACCGAGTCCAACGGCTCCTCGTCGATGGCGTCGGTGTGCGGTGGCTCGTTGGCTATGATGGACGCCGGCGTGCCGCTCAAGGATCACGTGGCCGGTGTGGCCATGGGCTTGATCCTGGACGATGGCAAATTCGCTGTCCTGACCGACATCCTGGGTGACGAAGATCACCTGGGCGACATGGATTTCAAGGTGGCCGGTACGCAAAACGGTATTACCGCGCTGCAGATGGACATCAAGATCCAGGGCATCACCAAGGAAATCATGCAGGTTGCGCTGGCCCAGGCCCGCGAAGGCCGCCTGCACATCCTGGGCAAGATGACCGAGGCCCTCGAGGGTTCGCGTGGTGAGCTGTCGGCCTTTGCGCCGCGCATGCTGACCATCAAGATCAATCCGGAAAAGATCCGTGACGTGATCGGCAAGGGCGGCGCTACCATTCGCTCCCTCACCGAAGAAACCGGCACCCAGATCGACATCTCCGATGACGGCACGATCGTGATCTCCAGCGTGGACGAGGCTCAGGCTAAAGAAGCCCAACGCCGTATCGTCGAGCTGACCGCGGATGTCGAAGTCGGCCAGGTCTACGACGGTTCCGTCCTGCGCCTGCTGGATTTCGGCGCCATCGTGCAAGTGCTGCCGGGCCGTGATGGCTTGCTGCACATCTCGGAAATCGCCAACTACCGCATCGCCAACATCAACGATGTGCTCAAGGTCGGCCAACAGGTCCGCGTCAAGGTCATCGAGGCTGATGACAAGGGCCGTCTGCGTCTGTCCATCAAAGCCATCGGCGGGATCGAGCAACAGCAGCAACCCGGTGCTGAAGCCGCCCCTCAATCGGCGCCGCAAGCTGAATAAGCTTTGCGTTTCTTGAGCAAAAACGGCACCGCGAGGTGCCGTTTTTGTTTTGTTTACGGTAAATTCCTGGACGCGAGGATGCAGGAACATGGGGTGCCTGCCACGACACGACGGAGCACTCATTGGTCAGCACAGGAATCATACGGGCATGAGGTGCCCACGGTGGGTAGCCTGGATGTGTGCGAGCGGCAGCCTGTTGTGGCTGGCCGGCTGTTCGCTAGGTCAGCCCGAGGCGGTTGGACCGGAAAGCGAAACGATGTCCATGGATCAGTTTGCACAAACTGATTTCAACCGGACCGTCACCCTGGAAATTCGCGACAACCTGGACAGCCTGTACAGCCTGTTGGACAAGCTGTATCGCCGCAATCCCCGCGAATGGCGCAAAGCCGGTGTCTCCACACAAGAGGCAGCCGTGGCCCGAGTGCGAAAAATGATCGAAACCCGCACACCGCCTGCCGACCTGAGTGGGTTACGCGATATTCAGATCCTGGCTGTCTCGCTAGATCCTGCTTATACCCGCGACCGGGTCGCTGCCTTTATTTATGGCCTGGCAGATACACTGATCGCTGCCCACAACGACAAAACGCGTATTTACGTGTCCGATGTGCTGCATGGGCAACGGGTCTACAACGCCGCGCGCAACGTCGAGGCTGCTGCCTGGTTGCTGGCATCTCGCCGCAATCTGGCGGGTGAGCCTTTGTTATTGGCCAACGAAATATCGCCCACCGTCACCAACCTCAGTTTCGAGCGCGAATTCGGCGCCATTATTGGCCGACTGGATTTGATTGCCAACCTGTTGGGCGAGAACGACCGGCGCATCGGGATCAATTATGCGCAGGGACTATTGTTCTTTAATTTCCTGCCCGTGCGCTGAGGATTTACACTCAGGAATTCTGATTGGATTCGACCGTGATCGATCTCGCCGCCATACAAGCCGCCCGAGCCCGTCTACAAGGGCAAGTGCATAAAACGCCGTTTACGCACTCGCGGACGCTCTCCGATATCCTGGGCGCCGAGATCTGGCTGAAATTCGAAAACCTGCAGTTCACCGCCTCGTTCAAAGAGCGCGGTGCGTTAAATCGAATGCTGGCGCTGACGCCGCAGGAGCGCAGCAAGGGCGTCATTGCTGTGTCCGCCGGAAACCACGCGCAGGGCGTGGCCTATCACGCGCAGCGCATGGGTGTGCCTGCCGTGATCGTCATGCCGCGATTCACGCCTACGGTCAAAGTCGCCAATACGCGGCGTTTCGGCGCGGAAGTCGTCCTGCATGGCGATACCTTTGACGATGCGCAGGCGCATGGCTACGAACTCGTGCGTGAGCGTGGCCTGATCATGATCCATCCCTACGACGACGAGGCCGTCATCGCGGGGCAGGGCACCCTGGCGCTGGAAATGCTGGAGGACCAGCCGGACCTGGACGCCATGGTCATCGCCATCGGTGGCGGTGGCTTGATCAGCGGCATTGCGACCGCTGCGAAAGCGATCAAACCCGGTATCGAAGTCGTCGGCGTACAAACCGAGCGCTTTCCGTCCATGTACGCTGCCGTGAAGGGGGCATCGATGACGCCTGGGCATTACACGATCGCCGAAGGCATCGCAGTGAAATCCCCTGGCGTCATCACCCAAGAAATCGTTCGCCGCACCGTCGATCGTATCGAACTGGTCAGCGAGAGCGATATCGAGCACGCTATCGTCGTGCTCCTGGAAATCGAGAAAACCGTTGTCGAGGGCGCGGGAGCAGCCGGCTTGGCCGCACTGCTGCGCGATCAAGCCGAAGGCGGGCAACGTTTTCGCGGCAAACGCGTTGCGCTGGTGCTGACCGGCGGCAACATCGATCCGTTGATGCTGGGTGAGTTGATCGAACGCGGCATGGTGCGCGCGGGCCGCCTGGCGCGTATCCGGGTGGATTTGCGCGACTTGCCCGGCGCCTTGGCGCACGCCACCAAACTGATCGCAGATGCCCAGGCCAACATTACCGAGGTGCATCACCAACGCGCCTTTACCGCGCTACCGGTACGGAACGTCGAAGTCGATTTCGTATTACAGACTCGCGGTCCTGAGCATATTCAGGAAGTGATCGATATATTGAACGCTGCAGGATTTGCGGCGAGCAATCACGACCATTGAACGCCCTGGCGGGCGTCTCAGTTTCATAGACCGTCGCGAGCGACCAGCGCCTTCAGGCGATATAGCCGCTCGCGATGCAGTGTCGCGTCCAGCGGTTCCGGATCCCGGCCCAGCGCAATATAGTCCGCCGGTATCGCCCGAATCGACTCTCGCAACTGGTCCGCATTGTCTTGCCACCACTGCGACAACAATTTATCCGGGTTAAATACGTCCAGCCCCTGGCGTCGCAGCTCAGAACGGCGAAAGTCCTTCAGATTCCAGGTGGTCACCAGTACCTGGGGCGGTTGTTGCAGCCCGCAACGCGCTCGCCGCGCCAGTCCCGCTGCAATGACATGAAAATCCTTGGGATCGCTGTAACGTAACCCGGCTTCGTAGATCTCCAGATCGTGTTCTGTCGCTTGCGGAAAGCGGTCATTCATCTCCGCCCATTGCATTTCCAACACATCCAGAGGGATCGCCCATAGCCGGGCGGCATTTCGGCGCCATTCCTCACCGATACGTTCGCTCCATACGGGCTGGTAAACCCCGTGAGCAGCCAGGCTCAACATCAGGCGGCGCATGATGCCGGACATCAGCACGCAGGCGTCCAGCACAACAAAGGGGGGCGAAGCAGGGGGAAGGACGGGCACGGCAGGTGGCGCCAGGCAGCGCCTCAAAAATGGTGACGGCCGTCACTGTAACAGGAACGCGTTCAGGCTTTGTGGTAACAAGAGGTAGCCGCTGGCCGACGCGCTCTATTGGGCAGATTCTTCTGGCGTTTCAGACAGTTATAGATTCGTTGCATCTATTAGGGAAAACCGCATTGAGTCCCTATTTTTCTTCCAGTAGTTTGCTTTGATTAGTCTATAACGGGCCATTGTGCGTGGTTTACATGACATTGGGATGAACATCCTGGATGGTCAGTCGTGTGGTCGCGGCAACGGGTCGGAGATAGTCTCTGGAGAAAGTTTGTGGATATTCCTAGCGTCCTTCAGTCTCGCCCCATCATTGCCCATACGGCAGTAGACGGCCTGACATTCCGGCAAATGGCAGGATATGAGGGCTTGTCGCAACTGTTCGAATTCGAAGTCGAGCTGCTGGCTGACAATTTCAACCTGGATTTGAAACAACTGCTGGGCAAGCCGTTGACCCTCGAATTAGCCACCTCATCCGCGAAACGTTACCTCGGCGGGCAAGTGGTGCGTTGCGTCATGGTGGGCCGCGAAAACAGCGTCTCGCGCAATTACATATATAAAGCCACGGTCAAGCCATGGCTCTGGTATCTGACGCAGACCTCGGATAACAAGATATTCCAGCAGAAAAACATTCCCGACATTATCAAAGAGGTGCTCGGGGAATACGGGTATCCGTTCGAGATGAAACTCACGGGCAGCTATCGCTCGTGGGAATACTGCGTCCAATATCAGGAAACGGATTTTGCCTTCATCAGCCGCCTGATGGAGCACGAAGGGATTTACTACTACTTCAAGCACGATAAAGACCAGCACACACTGGTCATGACCGACGATATTGCCTCGCATAGTCCGGCGCCCGGTTACGAGACGATTCCCTACTATGGGCCCGACCGGGTAGCGACGCCGCAGGAAGAGTGCATCTCGATGTGGGAAGTCTCGGCGCAGGTGACACCTGACGGCTATGCCACGGTGGACTACGACTTTACGAAACCGGGGGCGAGCCTGGATGCCATGTCCAAGCGCAAAGGCGGCTCAGAGCCGGGCAACCTCGAAATGTTCGAATGGCAGGGCGGTTTCCAAGAGGCCCAGCACGGCGAGCAATACGCTCGTATTCGCCTGGAGGAATTGCAAAGTATTCAGGAACAAAACTTGGGGCTGAGCAACGCCCGGGGCCTGGCGCCGGGGCATTTGTTTACCCTGCGAAATCATCCGCGCAAAGCAGAAAACCGCGAGTATCTGGTGGTGATGGTGAACTACCGGATGAGCGTGGGCGGCTATTCCAGTGGGAGCGGTACTGAGGAGTTTTACGAGGAGTCATTCTCGGCTCTGCCGTCGAACGTGCAATATCGCGCGCCTCGCACGACGCCGATTCCTCGCACCCACGGCCCGCAGACGGCGCGTGTGGTCGGACCGGCGGGCAAGGAACTCTGGACCGACAAATACGGCCGGATCAAAATCCAATTCCACTGGGACCGCTACGGGCAGAAAAACGAAAGCAGCTCGTGCTGGGTGCGGGTATCGAGCCCGTGGGCCGGTGGCGGATTTGGCGGGTTGCAGCTGCCGCGGATCAATGACGAAGTGGTTGTCGATTTTATCGGCGGCTGCCCGGATCGGCCGATCGTGTTGGGGCGTGTTTATAACGCCAACAACATGCCGCCAGTGGAGTTGCCGGGCGGGGCAAATCAGAGTGGTTTCCGCAGCCAGTCGGTGTATGGCGACCCGACAATGTGCAACAAGATGATTTTTGATGACACGCTGGGGTGTGAGTTGGTGCACCAACGGGCGCAGAAGGACATGAATAATGAGGTGGTGAATAATCACGACCACACAGTGGGAGGCGACTACACCGTCGATGTGACTGGCTTGTACTCGATTACTGCTGGCTCATTGCGCGTACATGTCAAAAAGACGACAGACCTTATCCGGGATGGCGCGACCACTGTCAATCAAAAGGCTTATTCCGAAGACACCAAGGGCACTGTGCTGAAAAAAACCCAGGGCGATGTTGTGACATCAACGACGGGGTTGTTGACGACCACGCAGACCGGCGTGCAGGCCGTGACTGAGATTGGTGCGGTGGGTCACTTCTTATCGGGCGCCTTTGGTTCGGTACAGATCGGGAATTTCAAGAAAACCATATTTGGTAATGTGGGCTGACTCGAGCGCCTTTTTGGAGACTCCCCATGTCGGACACGAATCTTGCTACCGAAGTGGTAGAGGGTGTCAATCAAGATATCAACAATCTGGGTACTAATCCACCTGCGGATGCCGTTAAAAACATTATTGCGGAGCATGCCAAGCTTGGCGCTAATGGGGATTCTGCGCTTGAAAGCAAAGCCGTAGATTTAGCGAATTCGTACTATGAGCAAGGGATGAAACCCGACGTTGCAGCCTCGGCCGCTGCAACGCAGGTATATCAGGAATCCATGGATGCTCGACCGTCTCTGGTCGAGCAACGCGATCAATTGTTGGGCTATCGGGATGCAAACAACAAGAAGGGCATTCCTGATTCTGGAGATATCCAACAATTCATCGATGCCAAGAACGCAAATTTGCCGGATGGTCAAAAAATATCCATGACCAGTGGGGCAAACAGCGCGTTAAATGATGCCCGCGATGCGATGAAAAATGCGGGGATGTCCCCCGAGCTCGCCGCCCAGGCACAGGCGGCGATTATCAATGCCGCCTCTGGCGGAAAGTTGCTACCCGCGGGCATCGATATTTATGGCAATCTGAAAGTAACGGTCTACGATTATGTGGACCTCGATTTTAAGAATTCGCAGATAAAGACGACCGTAGGTGATACGGTTTATACGCACACGGGTGACGTTGACGTTAATGCGAAAGACGTCAAGTTGACCGCGAACGCGATTGCTATTCTTGCGTCTGAAAAAGAAACGAATATCGTCACGACGAGGAAAGTGTCGGAACGCAGTGATTGTAGTTTTACGATGGCAACGACGTATTTCATGCACACGTCGGGATGTGAAAACTCGTTGGGTGTATTTGGTGTGGATCTGAGCTTGATCAACGCCAGTTATGCGACATTCAAGGTGGGTACGGCAGGTTATATGCGGACTCGTGGCCTGACCCGCGCGGGGACATTTGGCTTTGTGTATAAGAAATCAGACAAGATCAATAAAAAGGCCAACGACTTTTTGTTGGGTTTCGCGGCATTTCTCATCATTCTTCCGTAATGAAGCGCTTTATTATCGATTCGCCAAGCCGTGTTTTGATATCGAGAGATAGCCATGACTGATCCTTATCAGAACATCCCGCATGTCCTTCCGGGTTCAGATGCCGCTGCAGCTGTGGATGAAGTGAGCAATTATTTTGCCAATCAGGGCCCCGACTTGGATATTCCTGCGCTGCAGGACTTCGTGAAACAGACCATCGTCTCTCACGGCGGTGATCCGGTGACGGCGGCAGTGTCCAGCACCGCCGTGGGAGACCTGGCCACGAAAGATCCCGCTCAAGCACAAAAGGTGGCCGAAAATGTGGTCGGCATCACCTTGGCGGATCCTGCTGTGGCCAGCAGCAATGCGAAAGAGCGTGTGGCGGCGGCGCTGAAGGCGACGGGCGAACCGCTGGATGCATTGACGGCGCAGCAGCAAGAGGACATCGCGTTTAACGAAGCTAATGGTGTGTTGCGCAATGCAGGTGTTGTCGATGCGCAATCACAGCAGGATCTGCGTACCAAGATTCACCAATATATGGAGGAGGGCTCCAGCCCGGAAATGGCCGCTGCGGCCGCAGTGGCTGCAATCTTGGCGCAGAACATGGCCGAGGCGGAGTCCTTCTCGATTTTTGGCTACTTGACGATGATGGTGCACGGTGACGCGGAATATATCTTCAAGAACACTGAGCTGCTCAAGATAGCGGATTCGTCTATCCATACGAATTTGTCTAATACGACCTACAACATGAAGGCTAATAATTTTGTGGTCACGTGCGACACGATTAAAACATCGAGCAGCGGCGAAGACGTTCGAGCGCACGAGGGCGCCGCTGTAGGTAAGTATCTGGGCAGCTACGATTCATACGCGCAGAAAAGCTACTCCGTTAACCTCATCTATAAATACCGCTGGGGAGGGAGAGTCAAAAGCCTGGCCGTAGCGACTGTCACCGAGACATTGGGACGGGTGTATCTAGCGGTATTTGATTCCGATCTGGTGTGGAATAGCAAAGTCAAACTGAAGTTTAAGGATCATCGAAAATCCGCCGCTGAAGTCCGGGTATTCGGGAAGAAAATCATCTCGACGGCAAAGGCTTTTCTCAAATAGATTATGTCGCTTCCTTTTAATGTCATTCCTGGCTCCGATGCCGATAAGGCCGCACAGCGGATCGGTATGGTGGACCTCACGCCTGGCAACATCGGAACAGAAGTTTCCGACGTACTGAAGGATTATGGCGTCGATCCCCTGACAAATGCTGCGGCCTCTGAGACAGTAACTCAACTAGCCAAAAACAATCCCAACGCCAATTTGACCGAGTTGGCTCAAGGGGTTGTGGGCAGTGCGGTTGCTGACCCAAATGTGGCGGGAAATAAGGCCAAGCAGCGTGTTCTGGATGAAGGCAAGGATGTCAATGCCAGCGACCAAAATGATTTGGCGGTGACTGCGGCAGGAGAAGAAGCGGAAAAGGCGGGAGGCGACAAGAATGTCGCGAGGGCCAAGACGAAGGAAGCCCTTAGTGAGGGCTTGCCGCCGGCGTTAGCCGCACAGGCCGGAGCGGCGGTGGCCGTTGCCATTGCTGTAGCTCAAAATCCAAGCGCACCCGGGCTGGAGATTTTCGGCTATCTGAAGGCGATGGTACAGGGTCTCGTGACAGAAACATACCTGGGCAACGAGACAAAGACCGTGACGAACAAGACGGACTGGAAGATAACGAATACTTATATCCAGACGACGACGTCCAAGCTCACGATCGATTGTTTGAACTACACCGCAACTGCAGATCACGATGAAAGCATCATCGACAAATCCAACTCCATCTATTGGGGGGGATACACGATGGAGTCTCCCAATCCAGTGTCCAAGAGTTTGCTTAGCCTTGGGTATTCTTCGATAACCGGGGCGTTTCATTGGCAGAAAACGGCGGCAATCGCACCTGCCAAAGAAATCGGTTTTCTAGGCGATTTCTATGTGGCCGCCGTGACGACCTTGAAAGAAGATCGGCACAACACAGCTGTCAAAAATTTCGTGTCCCGAAGTCTGATCAAACTATGGTCAGCAGGCAAACTGATATTTAAGTGAATGCATGAAAATAATAAAGCCGCTGCGCATGATGGTCATGCCGCGTCCATACCGATGGCGTAATGGGAAGTATCTGGCGGTCACGTTGGCCGTGTTGATCAAGCACGAGGGGGATCGCCCGCTAATCGAGCCGGAATATACATTGATACACGATATTCTGCCGGAATTGGATTCCGATGAGGTGCTGGATTTTGTCATGCCCAAGCCGCATCCGGAATATCTGGTCAGTGGCAACGCATATACCGCACATCAAGAGGATCAAACGCATTGTGTCGTTCGAGTGCGCGTTGGAACCAAAGAAAAAGATGGTCTGGTATTTGGCGACCGTTACTGGTTAGGGGACACCATCTCTGATCCTGTGCCGTTTGAATGTCAATCCTTGTCATGGGCCAACTCTTTCGGTGGGCCGTCCTTTCCCGATAATCCGCGTGGCACGGGGTTGGACGCAGTGGACGTCCAAGGAAACCAGGTTATTAGATTACCTAATCTGGAATCGTTGACGGATCGTGTTCATACCAAAGGCCAGCTTGTCGAGCCTTGGAATTTTGGCCAAATCAATATCGAATGGCCTGCCCGTATGAGCAAAATGGGCAGCTACGATGAGGAATGGGTGAGGACAGTCGGCACGGGCTTTTTCGACGATATGCAGCCCAGTGTATTCAATGCCGCGTCAGAGGATCAGATCTGGACGGAAAAAAAAGCATTGAACATGGACGAAACATTCGAGATCTGGAATATGCATCCCGATCTGCATTGTTGGTCCGGTACGCTCCCCAGTCTGAAAGCTCGCTGTTTTATTGAGCGGCGCGACACTCCTGGCCAGTTGGACGAAATGCCGATGCGGCCGACCACAGTATGGTTCGTTCCGCACAAATGCAGTTATGTGTTGTTGTTTCACGGGCAGCTTCCCATTGATGAGGATGACGCTTATGACGTCAATGCCATCATGGCGGGCATGGATCACATGGATAGTCCGCGCTCCATCGACGACTACCACACCATTTTTCAGCTACGCACTGACTCAGAGAAATCGGCACTGCACGCCTTGAGAGATCGCGAGCTGATGCCGGCCGATATGCTTGCGCCGTGGATCGAGAAAATACCATTGGACGACAACGCGGTGATTTCAAAGATGCGTCGCTTTGCGGAAAGTGCTGGTTATCCGCACGGCGCATTTGTCGGACCGATCAAGCCCATGTCGCTTGATGATCTGCCCGATTTGGTCGAGCAAAATGACAAAATGTTGGAAGACTCGCTGGAGGAATATAAACAGGATCGCCACGCGGATTTGGCCAGGTTGGACACGGATACGAGTATGTCGGAGTTCCAGCGTCGCTTGACTCGTGAAATTTATGACGGCCTGGATCGTTCGACAGAAAGAAGCCTTCCTCATATTCCAACGAGTGGCCCGCCAGATGTCGACGGGATGAGTGGTTTTTTGGGGTCTATGCAGACGCGACGCGAGATGCGCAGCGCGTTGGGAGTCGCCGAAGTTCCGTTTAACAAGCTGCATGACGCCTATGCTTATGGACGCCAGTCTCTATCGAAAATGTACTTGTACTCCGTGCATTATCAGGATGGTGTTGCTCGGGTGGGAGAGCATCGTGCCGTCAGACTGCGCGAGAAGGTGCTCAGACGTTATCGTTCCAGCAAGAATCTCAGCCAAATGAATCTGACAGGTGCTGATCTATCAAATATGGATCTGTCGGGTGCCGATTTCTCGGGAACTTGGTTGGAGGGGGCCGACTTTTCGGATACCAATTTGTCCGGCGCGATATTCAATGAGGCCGTGCTCGCTCGCGGCCTGTTCTTGCGGACCAACTTGGATGGCGCGCGCCTGACGAGCACCAATATCAGTGAGGCGTCATTCCAACAGGTTTCATTTCGTGATGCCGAGTTGTCTGATCTGATTGTCGAGGTGCGCACGTATTTTCGAAATTGCCATTTCGAAGGCACTACGATCAAGGACTTCAGTGCAAGCGATATGCAGTTCGAGCACACGCGTTTCAAAGGGGTGAAGATTGGCGACGTTTCTTTCGAGTCGTCGCAATGGACACAATGTGAGCTTGACCAGTGCCACTTTGACAAGATCGATATTAACGAGTCCGTGTTGCACGACGTGGTGATTTCGAACAGCACGATGACGAATTCCGTCTTTATGGAGACTCGGAATACGCATGTGCGGATTGTGAGTTCGTCATTGACGAAGGTGACATTCACAGAGGACGAGAAATTTACCGACTGTGTATTCGAGCACAGTCGTTTTATGCAATGCCTGTTTCGAGGTGTCGTATTCGAAAAATCCAGTATGCAGGGATCTTTCTTTGAACAATGCGATTTTTCTCTAGCGAGCTTGCAACAGTGTGTTCTGACCAATATACAGACGCCACAATCCCTGTTCATGCGCACCAACTTAGATATGGCGGATTTGTCGGACAGTAATTTGATGACGGGTAATTTTCAGAAATCCAGTTTTATTGGAGCCAATCTGTCTCATTGCAACCTGTTTCGCGCGGATATGTCGGAAACGCTGCTCGATGCGTCGACGATAGTCCATAACACTTATACGCAGCGTACCCGCGTCGCTCCCTATCGTGACAACCTCAGGGCAGCGAAGAGGTTGATATGAGTAGAGCATATATAGTCAGCCGTCGCGAGTCTGTCGAGCCGATACAGGGGGTGAGTGCTACGGGAGAGTCATTCAAAGATGATGATCTTAGCGGCATGGCTTTTTATAACGTGGATTTTTCGGCTACAGACTTTGACGGCGGTTCGTTAAAGGACAGCATGTTCTCGCATTGCGCGTTCAAGAATGCGGCCTTCCGAGGTACCGATATGTCAGGGGTGCGCTTTAATAACTGTGATTTTAGTCAGAGCAATTTTCAGGCATGTACGCTTGGCGAAGCAGACTTTTCCGAGTCGACCTTATGCGGCGTGCTGTTTGCCGAATGCCATTTGGACAAAATTCAATTCACCAATTGTGATGCCACCGGTATCAGCCTGAAAGAGCAACGCTTGACGGATGCGTATGTTGTCGATTCAACGTTAACCAAGGCAGATTTCAGTGGGGCGACGATTTCGGGCTCTATATTCTTGACGTTGGATATGCGCGAATGTGTCTTATCCAATATTACGATGAAGGATGTGGCGCTATCTGGCTGCAATTTGTCTGGGCATGACTTTTCCGGTTTGGATCTGTCTGGATGCCAGTTCAATGAGGCCATACTGAAAGAGGTGGATTTTTCCTCTTGCAAGCTGGCAATGTGCAATTTCAGTGACAGCAAGATTTCCAATACGAATTTTGCCGAGGCCGATGCGCGCAACGGCGTATTCATCAAGGCTGACATACACGAAACGGTATTCAGCAATGCCAAGCTGAGTCAGTCGATGTGGAACGGCGCTGTTGTGTATCACAGCAATTTTAGTGGCGCCCGCATTGATATGGGCGGGTTTGGCAAATCGTCATTTGAGAAATGCTATTTTGTTCAGGCCGATTTGCAGTATGCGGATTTTTCCTATGCCGTGCTGAATGATTGCAACTTTGACGATGTGACGTTGAATAGCACCCGGTTTCACCGCGCCGTGACGACGACGGATGTCAAGACACGCGTTGGTGCAATCGAAAAGGACGAAGAGCTATTTAGCGCGGAACTCTGGAACGTTTAAACGGGAGAACATGATGCCTTTTTGGGGATGCATGGGTAGCGGTAAAAGCATTGGACTTGGGCCATATATCACGGGCCCGTCCAAAAATGACATGCTGAGTTGCATGAAGCTGCCCACCACTAACATTTTCATTCAGAACAAACCTGCGCATAACCTTTACTCGGTGGCACCCATCACCATCGATATGCCGTCGAGTGTCGTCGGGGTGGCAACAGGGACATTGTTCATGTTGGGAGCGACAATTGCCTTGTTTTCTACAACGGTTGTGGCATGTGGCGGAATGGTCATTCGTTGGCTATGCCTAGCCCTGCAAAATTTCTGGAATACCTTGGGCTTGTATCTGAAAATGGATCAAAAGAAAGTCATCGTGCTGGCCTGATGTGCGCAGTCCGACACGTCATGGGTTTCACGTTCGACGTCATGTCTGTACTACGATCTCATGGTTAAAAAATACGCATGGGCGACTGTGCTAGGTGTCCTGTTCCTGGCTGCCGGTACCGTGGTGTTGGGCATTTTCGTCGTGTTGCTGGCGCTCGGCAAACCTGTGAACGAACTGCTCTACATCAATGTCTCGGTATCGCTGTATTTGATAGGGCACTTTCTGTTTGTGTATCGGCGCTCGCTGCTCGGGCTCATTTCTCAGGATATTCATGACCACGGCCTGCCTGGGGTGGCGACGATTTTGTCTGCAGAGTTTTCCGGAATCACTGAGCAAGAGCCTGACAAAAAGTGGTATGCCGTACGGCTCGAGGTACAGCCGGACGACGATACCGAACTTAAATTCAAGGCGGATATCGAGCAGCAGTTCACTGAGAACGCGCCATCACTATTGCGTATAGGCCGCATCGTGCCTGTGAGGTATTGCGAACGGGCAAAGATGTTTACACTGATCATCGACGATGATGCGTATGCCAGTTTGAAGTAGCGATGTGAAGGTCGGCGATAACCGTTAGCTCATTCGAGGCCGTATTCCGCGCGCATCGAAGGTGTCCGGCCGGAAATTGGCCCCGAGGGCAGCGAAGGGTCGTGCGATCGTCTTGTCATCCCAATCCCAGCAGCCGCCGACTTTTACCATCGGCGAGAGCACGACGCTCGTCTTGTTGCTGCCGTCGACATCGAGCGTGCCTAACGGCGAGCCTGTTTCCTTGAAATTGGACAGCGTGAATGAACAATGTCCAGATCGCCTCAAGAGTCTTTGGGTCTATCTTGTATACATTGATAGCCTGGGTGAACACATGATGTCCCTGGGAGATAGTCCTCGTTCTTCCTAAGAAATCAACGCTGTCCCTACGCAGGCTTTTTTCTGCATCCCGTTGTATAAGTATTAACCCCAGCTATATATGTATACAAGAGTTCCATATTATGCATACGTAATCGGATTTACGTGCTTAAGAGAGGAACGCGGACAACATGGATTTGCAGCTGACGGGAAAGAAAATTCTGATCACCGGGGCCTCGCAAGGAATAGGCGAAGGGCTGGCACTCGCGTTTGCCGAAGAGGGATGCGACTTGCACCTGACGGCGCGTTCGGCCGACAAACTGGATCAACTGCGCCGAGAGATCGAGGAACGCAACCAGGTCAAAGTCACGGTGACCGCCGTAGACATGACCGCGCCAGACGCCTGCGAGCAAATCGTGAATGAGGCGGGCGATGTCGATGTCCTGATCAACAACGCGGGCGTGATCCCCAGCGGCACGCTGTTCGACATCGACGGCAAGAAATGGCGCGACGGTTGGGCGCTGAAAGGCTTCGGCTACGCCGACATGATCCGTCTCGTGTATCCCCGGATGAAACAGCGCGGCGGCGGCGTCATTCTCAACAATATCGGCAACGGTGGTGAGGTCTGCGATCCGAACTACATCGAGGGTGCGGCCGGCAATGCATCGCTGATGGCGCTCACGCGCGCCCTGGGCGGCACCAGCCTGGATGACAACATCCGCGTCATCGGCGTTAATCCCGGCCCAGTCGATACGAGCCGCATCTACAACATGCTCAAGAAATTCGCAGAGAACCGGCTCGGCGACGCAGACCGCTATGAGGAACTGCTGGAACGCTATCCGCTCGGGCGGCCCGCCAGAGTGCACGAGATCACGGATCTATTCCTGTTCCTGGCCTCTTTCCGTTCCGGCTACACGTCCGGAACCGTATTCACGGTCGACGGCGGCATCGCTTCGCGCCGCGCCGTGGTGTGACGACTGCTCATTCTCTGTAGAACGCCATGAAAAATTTCCAAGTCCGCAATCAATACTTTGACAAGCTGTGCAATACCCCTGGATTGATGTGGTTGGGGCAGAACACCAACCACTATGCGCCGCACGATTCCGTCCGCGAGGCCGTGATTCAGGCCCTGGACAGCGGTGAATACCACGCGTACGCGCCGCCGGCTGGTTTCGAGGAACTGCGCCAGCTCATCCGCGAAGACATGGGCATCCCGGATGCCTCTGTGCTGGTGACCGACGGCGCCGTCGAGGCGCTCTACAACGTCTGCAGCAATATCTGCGAGCCCGGCACGGATTTCGTCACCACGGATCCCAGCTGGGCGTGGCCGATTCATTTCGCTAAAAAGGCCGGCGCGAATGTGATCGAGCTGCCGATCTACAACGCGGAGCAACACTACAAGCTGACCGTGGAGCAGCTGCGTGCCGCCGTCACTGAAAAGACCCGGGTCATCTATCTGGTCGATCCGAATAATCCTCTAGGCACCTGCCACACTGAGGACGAAATCAAAGCCTTTACCGATATTGCGCGGTCGGTCGGGGCGTACCTGATTCACGATGCGACATACAGCAGTTTCGCCGAGCACTTCACGCCCGCATTTCGCTTTTACCCAGAAAAGTCCATCCAGATTTACAGCTTTTCCAAATGGCTGGGTTTAGCGGGTATGCGTTTGGGCGCGGTGCTGGCGCACGAAGATCTGGTGGAGCGTTTCGCATCAGCTCCGCCCAACAATCTCGGCAGTAACGTGCTCTCGCAGCGCGCCGCCATTGCGGGATTAAAGACCAAAGCGCAGTGGTTTCCCGAGATCTGGCGGCGTCAGCGCCGCAATCAGGAGGTCGTTGCCCGTGCGGCATTGGCGATCCCGGGTTTTGCGGTGCCGGTTTATCCGTCGCACGCAAACCTATTGGTGATCGAAACGATCGATGCGGGTATCAAACCCGAAGCATTGGTTGCTGCGTATCAGACGCGCGGCGTCATGATTCGCCAGGGCTCCTACCACACGAAGCGTTTTGGCCATCGTTTCGTCAAGGTGAGCTTGACGGTGCCAGAGGCCTGGGCAGATCGCTTTTGCGAGTTGCTGCCCGAGATGGTGGCTTTGGCACGCACGATCGACGTCCCTGAAAACCTGTTCTGAGCGGAGCGCACATGCCGACCATCACGACTTCCGACAATATCCAGCTCTATTACGAAGAGGCAGGCGAGGGCGAGCCGATTATTTTCGTTCACGAGTTTGGCGGCGATATGCGCAGCTGGGAACCGCAGATGCGCTATTTTTCACGGCGTCATCGGTGCATTGCATTCAATGCACGCGGCTATCCGCCGTCTGATGTGCCCGAGGACCTGGAGCAGTATTCGCAACGCCGTGCGGCGTTGGATATTGTCGATGTGCTCGATGCGTTGCAGATCCCTAAAGCCCACGTGGTGGGACTTTCGATGGGCGGCTTTGCCACGGTTCATCTGGGCCTCGTCGCACCCGAGCGTGCGTTATCGCTGGTGGTAGCTGGTGCGGGCTATGGCGCGGAGAAAGAGCACGAGGAATACTTCCGCAATGTGTCGATCGAGGTCGCTGCCCAGTTCGAAAAACAGGGATCGAAGGAGTTCTCGAAGACCTATTCGATGGCGGCATCGCGCATTGCCTATTTGCTCAAGGATCCGCGTGGCTGGGCAGAGTTTGCCGAGCAGTTGTCGCAACATTCGGCGGCCGGTTCGGCAATGACGATGCGAGGGGTCCAGGCGCGCAGGCCGTCTTTATATGATCTGGAGGACGAGCTGAAGGCCATGCGGGTCCCCACATTGATTGTGGTCGGAGACGAAGACGATCATTGCCTGCAACCAGGCATCTTTCTCAAAAAGACCATTCCTGCATCGGGATTGGCAGTGCTGCCCAAAGCGGGCCACACGTTGAATATCGAAGAGCCCGCGTTGTTCAATCAACTGGTCGCCGAGTTTCTGGCCACGGTGGCGCAAAACCGCTGGCTGCCTCGTGATCCCCGCGCGATGCCGTCGGAAATCATGAAAACGTCATGAGCAAGCGGGCATCTTCCTATGTATCGCAGCAGCGGTTGTGGGATCGCCACGAATCGCTGGCACGCATCGGCGCTACGGCAGCAGGCGGCGTTAACCGGCAAGCCTTGTCGCAAGAGGATATCGCCGCATGTCGCCAACTGATCGAATGGGGAAAGTCCTTTGGCCTGCAGCCTTCGCGTGACGAGGTGGGAAATATTTTCCTGCGGTTGGCGGGCAGGGATGCGCTGGCGGCGCCTGTCATCTCCGGGTCGCACCTGGATAGCCAACCTACGGGTGGCAAATACGATGGTGCATATGGTGTGTTGACGGCGTTAGAGGCGTGTCAGTCGATTGTCGAGTCGGGGATTCAGCCGCAGCGTCCCATCGATGTGGTGGCCTGGATGAACGAAGAGGGGTCGCGCTTTGCGCCTGGCATGATGGGGGCAGCCGTGTTTGCGGGCGCGCGCGGCCTGGCTGACATCGAGACAGTCCGAGATCAACAGGGCGTGTCCGTGGGTGATGCATTGAGCAATGCAAAGCAAGCCTTGATCGATATCCCACAGCGCGATCTGGGCGGACCCGTTTTTGGATATGTCGAAGCGCATATCGAACAGGGCCCGTTGCTTGAACGGCTGCAAAAAACCGTCGGGGTGGTCAGTGGTATTCAGGGCAAGCGCACTTTTGTCGTGAACATAGAGGGCGAGGCGTCTCATGCGGGAACGTCGTTGCGCAGCGAGCGTAAGGACGCGTTGCTGGCGGCGGTGCGCATGATCCAGGCGCTGACCGCGCGCATGCATGACGAGCAGGACATCGTGAAATTCACGATAGGCCGGCTCAACGTGACGCCCAATGCACCATCGGTGGTGCCCAGCAGTGTGCGCTTTTCTATCGATCTGCGTCATCCGGACTCGGCGGTTCTCACGGCACTGGGCGATGCCATCGCAGGCATTTGTGCAGCCCATGCCGCGCCCTGCAAGGTCCGCGTCGAGGAACTCTCCTGCGCCATGTCGTTGGAGTTTCCGCAGGCAATGCGGCAACGCATCCGTGATGCGGCCGATACGCTGGGTATCTCTCAGATGGAGATCTTGTCGGCGGCGGGGCATGACGCGAGATACCTGCATCCGCTCTGCCCATCGGCGATGCTTTTTATCCCTTGCCACGAGGGCATTACCCATAACGAGTCCGAGTCGATTACCGCAGCAGACGCGGCCGATGGGGCGAGAGTGTTGACTGAGGTGCTGGTGAGTTTGGCAGGTTCGTAGTCCAACAATTGATAAAGCGAGGGGAAACCGTGAATAACGCTGTGCTTTCGTCACCTGCTACGTTACCGATGGATATGGAAAAGCGCCTGTATCGCAAGATCACCTGGCGGCTGATTCCATTTCTGATGTTTTGCTACGTGGCGGCGTACATTGATAGAGTGAATGTCGGGTTCGCAAAATTGCAGATGCTGGATGAGCTGGGCTTCAGCGAAACCGTCTATGGCCTAGGAGCGGGAATATTCTTCATCGGCTATTTCCTGCTGGAAGTACCCAGCAATCTGGTCTTGCGTAAAGTCGGTGCGAGAGTCTGGATCGCGCGGATCATGCTCACCTGGGGGCTGATTTCTGCGGCCTTTGTCTGGGTCACGACACCGACGCAATACTATGTCCTGAGGTTTCTGCTCGGCGCTGCCGAAGCCGGGTTTTACCCCGGCGTGATCTATTACCTGATGTCTTGGTATCCCCCGAAACGCCGCTCACAAATCATCGCGCTGTTCATGGTGGCGATTCCTGTGGCAGGCATCCTGGGTGGGCCGATTTCGGGGTGGATCATCTCGGCATTTCACCAGACCCATGGGTACTCGGGATGGCAGTGGATGTTTTTTCTCGAGGCGCTGCCGTCTATCGTGCTGGGGGTAGCGACACTGTTTGTGCTCGATAGCAGTCCCGAGAAAGCGAAGTGGCTGACAACGGCAGAAAAGGCCCATATTGCCAAGGATCTGGAGGTGCCCAGCAATCTCCATGGACATGTACTGTCGTCTGTCGCGCATATCTTCAAAGATCCGCGCATGCTGCTGCTGTCGTTGATTTATTTCTGCGTCATCATGGGACAGTATGGGTTGACATTCTGGATGCCGACCCTGATCAAGGCCTCGGGTGTTACCGGGGTGTTGAATATCGGCCTGCTATCGGCGGTGCCGTATATGGTGGCGATCATTGCCATGCTGAGTTTCGGACGCAGCTCCGACCGTACGGGTGAGCGGCGATGGCATGTCATCATCCCCATGCTCATGGGCGCGGTGGGATATCTCATTGTTGCGATGGCCGGCAATCATGTGCCCATGGCGTTGATCGGGCTGTCTCTGGCCGCAGCGGGGGTTATCACGCCGGGGCCATTGTTCTGGGCTTTACCTTCCGCATTTCTGGTGGGCAGCGCTGCCGCCGCTGGGGTAGCGGCAATCAATGCATTCGCAGGGTTGGCCGGCTTTGTCAGCCCCTATTTCATAGGATGGCTGCGCGATTTGACCCAGAGTTCAACGATCGCAATGTACATCTCTGCGGCCGTGCTAGTGGTCGGCGCGCTGTTGGTTCTGATGATTCCGGCAAAGCTCGTCAATCGTTGAACCAGGCACACGCAAAAAAAGGAGGGGATTTCACCTACGGGTAAATCCCTATCCGGCCTCCCGCACGAAGCCCGGCGCTATCTGCCACGGCATCTAGCCGGCTCCCATAGACCTTCTGGCGGCAACGCAAAACACCCGGTCGTAATGAATTTTTGTGTAAAAACAATAACAATTCTTATTTTTATTCAATAAAATGCCGGCGTTGGCTGAATCAGCCTGTCTTTGTTCTCGTATCGGGAAGCATAAGAACGTCATGCATTCATTTTTCCATCACGCGTATGGACGAGATGTTGATCAGTCCAAGCGCTTCAGCACGCTTGCCGTGGCAATCCATTCGGCGTTTGTCCTCATGGCACTGTCGCTTTCGGCGCAGGCCTACTCCCAGCAATCCACGACTGATGCCGCCACTTTACCCGCGGTGACCGTGACGGTCGCGATCGACTCGGACCCGGCGCGCACGCCTTTTGCGGGCGGGCAAGTCAATGCCGGCAGTGATCTCGGACTGCTCGGCAGCACCAGCTTCATGGACACGCCGTTCAACCAGATCAGCTATACGTCGGAGTTGATCGAGCAACAACAAGCACGCTCGCTTGCCGACCTGGTGGAGAATGATCCTTCTGTTCGCTTAGGTTCTGCGCGCACCAATATCCAGGAACAGTTCACGATCCGGGGACTGAATTTCAACAGCCAGGACGTGGCCTTCAACGGCATGTACGGCTTGTCGCCATACTGGCGCGTGCCGCTGGAAATCGCCGAGAGCGTAGAGGTGTTGAAGGGGCCTTCCGCATTGTTGAGTGGCATGGCGCCGGGCGGCAACGTGGCAGGCGCCATCAATATCGTTCCGAAACGCGCCTATGACGATCCTCTGACACGTGTCACCGTCAATTATGTGTCCGACTCGCAGGTCGGCGCCCATCTGGATATGGGACGGCGTTTCGGGGAAAACAACGAATGGGGTATCCGGCTCAACGCCATGTATAGCGATGGCAGTACGACGATAGACAAGCAGAGCGAGAGAGATCACTTGATCTCGCTGGGCCTGGATTACCGGGGCGAACGCTTGCGGGCATCATTTGATGTGATGAACCAAAAGCAGACCATCGACAACGTGGTGCGTCAATTTGCGATCTCTCCTGGCCTCACCTCGATTCCCTCTGCGCCGGATACGGATCTGAACTATCCCGGATATGGCCGCAGTATTGTCGAGGACACGATGGTGGCGGGGCGGGTCGAGTATGACATCAACGACAATCTCTCTGTCCATGGCGCGATCGGCCGCCGCTACGACAAGATGGACGCTATTGCGGGCAATATCACCTTGCTGAACGAGCAGGGTGATTTTGTTTCCTCGCCCGCCTGGCAAATCATGAAGCCCGCGACCACCAGCATGGAATTCGGCGTGAACGGCCAATTCGAAACCGGCCCCGTCAAGCACAAGGTTGCGGCCAGTTTCTCGCGCCTGAACGACAGCGCGGATATCGGCTTTGTGTTTCCCTGGAGCGACGTGTACCTGAGCAATCTGTATTCGCCGACGTCTGCCAGTACCCCCAGCACTGATGGCATCAGTAATCCTACCGGCGCGTACCAGCGGGCCACGCTCACCAGCTACGCGTTGGCCGACACGCTATCCATTCTGGATGACCGCGTTCAACTGACCGTCGGTGCACGCCGACAGTCAGTGGAAAACCAGACCTACGATGTTTTCACGCACGAGCCCTCTGGCGAGAAGTACAAGGAGTTCGCGGTAACGCCGGTGGTGGGACTGTTGGTCAAACCCGTATCCAATCTGTCGCTCTACGCTAATTACATCGAGGGTTTGTCCTTGGGCGCATCGGCATTGCCACCCACGGTGACTACGGCCACGGCCCTGCCGCCGATGAAGACCAAGCAGATGGAGATCGGCGCCAAGTATGACTGGGGCACGTTCGCGACGACGGTCAGCCTGTTTCAGATCAAGCGGCCCAGCGCGACGACCATGAATGGCGCGCTGTCCGAGAATGGCAAGCAGATCAACCGCGGTATCGAGTTCAACGCTTTCGGCGAAGTCGTGCGTGATGTGCGCGTGCTTGGGGGATTGACCCTGATGCGTGGAAAACTGGACAAAATGGCCGACGGTGTTTACGAAGGCAATGATGCGATTGGCGTGCCGCGTGTCCAGGCGTCGCTGGGCGTCGATTGGGACAATGTCCTGACTCCCGGATTTGGCGTGAACGCGCGCATGGTCTACACCGGCTCGCAATATGTCGATCAGGCCAACGATCTCAAGATCCCTTCTGCGACGCGTGTAGACGTGGGGGCGAGGTACAGGACCAAGATCGCAGGCAATGATTTGACGTTGCGTTTGAACATCGAGAATCTGTTCGACGAGTCGTACTGGGCGACCTCGAGTTCGACGAGCAACCTGGACACTGGCGGCTACCTGTACCTGGGCACTGGCCGTACGGTCTTGCTGTCGGCCACGATGGATTTCTAAATGCGCCTGAGCTCCTGGATCTTTGTCCACAAGTGGACGAGTCTCATCTGCACATTGTTCTTGCTGATGCTCTGCCTGACTGGGCTGCCCTTGGTATTTACCGAGGAAATCGAGCATCTGTCAGGTGTGGTCGAGGCCCCGGAGATGGCCGAGGGGACCCCAAAGACCAGCATGGACCGGATCGTCGAGAGCGCATTGGCGGCGCAACCGGGCAAGGTCGTGCGCTACATGTTCTGGGACGAGGATGAACATCCCAACGTGACCTTGGTGTCCATGGCGAGCCGCATCGACGCGCCGCCCGAGGAGTACTGGCTAGTCTCGCTCGATTCGCGCACGGCGCAGGTGCTGGATCAGCCGAATGACCGCGGGTTCATGCATGTCATGCTGCAATTGCACAAGGACATGTACGCCGGTTTGCCGGGCCAGTTGTTTCTGGGACTCATGGGGCTGATGTTCGTGGTGGCCATCGTGTCGGGCGTGGTGCTGTACAAGCCTTTCATGCGAAAGCTCGATTTTGGTACGGTACGACGGCTGAAAACCAGCACCAAATGGCTTGATCTGCATAATCTGCTGGGCATCGTTACGGTCGTCTGGTTGACGGTGGTAGGAGTGACCGGCGTCATCAACACGCTGGATCCCATCGTGCTCGCGCTTTGGCAACGCGATCAGTTGACCGAGATGGTCGGGCCCTACATGAATGAGCCGCCTCTGGACTCCAACGGCTCCGCACAGGCGGCGCTCGACACGGCGGGTAAAGCGGTTCCGGATATGAAAACCACATTGCTGGCTTTTCCCGGCACGGTGTTCGCGAGCCCGCATCACTACACCATTTTCATGAAGGGCAATACGCCGTTGACGTCCAAGCTGCTGCGGCCGGTGTTGGTGGATGCCCAGACTGCCGTTCTGACTGACACCCGGGAAATGCCCTGGTACGTGAAAACGCTGTTCATATCGCAGCCCCTGCATTTCGGCGATTATGGCGGCCTGCCGTTGAAGATCATCTGGGCATTGCTCGATATTGTGGCCATCATTGTGCTGGGCAGCGGCGTGTATCTGTGGATCAAAAAGTACGCCCGCCGCAAGGAGGCCTCAGCTGTTGTCCGGTAGCGCGAGCACATTGTCCCGTCCGCCGTCATTTCGGTGACAGCAGCTTGGAGTATCGTTGCGCTGATATTCTCTTTTTTGCCCATCGATTCTCCATGGCCACATCCAAGCGACTCTCACAAACGCCGTCCGCCACCGCAGAATTTCAGAGGAGCTCGCCGCAAGCCATGCTGGCGCGTATCCAGAGCCTATTGCCGTCCATGGGCGCGGCGTCGCAGCGCATCGGCGAATTCGTCATCCGCTATCCTGCGGAAGTGGTCCACATGTCGGTCAGCGAAGTCGCCGAGCGCACGCAATGCAGCGAAGGCAGTGTGGTTGGCTTTTGCAAGATGCTGGGAGCCACCGGCTTTCAACAACTAAAAATCGCGCTGGCGCAGCAGATCGTGCAGCCGGTGCAGTACATTCACGAGGATCTGGCCGCGCAGGACAGCCCCGCTCAGGTCGTCAGCAAGATTTTCCACAGCAATATCCAGACCTTGCAGGAAACCGAATCGGTGCTGGACGTGGAGGCACTGTCTGCGGCCGTGGAGTTGATTCGCGGCGCCCGCCGTGTCGAGATCTACGGCATTGGCAGCTCGGCGGTCATCGCCCATGATGCCCACTACCGCATGTTGCGGATCGGCCTGCACGCGACGGCGGTCACCGACTCGCATGTGCAGGCCATCAGCGCGTCGCTGACCGGGCCGGAGGTAGCGGTGCTGACCATTTCTCACTCGGGCAGCACGCACGAGACGGTATTGGCGACACGGCTTGCCAAAGAGGCTGGCGCACGTACAGTGTGCATCACCAATTTCGGGAAATCGCCGATCCAGGAATATGCAGATGTGGTGCTGCACACCATATCGCGCGAGACCCGCTTTCGCACGGAAGCGATGACTAGCCGTTTGGCCCAATTGGCCATCATTGACACCTTGATTGCCTGCCTGGCCTTGTCCGATTACGACAAGGCGGTTTCGACCCTGCGCAGTACCTTCGACGTGCTGTCGAACAAGCGCTACTGATATTCGTTGCCGCTCACAACATCGTCAGGCAGCACATGCCTGCGCGGGCATGCGGCGTTGAGCAAATGCGCCACGTCCGGTGCGTCGGCATGGGGCGTATTGCCGACCAGTAGATAACCCATTCCCAACCGTGTCGCACCTAGTGCGTCGGTACGTATGTTGTCACCAATGACCGTGACATCCGTTGGCTGCAAATTCAGGCGGCGCAGCCCTTCTTGGAACAGCATGGCAGCTGGCTTGCCCAGGATGTCCGCACGCGTGCCGGGCACGCAGGCCAGCAGCGCCTGCAGCAAGGCCCCTGTCTCGGGTATCACTGACCCATGGGGGCCCGGATGGGTCAGATCGCCGTTACTGACCATCAGGGTGGCGCCACATGTCAGCTCACGGGTCAGCGTCTGCAGGGCGGTGTAGTTGAAATCGACATCCCGCGCCAGCAGCACGATGTCCGCATCCTGCGACACCACCGTCAGGCCTAGTCCCGCTGCGTATGCCTGCAGGCGCTCGGAGCCGCACAGCATCAGCTTGCTATACGGATGGTGGCGCGCGATATGGTGCAGGGCTTGCTCTCCGGCCAGAACGAGAGAGCTGGCCTCGACCGGCAGGCCCAATGCCTGTAACCGCAGCGCCAGGCTGGCGGCGGTGTCCGTGGAGTTATTGGAGACGATCACATAGCGGCCAGACCAGCGGGCCAGTAATTCCCGGGCACCGGGAATGACTTCGTGTCCCCGGATCAGCGTGCCGTCCAGGTCGAGGATCAGGCCGCGCGAGCGCCGCGTCCAGGAGGGCTCGGCGAGCGGACCATCGGGCAGAGTTGGCAGGGGTGGGCTGGTAATACAGATCATGGGCAAAGATGGCGCACGCAGGCGCGAGTTGGGATCGAGGGGAGAACACGAAGGCAGTCTTAGCCGGCTGAGGCCTGAAATTTTATATGAATAAAACTCAAAATTGAATTTTTTTGAATTGAGTATTTTTCATTTCTCTGTCATGTGAGACGCCTAATCTGCGCTTCGGAATCAGGACAGCTCTCACGGCACCCCATCGCGTTGCTGCCATCCAGGTCCCGCAACGTTCCATAACCAGGAGTATTCATGACCCAGTACTTTGCACCGGGCCGCGCCCTTGTTGCGGCCATCGCTCTGAGCTTGGCTCTCGCTGCCTGCGGCAGCGGCGATGACGATTCGGACGATGACTCGTCATCGCCGCCTGACGTCGAACAGCCCGAGCAGCCCGCGCCGCAGCTGCGTTGCGCACCTTGAACACACGCCCCTGACCAACTCCACGCAAGAGCCCTCCATGACCAAGATCTCCAACCCGCATTCAGCCGGCGTTTCCCCTGATCAGCCGGGACGCAGGCAGTTCTTTCGCACGTCGGCCAAGGCCGCCGGTGCGCTGTCCGCCATGGCATTGCTGCCAGCGTCGATCCAGCGTGCACTCGCGATTCCCGCTGCAGTCGAAACAGGCACCATCAAAGACATCAAGCACGTCGTGATCCTGATGCAGGAGAACCGCTCGTTCGACCACTACTTCGGTACGATGCGTGGCGTGCGGGGCTTTGGTGATCGCTTTCCGATTCCGTTGACCAACGGCAAGTCGGTGTTTTTCCAGCCTAATCCTGCGGGCGGTCAGGAGATTCAGCCGTTTCACCGCGACTCCAGAACCGGCAATGCGTTGATCGGATCGGGTACACCGCACAATTTCCCTGACCAGCAAGCCGCGTGGAATCAAGGAAAGATGGATCGTTGGATTCAATTCAAGAATCAGGCGACGATGGGCTTTTTCATGCGCGAAGACATTCCGTTCCAGTTCGCGCTAGCCGACGCTTTTACGATTTGCGACGGTTATCACTGTTCCATCCTCACCGGCACGGATCCGAATCGGATTGTCTTCTGGTCGGGCGCCAATGCAAATCCCGCATTGCTGAAGCAGGGGATCAACAGCACGGACACGGACTCCGAACCTGTCAATTCCCGCTGCTGGCCGAATCCGTTCAACTGGGTAGCAGGCCGCGCACAGCAGGCGGACGGCTCTGGTCAAATCGACCCCGAGACGGGGGCCTACAACTACAAATACACGAACAGCGCCTTCAAGTGGGACACGTTGCCGGACCTGCTGGAACGCGCCGGTGTGAGCTGGCACATCTATCAGAACATGAACAACAACTGGACGGGGGCGATGCATGGCTGCCTGGCATTCCAGAGTTTCCGCAGCGCTCAGCCCGGCTCATCAATCTATGAACATGGCTTGACAGGCGGCCCCGAGAAGGATGACGGCGCAGCTAACTTCCTCGCCCAACTCAGGCAAGACGTCTTGAATGGCACGCTGCCGGAGGTGTCCTGGGTGCTGCCTACCCAAGATCTGGCCGAGCATCCCGGCAGCAAGGAAGGCGTTGCCGGTGCGGCCGATTTCGTCGCGGAAGTGCTGGACGCCCTGACGTCCAACCCCGATGTGTGGAGCAAAACTGCTGTCTTCGTCACCTTTGATGAGAATGACGGGTTCTTTGATCACCTGCCGATGCCCGCGGTGCCGTCCTATGACGCTAGCGGCACCTTGATGGGTAAATCCACCGTGCCGTTGGAAGGGGAGTATTTCGATGCTTCCGTGGGCAATTATCTGTCGGCCGATGACGCGACCAGCGGAAAGATTCGCCCATGGGGCTTGAGCTCGCGCGTACCGATGTATGTGCTGTCGCCGTGGAGCAAAGGCGGGTGGGTCAACTCGGAAGTGTTCGATCACACCTCAGTAGGCCGTTTTCTGGAAAAGCGTTTCGACATCACGGTAGATGCCATCAGCCCGTGGCATCGCGCGGTCTGCGGCGACCTGACCACGTGCTTTGATTTTGTCAGCCCGAATGATCCCGTCGCTCCCAAATTGCCCGACACAAGCAACTATCCTGCAATCAATGCGGCACAGCGGCTGTTGCCCACGACTACGGTAACTCAGGCCCCCGCTGTGCCGCAGCCGCTGTATCAGGAGACTGGTACTCGACTGTCACGAGCATTGCCATATGAATTGCACACCAGCGCCAGGGTCGGGCAGGACGGAGCCGTCGAACTGTTGTTCAGCAATACCGGCAAGGTGGGGGCGGTATTCCACGTCTATGACCAGCGCAACCTGGATCTGATCCCCCGGCGCTACACCCTCGAAGCAGGCAAGTCGCTGTCGGACACGTGGAGCGGTGGCGATTACGATCTATGGGTATACAGCACCAACGGTTTCGTGCGGACGTTCTCCGGCAACACGCGGCAAGGTGCTGCCCTGGAGGTGCAAGTTTGCTATGAGCCCGCCGGCAGTGCGCTGTACGTGAAGGTGAGCAATCATGGCACGACTGCGATGCAGGCCTCGTTGCGAGCTAATGCCTATCGCACGGACGGTCCGTGGACCTTGGCCATTGAACCAGGTGCCGTGGCCGAACATCACTGGTCTATCGCGGATAGTGGCAATTGGTATGACTTCAGCGTGGCCGCCGAGGGTTTTGAGCGGCGCTTTGCCGGACGCATGGAGACCGGCAGCCACAGTGTGAGCGATCCCGCGATGGCGCAGCATCTCTGATAGTTGAACGTACGAACGGCCGGGCGCGTTTCAGGGGCGGGCCCGGCAGGTAGTTTGGCGCCTATCATTACCTTCTTCTCTACGAACGTAGGATTATCGCGCCGGCCATGAAATCCGCCCCTCTTGCCTCATCGCCCTCGCGCGATATCGATCTCGTTACGCTGCGTCTTTTCATTGCTGCTCTGGAAGAGGGCAGCCTGGCGCGAGCCGCCGCCCGCGAGAACATTGTCCCGTCTGCCGTCAGCAAGCGCATGTCCGAGCTGGAGGAAATCCTCGGTGTGCCTTTGCTCGAACGCGGTGTCAAAGGCGTCCAGGCGACCGTCGCCGGCGCAGCGTTGGCGGTGCAGGCCAGGCTGCTTTTGCAGGGTATGGGCCGTATGCGGGCAGAGATGGCCGGTTTTGCCACGGGTGTGCGTGGCCAGATCCGCCTTGCTGTCAGCGTTGCTGCGTTATCCGGCGAGCTGCCTGCGTATATTCAATCCTTTCGCCGCACGCATCCGCAGATTGATCTTTCCTTACTGGAAGACACGACGCAGGAGGCCTTTCGTGCTGTGCTGGAGGGGGCAGCCGATATCGCCGTCGGCTCGGATTTCGGGCACGAGGGCTTGCAGGTTTTTCCCTGGGAACATTGCGTATTGGCCGCCGTCGTACCCGGCCAGCATCTGCTGGCTGACTACGAGATTCTGGACTATGCGCAACTATTGCCCTTCGAGCAGATCGAGTTGAATCGCGAAAACGGCATCAGCGGTGTACTGGAGCAAACGGCTCGTGAGGCAGGTGTCACTCGCCGCATCAGCGCCCGGGTCAGCGCGCACGAGACGATTTGCATGCTGGTGGCGCGAGGCCTGGGCGTGGCCGTGGTGCCGCGCTATCTCCAGGCTCGGCATACCCATTTGGATATTCGATTTATCCCCCTGTCCGGCCCTTGGGCGAGCACGCCGGTCTGTATCGCCGTCAAGGACGCGAGCGCCTTGTCGCCCGCCGCCTGGGTGCTGTTGAACCATTTGGGTGTTCCTGATCCGGGCTCGTAGCATGGACGGCATTCAGGGCTATCCCGGATGTTCCGAAACGAGAATGCCCCCGTGCTGAAAGATTGCTACCCACGATGCGCCTGCCCCGATGATCATTAAAAGATGATTCGTTGGTGGCGGCATTCTGATGGTTTCCGTATGCCGCCTTGGGGTTGTTCAGCAGGCAAGCAGGAGACATCAATGACCGCAGCACCGGGGTCCGCTTTTATGGATCACGCCGAACTGCCGCTACGTGGCATTAAGGTATTGGAACTTTCACACATGATCATGGGGCCGGCCACGGGCTTGTCATTGGCGGATCTGGGGGCTGAGGTCATCAAAGTGGAGCCGATCGATGGCGATCGCACGCGCCGCTTGAAAGGATCCGGCATTGGCTATTTTCCGGTTTTCAATCGCAATAAGAAAAGCCTTTCGATTGATCTGAAACATCCTGAGGGTCAAGCCGTCGTTTGCCAACTGGCGCTACAGGCTGACATGCTGGTGGAAAATTTTCGTGATGGCAGTCTGGCGCAATATGGGCTGGACTACGAGTCGCTGTCTGCCGAGAATCCGGGGCTGATTTATGTTTCGCTAAAGGGCTTTTTATCGGGACCCTACAAGCACCGTACCGCATTGGATGAGGTCGTGCAGATGATGGGCGGTCTGGCGTACATCAACGGTGGCACAGACGCGCCTCAGCGGGTGGCGCCGTCGGCCAACGATATCCTGGGTGGAACGTTTGGTGTGGTGGGCGCGTTAGCCGCGTTGCATGATCGTCATCGCACAGGACGAGGCAGGCACGTGCGTTCGGGTTTGTTTGAAAATAACCTGTTGCTAGTGGCACAGTTCATTGCCCAGTATCAATTGACGGGCCATGCCCCAAAGCCTTTTGCCTCTGAGCGCAAGCCGCCATGGGGCGTCTACGACATTTTCGAGACGGCCGATGGCCGTGTATTCGTAGCTGTCGTCAGCGATGCGCAATGGCGCAGCTTTTCGCAGAAATTCCTGCCATCCGAGTGGGCAGCAGATCCTCGTCTAGCGACGGCCGTCGACCGCGAGGCGGCTCGATCTTGGTTGGTGCCGGGCGTTGCGGCTATTCTGAAAAAGTGGAAGACCGACGAGCTATGTGCGGCGTTGGAGGCCGCCCATCTCTCGTATGGACCCATACGCCAGCCTCATGAGCTGTTGGACGATGAGCATTTGAAGGCGGGCGGGGCGTTGCTCGATACGCAATTGCCGGATGGCAGTCAGGTCTCGACAGCGGCGCTCCCTATCGAGTTCGATGGCCGTAAAGTGGGCAAGCGTTTTGATCCACCGGCTCAAGGGGGCGATACGCAGACGATCCTGCAAGAACTAGGTCTGGATGCCGCGCGTATCGAGGCGTTGCGCGCATCCGGAGTGATTACATGAGCGCACGCAACCGCGCCTGTGTAGAGACCGAGACGGACTGATACCGTCGAACGAAGCTCACGCCGCGCTATCGATCAAATACGGCGCGACGGCAAGCGTCCACAACAAAGGAGACAAACCTCATGATCCGCAAACTGTTCGCGGTGGCTGCGATGGCGGCTGCTTGCATGGTGCACGCGCAAGACTATCCCACCAAACCGATACGCATCATTATTCCCTCGACCCCGGGTGGGGGGACCGACTACATCGGTAGATTGATGGGAAACAAGCTTCACGAATTAAACGGCTGGGATATCGTGCCAGAAAACAAGCCTGGCGCCGGTACGGCGTTGGGTTTGGCCGAGGCCGCACGTGCGCCGGCAGAGGGATATGACTTGGTCATCGGCCAATCGGACAATGTCACGTTGATCCCGTTGTTGATGAAGGTTGCCTATGATCCGGTCAAGGACTTGGCGCCTGTCGCCCTGGTGGCGACGACACCCATGGTGTTGTTAGTGTCGGATAAGTCTCCGTATAAAGCGTTGCCGGAAGTCATCGCTGCCGCCAAAAAATCTCCGGGCACGATCGCTTACGGAACATCCGGAACCGGTGGCGGCGTACACATCGCCATGGAGATGTTGCAACACGAGGCGGGCTTCAAAATGCAGCATGTTCCCTACAAGGGATCGTCGCCCGCATTGGCTGATTTAATGGGAGGACACTTACAGTTTGCCGGCTCGTCGATTTCCTCGGCAGCCACATTGATTCAGTCGGGCAAAGTGAGAGCACTGGCGGTGACTTCCCCGAAACGTAATCCCGCACTGCCGAATGTGCCGACGGTCGCGGAATTGGGCTACCCCAATTTCAACGTAGTGACGTTCTACGGCGTGTTGGCCCCGGCTAAAACGCCAGCGGCGGTGTTGTCGCGCCTGAACACGGATTTCAACAAACTCTTGGCGCGTAAAGACGTAAAGGATGCTTTGGCATCACAAGGTCTCGAAACAAATCCCATGTCCAGAGACGCGTTCGCGGACTTGATTCAAGCGGACATCGCCAAGGCGCGCAAGACGATCGAGAGCGCGGGTATCTCGGTGCAATAAGGAGAATGGATCCATGACGCAACACGTCAGGCTTTGCGAAGTCGGCCCGCGAGACGGGCTGCAAATGGCCAAAGGCATGATGCCCACCGCCGACAAGGTGCGCTGGGTACGGCAACTGGCTGAGGCGGGCTTGCATGAAATCGAGGTCGGCAGTTTTGTGTCACCCAAACTGGTGCCGCAGATGGCCGACACCGGCATTGTGCTGCACCAGGCGTTAGAGGTCGAAGGCCTGACGGTGTGCGCGCTGGCGTGCAATCTCAGAGGCGCGATGGCTGCGTACGAGGCGGGAGCGCATGTACTTGCGTTTCCCATCTCGGTGAGCGAGACGCATAGTCATGCGAATGTAGGTAAAGGTACTGACGCACAGATAGCGATGATGGCCGCCATTGTTGAATGGGTACGTCAACAACCACGCCCCATGCGTATTGACGCGGCAGTGGCGACGGCCTTTGGATGTTCCCTCGAAGGTGTCGTGCCTGCTGCGCGAGTCGCGTCGGTAGCTCAGGCAGTCGTACGTACCGGCGTCGACGAAATCGCGTTGGCTGACACCGTGGGCTACGCCCACCCTGCACAGGTGCGAGATGTCGTACGAGCGACGCAAGACGCCATCGGAGCGAAGCTGACTAAGCTGCACTTGCACGATACGATGGGACTAGGCCTAGCGAACGCGCTGGCGGGTCTGACCGAAGGCATCCGCAGTTTCGATTCTTGCTTGGGCGGGCTAGGGGGGTGTCCGTTTGCGCCCGGCGCATCGGGCAACATCGTTACCGAAGATCTGGTTTTCATGCTTGAGAGCATGGGATACCACACGGGTATAGATCTGTCTCGGTTGCTTGCCGCCCGAGCGTTGCTGGCGCAGGCGCTGCCAGAGGATCCGTTGCGTAGCGGCGTTGCCGCTGCAGGGATTCCTAAAACCTTTCAGGAGCGTCGGGAGCGGGTGCGTTCCGGCTGCTGACGCTTGCGCATAAATGCCACCAGCAGTCCGACGCCGAGTAATACGGATGCGACCGTCCCGATAATCCGATCCGGTTATCTGCCGCGTGTTTGTTGGGGTGTTTCGCCGAAAGCCTGACGGTACGCCTGCGAAAACTCGCCCAGGTGGGTAAAGCCAAAGCGTGTTGCTATTTCACTGATGTTGCTCGCATCATCGGCTTGCAACAAGGTCTGTCGGATCGATTGCAGACGCTGCATACGCAGCCATTGCAATGGCGACTGTCCGCATTCACTCTGGAACAAGGCTTGCAAGCGCCTGGCTGACAGGCCGCAATGACTGGCGACCATGGCCACCGGCAGGCGTTCGCCCTGATGTTCAAGCATATAGGCTTGCGCGCGTCGGATGGCCTGGGGCAGGGAGGGCGGTGGTGCAGGCCAGAGATGCTCTGCCATGCTGTGTGGTTGGTGCAGTAGCAGAGTGGTGGCCACCAGCATCTCGGTTTGGGCCAGCAAGGCTGCCTGGGTGGTGTTCTGACCCAGGCCCAGGCCCGAGCATCGCACCACCCATTGCAGCATGGGCATCAGCGCCTGCCAGCCAGCCGTATGCAAGGGCATGACCGCATCGAAGCAGATGTCGGGCGCTTGGTCTTGTCCCGTCAGACGTTGCCAGGCGTCGGCGATGGCCGGGCGGTCCAGACGCAGCAGGACTTGTTCGTAATCGTGGCTGACTCTGAAGTAAAAGCGCTTGTCGGGGCTGATGAGGAAAGCTTTATTGGGCGAAACCTCTATGCGGCGTCCGTCGAAATGAAACTCCGCGTGCCCCTGCGTGGGTAGCACGAGCAGGTAATAGCCGTCCAGGCCGTGACAATCGGGATCAATGCTGATGTCCGCCCCGTACCCATGCCTGCTCTTGAGCAATGACAGACGTCCGCAAGGAACCAGGTCCAGCCGGCTGTGGAGAATCCGCCCGCTATTGACTTTCAGTCGATAGGAGTTGAGTACCTCACCTATCTGTTGTCGCGCCTCATCGGGGTCTGCGGTATCGACGATCCGATACTGTTCGAATGGCACTTGGGAAAATAGAGACGAGATCATCTGGGCTCATGTGTAATGAATGTTTACATATTAATGGACAATCCTCGCGACGGGATAAAAAAGCGCGTTTTTCCGATAGTAAATGGCGTAAAACCGATAGACGGCCGAGGAAGCAGGCATAACCATAGCGCGCCGCGTATACCTTTGCGGCATTTAGGGCAGGCAGCGCCGATTGCGGCGGTTGCCTCGTGTGAATCACCCGTGTTGTTTCCCCTAGTAAGAGGCTCTCATGAAAGGCAAGACAAAGCGCGCCACTCTGCGTATTTCGATGTCGCAACCCAGTGCCCACGTTTCACGCAAATGTGCGAACTCGCCAGTGAAATCGCCGAAGGTGAGTCCATTCGTATTAAGCTGCCTGACCTTTAAATCGTACGGTCCGATGATGCAACGCTACCGTGCGACCCGGACCCCGATTTTCTCGTCGATATGGTGCAGGCGGGCGGTGCTCATGCAAATGATGCGCCGGCGGGCTAATGGCGCGATGCGATAAAAAGTACGTTGTCGGATAGCTGAGGATGTGAACCGATAGACGGCTCAGAGGGCAGGAATGGCCCTAATGCGCTGTCTATCTCTATGGGCGGATTGGGAGGGTGCCCATTTGCACCAGGAGCGTCGGACAGCATTGTGTCGTAAAGCAGGCCCTGGATTCGTTCAAGAGGGGCGAGCGATGCTCACCCGCGGCGGGCGCGGGCGCGTTCCGGTTGCTGACGTTTACGCATAAAGCCGACCAATAGCCCGACACCTAGCAGGACGGACGCTGCGGTACCGATAATCAGCCCCATTTGGGAGTCCTGCATCGCGCCGACGCTGCGCGCCGTGATGAAGCCCGGGGCCAGCATCAAAGGTAGCCAGACCACCGCGGATAAGACATTCGCCAACTGAAAACGGGCGTGTTTCATGCCCATGATGCCTGCCACTGTCGGAATGGTCGAACGTATCGGCCCCAAGAAACGGCCGATCAGCACCGAAGCAAAACCGTAACGCGAGAAAAACAGGCGTGCACGTGCCACAGCCGTGCGTTGCGTATTGAACGGCCAGCGGCGCAGCATGCTCGGGCCCAACCAGCGGCCCAGACCATACGACAGGGCGTCGCCCACGATGGCCCCTGCAATCCCCCAGGCCAATACGTTCCAGGGCGATAGCGTACCCGCCCCGATCAAGCCACCAGTCAAGAGCATCAGCGCCGTGGCGGGAATGACCAGGCCAACAATGATCAGTGACTCACCAAGTGTGAGCAGAAATGTGATGGGCCCAGCCCAATCCTGATTGGCTTGAATGAACTGGCCGATTTTGTCGATGTATGTGTCCATGCATAGAAATAGGCTGTAGACGAACACCATGGTAGCGCATCAGGCAGAACCAGGTCTTTATCAAATGTTGCAGAGCAGCATGCCGTGCATTGCTTAACAATAAATTGAAATATCAAGATGTACGGATCAAGGATCCCGGTCTGCGAGTCGAGGTCAACGGTCAGGAGGTCCTGGCCGAGAATCCCGGTCAATCGGAAGGCGTGATGCGTTTCGTGCTGCCGGCCGGAACGATGCTGGGCGACTTGCACATCCATTCTGGGAAAAGCAGCAACGAGCAGCCTGATGCAGGTCGATAAATAATTATTAGGACGTTTGCAGTACGTTAAAAAGGCGGCCTCGGCCGCCTTTTTGGCTATTGGTGCACCCAGCCGGAATCGAACCGGCACGCCTTGCGGCGAGGGATTTTAAGTCCCTTGCGTCTACCAATTTCGCCATGGGTGCAACGCATTTGGCGGAAGCGGTGAGATTCGAACTCACGAACGGTTGCCCGTTGCCGGTTTTCAAGACCGGTGCAATCGACCACTCTGCCACGCTTCCTGTTTCGCAGCTGCGGATGATACCTCAGCTAGAAAGTCCAAGCTGCGGACATTGATGCCGCGTAACCAGTTTGGAACTTCCGTAAAGGGCGCAATAATAATCTATTTAATCGAGGAGGCGCACGATGCGAGCCATAGAAATATCTCAACCCGGTGGTCCAGAGGTGCTAGTTCCGGTCGATCGCCCGGTGCCGGAGCCCGGCGCGGGCGAGGTATTGATCAAGGTTGCGGCGGCTGGCGTCAATCGCCCCGACGTGTTCCAACGCAAAGGCAACTACGCGCCGCCGCCGGGGGCCTCGGACCTGCCGGGCCTGGAGGTCGCCGGTGAAATCGTAGGCGGCGACGCGGCCGCTGGCGGATTTGCGATCGGCGACAAAGTCTGCGCGCTGGTCGCAGGCGGCGGCTACGCCGAATATTGCGTCGCTCCGGCGGTGCAGTGCCTGCCTGTCCCCAAGGGACTGTCCGAGATCGAAGCCGCCGGCCTGCCCGAAACCTATTTCACCGTGTGGAGCAATGTGTTTGACCGCGGCGCGCTGCAAGAGGGTGAGTCGCTGCTGGTGCATGGCGGTGCGAGCGGCATCGGCACTACGGCGATCCAGCTGGCGCGCGCAATGGGCAACCCTGTCTATGCCACGGTAGGCAGTGACGACCGCGCTCGCGCTGTCGAAGCGCTGGGGGCGGCCAGGGGCATCAACTACAAAACAGAGGACTTCGTACAAGTCGTCCGTGATGCGACGGATGGCGCAGGCGTCAACGTGATTCTCGACATGGTGGCGGGCGATTACATCAATCGCGACATGAAGTGTTTGGCCGATGACGGCCGTATCGTGGTGATCGCCTTGCTGGGCGGCGCTCGCAGCGAAGTCGATGGCAACCAGATCTTGCGTCGCCGACTGACCTTGACCGGTTCCACGCTGCGTCCGCGTCCTGTGGCATTCAAGGGCGCCATTGCCAAATCGTTGCGTGCGCGAGCCTGGCCGCTACTGGAGCAGGGCAGTATCAAGCCCATTGTTCATGCCACATTCCCTCTGGAGCAGGCCTCCGCCGCCCATGCCATGATGGAAGCCGGCGAGAACATCGGCAAAATTATCCTGACGGTGTAACGTCCGCTTTCATAGCGCAGCGTAATTTCCGGTAAACAGGATACAATCTTGGGTTTGACCCGGATTTTGTCCGGGTTGCCCTTATTCCGATTTTGCGCCATGACCACTGTTGAGAACCGCGCCCGTCTCGTGCTGGGCAACTGGAAGATGCACGGCAACCTGGCCGAGAACGCCGCACTGCTCGAAGCCCTGCGTGCCGCCGATCCGGCTTCGCACTGCGAAATTGGCGTTTGCGTGCCGTTCCCGTACCTGGCTCAGGCGGCTTCCGTCCTGACCGGCAGCGCAGTATCCTGGGGTGCGCAAGACATCAGCGCGCACTCCAAAGGCGCCTACACGGGCGAAGTCTCCGGCTCCATGCTGAAAGACTTCGGTTGCCGTCTGGCGCTGGCAGGCCATTCCGAGCGCCGTACTCTGCACGGTGAAACCGACCAAGTCGTTGCCGACAAGGCGCGTGCCGCCTTGGACGCTGGCCTGACGCCGGTGGTGTGCGTCGGCGAATCGCTGGCTGACCGCGAGGGCGGCAATACGCTGGGTGTGATCGAGCGTCAACTCGAGCCGATCCTGGCGCTGGGCGTCGATGCCTTGTCGCGTATGGTGCTGGCCTATGAGCCCGTGTGGGCCATCGGCACGGGCCTGAGCGCCACTCCCGAACAGGCCCAAGAAGTCCACGGCGCGATTCGCATCGCCCTGCGTGGCCTGGGGGCGGGGCAGGTTCGAGTGCTGTACGGCGGCAGCGTCAAGGCCGCCAATGCTGCCACCTTGTTTGCTATGCCGGACATCGATGGCGCGCTGGTTGGTGGCGCTTCGTTGGTGGCCGAAGAATTCCTGCGCATTGCCGCAGCCTAAGTTTCCGGAGTCTCTTTAATGTCTTTGACACTCACCATCTTGCTGGTCGTGCAGGTGCTGTCCGCCCTGGCGATCATTGTCCTGGTCCTGCTGCAGCAGGGCAAGGGCGCCGACATGGGTTCGGCTTTCGGCAGCGGGTCTGCCGGCAGCCTGTTCGGCGCCACCGGGGCAGCTAACTTTCTGTCGCGCACGACCAAGTGGGCGGCCGTGGTGTTCTTTGCCACGACCTTGGGCCTGGCCTATGTCAGCCACAAGGGCTCATCGTCGCCGAGCGCTGTCGACTCCGGCGTGATGCAGAATTTCCCGGCTGATCGTTCCGTCCCGCAAGTTCCGGGCTCGAACAACGGCTCGTCTGTGCCGCAATCGTCGGCGCCGGCACAGCCTGACGCTTCCGTGCCGTCTGCCCCTGCCGCACCGGGTGCTGCGCAGCCTCAATCTGCACCGCCTGCTGACGTGCCTGCCGCTCCTGCTGCGCCTGCCGACAAGCCCGCCGCTGAGACGCCGGCCCCTGCTGCGCAAACGCCTGCCGAGAGCAAGCCCGAGGCTGAAAAGCCTGCTGCACCGGCACCTTCGGAAGAGCCTGCCAAGCCTGCGCAACCCGCAGAGCAGAAGCCCGCTCAATAACGCGCGACATTCGATGCCTCAACCTCATTGGCTGAGGCATCGAATTCATGCTAGAATGCCGGACTTTTCTGGGATGGTTACATACCTTTCCAGGAATTAGGTAAGCCGACGTGGTGGAATTGGTAGACACGCTATCTTGAGGGGGTAGTGGCGAAAGCTGTGCGAGTTCGAGTCTCGCCGTCGGCACCAAAGATTAGTTGAAGTAGTACACATCAGACCCGCGATTCTCGTAATGAGGCGCGGGTTTTTTGTTGCGTGTGAGGTTACTGTTCAGTGATCGGTACACCGAGACCGTCGTGCGCTACGCGACAGCAGCGCTGCCCTAGAGCCGGGGTGAGATGGCATAGAATGAAGCATCAGAGCAGTATTAGGAGGCCCGCATGATTTCTGGAAACCTTCCCCGCTTTGTTGCCGTCGCAATGCTGATGGTTGGCCTGGCAGGCTGCGCTCATAAGAATGAAGCAGGACAGACGGAGGGGAGTGTGGAGATGTACGGCACGATCGATGTTGGAGTTGGCAGCACATCAACTCGATAGACAAAAGAAAACGGCTCGGGAGGGCGGTTGTTGCGGAAGGCGAGGCTAGGTCGCTTTCCTTTTCGCGGCTGGCTCGGCCGCGGTATCGCGTTTTCGCTGGGCGAGGGCGTCGCCCAAAATCCGTCGCTTCTCGCCGTCGCACCAAGATATAAAGTTACATCAACAAGAGGGTTTGCGAGATGCTACGTGCCATTGTGCTCGGCCTGGTCTATGCCGTGTTTTCCGCCACTGTGTTGGCCAGTGAAGTTCAGTGGAGTCCTCTGCCGTTTGATGCGTTGCGGAAGATGGCTGCCCACGGGGATGTCGACGCACAGTATGAAGTCGGGCTGCGCTACCTGGCGGGTCAGCGAGGGGCACCAAGTGATCACAGAGAGGCTTTCAAGTGGCTCAACGCAGCCGCGGAGCGAGGTAGCGCTCGTGCGCAGTACGAACTGGGAGTCATGTATACCAATGGCAAAGGAGTGCCATCGGATTATGTGCAAGCGGTGTCATGGTTCCGTAAATCGGCGGAGCAAGGCTATGCAAACGGTCAGTACAACCTGGGGGTGATGTATGCCAATGGCGACGGTGTTTCACAGGACTATGCACAAGCCATCGTGTGGTTCAGAAAGGCTGCAGAGCAAGGATATATCGATGCTCAAGGTAGTCTGGGGCTGATCTATGGAGAAGGCATGGGTGTCCCGAAAGACTATCAGCAGGCCCTGGGGTGGTATCGAAAAGCGGCAGAGCAGGGGAATGCCCAGGCACAGGCCAATCTGGGGATGATGTACCACGACGGACTCGGCGTCTTGCAGGACGATCAGCAAGCGGCAGCGTGGTTTCATAAAGCTGCCGAGCAGGGAAACGCCGTCGCGCAACACAACCTCGGTACCCTATATCAAGATGGAAACGGGGTTGCCCAGGATTACCCTCAGGCCGTTATGTGGTATCGCAAGTCAGCAGAACAAGGCCATGCCAACGGGCTGTATTCGCTAGGTGCCGCTTATCTGGGCGGCTACGGCGTTCAGCAAAATCAAGTGCTTGCTTATGTGTGCGCGCTCTTGGCTGCACAGAGAAACCCGAGCGAGGACTATCAGCGGTTCAGGAATGAGGTCGCGTCGCAGCTCACGCCCGCCCAGCTTGCCGTGGGGCAAAAATTGGCGGGCGAATGGGAGGCCGGGGTTCCGTTGCCGGAGTAGATACCTGATCATGCGCACACAAGCCACGATGTGGCGCTCTTTGTGACACCGAAACGAGAGTGTCTTTTCGGCGTCTGGCCCTTATAGCGCGCTTCCCAGTGCCTGCATGGCCGTGCGGACTTCCTGTCCCGGAATATCACGCAGGCGTCGGCCGCTATCCAGCGACAGTATGGCCGCGACGGCGGCGGCTCGGCCATACTCGAAGCACTGTGCAGTAACGCGTGCCGAGGCCAACGCCTCGTGCTCGGCGCTCAGGCAGCGGCCGGCCACGATCAGGTTTTCGCCTTGTTCGGGTACCAGCGCCAGATAGGGCACTTCGTAGTAGTCATCCAGCAGCCAATGCAGCTTGGGTTTTTCACCCGCGTGCAGTTCGATCGGCCATGGCACTTTGCAGATACCATCGTCGCGCTTGCGGCAGGACAGCACATCGTCGTTGGTCAATGTCTCCACACCCACGATGCTGCGGGTCTGGCGCACACCGACTTGCGTACCGGTGTTGACGACGTAACTCGCCTCGCAGCCGGGAATGTTGTCGGCGAGAAAGGCGGCATATTCACGGACTTGGCGGCGTCCGGTGATTTCGGCCTCGGTGAAGTCTTCTGGGTCGATGACATTCAGCATATGACCATCACGGGCCGTCAGCCGGGTTGCATTGACCAGCAATTCGCCAGGCCGGGTAGTCGGGAAGATCCAGATTTTTTTACGAGGCAGTGCGTAGCGGCCAGCAGCGTCGGCCTGCTCGATCGCTTCGCTGACCTTGGGCGGGTTGATGGTATCTTCGCCCCAATAGGCCAGAAATCGTGGCATGTCGATCTGGCCGAGTCTGAAGAACATCGTCGGATTCTGGATTTTTCCATGGTCACCGAAGACATAAGCGTAACCAGCGCGCGCAATGACCGCGGCATCGCCAGACGCATCGATGATGCGCTTGGCCAGGATGACAGAGCGCCCTGCGGCCGATTCGATGACTACGCCAGTGCAAGCGTCTTGTTCCATGATGACGCCTGTCACGCTGGTATGGAACAGCGTTTTGGCACCGGCCTCCTCAACGAGTTGATCCGCCGTTTCGCTCCACATAAGCGGATCGTGGGTCACGGTCCAGGTCTTGCCATAGCGTTGCGGTGCCGTGACGCCGTTGCGGCGGGCCAGCTCCGCGCGAAAACGTTCAGTGAATCCTTGGACGACCTGACGGGGTTCGGTGTGAGCGTCGCTCGCCAGATACATGCCGCAGATCGTCCCTGACATACCGGCCACGGCCGCGCCGCCAAAAAATCCGTAGCGTTCGATCACCAAGGTGCGTTTGCCATGTTCGGCAGCCGTTGTCGCGGCAGCTACGCCGGCGGCGCCGCCGCCCACCACCAGCACATCGACCTCTGCCAGGACGGGCAGGTCGGGTACGGCGTCGTAGCGGCTTTCGAGATGCCAGGCGGGGAAATCAGTGTTGTTGCTGTCCATGCTGTCTCCTTCATCGGTGCGAGCCGCAGTTGACGGCGGCTGCCTCTGCGTTAATCGATGTTCTTGTGCACAGTTTCAGGCCCTAGTGCGAGCGCGATCAGGGTCAGAATACCCATACCGCCCATGTAGACCACGATAGGCCACCAATGCTGATAATAGGTGTAGAGCGCTGTCGCGATAAAGGGCGCCAGGCCGCCAGCCAGCAACGAGCCGAGTTCACGTGAAAAGGCGAAACCTGCCAGCCGGAATTCCGTGTCGAAGAGTTCTGCGTACCAGGCAGCCTGTGGCGATAGCATGGCCGGGTAGGCGATACCGAGGCCGACCGCAAAGCCCAGCACCACGGCCCAGAAAGCCTGCACATCCAGCAGCATGAAAAAGGGCGCCAACCACAGCACAGAGACAATGATGCCGCCCAGATAGACTTTCTTGCGGCCGATGCGATCGGACAGCGCACCGTAGAACGGAATCGTCACGAGCTGGATAGCCGATGCAATGATGACGGCCCACAATGCCATCGACTTTTCCATCTTGAGCGTGGTCACCATGTACGACACGCAAAACACCGGATAGAGATAGGCAAAGCCGTTCTCGCCCATGCGCGAGCCGATGACGATAAAGAAGCTGCGTGGATGATGCTTGATGGCCGAGAGCAGGCCGATCTTCTTTGTTTGCTGCGATTGCTGGGCTTTCTCAAAGGCGGGCGGTTCCTCGATGTTGCGCCGGATCAGGTAGCCGACCAGTACGCAGACGGCGCCGAGCAAGAACGGAATGCGCCATCCCCAGGCCATGAATTGCGCTTCGCTCAAGGTGTTCAGAAAGAAAAAGAACACCGCGTTGGCGAGCAGCGTCGCCGCGGCAAAGCCCAGAGGGGCCCAGGCGCCGGCTGCACCGCGCTTGCCTTTCTGCGCGTGCTCCACGGACAAGACTACGGCACCCGCATATTCTCCGCCTGCGCCAAAACCCTGGATCAGCCGCATCAACACCAGCAATGCGGGAGCCCATAGGCCGATGCTGTCATAGCCGGGCAATAGACCGATGGCGGTGGTGGCGCCGCCCATGAGGAACAGCGTCAGTACCAGAACGGTCTTTCTGCCGACCTTATCACCCAGGTAGCCGAGTACGAGTCCGCCCAGTGGGCGAGCGAGAAATCCCACTGCATAGGTTGCGAAAGCGGCGAGGGTACCGACTAGCGGATCGCTGTTCGGAAAGAAAATTTTGTTCAGTACGATAGCTGCCGCGGTGCCATAGATGATGAAGTCATACCATTCCAGGACGGTGCCGATGAATGCTGCCAGACCCGCTTTCCTGGACTTTTGTGCCTCTGTCTGCGTAGACATGATGGGCTGTCTCCGTGTGCCGTTGTTATGTGTTGGCCGGTGTGGCGCCCTGATCAGGGTCAGGGCATTGGCCGGGGATCAAGAGGTATGTGCGTGTACCTTGCGTTTGCCGAGCACCGCGCCCTGTTCGATGGGCTGCACGAGTTGGGCGTACTGCAAGAGATAGGTGTTGTTGCCGCCGCCGAGTTCGAGTTCGCGGGGGCGCCATTCGCTCAGGCGCCGGGCGATCTCGTCCTGCGCCACGCCCATGTCGATCTTGCGGTTGACGAAGTCGATATGGATGGTTTCGCCTTGCCTGACTACGGCGAGCGGGCCGCCGGCAGCTGATTCCGGCATCAATTGGCCGACGATGATGCCTCGGTTCAAGCCGGACAATTCACCGTCGGTGACGACTGCTACGTATTCGGCGATGCCGGCGCCATTGAGGGCTGCCACAAAGCTGCAGGCGAATACTGTGCCGGGGCCACCGCTGGGGCCCATGTTTCGCAAGACGATCACGTCGCCCTTATTGATCAGGCCTTCGCCCAGGGCCGCGATGGCTTCGTCCTCGCCTTCGTAGATATTGGCGGGACCTGAGAACTCAGCGCGTTCGCCAGGCACGGCAGACAATTTCACGATGGCTCCATTGGGTGCCAGATTGCCGCGCAGAATGCCGACACCGGGCCGCAGGCTGACCGGATCGGCCAGGGAACGGATGATCTTGCTGTCTTTGACGCGTGCGTCGCGGATGTTCTCGCCTACGGTCTGGCGCGTCACGGTGAGTGCGTCGAGATGCAGATGGTCGCGCAGCTGGCTCATGACGGCGGGCGTACCACCGGCAGCTTCCAGGTCTTCGGTGCGGAACGGGCCATTGGGACGGACGGCCGTCAGCAGCTTGATGGACTTGCCGTAGTGTTCATACAGCTTTACGACGTCCAGCGGCAGTTCGGCTTCTGTGGCGATGGCGGCAATGTGACGCACCGTGTTGACTGAACCTCCAACGGCCAGCACCATCATGACGGCATTGCGGATGGCTTCTTCGGTAATGATCTTGCGCGCCGAGACGCCGTGGCGGGTCAGTTCGACGATCTGGCGGCCCGCGGCTTGTGCGTATTCGTTCAGGCGGCGGCCGTTGGCCCAGATGGGAGAGTTGCCGGGCAACGTCATGCCCATGGCTTCCGCGACGATATGCATGGAGTTGGCGGTGCCCAGGCCGGCACAGACGCCGGGGGACTGGATCGCCACATCCGTCATATCGGTCAGGTCCTTGAGTGTGATCGTGCGGGTCGCCAGTGCGCCGATCTGCTCGTAAACGTCGTCGATGTCGAAGAACTGATCCTCGAATTTCTCGTTCGAGCACTTGCCGCCGATCTGGTAACCACAGGTCAAGAGCAGGGAAGGGACGTCCAGGCGCGCTGCCGCCATGAGGTGCGCGGGTGTGGTTTTGTCGCAGGACGACAGACAGATCATGCCGTCCAGCACCGCGCCCTCCATCATGCATTCCACCTCGTTGACCATCAGATCGCGGGTCGGCATGAGGTAACGAGCCTTTTTCCCCGCGCTGGTGACGAAATCGCTGGGGGCAACCGTGCGCACTTCAAAGGCCAGCCCGCCGGCATCGCGGATGGCTTGTTGGACCAGAGCACTGATGGCGTCCAGGTGGACATAGCAGCAGGAGAGTTTGTTCGAGGTGTTGATGATGGCGATCTTGGGTTTCTCCATGTCCTCCTCACGGATGCCCATGCTGCGCCACTGGCTGCGCCGCACCGCCCAGCGGGTGGAGCCGGGCTCAAAATTGCTTCTGTACATTGCTGCTGTCTCCTGGTTTCGCCCTGCGCGCGCAGCACCATGCCGCGGGTAAGACTTGGGATGATTGGTATGCTATCCGACTAAAAGTGGTCTGACAACTATCCAATTTATCCAGATTTACCCCAATTGATGGGGAAATAAAAGCGATGTACGAGAAAGTGGACGGACCATTTGGCTGAAGAATGGTAAAGTTCCGAGTCCCTTATTTTTGGATGTCCGGCATCGAGCCCCCATGAGCAAGCCTCGTTTTTCAATGCTTCCCATCAAGCGCACAGACATTTTTCAAGAGGTGTGCCAGCAGCTTGAGAGCCTGCTGAATAGCGGCCAATTCCAGATTGGAGACAAACTGCCCTCCGAGCGAGAACTCTCCGAGAGTTTTTCCGTGAGCCGTTCGTCTATCCGTCAGGCGCTCAAGGTTCTGGAGGCGGCCGGGCGCATTGAGACTCGCGTGGGCAGCGGCACCTATTTTGTCGAGAAGCAGGCCGTTGCCACCAGTGGTGACAACTTGAATGCGCTGCTGGCACAAGGGGTGAGCAAAGAGTTCATGCAGCAGTTGATCGCTGCACGCACCGCCGTTGAGCGCGCGGTCTTCGAGGCGTATTCGATCAAGGCCAACAAAGGCAGCATCCGGGCTCTGAAAGAACTCATCGATGAAAATGCTCAGGACCAGACGGCAAAAGGAGAATTCGAAGACAACGCCGGTCTGGATTTGAGTTTTGAGGCCAAAGTCGCCGAGTTGGCTGGCAATCCTATCCTGTCCGCCATGCAGAGGCAGATCCATCAACTATGGACACAGGCCTGGAGAATCTACGGCTTTGTGCCGGAAAGCCGCGACACGCTGCACCAGGAGCACTGCGCGATCATCGAAGCGCTGGCATCGAAGAACACGCCGCGTGTCATCGATTTGGTGGTTCAGCATGTAGACAAGGAAGTCCTTTAGCATTCGTATCGCGCTAATGCCGATTTGTCTGGTGCCGATGACGATGCCGTAAATCAAGTATTCCCGGTTTGTTCGAGGGGGATGTCCGCTGAGTGTTGCCAAGGCTTGCTATAACAATGGCTGCAACACTCTTTTTTAGGGCTGGGAAATATGTCGATTCAAGCGTTGGGCCGTTGTGGTGTCGTGTTATGTCTTGTTGTTGTGATGGCGGGGTGCATGAGTACGCGCACGACGAGCCGTCTGTTCAATAAGTGCACATGGGACCGCGATTCGTGCCTCTATGAAGGATCGTACGAGCCTGATGAGGAAGCGTACGCGGAAGAGGAGGCACGGCGTTTGAATAAAGCGCAGACACGATAACTGGAGCAGCGAGGTCTTGGCGCTGAGTCAGGCTGCGAGCAGTGCAGTGGATCAGGCAGCTTGACCGACCCGTACCATAGGCGTTTATCCCCCGCACCATCAGGTTAGGGAATGTAAAAAGCGCGTGCTTGAAGTGTAATATCCCATAACATATTCGTCGTTATTTTTTTAGTTTTAGTCTATTTCTAACAAAAAAAAGAGAAACGACTCATGGCGACATATGAAACCTCGTATGCCAGTGCATTGAATTTAAATGCAGATGGTACGTACAACGTGCTGGCGACCAGTGACTCAAGCAGCATCGCTACCGAAGCGAACGATGACGGTGTCTTTGAGCAGGGTGAGCAACTCACGATTGATACGGATATCAATACAGATCAGATTCAGACCACGATCGTCGCGACGTACCAGGATGGTTACATTGTGTATGCTGATGGTGGCTACGTATTGTTTTCCAATACGGTTCCCCCAGAGGCCTTTCTGCCTGAGCGGGATACAGACGGCAAAACACCGGCATTACCGGTGTGTTTTACTGCAGGCACGCTGATCGATACCCCCAAAGGGCCGATGGCGATAGAGGCGTTGCAGATCGGGGATTTGGTGTTGGGTTCCACGGGATACCGACCCGTCAAGTGGATCGGATGGCGTCAATATGTGCTGCGCTCGCCGCGATTTACCGAAGCCGACCGCGAGGCCATTGTGCCGGTTCGTATCAAGGCGCATGCATTGGCAGACAATGTCCCTTCGCACGATATCGTGCTGTCGCCGTGGCATCACTTGTATATCGACAATGTGTTGGTCAAGGCCAATCAGCTCGTCAATGGGCACACCATCGTGCGAGAGTCGACGCTCTCGCGAGTGACGTATTTCCATATCGAATTGGATCAGTTCGATGTGGTGTGCGCGCACAATCTTTATTCCGAGTCGTGGGCCGATGGCGGTAATCGGGATTTTTTCGAAAATACCCCCATCACGATGCTGCGCCCGCAAGACCAGCAGCGGCGTCGCGCACTTCGACCGGGTTTCTTGGTGTTGAATGCCAAGGATCCACTGTTGGTCGATATCCAACAGCGCATTGCCGTGAGGGCTGAGCAGTCCGGTGATGATGCGGAACGCACGCGAGCAGCGTGATCCAGTGTTTTTAAAAAGAAAAAACAATGATGTTGAAAGCAAAATTTGGGGCTTTGGGGATAGGGCTGGCCATGTCTTGGGCGGGCATGTCAGGCGCCATAGCACAAGCGCAGACGCCCGTGCAGCAGCAACTGCCTGATGATATTGAGCAGTATGGGCCGTTCGTCTTTCTGCCGAGCGAGCCCAGTTTGTTGATTTATCACTCAGGTGTCGGCGCCAACGACATGCTGAATCTAAAGAAAGCGCTGCGTGAGCATCCGACGATTTCCACTATTGTGTTGCAGAACAATGGTGGCGGACTGGTGCACATCGGTCTGGTGGTCGCCGAAGAGGTCTACGAGCGCGGCTTGAATACCTATATTCCGAAAGACAGCTATTGCGCCTCGGCGTGTTCGTTTGTGTTCTTTGCTGGTAAGCAGCGTATTGCCGCAGGACGTTTGGGTGTGCATCAGATATCCGCACCGGAATTGTCGGGCGAAGAGGCCCAGTTTGGTGTGTCGGATATTGTTGCCACGTTGCCAAAATATGGTGTGTCAGCGGATGTGCTCGGCATTATGTTCAGTACGCCGGCTAAGGAGATGTATTTCTTCAAGCCAACCGAGATAGCAAAATACGGTATTAACCGTACCGATAACGTGCAGGTGGTGAGCGCGGAACCGCAGCCGCGTGAATCGGGAGGAGGTGTGCAAAGTCTGGCACCGGCAGGGGCCGCGGCTGTGGCGCCGACGGCCGTGCCCGCTCAAACACCCGGGCGAGGTGCTGACTCCATTTCGCAGCCCGTAACGACTGCTCCTGCCAATCCGTATCAGCAGCAAGGCGGTGCTACGCCGCCTGCCGCCATGAGCGATGAGCAGCGTGCGATTAATGTTGCGGCGTTGATGATTCAGGCGGGCAGCGGGACCAACGAAGAAGCGATGAATTTCACGCGCGAGTTTTACGCGGAGAACGTTGATTATTTCAAGAAAAAGCGCCCGAAGTCGGAGATCCTGGCCGATAAAGAGGCATATTTCCGTCGATGGCCTATCCGGCGTTTTGTCGTAGACCAAAATTCATTGCAAGCGAAATGCCAGGACCAGCTGTGCATGGTTGGCGGGATTTTTGACTACAAGGTATCCAGCCCTGCGCGCGACAAGACCGCCAGTGGTACATCGAATTTCACTTATGTCCTGGACCTGCGCGATCGTTATCGTATCGTCTTGGAGGACAGCGAAGTCATCAGTCGCTGAATCGAACCGAATGAGCCTGTGGAGCAGCCACAGTTGCGCCACGGGCTCATCTCATGAGAGTTATTCTGGCGAATTGCGGATGGCGCACAGAATGGTGGCCTCGGCGACGAGTTTGTCCTCGACAAATGCTTGACCTCGGTATTTGCAAATGGCGCGGCTGAGTCGAACCGCTTGGACTTCGATACGCAGTTGATCCCCGGGGACTACAGGTATTAAGAAACTCGCGTCATCAATCCCTAAAAAATAGTAGACCGCTTTCCCTTGTTCTGGCCGGCTTTCTGTTCCTTCGTCGGCAAAGGAGAACAGCGCGGCCGACTGCGCCATGGCTTCGACAATGAGCGTGACAGGCATGTGTTGCCCCACGGCCATGAAGGGGTCGTTGGTCGATACATTCTTGATTGCGGTGATTTTGTGCTGAGGAATGATCTCAATCACACGATCAATCAGGAGCATGGGGTAGCGATGTGGTAGTCGCTCCATGATTGATTTGATATTCAGGCCCATACGTGGATACCTCTTTGTCGCACTTGGAGCCCGTGCCGGGGGTTTACGCCACTTGCGTGTCCGCAGTGTGCCACAATGCGGGCATATTCCATGGGTGTTGGATGAAATGAGGCGTGGTGGTCGAAATTCGTCTCTGTTTGACATGCCTAAACTCGGCATGGTTCAAGAATTCAGTACCAGTAATGCACTCAGTTGAAACTTTGATTGACTTCTCGTCCCGGGCCACTCATAGTGGCAGGGATCTTCAAGTGTCGTGATCGTTGTGCGGTCAGGCGCGACTACCGTGTCATCATTGTCCTCAATCCTTCCTTGATCGTCTGTTTGGGCCGACGCCCGAACGTTACTTATATAAGGAAGTGTTATGGAAACCGGTATCGTCAAGTGGTTCAACTCTGAAAAAGGCTTTGGCTTCATCATGCCCGAGAACGGCGGCAAAGATCTATTTGCCCATTTCTCCGACATTGAAAGCGAAGGCTATAAGTCGTTGGATGAAAACCAGCGTGTCTCCTACGAAGCTGCTCAAGGAGCAAAGGGCCCCCAAGCCAGGAAGATTCGAGTTCTCTAACGAACTCATTGCTTCAGAAAAACCCTCCCTGGAGGGTTTTTTGCATCGTGCGACTTACTTTTTTGCGGTTTTCGAGTCGGGCGTGCGTTTGGCCATCTTGCCTGCCTGATGAACCATGTTGTAGAGCTGTTGTGCCGCGGGCGCTAACGGCCGGCCGCGGCGGGCAATGAGACCGAGTGTGCGAGTCACGCGGGGATGTTCGAGTTTGAGGCTGGTTAACGTAGCATGACGGGTCAACGGCATCGCCAATTGAGGCACGGCGGCGACGCCTAATCCTGCCTCTACCATGCCAAGCAATGTCATGATGTGGCTAACTTCAAAGGCGCTGACCGTGCGTTTGCCGCTTTTGGCCAGCGCATCATCGATCAATAGCCGATTGCCACTTTCTTTTGCCACGGTCATGAAGCGTTCTTCCGAGAGCTCCTCCCACGATACGCTGCGTCGACGGGCTAGCGGATGATCGTTGCGTATCGCCAGCACGAAATCCTCGCGTAATACTGCTTTGAAATCTACGTCGGGTTCCTGCGTGCCGAAAAAACTGATTCCAAAATCTGCGCGGCCAGTGACAATGCTGTTGAGTACCGTATTCGCGGTCTCGTCAATGATGCGCACCCGTATACGGGGAAAGCGCTCGGCGTAGGCGCGAATCACGGAGGGCAGGAAGTAATACGCGACCGATGGGACGCAAGCGACCGTGACCAGTCCACCGCGTTGCGCGGCCAAGTCTCCGATACTCAATACTGCACGCTCTAACTCATCTATCGCGCTGCGGGCGCGCTCCAGGAATACGCGGCCGACGTTTGTCAATGAGACGCGGCGCGTGGTGCGCTCCAGCAAGCGTGCGCCCAGCAGATCCTCCAGTTTTTCGATGCGTCGGCTTAATGCAGGCTGGGATAGGTGCAGGTCCTCGGCGGCGGCACGAAAGCTGGCGCGTTCGGCAACGGCGACAAACGCCTGCAATTCCTGCAGATCGAAATTGATGCGTGACATGCATTAATCCATAGATAAGTTGCAATTCACATAGTAGCGTGGCCGGCGCAGAATGCCACACATGGAAACCGTAATCCCCTGTGTACTGATGCGTGGCGGCACGTCACGCGGCCCCTTTTTTCTGGGAGATTGGCTGCCCGCCGATCCCGCAGAGCGGGACAGGTTGTTGCTGCTCGCGATGGGCTCGCCCCATGCCTTGCAGGTCGATGGTTTGGGGGGCGGGAATAGCCTGACCAGCAAAGTCGCCATTGTCTCGCGTTCGTCGAGAGCCGATTGCGATATTGATTACTTGTTTGCTCAGGTGTCTGTGGATCGCGCATCGGTGGATACACGGCCCAATTGCGGCAACATGCTGTCGGGTGCTGCGCCTTTTGCTATTGACGAAGGACTGATCGCGGCTCGAGATGGCGTGACAGCCGTTCGGGTCCACAACGTCAATACGGGGGCTGTGATTGAAGCAGTGGTGCAAACACCGGATGGCCGTATTACCTATGAAGGTGAGACGCGTATTGATGGCGTTCCTGGTACTGCGGCTCCCGTGCGACTGAATTTCCAGGACGCATGGGGTGCAGTCACTGGGAGTCTCTTTCCTACGGGACATAGGCTGGAAACGATAGAGGGCCTGCCGGTTACATTGATCGATGCGGCGATGCCAATGGTGTTGATGCGGGCCGCAGATTTCGGATTGCGTGGAGACGAGACGGCGGCGCAATTGGACAGCAATACAGCGTTGTTGGAACGGATAGCCCGCATTCGCCTGGAGGCTGGGGCGCGCATGGGGTTGGGCGATGTCAGCGATAGTGTGATTCCCAAACCGGTGTTGCTGGCGCCGGGCGAAACCAGGGCGTCTATCCGGTCGCGCTATTTCACCCCTCATGCATGCCATCGCGCCCATGCGGCAACCGGGGCGGTGGGCGTGGCCAGTGCATTTTTCATGCCGGGTACGGTGGCGCATTTATGCGGTGGCCCAGACGTGCAAGACGGATATCGGACGGTGCGTATCGAGCATCCGTCGGGCGGGATGGATATCGATGTGGCCTTGGACGTGTCTAGCGGATTAGTACGTGCGGCGGGTCTGGTGCGCACGGCACGCAAGATCATGAAAGGGATGCTGTATGTGCCCGGCCAGTATCAGATAAGCAGTCAGTTGCTGCAGCGCGAGGCCGCTTAGCCATCGCGGTGATCGACGTGGCGGCCGGATGCCGCCGATCAACATCCGTGTGAGTGCTGCATCGCTATGTGGGCGCTATACGAGCAGGCCCGCGCAATGAAATTGATAAAACTAGGAGACACAAATGAAATTTCTACCGAGCAAAAAGTGGGCGTATGCTGCCGCGGTGTGCTGTGCCTTTGGCGTGAGCGCAGCGTATGCCGATTATCCTGACCGCGCGATTACCTTGGTGGTTCCGACCGCTGCTGGTGGAGGCAATGATGCCTTGGCCCGCGTGGTGGGGCAAAAAATGGGGGATCTGCTGGGCCAGTCGATCATTGTGGTCAACAAGCCCGGCGCGCAGGGGGCGATCGCCTCGGATTATGTGGCGCGCCAGCCGGCTGACGGCTATACGCTGATGCTGGGTTATATCGGCACGCATGGCATCAATCCCGCGTTGCAAAAGCTGAACTACGACCCCGTCAAGGATTTCACGCCGATCGGCCGGGTGGCGGATTCTCCTACCATCATGGTGGTGTCCAGCAGTATCGATGTCAAAGACGTGGCGGGTCTGGTGAAGTACAGCAAGGATCATCCGGACAGTCTGACCTTTGCCTCGGCCGGGGCGGGGACGGCACCGGCTGTGGCCGGGCAACTGTTCAATCAAGCCACTGGCGCCAATATGCTGGACATCCCGTACAAGGGCTCGGCGCCGGCGTTGACCGACACTTTGTCCGGCACGACGCAAGTCATGTTTCCGAGTCTGTTCAGTGTCTATCCGCACCTGAAATCCGAGAAAATCCGCGCGCTGGCCGTCGCTGGGCCGACGCGGTCATCGGTACTGCCCGGACTGCCGACGCTGGCCGAGGCGGGCGTGCCCGGTGTTGAGGTGCCGCAGTGGTATGCGATTTTTGCGCCGGCCAAGGCGGATGCCGCTCTCGTGCAGAAACTGAATACAGCCTTGAATCAGGCATTGAATGACCCCGAAGTCGTGAAGAAAATCGACGAGCAAGGCGCCGAGGTGCATACCAGTACACCGGCGGACCTGGGGGCGTTTGTGCAAAGCGAGGCGGTGCGTTGGAAAAAGCTCGCCGCCACCACGGCGCTGGCGGCGCGATAGACCGCTAGTTTGGGCGAGTGCTGCGGTCTGATTCGTGGCCGCTTGTCTGGGCGGAGGATTTTCCTCCTCTCAGAGTGATGAATTGATATCTCCGTTAGCGCGGCTGATGCGGTTATCCTAGCGGCTCTGATCTCCGATAATTTCGGTATGAGCCGCTTTTTGTTAACCGCATGAACTACGACGCGGAATTCCGCTCCCTTATTTCGTTGGAACAGGTTGGCCGCCTGCCGGCCGCGCAGACGCTGGTGCTGACGGTGAACAACCGGCTGGCGCGTCGTTTGACGCTGGACCTGGCCGGTCAACTGCGCCGTGAACGGCAAGTCAGCGAGTTACCGCGGGTGCTGCCACTGGGCGCCTGGCTGGTCGAGGCGGGGGCCGATCTGGCCTTTGTCGCGGACGCCGATCTGCCGGCGCATCGCCTCGATACCTTTGCGACGCAAATGGTATGGGTGGATGCGATTGCATCAGAAGAGGGCGATCGCGTATTGCTGGACGTCGCCCAGGCGGCGGCGTTGGCCATGGATGCCGACGCGTTGATGGACGAGTGGGATCTGCAGGTACCCAGTGGCGCCGATACGGACGAGTATCGCGGTTTTGCACGGTGGCGCGCGCGTTATCGCGAGCAGTTGCGCGCGATTGATGCAGAGGATGCGAACCAAGGCTATGCGCGTGTGTTGGATGCGCTGCAGCAGGGGACGGTAGCCGCGCCGCCCTATCTGGTGTTGGCTGGGTTTACGGATGTGTCGCCGCGTTTTGCGGCATTGCTGGATGCGTTTCAGGATGGCGGTTCGCAACTGTCGTGGTTGCAGGACGCGGAGACCGAGGCGGCGATGCCGGCACGGTATTGCGCGGATGATCAGGGTGGAGAATGGCGGGCGGCTGCCGCTTGGGCGGCGCAGCGATTGGCGGAGCATCCCGCCGGGCGCTACGCGATTGTGTCTGCCCAGTTGCAGGCCGAGTCGCCGTTTGCGCGGCGTGTGGTAGGGCAGGCCCTGGCTCAGGGCGGGCATGCATTCAACGTGGCGGTGGGGCGGCCGTTGACAGAATGGCCTGCGGTCAATGCGGCATTGGCGTGGTTGCATGCCTTGGCCGATATGGCGCATGCGGACGTGGTGGATGCGCCGGTCTTGGGCGCGGCCTTGTTGGCCGGCCATTGCGCGGGCGACCGTAGCGATGGCGCGAAACTGGCGACGATCGATGCACGTTGGCGTCGCAAGGGGCTCAGCCGTATTGACGCGGCACAATGGCAGCGGGATATCGCCAGCGAGAATGTGCGGACGGCTCATCGAGTTGTTGCGGACGCGACTCGCAACACGGACATTGATGTTGCCCAGGATGCTGCAAACAACACTACAAACAGCGCCGAGAGCGCCCCGTTTGCACGAAAGGGCGCGGCACTGTCGACCGCTTGGCCTGCGGCGTTGGAGATTTGGCGGCAGGTCGGTGAACGCGCGACATGCGATCTCTGGATGCCTGCGATGCGCGCTGCATTGGTGGCATTAGGGTTTCCGGGAGAGCGGCCGTTGGATAGCGTGGGCTATCAGGTCATGGGCGCGTTGGGAGACTTGTTTGGCCGGTATGCGGCATTGGCGCCTGCGGCCGGACAGTTGAATGGCCGCGCTGCCGTGCGTCTGCTGGAGCGTGCAGCGGCAGCCTCGTCATTTCAACCTCAGCGTGATCCCTCGGCACGATTGGATGTGCTGGGGCTGCTCGAGGCCGAGGGCGGGCATTGGGATGGTGTGTGGATACTGGGCCTGACCGATGACGTCCTGCCCGCGACGCCACAGCCTAATCCGTTGTTGCCTCTGGTGGTGTTGCGACAGGCGGGCGCACCGCGCGCCACGCCTGAACGCGAGCGTCAATGGGCGGAATCCATGTATGCCGCACTGTGCCGCTGTGCGCCCGAGGTGGTAGTGAGTCATTCGCACCTGGATGGCGAGCGCGAGCTGCGGCCATCGCCCCTGATTGCGCAGGTTCCGTCAATGGATTGGCAGATGCCTGTAGCCGCGGCGCCTGCGTTGTTGCCTCAGCAGGTGCTGGACGATGACCGAGGGCCAGCATTGGCGCAGAGGGATGGCCGGGCATCCGCCCTGATGCAACGATCTTCGGATGATGGCGGCGCATCAGCGATGGCGCCGGACGCATCGGAGGGTGAGTACGGCGCGGCATTGCCGTTGACGTCGAGCGATGGTCAGCCATCTGCTTTGACGTCAGCACGCCTGGCTGGCGCAACGGGGGGGCTCGATGTGTTGGACACCCAGGCTCGTAATCCGTTGTGGGCCTTTGTCCGGCATCGTCTGGGCGGCCGAGCGCTGGCTGATTATGCCGATATGGCGAATCAGAATGTACGAGGGCAGTTCCTGCATCGCGCACTAGAGTTGGTATGGCGCATGTTCTCCAGTCAAGAGGATTTGCACGCGGCCATGGGAGAGGGACGTCTGCCCGCGCTGATCGAGCAAGCCATTGACGAGGCTGCCAGTACCGAGTTGAAAACCTATCCGCCTGCATTGCGTGAATTGGAGTGCGAGCGCGGACGGGCAGTCTTGGCGGGATGGTTTGATGTCGAAGCGCAACGTATGCCATTCGAGGTCGCCCAGGTCGAGGAAACCCATCATTGGTCGCGTGGACCGTTGGCATTGACGGTGCGATTGGACCGATTGGATCGCCTGCCTGACGGCAGAGCCGTGATCGTCGACTACAAAACCGGCATGTCTCCGGGGAATCCAGAGTCGGATTGGGCGCGCGTGCGCCCTGTGAACTTGCAGTTGCCGTTCTATGCCTCAGTGCTGTCGGGCGATACCCCCGATGCGGATGTGGCGGCATTGGTATTGGCGCAAGTGCATGCGCGTCAAGTCGTAGCGAGCGGATTGACGGACACGGATCTAGGCATGGCAGGCGTGACGGCGATTGAAAAGAGCAAGGCTTTCGAGGGGCAGGCTTGGGGAGATATCCTGCATCGCTGGCGTGGGGCAGTAGAGGGATTGGCCGATGAGTATGCGCAGGGATACGCCGCAAACGTGGTCTATCGCCAGGACGATTTGAAATACTGTGATGCCATGCCATTCCTGAGATTGCACTTGGAAGACGAGGATGACGCAGAATGAGTAGCGCTGTTCGTCAACCCTCTGATCATCTCGCACGCGCTCGTGCGTTGGACCCTGCCGCATCGTATCTGGTGCAAGCCCCTGCGGGCTCGGGCAAAACCGAATTGCTGACGGATCGTATTCTGGCGTTGCTGGCGACGGTCAATCGGCCCGAGGAAATCGTCGCCATTACATTCACGCGCAAGGCCGCGTCGGAAATGCACGCCCGCGTATTGAGTAAATTGCGGGACGGCAATGGCCCCATGCCCGAGACCGAACATGGTCAGCGTAGTTGGCAGTTGGCGCGCGAGGCGCTGGCGCGTGACGAGGCCCTGGGTTGGAAACTGTTGCAGCATCCGGCGCGTTTGTCGATTCGTACTATCGACTCGTTTTGCGCGGGCCTGGTGCGCGGGATGCCGTGGTTGTCGGAGTTGGGCGGCATGCCGGATATCGCGGACAATGCCCAGGCCCATTATGAGGCGGCCGCGCGGGCGACATTGGCGTTGGTCGATGATTTCGACGCCGTGCGTACCTTGTTAAAGCACCTGGATGTCGATACGCAGGCTGCTGTAGAAGCGATTGCGGCGATGCTTGGACAGCGTGATCAATGGCTGCCGTTATTAGCGCACGGCAGTGATCGCACGGCCCTGCAGGACGCATTGGCCGAAGCCATAGGCGAGGACCTGGACGCCTTGGCACAGGCCATGCCGTTGGGCTGGGAGGATGCGTTGTGCTGGCCTGCACGGATGGCCGTTGCGGCGTTGGATGAAGAAGACCCCGCCCATGCCTTGGCCGCGCTGCGTGATTGGGACGAGCCGTTGATGCCCGATGCCGAGTGGCTCGGGCATTGGAAAGCCGTACGCCATTTATTGTTGACGTCCGCCGGCGCGTTGCGCAGCGCGCGAGGTGTCAACAAGAAACTGGGTTTCCCGCCAAAATGCGAACACAAAGAGGCATTTACGCGATGGCTTGATGCGGCCGATCCCCAAGCCTCCTGGGTATGGATGCTGGACGCGGTCGATTCAGTTCCGCCGGCGGAGTTCAGCGAGGAGCAATGGCGTGTCTTGAGCGCACAGTTGATGACGCTGAAGCTGGCGGTCGCGCAACTGCACCTGCGCTTTGCCGAAACCCGTGAAGTGGACTTCATCGAGATCGCGCAGCGTGCCTCCCATGCCTTGGGGTCCGCTGATGATCCCGGTGAGTTGCTGTTGAAGCTGGATGCGTCGATACGTCATCTGTTGATTGACGAGTTTCAAGACACCAGTTCGACGCAGATTCATTTGCTCGCCACGTTGACATCTGGATGGCAGCCGGGGGATGGGCGAACGCTGTTCTTGGTGGGCGATCCGATGCAGTCCATCTACCGTTTCCGCAAGGCAGAGGTAGGATTGTTCCTGCAAGCGGCGGAGGTCGGCATCGGTGAAATCGCGCCAGAGTTCCTGCAGCTGACCGATAATTTCCGCTCACAAGCTGGCGTGGTCGAGTGGGTCAATGCGACGTTCCGTGGCTTGCTGCCTGCGCGCAATGATGCTGCGGCCGGAGCCATCGCCTATACCGACTCGGCCGCATTCAATCCGTCGTTGCCTGGCGAACCCGTTCGTTTCCACGGGGCATTTAGTACATCAGGTGCGAGCGAGGCTGACCAGGCGGCCGAGGCGTTGACCGTGCAATTGGTCAAGCAAGCGCTGCAGGACCGCGATCCCGCGAGCCGGCATCCCGTCGCTATCTTGGTGCGGGCGCGAGGCCATTTGGGGCAGTTGGTGCGCCGCTTGACTCAGGCTGGCATTGCTTGCCGCGCCGTGGATCTCGTGCCGTTGGGGCAGCGTCAGGTCGTGTCGGATTTGGTTCAGTTGCTGCGTGCGTTGTCTCATCCGGCAGATCGCTTGGCCTGGCTATCGGTATTGCGCGCGCCGTGGTGCGGGCTGACGTTAAATAGCATGCATGCCTTGTTTGGGCATGACTTGATGACGCCTGTGCCTACGCTGCTGTCCTCGGCGCTGCATGTGGCCAACGAGGCGAAAGACGCTTCGGCATTGCCCCGAGGCCAAAGTTTGTCATTGTGGGACGAACCGCAGTCGGCGCCGCAGCAGGCGCCCGCGCAATGTCTGGCACAACAGCGTTTGACCGCAGACGAATATGCGCGTTTGGCTCACGTCAGCGCCATTTTGCTGGATGCGACGAATGCGAGTGGCGCGATGCCCTTGGCTGCGTGGCTGGAGTCTCTCTGGCAACGCTTGGGCGGTGCCGCTTTGTACGCCAGTGCCAGCGCGGCCGAGGATGCAGAAAGCTTATTCGTCTTGATCGAACGCCTGGCGCCTCATGGCGGGCTGGATCCGGCACAGTTGGACACCGCGCTGGCCAGACTCTATGCCGCGCCGGAGGGCGGCGCCGACGACAGCAACGTGGTCGAAATCATGACCATGCACAAGTCCAAGGGGCTGCAGTTCGATACGGTGATTTTGTACGGCCTGCACAAGTCCCCGCGCGCCGAGCGCGCGCCCCTGGTCAGTTTTGAACAAAGTCATGAACGCGTGCTATTCGGCCCGGTCAAGCCTCGTGCAGACAAAGAAGCCGATCCAGTATCGCGGTATTTGACCCTGCGTGAAAAGCGCCGTGCGGCCTACGAAACCGATCGATTGCTGTACGTAGCGGCGACACGCGCGCGCCACCGTCTGCATCTCGTAGGAAATGTTGCGGTCGATCCTGCGACAGGGCAATCCAAGCCGCCAGCGGCAAACAGCTTGTTGGGGCGGTTGTGGGATTGGCTGCCCGCAGATCAAAAATCGCCTCCATCGGATTGGCAGGATACCGCCGCCTTGGATGACGGTGCGACGGCGCAATATGCCGGCGAGCCGTTACGTCGTATCACTGACCAGGCGATTGATCTGTTGCGTGCCCAGCGATCGTTGGTCAACAGGGCGAATTTTGGGTTGGCCGCGCAAAACGTCATCCAGGGGCAGGGCGTAGAGCACCCTGCTTGGCAACTGGACACGGTGCACGATGCCGCGATCGGTACGCTTGCCCATGCTTGGTTAGCCCGTATCGGTCAAGACGGCCTGGCCCAATGGCCCGCCGAGGCGCTGCGCGCTTATTTGCCCGTCATGCAAAAGCAGCTGACTCGCGCGGGCCTGCCATCCGCATTGGCCCCCGACGCCGCGCATGCCGTCTTGGATACATTACTGGCGACGCTGGATCACGACCGGGGCCGCTGGTTGCTCTCCCAATCCTCCGCCCGCCGCGAATGGCCCCTCATCGACGCCACCGGCCGCGTGTCCGTCATCGATCTGGCCCTCAGCACCGAAGACGGCTGGCTCATCGTCGACTACAAGACCGCCCGCCCCCACACCGGCGAGCCCACCGAACATTTCGCCACCCGCATGCGCCAACGCCACGCGGACCAACTTTTGCGCTACTGCACTCAAGTCACAGCCCTAGACTCCCGCCCCGCCAGATCAGTCCTATATTTCCCCAGAGCAGCGCTATGGATAGATTTATAAGTCGAGACAAAAAACACAAAATGATCTGAAGGCAAATACAGGCAAAGAATTAAACCTGTCCAAAAGAACCATCCCCCAACCACCAGACACCCCACCCCCTCCCTCTCGGAGGGAGGGCCGGGGAGGGAGCCCCCCATACAGGCCCCCCGGGGCCCGCCAAATGAGCTTCGAGCAAGCGGCCTCACGGCCGCTCTGCTAGAATCTCATTTGACGGGCCCCTTCGCATGGTTCGGCGGTGAACCTGGTCAGGTCGGGAACGAAGCAGCCATAGTCGTTTAGGATCAGTGCCGGAGTAAGGCTCGTCAACCGGTTTCCCCAAGGGGGCGCCGTAATCGGAACGAATTGTCAGCATCAGGGCAATTCGCGCGCTGGTTGCGGCGCCCTTTTTTATCGCCGGGCCGCCCCAAGATAAAAACGCCCCTTGGGGGCAGCAAGCCGAAGGCGCGGCGTGGGGGGGCATTTTGTTTTTGGGCGCGCAGGCGCGCATAACTGGCTCTACAATCCGACCATGACTTATCTGGTACTGGCCCGCAAGTGGCGCCCACGTTCGTTCGATACCCTGGTAGGCCAGGACCACGTGGTGCGCGCGCTGACCCATGCGCTCGACTCTCAGCGCCTGCATCACGCCTGGCTGTTCACCGGCACGCGTGGCGTAGGCAAAACGACCTTGTCGCGCATTTTGGCGAAATCGCTGAATTGCGAAACCGGCATTACCTCTCGACCCTGCGGCCAATGCCGTGCGTGTACCGAGATCGATGCCGGCCGCTTTGTGGATTACCTGGAACTCGATGCGGCGTCGAACCGCGGCGTCGAGGAAATGACCCAGCTGCTCGAGCAGGCGGTGTACGCGCCTGGCGCGGGCCGTTACAAGGTCTACATGATCGACGAAGTCCACATGTTGACTGGGCATGCGTTCAACGCCATGCTGAAAACGCTCGAAGAGCCGCCGCCCCATGTGAAATTCATCCTGGCGACGACGGATCCGCAGAAAATCCCGGTCACGGTGCTGTCGCGCTGCCTGCAATTCAACCTGAAACAAATGCCGCCTGACGCCATCGTCGGTCATTTGCAGGCGGTGCTGGCAGACGAGTCCATCGGCAATGAGTTACCGGCCTTGCGCCTGATTGCACAGGCGGCGGGCGGGTCGATGCGCGACGCCTTGTCGCTGACGGACCAGGCGATCGCCTACAGCGCGGGCAATCTGACCGAGGATGCCGTGCGCGGCATGCTGGGCACGATCGATCAACGCCATTTGGTGCGTCTGCTCGAGGCGTTGTCGGCGGGCGAGGCCACAGGCGTCCTGGCGGTGGCCGAGGAACTGTCGACGCGCGGCTTGTCCTATGCGGGCGCGCTGGCCGATCTGGCGGTGCTGCTATCGCGTGTCGCCATCGAGCAGCGTGTGCCTGGCGCGACCCCGGCCGAGGACCCCCTCGCTGGGGATATCGGACGCTTGGCGACCCTATTGCACCCTGACGCGGTGCAGTTGTTTTACTCCGTAGCAGTGCATAGCCGCAGCGAGCTTTCTCTCGCCCCGGATGAGCATGCGGGCTTCATCATGGCCTGTTTGCGTATGTTGGCGCTGAACGGGCAGGCAGGGCCGCAGACGGCATTACAGGCTCCTGCGCCAGCGGCGGGCGGAGTATCTGCTACCGCCTCGGGGGCCGTCACTGCAGCACAGCAGGCCGCTTCAGTGCCCGTCGCGGCAAGTACCGCGGTGCAGGAGTCACCTCGCGCCGCCGTGTCGACTGGTTCAGAACAGCCGGCCGTTGATGTAGCGCAGGGAGCTGCCGCAACATCGAATACTGATGCATCAGGTGCGGCACTGAGCACGGCTTCTGGCGCCGCCGCACCGGCCCCTGCGGTATCGCCTGGTGCTGCTACACCGGCCCCTGCAGCGTCGTCTGGTGCTGCCGCGCTACCCTCAGCACCGAGTCAGCCTGCTGCGGCCCCGTCTGCGCAGGTCGGCACTCAGACTGCCTCCGCACCGGCGGCTCCGACGGGCGCTGCTGCACAGCAGGTTCCCACGCCTGGGGCACAGCCGGCTGCGATTCGCGCAGAACAAGACATTCCGCCGTGGGAGGACTTGCCTGCGGCCGCGGATCCAGCGCTGGATTCCGCTCAAACTCAATCTCAGGACGTGGCGACCCCATCAGCTCAGGGCAGCGCGTCGACGCCTGACTCTGCCCCGGCCTCGGATGCCAAAGCGGCGCACGCGGCTGCGTTGGCAGTGACGCCGTCCTCGGCTCACACGCAGGCCAAGGCCTCGCTGCAGCGCCCGGATGAGCCGCCAGCCTGGGTGGACGAAGACATTCCGGACGAGGCCGAGGGCGGTTACATGCCCGCCTCCGAGTTCACCGCCGATCCGGACGATGAGTTCGAGACGCTGGCCACATCAGCACCGGTGGCCGACCTGGCGCCTGCGCCACGCCGGCCTGCCGCACCGCCGCCTCGTCGCTCCCGTCAGCCTGGCGCCAGCCTGAACAATATGTCGGCCACCGAATGGCCGGCGTTGGCGGCGAAATTACCGGTGACCGGCCTGGCGGCGGAATTGGCTCGGCAAAGCGAATGGTCGGGCGTGCAGGGCGATGCCGTCGTACTGCGCGTCGCAGTGAAAACGCTGGCGGAAAGCGAAAGCCGCGTGCGTCTGCAAACCGTACTATGCGAACATTTCGGCCAAGGGCTGCGCTTGGAAATCGAGGTCGGGGCGACGGGCGACGGCACGGCCCACGCCGTGGCGCAGATCGAGAAAGCAGCGCGCCAACAAGCGGCCGAGGAAGCAGTAGACGCCAACCCCTTTGTGCTGGCATTGAAAGCCGATTTCGGCGGTCGTGTCAGCGCGGTGCGGGCCGTCGAACCCCGTGCATGATCAATGTAAATAGGTCGTCGTTCTCTTCTTGAACCCAAACACCTGTTAAATTTTTATCCCTATTCAAGGACGTTCCCATCATGATGAAAGGACAACTGGCTGGTCTGATGCGCCAAGCGCAGCAGATGCAGGAAAACATGAAAAAAGCCCAGGACGCGCTGGCCGACATCGTCGTCGATGGCGCTTCGGGCGGTGGCCTGGTCAAGGTTTCCATGACTTGCCGCCACGACGTCAAGCGTGTCGAGATCGATCCGAGCCTGTTGGCCGACGATAAAGACATGCTCGAGGACCTCGTAGCAGCGGCGTTCAACGACGCGCTGCGCAAGGCCGAAGCCACTGCGCAAGAAAAAATGGCCGGCGTGACGGCCGGTATGCCCTTGCCGCCGGGAATGAAGCTGCCGTTTTAACCCTGTCAGGTGAGCGGGTGCGTATTTTTTGCGCGCCTGATTGCCGCTTTTCGTCGTTTCTTTTCGTTGTTTCTGTGGCCGAGATGGATCCTCAACTGCCTGAACCTGAGCCGCTGGTCTCGTTGATCGAGGCGCTGCGCCGCCTGCCCGGCGTCGGTGTGCGTTCGGCCCGGCGGATGGCTTATCACCTCATGCAGCACGACCTGCAGGGGGCCGATATGCTGGGCAGGGCCTTGGCAGGAGCTGTGCAGAATCTGCGTCATTGCGCGCGCTGCAACAGCTTTACCGAGGACGAGATCTGCGCCACCTGTGCCAATCCCAAACGCGATCCGTCGTTACTCTGCATTGTCGAAACGCCGGCCGATCAAAATATGATCGAGGCCAGTCACGGTTATCGTGGTTTGTACTATGTGTTGATGGGCCGTGTGGCGCCGCTTGAGGGCATTGGCCCTCGCGAGCTGGATTTCGATCGTTTGCTCGAACGGGTCTCCGACGGGGTGGTACAGGAGGTCATCCTGGCCACCAATTTCACGGCCGAAGGCGACACGACCGCGCATTTCCTGAACGAGGTCCTGGCCGACAAGGGTCTCAAGGTCACCCGTCTGGCACGTGGTGTGCCGGCCGGCAGCGAGCTGGAATATGTCGACGCGGGGACGATCGCCTGGGCGCTGATGGAGCGCAAGTCGGCATAGCTCCCGATGTATGATGCTGCGGCGATGGTCGAACAAGGTGTTCGCTGGCGTGATCGGCATGGTCGCGTCCGAGCCCCGGTTTTGGCCCTGCATAATGATTACGTGACGGCCAGTCAGGCCGCAATGGACACACAGGCCGCGTAGCGGCAAAGGAGACCCTCCATGTCAATCACTCGTCGTGATTTACTCAAACTGGCCGGTGCGGCCGGTGCGATGAGCATGGCGCCAGCCATTGTGCGGGCCCAGAAATTAGAAAAAACGAGCGTGCAGATCGCCGTGGGCGGCAAGCCCCTGATTTACTACCTGCCGCTCAGTATTGCCGAGATCAAGGGCTACTTCAAAGACGAAGGCCTGGATGTCAAGATTGCAGACTTTGCCGGCGGCTCCAAGGCCCTGCAGGCCGTCGTGGGCGGTAGCGCCGATGTGGTGTCCGGTGCCTTTGAGCACACGCTGCACATGCAGTCCAAGGGGCAGTTCTATCGTGCCTTTGCGCTGCAGGGACGCGCACCCATGATCGGTTTCGGGGTCTCGAAAAAGACTGTGCCCAACTACAAGAGCCCGGCCGATCTGAAAGGCAAGAAAATCGGTGTGACCGCGCCTGGCTCGTCGACGAACATGGTGGTCAGCTTCTTCCTGGCGCAACACGGCTTGACCGATAGCGATGTGTCGTTCATCGGCGTCGGGGCTGGCGCGGGGGCAGTGACGGCTTTGCGCAGCGGCCAGATCGATGCGATGTCCAATACAGACCCCGTGGTGTCGATGCTCGCATTGGCCGGCGATATGGACATCATCGTCGATACTCGCACATTGAAAGACACCCAGGCTATCTTTGGCGGCAACATGCCTGCGGGCAGCTTGTATGCCCCGCAAGTCTTTCTCGATGAAAATCCCAACACGACGCAGGCATTGACCAATGCGATCGTGCGCGCCGACAAATGGCTCCAGCAAGCCAGCGCCGATGAGATCGCCAAGACGGTGCCGACCCAGTATCTGTTGGGAGAGCCCGACGTGTACAAGGCGGCGCTCGAAAAGAGTAAAGAAGGCTTCTCGCCTGATGGCGTGATTCCCGAGGACGGTGCCGCTACCGCTACGAAGGCATTGGCCGCCTACGTCAAGGGTTTCGACGCCTCCAAGATCGATCCGTCGAAGGCCTGGACCAACGAATTTACCCAACGTGCTAACCAGAAATACCCCAATGGCTGACGCCGCACTTTTACTCGACCACATCACTTGCACCTTCGTGTCCCGCGATGGCGCAGACAAACGCTATACCGCTGTGCAGGACACGACCTTGGCTATCGCACCGGGCGAGTTCGTCTCGGTCGTGGGGCCTACGGGCTGCGGCAAATCCACCCTGCTGAACGTGGGGGCGGGTTTGTTGCGCCCGTCGTCGGGGCAGGTCAAAGTCTTCGGGCAACCCTTGCAGGGCATCAATACTCGTGCCGGCTACATGTTTCAGGGCGAGGCGCTGTTGCCGTGGCGCAGCGCCTTGGAAAATGTCATCGCCGGCTTGGAGTTTGCAGGTGTAGACCGCGCCGAGGCGCTGGAGCGTGGCCGTGATTGGATGCGGCGCGTGGGCCTGGGCGGCTTCGAGGAACGTTATCCGCACCAGATGTCGGGTGGTATGCGCAAGCGCGCCATGCTGGCGCAAACGCTGATTCGCGATCCCGACATCATCTTGATGGACGAACCCTTTTCGGCACTCGATATCCAGACGCGTCAGTTGATGGAAAACGAGGTGCTCGATTTGTGGATGGCCAAGCGCAAAGCCGTGCTGTTCATCACGCACGATCTGGACGAAGCCATCGCGATGAGCGATCGGGTGGTGGTGCTATCGGCGGGGCCGGGCACGCATCCCATCGGTGAGTTCGCCATTGATCTGCCGCGTCCGCGCGACGTGGCCGAAGTGCGTACCCATCCGCGCTTTGTGGAGTTGCACGCCGCGATCTGGGGCGTGTTGCGTGAAGAAGTTCTGAAGGGCTATGCCCAGCAAAAGCGAGCCTGATATGTCGAAATTGTCTAAACCGGGCTCGTCGTTCAGCCTGCGCTTTTGGCAGCTGTTGCTGCTGGCCGTCATTCTCGTCGTGTGGTACGTCGTATCGCTGGATCCCAAGGTTGCATTCTTTTTTGGCCAACCGCTCGAGGTCTCCAAGCGCATCTGGGCATGGTTCATTACCGACGCTGATATCTATCGCCATTTGTGGGTGACGCTCTCGGAAACCGTGCTGGCGTTTTTCATTGGCACGATATCGGGTTTGGGTTTCGGGCTGTGGCTGGGGCTGTCGAATACCGCCAGTGCCATTCTTGATCCGTACATCAAGGCTGCCAACTCGATGCCGCGCGTGATTCTCGCGCCGATTTTCGGGATGTGGTTTGGCCTGGGGATCTGGTCGAAGGTCGCGCTGGCAGTGACGCTGGTGTTCTTCATCGTGTTCTTCAACGTCTACCAAGGCGTGCGCGAGGTCAGTCCGACGTTGTTGGATAACGCGCGTATGCTTGGCGCAGGCCGCCGTCAATTGCTGCGCCATGTGTACCTGCCTTCGGCAACGAGCTGGGTGTTTTCCAGCTTGCATACCTCGGTGGGCCTGGCGTTCGTCGGCGCAGTCGTGGGCGAATACCTCGGCTCGGCCAGTGGCGTGGGTTATCTGATTTTGCAGGCCGAGGGCACGTTTGACGTCAATACGGTATTTGCGGGCATCGTGGTGCTGACGGCCTTTGCACTGTTGCTCGACTATCTGGTCGGCATCGGCGAAAAACGATTGATGAAGTGGCAGCCCAAAACGGGTGAGACCGAAAAAATCTGAGCGGAATCCGCCCCAAGAGCCACGTGGTTTTTGGGGCTTTTTTTGCCTTGCGGCTGCCTGCATGAGTTTTTTTAGGAGATTGCATCATGGCACGTCTTTCTTACGCGGATTTATCGCATCCAGAGGCAAAGCCTCTCGTCGATCGCATCGTTGCCGAGCGTGGCAGCGTCCTGCATCTGTATCAGATGCTGCTGCACAGCCCGGCCGTAGCCGGCGGCTGGCTGAATTATCTGACCTCCATTCGCCAATTGAGCACCTTGCCGGGTGATCTGCGCGAACTCGTCATCATGCGTGTGGCTGCTATCAACGGCGCGCCGTACGAGGCAGATCAGCATGCTCCCATCGCTTTGCGCGAGGGCATCAGCCAGGCACAACTGGACGCGCTCGAGCAATGGGAATCGTCAGATCTTTTCTCGGAAAAAGAGCGTGCAGTGCTGGCCTATACCGACACGATGACGCGCAACGTTCAGGTGCCGCAACCGGTATTCGATGCGGCACGCCAAGCCGTCGGCAGTGATAAATTGATGGTTGAGCTTACCGCGACAGTGGCCGCCTACAACATGGTGTCGCGCTTTTTAGAGGCGCTGCAGGTGCATTCGCACGATCATCGGTGAGTTGTTCCGCGGGGAGTGGCGTGCTTATGGACGTCGAGCCGAGGCAATCGGGCCGTGGGGGCTTCACAAAGCCGGTCCGGCCCGCCGGGGCCGGACACCGTGTTCGCTCGTCTCGTCCGCGCCTTCGCGCTACCTTCGACTTCCGCTCCACTCGGCTTTGAGGCGCCCCCACGGCCCGATTGCCTCGGCTCGACTCGCAGTAATTCAAGCTCATCACACCGCTGGCACGAGTTTCCTGCTTGGCGTTTTTTTGTTGCTCTGATGGTAAAGAGAAAGATCTTGCAGGGCACACGCGAATCGCTATCGGTCCAGGCATGCGACGGGGTGGCGTGGTGCTTGGTTGGAAGATCTGCTTGGCTAGAGTTAATGCATGCGAAGATGCGTCGCACATCTTTGGATATCGCGAAGTCGTGGTACGAACAGTCGTCTGCTGATTTATGAGAAATCGTTGCTCGAAAGATCTTCTGTTGATCTATGAGAAATCATCGCTCGAGAGATCGTCTGTTTATCGCCAATGCCAAAGCCTTCGCATGCAGATCACGAACGCTATTCATAGGCGCGCCAGTAGGCGCCTATGAATAGCCGCCCTGCCAGATTTTATCCTTGCAAAAATCCGATCCTACGAAGCCTACGTAGACCGCTCGTGCCAGCGACGAGGGAATCAGAGACGATGCGAGTCGAAGCGGGGCAGTGACCGTGTTGGCGCGCCTCGGAGTCGCGCGAGCGGAAGTCGAAGGAAGGCCCGAAGGGGCCGTACGAGACGAGCGATGCGGCAGTCGGACGCGAAGGCGGCCGACCGACTCCGTGAAGCACCAACACGGTCACTGCCCCGCTTCGACGCCCAATAGAACTCGATCCCCGCCCTGCCCACAACTGCAAACCTGAACGATCAAAACAGGGTCGATTCAGACCCGACTAATTGGCAGCGGCGAGCAAAGCGTCGAGTTTGACCGCATCGGCCGAGAACAAACGAATCCCCTCGGCCAGTTTTTCCGTCGCCATCGCATTTGCGTTCAACTCGGTGCGGAACCAGATCTCGTCAGCCGTACGGTGCGCGGGGACGTCCGTACCTATATTGTCGATGCTCAAGCGCGCGGGCACATCGCCTTCGGTCTGATCCAACTCGGTGAGCAATTCCGGACTGATGGTCAGCAGATCGCAACCGGCCAAGGCCCGGATCTGGCCGGCATTGCGAAAGCTCGCTCCCATGATCTCGGTCGCGATGCCGTGACGCTTGTAATAACGGTAGATCTCGGTGACGGACTGCACGCCGGGATCATTTTCCCCGGCACGTTCGGACTCGACCCAGTCGGCGCCGGCGGATTTCTTGTACCAGTCGTAGATACGGCCCACAAACGGCGAGATCAATTGCGCGCCTGCGTCGGCGCATGCCATGGCTTGCGGCAGAGAGAACAACAGCGTCAGGTTGCAGCGGATGCCGTCGGCTTGCAGCGCGCGGGCGGCCTGGATGCCTTCCCAGGTGGAGGCGATCTTGATCAGCACGCGTTCGCGCGCAATGCCGGCCGCCTCATAGAGCGCGATCAGGCCACGGCCCCGCTCGATCGTGGCGCGGGTGTCGAACGACAAGCGGGCGTCGACTTCGGTCGATACCCGGCCCGGTACGATTTTCAGAATCTCACGGCCAAAGGCGACCAGCAATCGATCCGTCTGTTCGGCCGCAGACGCGCCTCGATGTTCTTGGACAACCTGTTGCAACAACGGCCGATAGGCGTCTTTCTGGACGGCCTTCAGGATCAGCGAAGGATTGGTCGTGGCATCAGTCGGGCGTAATGCCCGCATGGCTTCGAAATCGCCGGTATCGGCAACAACCGTGGTGTGACTGCGTAAAGCTTCAAGCTGGCTAGACATGGGACGGGTCGGCGTAGGCAAAGGTTGACGATAAAGGCCTAGGGTATCACTACGCGCAGCCCCTTTTTTTGACAAAAAGTACCGCCAAGCTGCGTTTTCGGCTCTCCGCCCTGACGGAGCATTTATTACATTTTGTGGAGGTTCCTCAGCCGAAAATACGGCTCCCGGCCTTAATTGGCGCGGTTTTCGGGGAAAAATGGCCCGAGAGGGTATAATTACAAGGTTTGATTATCGATTCTGAAACCGGGGTTTACTGTGCTGCCGCAACTTTTTCCCGAGGGCGCTGATCGCTTCCCTCCTGCAATTCTAGCTTTGGCGGACGGTACCATTTTCCGAGGCGTGTCCATCGGCGCGCCGGGTCACACAGTCGCCGAGGTCGTGTTCAACACGGCCATGACAGGCTACCAGGAAATTTTGACCGATCCTAGCTACAACGGCCAGATCGTCACACTGACTTATCCGCATATAGGCAATACCGGCGTCAATGCCGAGGACGTCGAAACCTCTCGCGTCCTGGCGTCTGGCCTGGTGGTGCGTGACTGCCCGTCGCGCGTCTCGAATTTCCGTGCGACGCAATCGTTGCCCGACTACCTGGCTGCCCAGGGAGTGGTTGCGATTTCCGGTGTGGACACGCGCAAACTCACGCGTATTTTGCGTGACGGCGGCGCTCAGGGTGCTTGTATCCTGGTCGGCGACGATGCCGATCGCGCCGTCGAATTGGCTCGAGGCTTTCCCGGCATGGCCGGCCAAGACCTGGCCAAGGTCGTTTCCGTCAAAGACTCGCTCGACTGGAAACAAGGTACCTGGCAATTGGGCGAGAGCTTCACGTCGCCCGCCCAAGACCGCTTTCACGTGGTCGCGTACGACTTCGGCGTGAAATACAACATCTTGCGCCTGATGGCCGACCGTGGCTGCCGTATTACGCTGGTGCCGGCCCAGACGTCTGCCGAAGACGTGCTCAAACTCAATCCGGACGGCGTGTTCCTGGCCAACGGCCCTGGCGACCCAGAGCCTTGCGACTATGCAATCGAGGCGACCCGTGTGTTCCTCGAACGCAAGATCCCGACGTTCGGTATCTGCCTGGGCCACCAGATCATGGGCCTGGCTGTTGGCGGCAAGACAGTCAAGATGAAGACCGGCCACCATGGCGCGAACCACCCCGTGCAGGACCTGCAATCCAAGCGCGTGTTCATCACCAGCCAAAACCACGGCTTTGGTGTGGATGCGGCGACCTTGCCGGCCAATACCCGCACGACGCACGTGTCGTTGTTTGATGGCACCTTGCAGGGTTTTGAGCTGACCGATCGTCCTGCTTTCTGCTTCCAGGGCCACCCCGAGGCCAGCCCGGGCCCGCACGACATTATCGTGCTGTTCGACAAATTCATCAGCCTGATGGCCGGCCAGAAGAAATAAATACCGCATTATGCCCAAGCGTACAGACCTAAAAAGCATTCTCATCATCGGTGCCGGCCCCATCATCATCGGGCAGGCATGCGAGTTCGACTATTCCGGCGCCCAGGCGTGCAAGGCGCTCAAGGCCGAGGGTTACCGCACCATTTTGGTGAACAGTAACCCCGCCACCATCATGACCGACCCGGAAACGGCCGATGTGACCTACATCGAGCCCATCACCTGGCAGGCCGTGGAAAAAATCATCGAACGCGAAAAACCCGATGCGCTGCTGCCCACGATGGGCGGTCAGACTGCATTGAACTGCGCGTTGGATCTGGCCCGTCAGGGCGTGCTGCAAAAGCACAACGTCGAGCTGATCGGCGCCAACGAACACGCCATCGAAAAGGCCGAAGACCGCCAGAAATTCAAGCAGGCCATGACCGATATCGGTCTGGAGTCGGCCAAATCGGGCGTGGCGCACAGCATGGATGAGGCCTGGGAAGTCCAGCGCCGCATCGCCAGCGAAACCGGCACGTCGGGTTTCCCGGCCGTGATTCGCCCTAGCTTCACCATGGGCGGCTCGGGCGGCGGTATCGCCTACAACGCCGAAGAATTCGAAACCATCTGCCGTCGCGGCCTTGAGGCCTCGCCGACCAGCGAACTCCTGATCGAAGAATCCCTGCTGGGATGGAAAGAGTTCGAGATGGAAGTCGTGCGCGACAAAGCCGACAACTGCATCATCGTTTGCTCGATCGAAAACCTGGACCCCATGGGGGTACACACCGGTGATTCCATCACGGTGGCGCCTGCTCAGACGCTGACCGACAAGGAATACCAGATCATGCGTAACGCATCCATCGCGGTGCTGCGCGAGATCGGTGTGGATACCGGCGGTTCGAATGTGCAGTTTGCGGTCAATCCGGACAATGGCCGGATGATTGTCATCGAGATGAACCCGCGCGTATCGCGTTCGTCGGCACTGGCCTCGAAGGCCACCGGTTTCCCTATCGCCAAGGTCGCCGCGCGCCTGGCCGTGGGCTATACCCTGGATGAGTTGCGCAACGAAATCACCGGCGGCGCTACGCCGGCTTCGTTCGAACCGTCCATCGACTACGTCGTCACCAAGGTGCCGCGTTTCGCGTTCGAAAAATTCCCGCAGGCCGATTCCCGCTTGACCACCCAGATGAAGTCTGTGGGCGAAGTCATGGCCATCGGCCGCACGTTCAAAGAGTCCTTCCAAAAGGCTCTGCGCGGCCTGGAGGTCGGTGTCGACGGCCTGAACCAGAAAACCACCGATCGCGAAAAACTGCAGATCGAGTTGGGCGAGCCGGGCCCCGAGCGTATTTGGTACGTGGGCGATGCGTTCGCACAAGGCTTCACCCTGGAAGAAGTCCACCAGATCACGCACATCGATCCGTGGTTCCTGTCGCAGATCAAGGAAATCGTCGACATCGAGCTCGCGCTCGAGCAAAAGACGCTGGCCGATCTGGACTACGACACGCTGTGGCACCTCAAGCGCATGGGTTTCTCGGATCGCCGCCTGGCGTTCCTGTTGGATTCCGTTGAGTCCGAGATCCGCAAACTGCGTCATCAGTTGAATGTGCGCCCGGTCTACAAGCGCGTAGACACCTGCGCTGCCGAGTTCGCCACGCGTACTGCCTACATGTACTCCACGTACGAAGACGAGTGCGAGGCGCAGCCGACCGATCGCAAAAAGATCATCGTGCTGGGTGGCGGCCCGAACCGTATCGGTCAGGGTATCGAGTTCGACTATTGCTGCGTGCATGCGGCATTGGCGTTGCGCGAAGATGGTTACGAAACCATCATGGTCAACTGCAACCCTGAAACCGTGTCCACTGACTACGACACGTCCGATCGTCTGTATTTCGAGCCGTTGACGCTCGAAGACGTATTGGAAATCGTGCACAAGGAAAACCCTGTCGGCATGATCGTGCAGTATGGCGGTCAGACCCCGTTGAAACTCGCGCGTGCGCTCGAGGCCAATGGCGTGCCCATCATCGGCACCAGCCCCGAGTCCATCGACGTCGCCGAGGACCGCGAGCGTTTCCAGAAGCTGCTGAACAAGCTCGGCCTGCGTCAGCCGCCCAACCGTACCGCTCGTACCGAAGGCGAGGCGCTCGCCCATGCCGCCGAGATCGGTTATCCCTTGGTGGTGCGTCCCAGCTATGTGCTGGGCGGCCGCGCCATGGAAATCGTGCACGAGCAGCAGGATCTCGAGCGCTATATGCGCGAGGCGGTCAAGGTCAGCAACGATTCACCCGTGCTGCTCGATCGCTTCCTGAACGATGCGACCGAAGTCGACGTGGACTGCCTGGCCGACGGCGAAACCGTGTTCATCGGCGGCGTCATGGAACACATCGAGCAAGCCGGCGTGCACTCGGGCGACTCCGCCTGCAGCCTGCCGCCGTACTCGCTATCGCCTGAGATCATTGCCGAGATCAAGCGCCAGACCTCGATGATGGCGCGTGCGCTGAACGTCAGCGGCCTGATGAATGTGCAGTTTGCGATCCAGGGCGGCGACGTCTACGTGCTCGAAGTCAACCCGCGCGCATCGCGTACGGTGCCTTACGTGTCCAAGGCCACCGGCCTGCAGCTTGCCAAGATCGCGGCTCGCGCCATGGCAGGGCGTACGCTGGCCGACCAAGGCATCACGCGCGAAGTCGTGCCGCCGTATTACTCCGTCAAAGAAGCTGTGTTCCCGTTCGTGAAATTCCCGGGTGTGGACACCATTCTGGGACCGGAAATGAAATCGACCGGCGAGGTCATGGGTGTGGGCATGAGCTTTGGCGAGGCTTTCGTCAAATCGCAGCTTGCAGCCGGTGTGCGTTTGCCCGAAAACGGCACTGTCTTTATCAGCGTGAAAGACCAGGACAAAGCCCGCGCCGTCGAAGTCGCGCGTGGTTTGCACAACTTGGGCTTCAAGCTCGTGGCGACCCGCGGAACTGCCGCGCAGATTTCCGCTGCCGGCATTCCGGTGCAAATGGTCAACAAGGTCACCGAAGGCCGTCCGCATATCGTGGATATGGTCAAGAACGGCGAGATCTCGCTGGTGATCAATACCGTCGAAGAACGCCGCAATGCGATCGCCGACTCTCGTACGATCCGTACGCAGTCGCTGGCCGCTCGCGTGACGTTCTTTACGACGATCGCCGGTGCTCGTGCCGCGGTCGAGGGTATGCAATACCTGCGCCAAGGCCTCGGCCTGCAGGTGTATCCGCTGCAGGAACTGCACGCCAGTTTGCCTCAGCAATAAGCTCATCCGTCGCGCTGCGGTAAAAACAGGCCCTGTATGGGCCTGTTTTTATTTCTGGCTCTACTATCATTGACGAATATCCTCCTGGCCCGTGTTTGGGTCGATCTTGCGAGTTGCCATGACAGCGGTTTTTATTACGGGTGCTTCCAGTGGTCTAGGCCGGGCCTTGGCGTGGCGTTATGCCCGTTCGGGCGCACGGCTCGGCTTGGTCGCGCGACGTGGCCAGGCGCTGCGTGAGTTGGCCGATGAGTTACCGGGAGAACACCTTTGCTATGCGCTGGATGTGCGCGACCGCGATGCTTTGCATGCTGCCGCCCAGGATTTTTTGGCGGCGAATGAGGGGCGAGTCGATGTCGTCATTGCCAGTGCGGGAATCAGCGCGGGGACACTGACTGAGTACACGGAAGACTTCGACGTTTTCAAAGCCATCGTCGATACGAATCTGCTGGCTACTGTCGCTACGTTCGAGCCGTTTATCGAATCGATGAAGCGGGCGCAGAACGGCCGGCTTGTCGGTATTGCCAGCGTAGCGGGGATTCGAGGCTTGCCTGGCGCGGGTGCCTACAGTTCATCTAAAGCCGCGGTGATCACCTATTGTGAAAGCCTGCGGCTGGAGCTCGCGAGTGCTGGGGTCGATGTGGTCACGATTGCGCCAGGCTACGTAAAAACCGCCATGACCGAGAAGAACCCATACGGTATGCCGTTCTTGATGGAAGCCGATGCGTTTGCCGCTCGTGCTCAAGTGGCTATCGAACGCGGGGTGTCGTATACCGTCATCCCTTGGCAAATGGGCGTTGTGTCAAAGCTAATGCGCCTGCTGCCGAATTGGATCTACGATCGCGCGGCGCGCAATGCGCCGCGGAAGCCCCGGCGCTGATTGATGTTGGGCGCTATTGGTCGTTTGCTGGCGGAGATCAGCGCTTTGGGGGACGTCCCTGGCGGGTGCCTGAAAGCCGCACCGGGCCTATCGCGGCGACTCGGCCCATGAGCAGGGGCCTCGGCCCGCTTCGCGGGCTGAATCGCCACTCAACGGCCCGGCGCGGCTTTCAGGCACCCGCCAGGGACTCGCAATGGTTGCCCATCACGGGTGGCAATTGCCGCGCGTTACGGGTCAAGCGGTCCGCGCGAGTGTCAAACGTTGCGTGTTACGGGTATCAAAGGTTGCGCATTACGGGTATCAAACGTTGCGCATCAAGGGTGTCAATCGTTGCCGATCGCTGGGGTGGTGGCCGTTATGGCACGATGTCGCTTGTTGATTCCATGTCCAGGTGGGCGATGTCTGCCCATTCCAGGACGTGCCATTGGCGTCCCTCGATGCCGATGCGGTTGATGCTGGCGTTGAGTAATGGCACGGGACGCGGGCCGTCCAGGGCCACGCTGGAGGCGTGGCGCCAGATGATGTCCAGCACGCCGCCGTGTGTGACGGCGAGGATGCGTTCGTTGGCGTGGCGTTGCGCGAGATCGTTGACGGTGGCGATGACGCGGGCTTGGAATTGGCCCAGGGATTCGCCGCCTTCGATGGGGCGGTGCGGGTCGCGGCTTTTGCGGGCGGCCGCGGCTTCGGGCGCGAGTTCGTCGATGCGTCCCAGGTCTAGGCCTTCCAGGACGCCAAAGCCGCGTTCGCGGATGCCGGGTTCTGTGCGTATGCGCAGGCCCAAGCCGGCGGAGATGGGCTCGGCGGTGGCGTAGGCGCGCTGCAAATCGCTGCTGTAGAGCGCGTCGAAGGTCTGTTCGACAGTAGCGATGCGTGCGGCCAATTGGGCTGCCTGTTCGCGCCCGCTAGGGTTGAGTTCGATGTCTTGCCAGCCTTGCAGGCGGCCTTCGCGGTTCCAGGAGGTTTCGCCGTGGCGAATAAACCAGATTTCAGTCATGCGAGTGGTGGTGAAGGATAGGCCCGGAATGGGCGGTAGGCTATAGGGTAACCCGGTTGGTGGTTTGCTCGGCCGTAGCCTCGGGTTCCATAGGCAGTCGCCGCGATTTCCAGATTTTCTGCATGAGGGAGCTCAACGCGACCAGGACGGGTTCGCTGGCGCGTTCGTGGGGCATCATGAATCCCAATGTGGCGTCGGCGCGAGCCTGCCCCCAGACGATGAAATCTCCGCCGGCAGCACCCGCGAGGGCGGTTTCCTCCCGGAGCAGGGCGCAGCCGGCACCGGCTCGGACCAGTGCATCCAGGTTGGCCTGGTCGTCGTGCTGCATGACGATGCGCGGGGCCAGACCATGCCGTTCGAACATGTCGCGCAGCAATAAATGGGCGTGACTGCCCGCCGGGCCATCCAGCCAGGGAAGCTGCGCGACTTCGCGCCAGCCGCCGCGCTTGAGCGCGTTGGCCAGCGGTAACGGGAGCGCGATCCGGTAGCGGACGCTGCGTAACGGCATCCAATGCACGGCGCGAGGCGGATTGGCGGCGATGGTGAGCGCCGCATGCAGCCGGCCGGTGCTGATGTGTTCGTGCAGGACCGAGGTGGGCAGTGTCAGGGTCTTGAGTTCGATGAGCGGCAGTTGTTCCCGCACCGCCGAGGCGAGCTCACCTAGCCGCAGAAAATCCGGTTGTTCGCTGGGAACGCCCAGTTCGATGGCGCCGTGCAGGCTGCCTTGCAGTTGTTGCGCCTCGGCTTTGAGCTGAGCACCCAGGACCAGCAAAGATTCTGCGGTCGGCAACAACACCTCGCCGGCTTTGGCCAAGGTCAAGCGGCCTGCGGCGCGCTCGAACAGTGCGACGCCGAGGCTCTGCTCCAGGGCTTTGATCTGGGCTGTGACGGCGGGCTGTGTGAGCGAGAGGGCATCCGCAGCCTTGGTCAGGTTGCCCAGGCGGGCTACCGTGACAAAGGCGCGAATTTGATAGATCTCCATGACGGCGATTATGCCGCCAGTAGGCGAATCTGAGAGGGCTCCAGTCCGATCGAGACCGGCGACCCAACGGGAAAGGGCGATAGGCCCGCCAGATGGGACTGATCGGCAGTAACGCGATGATCGCCCACCTGTACCTGATAGCGGGTGAATTCGCCCAGGAATTCGCTGGTTTCCACCACACCTGGCAGCCAGACGTAGCGTGCATCTCCCAGTCCATCGGCCATGTCGATCTGGACCGTGTGCGGGCGAAAACTCGCGGCGAGTTTGTCGGAATCGGGAGCTTCGTTTGTCAGAGGCAGATGCAGGTCGCCGACGCCGGGTACGGCCAGTATCAGATTGCTGCGACTGCGTTCGCGCACCGTGCCCTCCAGGACGTTCATCGTGCCGACAAAGTTGGCGACGAAGCGATTGACGGGGAAGTCGAACAATGTGGTTGGCGCACCGATCTGCTGGACGATGCCGTGATCCAGAACAGCCATGCGATCGGCTGTGGTCATGGCTTCTTCCTGGTCATGAGTCACGAAAATGGTCGTGATGCCCAGGCGGCGTTGCAGATTGAGCAAGTCCTGGCGCATCTGTACGCGGAGCTTTTTATCCAGATTGGATAGCGGCTCGTCCAGCAACAGCACCTGGGGCTCAATGACTATCGTGCGGGCCAGCGCGACGCGTTGTTGTTGTCCTCCGGATAGTTGATTCGGCCTGCGGTTGCCGTACTGCGACAAGCCGACCAATTCCAGTGCGGCCTCGACTTTATTGCGTATCTCGGCACGCGGCAGGCGGCGCTCGACCAGACCAAACGCGACGTTGTCCCATACGGTCATGTGCGGCCACAAGGCATAGTTCTGGAACACCATGCCGATATTGCGTCCCCACGGCGGCGTGTTGCCAATGTCCTTGCCGTCGATCAGCAGTTGGCCATGGCTTTGTTGATTGAAGCCGGCAATCAAGCGCAGCAGGGTGGACTTTCCTGAACCAGAAGGACCGAGCAAGGCGAAAAACTCGCCCGGCTCGATGTGAATATTGACGTCTTTCAGGACTTCGGTTTTGCCATAGGACAGCCGGATATTGCGGCATTCGACGCTGACTTTTTTCATCGTTATTCCTCATTGCGCACAGGGCGTTGGCGCGCCGACGCGCGCTCGACCAACAAATGCGATACGTATGTGCCGATGCCAACCGCGATGACGGCCAGTACGCCTAGCGCAGCGCCGGGACCGCGTCCGGCAGCGCTTTGCATGTAGAGATAAATGCCATAGCTCATGGGGGCCTGGCTGTCGCGGGTCACCAGCATGATGGTCGCCGATAACTCCACCGCCGCCGTGACGAAACTGGTCACAAAACCCGCCAGCATGCCGCCGGCCATGAGCGGTATGACGACACGCCGGATGGTGCTCATCCGGTTTGCCCCCAGCGACTCAGCGGCCTCCTCGAGCGAGACATTGATTTGCTGCAGCGCCGCCACGCATGATCGCAACGCGTACGGCAGCCGCCGCACCGAATACGCGATCATGATGAGCAGCCACGACGATGTGATCAAGGTCCCCGTCAACGGAAACTCGAGCCCGCGGAAAGTACGCAGCATGCCGATCGCCAACACAATGCCCGGGATAGCCAGCGCGGCAGATGCGAGAAAATCCAGCCATTGCCGGGCCGGCAGACGCGTACGCAGCATGAGATACGCAATCGCTGTTCCCAGGATCACGTCTACCCCTGCCGCCAGACCGCAATACAGCAGCGTGTTGGTGATCATGCCGTGTGATTCGGTAAAAATCGCGGCGTAGTGTTCCAGGGTGTAGCCATCAGGCAGCGGGGCATAGCTCCATACCGTAGCGAGCGATAGCAGCAGCACCCCGAAATGAGGTGACAGCACCAACAGCAGGACCAGCGCGATCCAGCCATAGGCGAGGATGCTTTCTCCCGTGTTGAGTTTGCGTTTCTGGATCGAGCTGCCGCCTTTTTGCAGCGTGGAGTAGTCCTTGCCTTTGAGGACGCGCGCCGATAGCCATAGCGCCAGAATGGAAAAACCGATCATGATGACGCTGATCACATAACCCAGCGGGTCTTCCAGGCCGACTTGGGTAATACGCAAATAGGCTTGAGGCGCCAGCATATTGGTGGTGCCCAACACCAGCGGCGTGCCCAGATCATCAAAGACTTTCACAAACACGAGCGAGGTGCCCGCGACGTAGCCGGGCAGGGCCAGTGGAAAAATCACGCGGCGAAACAGCCGAAAGCCACGGGAGCCCAAGTTGAAAGCGGCTTCTTCCATGGACCCATCGATGTTGCGCAACGCGACGACCAGGTTCATCAGGATGAACGGAAAGTAGTGCAATGACTCGACAAAGATGACCCCGTTCAGGCCCTCCATGAACGGGATGGTGAATCCGAACCAATCATCCAGCAATAGATTGACTGTGCCTGATCGGCCAAAGATCAATTGCATCGCCACTGCGCCGACAAAGGGCGGCATGATCAGAGGCAGCACGCCGAGCGTCTGAATCAGCAAGGCGCCGCGAAACTCAAAGCGCACAGTGAAATACGCCAACGGCACGGCGATGAGCGACGCCAATAGCGCCGACCAGCCCGCGACATAGAGGCTATTGAAAAAAGCCTCTTGCATCAGCGGCTGGGCGAAAAAAGCGCCAAAATGCCCGAGCGTGAAGCTGCCGTCGGCGTTGACAAAAGCGGTGTAGAACACCGTGCCCACCGGTACCACCAAGAACAGGCCCAGAAAGGCCAGTACCAGTAGCGCCGTCAGCAGCGGACCGGCGGGCAGGCGCGAGCGGCTCGCGAACGTCATCAATGGCTCCGAGAAAGCCCCGCGAGTTCACGCGGGGCAGGATGTCAAAACATCATCGCAACAGTTTGTGCGGCCATTACAGCGCGGCGGCTTGCCGAGCCAGTTTGACCGCTTGCTCGTAGTTCGCCTTGGCTTTGCCGCTCCACTCGCCTTCGAGTTGGGTGATCTGCTTGTTGGTCGAGGCGTCCTTCTTGTCGCGGGTAAAGACTTTCAGGAACTCCGGATCCGCGGCGGTTTTGGGATCGATCAGCGGCGACCATGCCAGCTTGCGGGCTTGGTCCAGCAGCTCGGCAGCCTGGCCTGTCTTGGCCTTGTCGCCGAGTTTTTGCTCGGCTTCGTAAATGGCTTTGGTGGCGGCCTGCAGATCGCTTAAGCGAAACGTGATGGTCTGGTCGAACAGCGCTTGGACGACGTAATAGCGCGTCTGGGACAAGTCGGCATCGAAATGCACCTTGCTGCGCTGGGCAATTTCAGCGGGATCCGGATAACCCTGCGGAATCTTTCCGGCCAAATCCTTGTAGGGCAATACCGGCAGCCGCGAAATCTTGGGCTCCAGCAGCAGTTCCTGCCCGGCTTTGCTGAGCGTGAATGCGATGAATTTTTTGCCTTCTTCGGTATTCTTGGCGCCCGCAATCAACGCAATATTTGCGGGCACGACCGAAGTTTCAGACGGATAGACGAACTCGACCGGGAACTTGGAATATTTGCTGGACAAGCCAAAGAAATCGATGACAGGGCCGGCTCCGAATTGGCCGTTGTTCACTCCATCGGGGACACCAAATGATCGCTCTGTCATCTGGCTGGCGTTACCCGACATGCGCAGCAGCGTTTGCCATCCATCGGCCCAGCCTTCGCCTTGCAGTATGGTCTCGACGGTCAAGTGCATGGTGCCCGAGCGTGACGGCGCGGTCATGCCCAGGTGGCCAAACCATTGCGGCGCCAGCAGATCTTTCCATTCGACCGGCGGCGTGAGCTTGTGGGCTTTGATGTACCGGGTGTTGTACATGATGCCGTAGCCGGCCAGGGCCTGACCCATGTACAAGCCGCCCGGATCATTGATGGGATAGCTGCCGATTTTGTCCGGGACCTCGGCATTGGCGGCGTCGGGCGCGGGGCTCAACAGTTTTTCGCGGCCCAGCACTTCAAAGGCATCGGGGGCGCTGGCCCAGAACACCTCGGGCCGTTGGCCTGCTGGCGTCTCGCGTACGTAGGCAATGCCTGACACCGTGTTTTTGTTCAGGATTTCCAGCGTGATGCCGGGGTTGGCTTTTTCGAATGCTGATTTATACGCCTGGGTCAGGTCCTTGGGAAAAGACGTGATGACCGTGACGGTGCCGGCCAGCACGGGCGCGCAGGCAGCCAGCAGGGCTGACGCGAGGACAGTGCGCATGATGGGCATGATTTGTCTCCGTAGTGTTTTGAAATTGTTGGAACAAGGTAGCGACGGAGGTGCCTAGCGTCCAATCACAAATTTTGATGCGGCCCATTAGTCAGCGTGGTTTGCTGCAATGCATTTGAATGTGCATCGGTTCGTCGATAGCGGGCTTATTTACTCAATATGATCAGCGTCTTTCCCGTTCACGGGCTTAACCGGATTGCCGGCAAACGCGCTGGCCCCTACACTTCCGCCCGCCGACCAATTATTCCTGTCTGAATACAGGGGATTCCATGCCCAATTCTTATTTTCCGCGTTGGAAACTGGCCGACGATACCGTGCCTGGCGTCGTCATTGCGCCCGATGAGCGCCTGTCCGGGCCCAAAAACATTGCCATGGGTGCTCAACACGTGGTGGCCATGTTCGGCTCGACCGTACTGGCGCCGTTGATCATGGGCTTTGATCCTAATGTCGCCATCCTGATGTCGGGGATCGGCACGCTGATCTTTTTCCTGTTTGTGGGCGGTAGGGTGCCGAGCTATCTCGGATCCAGCTTTGCTTTTATCGGCGGCGTGGTGGCCGTCACTGGCTATGCGGGATCGGGCCCGAACGCCAATATAGGCATAGCGCTAGGCGCCATTATTGCGTGCGGCCTGGCCTATACCCTGATCGGGATCATCGTGGCCGCGGCCAATGCGCGGGGCGATGGCGGCGCTGCCTGGATCGAACGTCTGATGCCGCCGGTCGTGACGGGCGCGGTCGTTGCCGTGATCGGACTGAACCTGGCGCCTATCGCAGCCAAGGGCGCGATGGGCAGTTCGGGGTTTGAAACGGGGATGGCGATCGTGACCGTGTTGTGCGTGGGCGGGATTGCCGTCTATACGCGTGGCACGATTCAGCGTCTATTGATCCTGGTGGGGCTGCTCTTGGCCTGCGTGATTTATGCGGTGTGCGCCAATGGCCTGGGCTTGGGCAAACCCATCGATTTTTCGGGGGTTGCCGCGGCGGCGTGGTTCGGTTTGCCTCACTTCACCGCGCCCGTATTCAAGGCCGACGCCATGGGCTTGATCGTACCGGTTGCGATCATCCTGGTGGCCGAGAACCTGGGGCATATCAAGGCCGTCAGCGCCATGACCGGGCAGAATCTGGACCGTTACATGGGACGTGCCTTCATCGGCGATGGGGTCGCCACGATGGTGTCCGGCGCGGTCGGTGGAACGGGCGTGACCACCTATGCGGAAAACATCGGCGTGATGGCCGTGACGCGCATCTATTCGACGCTGGTGTTCGTGGTGGCGGCGGTGATTGCGATCCTGCTGGGGTTTTCGCCTAAATTCGGCGCGTTGATTCAGACGATTCCGGGGCCGGTATTGGGCGGTATGTCAGTCGTGGTGTTCGGGCTGATTGCCGTCGCGGGCGCGCGGATCTGGGTGGTGAATCAGGTCGATTTCAGCGATAACCGCAATTTGATCGTGGCTGCCGTGACCTTGGTGCTGGGAGCCGGCGATTTCACGATCAAACTCGGGGATTTCACCCTGGGGGGAATCGGTACTGCCACGTTCGGCGCGATCATTTTGTACGCTTTGTTGCAACGCAGCGGCCGCCAGGTGGTGTAAAGCCCTAGAGGCTTTTTGCGCTGAACTGCCTGGAATAAGGGGTTCCTGGACGGCTTGCAATTCTGGCGGATTTTGACCACAATGATGTCTTGCTTGCCCCGGTTCCAAATCCGAGCCGGGGTTTTGTTTTGGTCGCCGGCATACGTATTTGTGCCTATGGGCTGACCGGGACGAGAGGCCAGGAACCCTACTAATAATCGGGCCCGATATCGTTCCTGCCTGTTCGATCTTTAGTTTGTATCATTGACTTGTCCCGCCGTCGTGGCGCAGGGCTTAAGTCTGATTGCCTTTTTTTACCGAAACGCTCCCATTCGGGGCGTTTTCTACTTTTTGTTGGGAAACGACATGTCTGCCATTCCTCTGACCGCGCGCGGAGCCGAGCGTTTGCAAGCCGAATTGCACAGGTTGAAAACCGTTGAGCGCCCCTCCGTGATCAATGCTATTGCCGAGGCCCGTGCCCAGGGTGATCTGTCGGAAAATGCCGAGTACGATGCTGCGCGCGAGCGCCAAGGCTTCATCGAAGGCCGCATTTCAGAGCTCGAGGGCACGCTTTCCAACGCGCATGTGATTGATCCGGCTGCATTGAATGCAGAGGGCCGTGCGGTATTTGGCGCAACGGTGGATATCGAAGACCTGGATTCGGGCGATCGCCTGTCCTATCAAATCGTGGGGGATCTCGAGGCTGACATCAAATCCAACCTGATTTCGGTGTCCAGTCCGGTCGCTCGTGCGTTGATCGGCAAGTCCGAAGGCGATGTCGTCGAAGTAAAGGCCCCCTCGGGCATTCGCGAATACGAAGTCCTGAGCGTTCGCTACCTGTAATGTGATGGGTATCCGCCCCAAGCGATGCCAGGCCAGAGCGGGTGTTGGCATTGAGTTGGGGCTGGCCTGCTGCCAGGCCAGCTTGCTTCACTGTTTTATTTTTTGGTGGTCTTGCGTCCTGCCGAGGCGCGCAGCCCGCTGCGGGCGCCGGCTCGCAGGCTGAGCGCGCTGCCCGAACGGCGCGGAATGCCATGCGCTGTGGTGCTGGATTTTTTCTTGGTCGACGGGCGCATCGGGCGGCCAGCGCTATTGAGGTCATCGCGTCCGACAAAGGACTTTTTGGCCGGCGCTTCGGGCGTGGCTCGTTTGCGAGCGGGCGCTGATTTGGACACGGTTTTGCCCTCGGCCGCCATTTTCTTGGGGGTATGAGGGTCGGATGCCTTGCGACGTGCGGGGGTGCCTTCTGCCGGGGCAGAGGCTACATTACCGGACAGCGGGCGGAACAAGATCAACATCTTGCCCAAATGATGCACCGGTGCGCACGACAGCGTGTCGCAAATGGTCGCCAGCATGGCCTCGCGCTCGTCGCGGTCGGCGCCGCCTGCGCGTACCTTGATCAGCCCGTGGGATGTCAAGGCGCGGTCGATTTCTTTCAAGACCGCGTCGGTCAGCCCGTTGTCTCCGATCAGGACGACCGGATTGAGGGGATGGGCGGCCGAGCGCAATTCGCTGCGCTCGCGTGAGGTGAGTTCTAATATAGGCATGCGTGGAATTGTACGGTAATGGCCAAAAAGAAATTCTCTAAAGACTGGATCCACCAGCACATCAACGACCCATATGTGAAGATGGCGCAACAAAAGGGCTATCGGGCGCGTGCTGCCTTCAAATTGATCGAGATCCTCGATGCCGAAAAACTGATGCGCCGGGGCAACATCGTGGTCGATCTCGGCTCGGCGCCAGGCAGTTGGTCCCAGGTGGCGCGCGAGCGTCTGGCCGGTCCCGGCGGCGCAGTCGATGGCCGCATTATCGCGCTGGATCTCCTGCCTATGGAACCTGTCGCCGGCGTCGAATTCATCCAGGGTGATTTTCGCGATGACGACGTTTTGCAACAGTTGCAAGAATTGGTGGGTGGTCAACCGGTAGACCTTGTTATTTCGGACATGGCCCCCAACTTGTCAGGAGTTGGTGTCGCCGATTCGGCTCGCATTCAGCATGTTTGCGACCTGGCGCTGGAATTTGCCTGCAACCACCTCAAGCCCGACGGCGCGCTGATCGTCAAGGCTTTTCACGGCAGCGGTTTTTCGCAGATCGTGCAAAGCTTCAAACAGCGCTTCAAGCGTGTGGTGGAACGCAAGCCCAAAGCCTCCCGGGACAAGTCCTCGGAGACATTTCTAGTGGCGCGTGACCTGAAACTTTAGGTTTTTTGACAATGATGTATCAGGCGCCTATCGGGCTTTCAGACGGAACCCCTCCCGACAGGGTAGAATGAACTATTGACATACTTGTGACTGTGCCATATGCGCGGGGGCGCGGTCACCGGTCGGAATCAAAAGCAGGAGATCGACCTTGAACAACTCATTTTCTAAAGTCGCGGTCTGGATGGTGATCGCACTGGTCCTGTTCACGGTATTCAAACAGTTCGATGGGCGTGCGCAATCGCAAGACGGCGTGAGTTACACCCAGTTCATGGAGGATGCCAAGGCAGGCCGTATTCGCAAGGTAGACGTGCAGGCGGATGTTCTGTATGTCACCCCTGATACGGGCCGTTCGTACACCCTGACGTCGCCGGGCGACATCTGGATGGTGTCCGATCTGCTGAAGTACGGCGTGGACGTCTCGGGCAAGGCCCGCGAGGAGCCGTCCCTGCTGATGAGCATCTTCGTATCGTGGTTCCCCATGCTGCTGTTGATTGGCGTCTGGGTATTTTTCATGCGACAGATGCAGGGCGGTGGCAAGGGCGGGGCGTTCAGCTTCGGCAAATCGCGTGCCCGTATGCTGGACGAGAACACCAACCAGATCACGTTTGCTGACGTGGCTGGCTGCGACGAGGCCAAAGAAGACGTCCAGGAACTGGTCGATTTCCTGCGCGATCCCACCAAATTCCAGAAACTCGGCGGGCGTATTCCGCGCGGCGTGCTGATGGTCGGTTCGCCCGGTACTGGTAAAACCCTGCTGGCCAAGGCCATCGCTGGCGAGGCCAAGGTCCCGTTCTTCAGTATTTCAGGTTCTGATTTCGTCGAAATGTTCGTCGGCGTGGGCGCTGCCCGCGTGCGCGACATGTTCGAGAACGCGAAAAAACAGGCGCCTTGCATTATCTTTATCGATGAAATCGACGCCGTGGGGCGCCAGCGTGGTGCTGGCCTGGGCGGCGGTAACGACGAGCGCGAACAGACGCTGAACCAGATGCTGGTCGAAATGGACGGCTTTGAGTCGGGCCAGGGCGTGATCGTGATTGCCGCGACCAACCGTCCCGATGTGCTGGATCCTGCTTTGCTGCGTCCGGGTCGTTTCGACCGCCAAGTCGTGGTGCCGCTGCCCGACATCCGTGGCCGCGAACAGATCCTGCGCGTGCATATGCGCAAGGTTCCGCTGTCGACCAACGTCGATGCCAGCATCCTGGCGCGCGGTACTCCGGGTTTCTCGGGCGCTGACCTGGCCAACCTGGTCAACGAGGCCGCCTTGTTTGCGGCGCGCCGTAATGGCCGCACCGTCGACATGACCGACTTCGAAAAGGCCAAAGATAAGATCATCATGGGCGCCGAGCGCCGCTCGATCGTCATGCCCGAAGAGGAACGCAAGAACACGGCGTACCACGAGTCCGGCCATGCCATCGTGGCCCGCATGCTGCCCAAGACCGATCCCGTGCACAAGGTCACCATCATCCCGCGCGGCCGTGCCCTGGGCGTGACAATGCAGTTGCCTGAAGGCGACCGCTACAGCATGGACAAGGACCGCCTGCTGAACACGATCGCCGTCTTGTTCGGTGGCCGTATTGCCGAAGAAATTTTCATGAACCAGATGACGACGGGCGCTTCGAATGACTTTGAGCGCGCCACCGCCATTGCCCGCGATATCGTCACCCGCTACGGAATGACGAGCGAACTGGGCCCCATGGTTTATGCCGAAAACGAAGGCGAGGTGTTCCTGGGCCGCAGCGTGACCAAGACCACCCATATGTCCGAAGCCACCATGCAAAAAGTGGATTTCGAGATCCGTCGCATCATCGACGAGCAATACGGTGTGGCGCGCAAGATCCTCGAGGATCACCGCGATATGGTCGAGGCAATGACCCGCGCGCTGCTCGAATGGGAAACCATCGACGCGGATCAAATCGAGGACATCACCTCGGGCCGTCCGCCGCGTCCACCCAAGACGCCGCAAGGCCCGGCAGACAGTACCGATACGCCTCCCTCCGGGTTGGCGCCGGGTGGCAGTGGTACGCCAGCCGCGGTCTAAGCTGCTTTCGAGTTTTTATCGTTTTCTATGGCCAACACCTTTTTGTGCGGGCGCTTCGAGTTTGATCTCGAGCGCCCGCTCGTCATGGGCATCGTCAATATCACGCCCGATTCGTTTTCCGACGGGGGCCAGCACGCAGATACCGATTCTGCAGTGAGCCACGCGCGGCGTTTGATTGATGAGGGCGCGCAGATTCTGGATCTGGGCGGCGAGTCCACCCGGCCGGGAGCCGATCCAGTGCCGGTTCAGGACGAGCTGGCGCGTTTGCTGCCTGTCATCGAGGCGCTGCGCGATTGTGGCGTCCCGTTATCCATCGACACTTTCAAACCAGAGGTCATGCGCGCTGTGCTGGATGCGGGCGCCGACATGATTAACGACATCTACGGCTTTCGCCAGCCTGGGGCCATCGAAGCCGTGGCGCAGTCGCGTTGCGGGCTGTGCATCATGCACATGAAGGGTGAGCCCGGCACGATGCAGCAGGCGCCGGAATACATCGATCTGCTCGGCGAGATCGGCGTATTCCTGGGGGCTCGTGCGCAGCGTCTGCGTGCCGCCTGGGTCGATCCGCGGCGTATCGTCCTGGATCCGGGATTTGGCTTTGGCAAGACGGCGGATCACAACTATCAACTATTACGCAGGCTCTCCAGTCTGCGCGTATCCAGTTATCCATTGCTGACAGGGTTGTCACGCAAAACCATGATTGGCGACGCTACCGGCAAGCCCGTGGCCGATCGCCTGGCCGGCAGCATTGCCGGTGCGCTGGCCTGCGTGGCGCACGGATCCTCGATCGTGCGCGTGCACGACGTGGCCGAGACGGTAGATGCCCTGAAGGTCTGGTACGCATCTGAACAAGGAGCTATTCGAGCATGACGCAACGCAAGTATTTCGGGACTGACGGGGTGCGCGGCGAGGTTGGCGGCGAGGTGATCAATGCGGCTTTCGCTTTGCGTCTAGGATACGCGGCAGGACGTGTGTTGGCGCGGCAGTACAGCGTGCGCGGCCACGGCCGCCCGCAAGTAGTAATCGGCAAGGACACGCGTATTTCCGGTTACATGCTTGAGTCGGCACTGGAGGCGGGCCTGTCCGCCGCTGGCATCGACGTGTTGCTGGCCGGTCCTTTGCCGACGCCGGCCGTGGCGTACCTGACCCGCACGTTCCGCTTGGCGGCGGGCATCGTGATCAGCGCGTCGCACAATCCTTACCAGGACAACGGCATCAAGTTTTTCTCGACGCAGGGCATGAAGCTGCCCGATGAAGTCGAGGCCGAAATAGAAGCTGCGCTGGACGAGCCCTTGGGTTGCCTGGGGTCTGAAGCACTGGGCCGCGCCCGCCGGATGCAAGATGCACAGGGTCGCTATATCGAGTTTTGCAAAAGCACGTTTCCCAACGAGCTGGATTTGAATGGTCTGAAGATCGTTGTCGATGCCGCGCATGGCGCCGCGTATAACGTCGCACCGCACGTATTTCGCGAGCTGGGCGCCGATGTGCACGCCATTGGCGTTTCGCCTGACGGTTTCAACATCAACAAAGGCGTGGGGGCGCTGCATCCCGAGTCGTTGGTGAAAGTCGTCCAGGCGCGGGGCGCAGACTTGGGCATCGCCCTGGATGGCGACGCCGACCGGCTGCAGATGGTCGATGGCGAGGGCCGCATCTATAACGGTGACGAGCTGCTGTACGCCATCGTGCGCGAACGCATGATGCAGGGGCCGGTCGCCGGTGTGGTCGGGACCTTGATGACCAACTATGGTTTCGAGCGGGAAATGCAACGCCTGGGTGTCGGGTTCGAGCGCGCCAAGGTCGGCGATCGCTATGTGCTGGAGCAAATGCAGGCACGCGGCTGGTTGTTCGGCGGCGAGAGCTCCGGGCACCTGTTATGCCTGGATTGCCATACCACCGGCGACGGCATCATTGCCGCCTTGCAAGTGCTGACGGCTTTGCGCCGCAGTGGCGAAAGCTTGGCCCAATGGCTGGGTGACCTGCGCATGTATCCACAGAAAATGATCAATGTCGCCTGGACACCTGGGACTGACTGGAAATCGCATCCGGGCCTCGTAGCGGCAGCGCAAGCCGTCGAAGCCGAATTGGCAGGGCGTGGCCGTGTGCTCATTCGAGCGTCTGGCACCGAACCTAAATTGCGATTGATGGTCGAAGCAGAAGACGCTGCTTTGGCTGAGGCTAGCGCTGAAAAATTGGCGGCCAGTCTCAACTGATTCACTGTCATGAGTACTAAAGGGGGGCCGGGTCCTGGTGGAGCCGGCCCTTTATTCGTCAAACGGGTTTGTTTGATTTATTTTGATTTATATTGCTTTAATTCGAGACTATTCGGATGGGCGTAAACTTCATAGTCATGTCATATTTTTGTCAGAAGCCTGACATATCCGGCCTCCACACTGTGCATACCTCAAGGAGTCCTGTGCAATGCTCGAATTAGCACGTATCGATGCCCGGCGTGACAACGCCGAACCCTGGACGGGTTCTGCGGCGCACGTCCTGGTCGTTGGCTTGGCGAGCACGGCCGATGAGGTCGAGCAGATTCAGCGCCTGCGGTACTCCGTTTTCACCGAGGACATGGGGGCGGTATTCCCTGATGCGCATGACGGCATCGAGCAAGACCGCTTCGATCCCTGGTGTGAACACCTCATGGTGCGGGAGCTCGAGACCGGCCGGGTAGTGGGCACCTATCGTATCCTGACCCCCGAAAAGGCCCTCGCAGCGGGCGGGTATTACTCCGAGTCCGAATTCGATCTATCCGGGTTGGGCGCGCTGCGCGGGGAATTGGTCGAAGTCGGCCGTTCTTGCACGCATGCGGCACACCGTAGTGGCGCTGCAATCATGTTGCTGTGGTCGGGTCTGGCAGAGTTCATGCGTCGCGGCGGCTATCGCTATATGCTGGGTTGTGCCAGCGTCAGTCTGCGCGATGACGGTGTGACGGCTGCCGAGGTGTGGCGCAATGTCGCCACCCACCTGAAAGACCTCGACGCTCCGCGCGTCAAGCCGCTGCATCGTTATCCCGTCGAGTTGCTGAACAGCACGTTGCCCGCACGCGTGCCGCCGCTCATCAAGGGCTATATGAAGCTGGGCGCGCGTATTTGCGGTGAGCCCGCCTGGGACCCGGATTTCAATGCCGCGGATTTCCCGGTGCTGTTGGATATGACCCAGATGGACAGCCGTTATCGGCGCCATTTCGGGTTGGATTCCGCCCCTGTCGAGGTGATTTGATCATGCGAGGGCTGCTCTCAAGGAAACGCGGAGTTGCCCCCAAATCCCTTTCTGCCCGAGGAGGGCGGAGTGGGCGCAGCCCCGTTCAGAGGGCCCTCAGAAGACTGCGCATCCGGCTCATTCGGCGGGCCACGCGTCCGTTCCGGTTAGAACTCAAGCAGCTCGAAAGAGAAACCGACTTTTCGCCATTCTGATTCTTCGGCACGCAACGTAAAGTCGCTGAGCGGATGCTTGGTCAGCCATTCTTGCTTGACTCGCACCACGATCGACTCGCCTCGCACCGACACGCTGAGCGGCAGTTGCGGAATGTCGGTGCGGCGGCGCATCAGCAGCACCGCCAGGCGCAGGCACAGGATGGCAACCCACTGGCTGCGGTCTCGGACCAGCATTTCGAGTTTTGCCAGCTTGCCTTGATGCCCCAATGCCAACAACGCCAGCAGTTGCTGGTCGGCCCGCGAAAAGCCGGGCATGTCCGCGTTGTCTAGCACGTAGGCTGTGTGCTTGTAATAGGCATTATGGGCGATTGACAGCCCGACTTCGTGCAGATCGGCGGCCCAGCCCAATGCGTTGCGCAGCTCGCTGTGGCCCTCCTCAGCGGGATAAATCGAGTCGAAGAACGTGAGCGCCGCCTGGCGTACACGTTGGGCCTGACTGCTATCAATGTGATAACGCTTCATGAACTGGTGAACGGACTCGTCGCGCTTGTCGTGTGCGGCGTCGCGGCCCAGCAGGTCATACAGCACGCCGACGCGCAGAGCGCCTTCGCCAGTGTGCATCCGATCGATGCCCAATTCATCAAAGAGGGCGCTCATGATCGCCAAGCCGCCGGGCAATACGTCGGCGCGTTCCAGCTTGATGCCGGGGAGCTCCTCGGGAATAACCTGGCCCGAGCGGATGATGCGTTCTTTCAGTTTGTTCAGGCCCGCGCGCGTGATGGCGTCTTCGGAAAAACCGCACTCTGTCAGGATCGCATACAGTGCCTTGGCCGTACCCGAGGACCCGTAGGCCTCTTTCCAGCCGGTCTTGCGGTATTGCTTGGCGATGACTTCGATTTCCCGGCGTGCCATGAGTTCGGCTTGCTTCATCTGATGGGCGTCGACCACGCCGTCCGGGAAAAACTGCCGGCTGTAGCTGACGCAGCCCATATAGAGCGATGACATCAGGCCCGGCTCAAAGCCCTTGCCGATGATGACCTCTGTCGAGCCGCCGCCGATGTCGATCACCAGCCGCTTGTTGGCCGACGGAGGCAGGGAATGCACCACGCCCAGATAGATGAGCCGGGCTTCTTCGCGCCCCGCAATCACCTCGATCGGAAAACCCAGCGCCGCCTCGGCGCGGGGCAGAAATTCCTGGGTATTACGAGCGACGCGAAACGTGTTGGTCGCTACAGCGCGCACCCGGCTGGGATGAAAGCTGCGCAGGCGCTCCCCAAAACGCTCCAGGACAGACACTGCGCGGTCCACCGCCTCGTCGCTGAGCTGTTTGTCCTGATCCAGTCCCGCGGCCAGCCGCACCGTTTCTTTGAGGCGGTCGATCTGATAGATCTGGGGACCGCCTTCTTGTTGGACGACGCGTCCGATAGACAGGCGAAAACTATTGGAACCGAGGTCTACGGCGGCCAGGAGGTGGTCCATGCGGGATGTCGATAAGGCTGTAAGAGCGCCAATTATAAGGAACCGATGTGACAGCGCCCCACAATCGCCACCGGATGTCATCGTTTTGGCGTAGGCTAGGCATATATTTCAGACTGTCATGGAATAGTCACACAATTGCAGTAAAACCGCAGCCTTTGTCTCTAGAATTGGAACCCGGTATGTCTACGTCGCTGGTTGAGCCTCCGTTTTTGAACCGTGAACTGTCCTTGCTGAAGTTCAATGAACGGGTGCTGGCGATGGCGGAAAATCCTCAGGTGCCGCTGCTCGAGCGCTTGCGCTATGTCTGTATCGTCAGCTCGAATCTGGACGAATTCTTCGAGATCCGTATTTCCAGCCTCAAAGAGCAACTGCGTCAGAATCCTGCCTTGGTCGGCGCTGACGGCCTGACGCCGGCAGAGGCTTTTGCGCGTGTCCAGGAAAAGGTCCACGTTCTGGTGGACCGCCAATACAGCCTGCTCAACGATGAGATTTTTCCCTGCCTGGATGCCGAGGGAATCGCGCTGTTGCATGCTTCGGAATGGAATGCCGAGCAACAGCAATGGGCGCACGAGGTATTCAATCGCGACGTGATGCCTTTGCTCACGCCGATCGGTCTGGACCCGGCTCACCCCTTTCCGCGGGTCTATAACAAGAGCCTCAACTTCATTGTGGCCTTGTCAGGCGCTGACGCGTTTGGCCGCCAGGCCTCGATTGCCATCGTGCAGGCGCCTCGGGCCCTGCCGCGATTGATCAAGATGCCGCCCGAGCTCTCGGGCAAACCCGACGGCTATATCCTGCTGACCTCGTTGCTGCGCGCCTTCGTCGGCGAGTTGTTCCCGGGGCTGGAAATGCTGGGTTGCTATCAATGGCGTGTGACGCGCAACAGCGACCTGTTCGTCGACGAAGAAGAAGTCACCAACCTGCGCCACGCTCTGCAGGGCGAACTGTCGCAGCGCAACTTCGGTGCGGCCGTACGTCTGGAGATCGACCGGTTGACGCCCGATGATCTGGAAACCTATCTGCAACGGGAATTCTCGCTGACGGCCGATGATACCTATCGCGTGAATGGCCCCGTCAACCTGTCCAGGCTGATGCAGTTGTGCAACGTCGACAACCGTCCGGATCTGTTGTTTACGCCTCACCACGGCTCTGTCCCTGCGCCGCTGGACCGGGTTGCGGACAAACCCGCAGAGTTGTTTGCGGCCGTCGCCCGTGCCGACCAGTTGCTGCATCACCCCTATCAGTCGTTCCAACCCGTGATCGATTTCCTGACGGCAGCGGCAGTGGATCCGGACGTGATGGCGATCAAGCAGACCATCTATCGCACTGGCGAAGATTCCGAGTTGATGAAAATCCTGCTGGCTGCGGCGCGCGCCGGTAAGGAAGTGACTGTCGTGGTGGAGCTCATGGCCCGTTTCGACGAGCAGACCAATATCAATTGGGCTGCTCGCCTGGAGGAGGTGGGAGCACACGTGGTGTATGGCGTGGTGGCGCACAAGACGCACGCCAAGATGGCATTGGTGCTGCGCCGCGAAAAAGGGCGGCTGCGCCGGTATGCTCACCTGGGCACCGGCAACTACCATCCGCGCACGGCGCGCCTGTACACCGATTTTGGCCTGCTGACTTCGGATCCCGACCTCTGCGAGGACATGGACAAGGTCTTTGCCCAGCTGACGGGGTTGGGCGCCCGCCGGACGCTGAAGTCGTTGCTGCAATCGCCGTTTACCATGCACGAGACCATGATGTCTCTGATCCAGGCCGAAATCCGTGCCGCGAAAGAGGGACGCAAGGCCAAAATCATGGCCAAAATGAATTCTCTGCTCGAGGAACAGATCATCGCCGAGCTCTACAAAGCCAGCCAGGCGGGGGTCAAGATCGACCTGGTGGTGCGAGGCGTATGCGCGCTGCGGGCCGGGGTGCCGGGCCTCTCGGAAAACATCCGGGTACGGTCCATCGTGGGGCGGTTCCTGGAGCATTCCCGCGTGTTTTATTTCTATGCCGATGGCGACGAGCCCGTGTATTTGTCCTCGGCCGACTGGATGGACCGGAATTTCTTCCGCCGCGTCGAAATAGCGTTCCCGGTACGGGACAAGGATCTGAAAAAAAGGGTCATAGACGAGGCTTTCACCTATGCCTGGCGCGACAATCAGCTCGCCTGGGACCAGCAGCCCGACGGCACCTATAGCCGCGTGCGCAACCGCCGTGCGGCGTTCAATATGCACGAATTCCTGATGGAACGCCTGAAATAAGGCCCCATACCCAGCCTGACACATTTCGTGTATGTGACTGTCATGGTCTTGTCATGTTGGGATTCTAAGATTCGTTACGTCGATGATCGGACGGGCGGAAACAGCCCGCCGCGACCTCCTAAACGAACACAGAAGGAATTCGAATGTTCAACCGCGTATTCAAACAAATTACCATCGGTGTTGCGCTGAGCGGCGCCGTTTTTGCTGTGCAGGCTGCTGATATCACCGGCGCTGGTGCTTCGTTCCCGTACCCGGTCTACGCCAAGTGGGCGTCGGAATACAAGGCCGCGACCAATACCGCAGTGAACTATCAATCGATCGGTTCGGGCGGCGGTCAGCAGCAGATCAAGGCCAAGACCGTTGATTTCGGTGCTTCGGACGATCCTCTGAAGGCCGATGACCTGGAAAAGAACGGCCTGCTGCAATTCCCGGCCGTGATCGGCGGTACCGTGGCCGTGGTCAATATCGACGGCGTTCAGCCGGGCCAACTGAAGCTGTCGGGTCCCGTATTGGGCGACATCTTCCTGGGCAAGATCAAGAAATGGGACGACGCCGCGATCAAAGCGCTGAACCCCGACGTGAAGCTGCCCTCGGCTGACATCATCGTGGTGCACCGTTCGGACGGCTCGGGTACGACCTTTGGCTGGACCAACTACCTGTCGAAAGTCTCGCCTGAGTGGAAAGAAAAGGTCGGCGAAGGCAAAGCCGTCAAATGGCCCACCGGCCAAGGCGGCAAGGGTAACGAAGGCGTCGCCGCCTACGTTGGCCAGCTGAAGAATTCCATCGGCTACGTCGAATACGCCTACGCCAAGCAAAACAAGCTGGCCTGGACGCAACTGCAGAACAAAGACGGCAAGTTCGTGCAACCCGAACAAACCGCTTTCGCTGCCGCTGCCGCGAACGCTGACTGGAAGAGCGCACCTGGCATGGGTGTGGTCCTGACCAACGAACCGGGTGCCGCTTCGTGGCCCGTGACGGCTGCTACCTTCATCCTGGTGCACAAGGTTCAAGACAAGCCCGAGCAAGGCCGCGCCGTGCTCGAGTTCTTTGACTGGGCCTTCAAGAATGGTGCCAAGTCCGCCGAAGCGCTGGACTACGTGCCGCTGCCTGACAACGTGACGGCAGAAATTCGCGCCACCTGGAGCGAAATCAAGTCCGCTGACGGCAAGCCCGTCTGGAAATAAGCGTCTTAGTAACCACTAAGACTTAACGATGCGCGGGCCCATCAAGGTCCGCGCATCGTCTGCGCCGCCAGGCCCGAGTATCTCTAAGCGTATTTCAAGGAAAGCCCATCCATGAGCGCGGTAATGGATAATGGTGTGCCACGCCAGTCTCATCAGACGGACTCCGTCACTACCGGTACGCCTTCGCCTATGAAGCAAAACAATAACGCGCTAATGGATGCGCTGTTCAAGAACGCCACCCGGCTTTTTGCCTTCCTGGTGTTCATCCTGCTGGCAGCCATTATGCTGTCCCTTATTTACGGCAGCCGCGAAACACTGGCCAAGTACGGCTTGTCGTTTCTGTGGACCAACGATTGGGATCCTGTCCAGCAGAACTATGGCGCGATTGTTCCGATTGTCGGCACGCTGCTGACCTCGGCGATTGCCTTGATCATCGCGGTACCTGTGTCATTCGGTATTGCGATATTTTTGACCGAGTTGTCACCCGCATGGCTGCGCCGTCCCTTGGGTACGGCCATTGAAATGCTGGCTGCCATCCCGTCCATCATCTACGGGATGTGGGGCTTGTTCGTTTTTGTGCCCATTTTCCAGCAATATGTGCAGCCGACCTTGATTTCCGTGCTGGGCGGCATTCCTGTGATTGGCGGTATCTTCGCAGGGCCTCCGTTCGGGATAGGTATTTTCACAGCCGGCCTGATCCTGTCTATCATGGTCATTCCGTTCATTACCGCCGTGATGCGCGACGTGTTCGAACTGGTGCCCACCATGCTGAAAGAGTCCGCCTATGGCCTGGGCAGCACGACCTGGGAAGTCATGTGGCGCGTGGTGTTGCCCTTTACCAAGACGGGCGTGATCGGCGGCATCATGCTGGGGCTGGGCCGGGCACTGGGCGAAACCATGGCGGTGACCTTTGTGATCGGCAACGCCTTCCAGTTTCCGGGCTCGCTGTTTGCGCCGGGCAACTCGATTGCGTCTGCACTGGCCAACGAGTTCAACGAAGCCGGAGGCCTCCAGAAATCCGCGTTGCTGGAACTGGGTCTGATTCTGTTCCTGATCACCACCGTCGTTCTGGCTCTGTCGAAAGTACTGCTGTTGCGTGCGACAGCCTCCGAAGGCAAAAAGAGCTGATCGGTCTGCCGGACGTTAATGGGAAGAAACATGGCTGAATCTGCAATCAACATGAGCAACGGCATTTATCGCCGTCGCAATCTGGTCAACAAGGTCATGTTGACCATCTCGCTGACCACGCTGGTGTTCGGATTGTTCTGGTTGTTCTGGATCATTCTGACGCTGCTGTTCAAAGGCGCACCCGCCTTGTCGTTCACACTGTTCACCGAGATCACGCCGCCTCCGGGCCAACAAGGCGGTTTGATCAACGCGGTGGTCGGCAGCGTGCTGATGGCCGGTGTCGGTACGCTGATTGGCACGCCGATCGGCGTGCTGGCTGGTACCTATCTGGCCGAGTATGGCCAGCGCGGCTGGCTGGCGCCGGCGACGCGTTTCTTGAACGACGTGCTGTTGTCCGCGCCGTCGATCATCATCGGCTTGTTCATCTATGCCGTATACGTGTCCCAGGTCGGCCACTATTCGGGCTGGGCTGGTGCGCTGGCGCTGTCCATCCTGGTGATTCCGGTGGTGGTGCGTACGACGGACAATATGCTGCTGTTGGTCCCCAATAGCTTGCGTGAGGCGACGGCAGCCCTCGGTTGCCCCAAATGGCGCATGATCACCCTGGTCTGCTACCGCGCTGCCAAGACCGGCATCATCACCGGTATCTTGTTGGCCATCGCCCGCATCTCGGGTGAAACCGCGCCGCTGCTGTTTACCGCACTGTCGAATCAATTCATGTCGTGGAACATGAATGCGCCCATGTCCAACTTGCCGGTTGTGATTTACCAATACGCGGCGAGCCCATTCAAAGACTGGAACGATCTGGCCTGGGCCGGTGCCACGCTGATTACGCTGCTGGTGCTGAGCATCAACATCCTGGCTCGCAGCCTGTTCCGCAAATCGTAATTGCCATGCCGGCGCCGTGGGGCGCCGGTGATAGGAAGACAAATGCAAAATACTGTTCTCGCCGACAAAGCAGCCAACGCGGCCGCCGCTTCCGCAGCCAAGTCCAAGCTCGAAGTCAAGAACCTGAATTTTTACTACGGCAAGTTCCATGCGATTCGCAATGTGAACATGTCGATTCGTGAGAACAAGGTCACCGCGTTCATCGGCCCGTCGGGTTGCGGCAAATCGACCTTGTTGCGCACGTTCAACCGCATGTTCGAACTGTATCCCGGCCAACGTGCCGAGGGCGAGATCCTGCTCGATGGCGAAAACCTGCTGACGTCCAAGACCGATATTTCCTTGATCCGCGCCAAGGTCGGCATGGTGTTCCAAAAACCCACGCCGTTCCCCATGAGCATCTACGACAACATCGCTTTCGGCGTAAAGCTGTTCGAGCGTCTGTCCAAAGGTGAAATGGACGAGCGTGTGGAATGGGCCTTGAGCAAGGCTGCGCTGTGGAACGAGGTGAAAGACAAGCTGCATCAAAGCGGCAATAGCCTGTCGGGTGGTCAGCAACAACGTCTGTGTATCGCACGCGGCGTCGCCATCAAACCCGAAGTACTGTTGTTGGACGAGCCTTGTTCGGCCCTGGATCCGATCTCGACTGCAAAGATCGAAGAACTGATCGCCGAGCTCAAGAGCGATTACACCGTCGTGATCGTGACCCACAATATGCAGCAGGCCGCTCGTTGTTCGGACTACACCGCCTATATGTATCTGGGCGAGCTGATGGAATTCGGCGACACCGACCAGATCTTTGTGAAGCCGGCTCGCAAGGAAACCGAAGACTACATTACGGGTCGTTTCGGTTAATAGTTGGCAGCACAAAAAAACGCCAGACATGTCTGGCGTTTTTTTTGTTGCCGGGCCGCCCCAAAACAAAAATACCCCCTTGGGGGGCAGCAAGCCGAAGGCGCAGCGTGGGGGCTTTTTTCCTCCATCCGCCGAGAAAATCGGCGATTCAGTCAGAGCGAAACTCCTGTCGGAGATTCGCCCTGAGCCTGCGATCAGTACGTCACGGTCATCGTCGCATAATAAGCGCGGCCAGGCTCGTTGTACGTCGCAGCGCCCGCGGAACTGGCGTTGCCTTCGCGGTACTGTTTCTTGTCGAACAGGTTGCTCACCCCGACGCGGAAACGCAGATGGCTGTTCGGCTCGTAGCCTACGCTCAGGCCGACCAGGGCGTAGGGGCTGATCGTCTGGCGGCCATCGCCTTCCAGGGTTTCACCGGTACGTTGGTTCATCGACGGGCCTTCCTGCTTGCCGTAGTACGTCACGTTTGCCTGGAACGACCATTCGGGGGTGTAGAACCAGTCCAGCGTGCTGTTGATGGTGTACTTCGGAATGACGCTCAGCGGCTCGCCCGTGTCCTTGTTCTTGGTCTGCATCATGTAGGTGAAGTTGGTGTTCCAGTCCAACGTCGGGGTCAGGGGGATGAACAAGTTACCCTCAAAACCTTCTACTACTGCTTTACCGCTATTACCCCATTGCAGCACGCGCGCGCCGTTGTTCAAGCGGTACAGATACTCGGTATCGGCAACGATCTTGTTTTTGTAATCGTTGCGGAAATACGCTGCGCTGGCTCGCCACGTGCCCGGGTCGTATTCGAAACCGATTTCCTTGTTGACGCTAATTTCGGGGCGCAGGTCTTCGTTGCCCGCGAGGTAGCAGCCGCCCGAGTTGCTCTCCGCAGCCCAGCAACCCTGTCCACGGCTGTAGAGTAGGTAATTGGGATTGGACTGATACAGGTTGGGCGCCTTGTAGGCGCGAGCGATACCGCCTTTCAGGCGCAGCGAATCCGTCGCTTTGAACGACAGGTTCAAACTCGGGCTGAAGTTGCCACCGAATTCACTGTTGTGGTCGTAGCGCAAGCCCGGGGTCACGATAGTGCGCGTGCCAGCCTGGATGTTGTCCTCGAAAAAGAGCGCATAACTGTCTTGACTGGTCCGGGTCGGACGCTCGCCGCTCGCCGTGCCGTCGATGCCGTTACCCGTTGTCCCAGTATCGTAGGACTGACGCAAGGACGACGGATCGTCCAGCGATTCATGCAGGTATTCCACGCCGACGGTGGCGACTTGCTGGAAACCGAGCGTGAAGGGGACGTTGACCTCACTGGCGGCACGCAGGCTGCGCAGGCGTGCCGTCGATTTACCCAGGTCAGTAGGCGCGCCTTCGGGGCCACCGGCCAGGCCTTCGGCCTGACGAGCGTTGCGCGTATAGTCGTACGACAGTTCTGATCGTGACGTGCCCCAGTCGTAGTTGCCACGGTGCGTCAAGCCGAAATTCTCGCGGTACATGGCATTGGTTTCTTTGCCATACAGGCTATCGGAGAACTCGCTGTTGGCGTTGTTCATCGTGTCGCCGGCATAGATGTTGCCTTGGCGGCTGAAACTCATTTCGAATTCGAGCGTGTTCTGGGTATCCGGGCGCCATGCAAACAGGGCATTGATGTCCTGATTGATCACCCCTTCGCGGCCAGAGGTATTGGCAACGCCGTTTTCATCGACCGTCGCATGACCCGCGTTGATGTTGCGGTCATCGGCATTGGTCTTGCTGTAGTTGGCATAGACCCGCATGCTGAGCGTGTCGGAGATCGGCGTGGACAAACGCGCGTTGACACGGTTGGTATTGCCCTCGTCGCTGTCTTCCGGCTGGTTGATGTAGTAGGTGGCGGAGGCCGTGGGTTTGTCGCTGGGCTGTTTGGTGATGATGTTCACCACACCACCCATCGCACCCGATCCATAGCGTGCGGCGGCAGGGCCGCGGATGACCTCGATGCGTTCGACTTCTTCGGCGGGGACCCAGTTGGTATCGCCGCGGGTGTCGCGATCGCCGTTCCAGCCGTAGCGTACGGAGTTGCGCGACTCCACCGGTTTGCCGTCGATCAGGATCAGCGTGTTTTCCGGGCCCATGCCACGGATATCGATTTGGCGGCTGTTGCCACGTGCGCCGCTGGAGCTGTTGCCCGTCAGGTTCACGCCGGGTTCGCGACGGATGATGTCGGATAAATCATTGGTGGGCGGGCGGCGCTGAATTTCTTCAGCAGTGATGACGGACACCCCCAATGATTCTTTCACTTCTTCTTCGGCCGTACCGAGAACCTCAACGGCAGACATTTCCTGTACGACGGCAGGGTCGTTAGGCAGGGGAGCGTCAGCCTGGCTTTGGGCCAGAGCGGTGCCTGAGAGGGCGAGAGTGATCAGGGCGCCTAGATACTGGCGCTTGAAGGGTGGCGTGGACATGCCGATTTCTCCGGAGTGCGCAATAGATAGCGCGCCACCCGTTACAATTTGGGGCGCGCCTGATAGTGTTATTAGGAATGATTTACAATATCATTTTGACGTCAGGATTATGTCAGCAAAGTTCAGGTACGGGCTTTGCCTGCACACTAGATTGTTTTGCTAAATCCCCATTTCTCTCTTTTCGTATCTGTATGAGTTCGGTATCGCTCAGTCGTAGCGCGGCATTGCGCCGCAATGCACCCTTGCTCGACGAACCCGCCTTGCACCGGCAGGCACGTCATAGCGCGGAGCACTACGCCGTGGTGGCGCCTGGCGCCAACCGTCCCATGTTTGAGGGGGTGGTGGACACGGTGCAATTGGCCGACGGTCTGAGTCTGCATCGTGTGGACGCCCGCGACCTGCAGGGCGTTGCCGTGCATGCCCACCTGCAACCTGGGCTGCGTATCGCCCTGACTGTGGGTGGCAAGGCCGATGTCAGCTATGACGGATACCGTTTGCTGTTAGGGCCACGGCCCGATGGCGGCGCATGCGGGGCGGTGGTGGCCTTGACGCAGCCTGCTGCGTTCAAGCGGCAGTCCCGTCGAGGCGATATCGAGCGCAGTGTCAGCCTGACACTGAGTGAGGCGTGGTTGCAGCAGCGTTTAGGGGAGGCTTTGCCGTCATGCCTGGCATTCGCTCGCCAGCATCTATCAGTCCATCCTTGGAATGCGTCTGCGCACGCCGTTGCGTTAGTCGAGCAACTGTTGGCTCCGCCCGAGCTGGACGGCGCATTGCTGCGCATGTATCAAGAGTCCCGGTCGCTGGGCCTGGCGGTGGAGGCGTTGAGCAGCGTGAGCGGCGCGGTGCTGGCACCAGTGGCTCACGGGTTGCGGCAGCGCGAGCGGTCTCGGATGGAGCAGGTGCGCGAGTTGCTCGACAGTGGCCAAGCCGATGAGATGAGTCTGGTGCAGATTGCGAAGCATGCCTGCCTGAGCGTGAATACCCTGCAGCGCCATTTCCGTGCGGTCTGGGGCAAAACGGTGTTTGCCTATCTGCGCGATGCACGTCTGGACCGTGCGCGTATGGCCCTGGAGCGCGACGCGATCAGTGTGACCCAGGCGGCATTGATTGCCGGCTATTCCAGCCCGGCGAATTTTGCGACGGCATTTCGTCAGCGATACGGCATACCGCCCGGACTGGCTGGGCGGCGGATGCCCGACTGACGACGCTCAGGCATTTTTTCAGGGCTTCAGAATCCGTACAGTTCCGCCGGGTTATCCACGAGGATGCGAGCGCGTAATGTGCTATCTGGCACCCAGGCGTGAAGCGCCGCCAATGTCGATGCGGTAGCGGGCGGCGCGGGCATCTCCGTCGGGTGGGGCCAATCGGATCCCCACACCAATCGTTCAGGTGCAGCCTGCAATAGTTCGTTGGCGACAGGCGCTGCCGAGTCCACGCCGCCTGCCAGATAATGACCCGATAGCTTGACCCAGCCTGTGCCTCGTTGCAGCCGTGTATGGACGACTCGCCGCGCTGCTTCATAGGTCTCTGTCATTGGCGCCATACGACCCAAGTGATCAAACACCACCGTGCAGGGCAGGCGCAAAATCATGTCGGCATTTTCCGCAATCTGGGTGGGTGTCATGTGCAGTTGTACGTGCCACCCCAGCGAGGCAATGCGCTTGGCCAGCGGCTCGATCATATCGATACGCACAATCGAGGTATGGGCGATGGCGACAGTAAAGCGAATGCCGCGGATACCGCCTTGATGCAGCGTTTGCAATTCGCTATCAGACACGTCAGGGAACACCACACCGACACCGCGCGTCTGGCTGGCGCCCAACTGTTCGATGGCGTCCAGCGTGACGCGGTTGTCCGTGACATGCGGCGCGGGCGTGACGACCACGGCGCGCTGCAGGCCCAGGCTGTCTCGTACTTGCCGATAGGCCTGCGCGGTGCAGGAGGCGAGAGGATTGGGCGCGGCGGGTGCAGCGATCAAGTCCGGGTTGTAGATGTGGATGTGTGAGTCGCAGGCATTTGCGGGCAGAGGTCGTGCCTCGTGCGATGTGGCTGGGGATTCAGGGGCGGATTGAGTCGGTGCGGTCACGAGAATTCCTGCGTGCTGTCAATAAGGCGAGCTCGGTCCATTGTGGACGGCAAACCCTGATTTTAAGCATGTGAGAATAAAGGTCCGTCTCGTGCGGGCACGGTGGCCTTCAATATCGCGCCTTTTTGCCGGTGGCTCTATCAGAAACAATTCACGCGAGAGGCCCATGGCATATCGCCGGCTCGCGGCACGAGCCGGCGCATGGGTTCTGCTGTATCGCTTATTGATCGACGACGAAGCCGTCAAAATGATGTCGCATTGAAATGGGTTTGGTCAGCGGTGGACGAATCTTTTGGGCATCTGGCAGCAGATTCATACCTAGGCCTGGCCCTGTCGGGATGTCGACGAAACCATCTTTCGGCAGAGGCACTGTATCGACGACGTCGCTGCCCAGGTGTTCTGCGCGGGATTCGAAAATCCCTGCCTCGAACCCCGTTGCATACTCCTGAATGGCAAAGTTGGGAATGGCGGCAGCGACCTGCAAGCACGCCGCCAGCCCGATAGGCGAGAGGGGGTTGTGCGGCACGACCTGGACCTGATGGGCTTCGGCGATGGCCGCGACCTTTTTGGCGCCCGTAATGCCGCCGCATAGACACAGGTCTACGCGTGCGTACTCCGCGCCGTTTCTCGCCAGCAGCGCTTCGAACTCATACAGCGTCGAAAAACGTTCGCCCGTCGCGATCGGAATATTGATTTTCTCCGCCACACGCGCCATCGCATCGTTGCTTTCAGGGCGAATGGGGTCTTCGATGAACATCGGATGAGTGTGTTCGATACCGTGGGCAAAGGTAATGGCCTCTGCCGGCGTCAGCCGCCGATGGATTTCGATCAGCAGGTCCACGCGGTCTCCAACGACCTCGCGCATACGCTCCGTGTTGTCGATCGCATCACGCATCTTTTTGATATGCGTCTTGAAGTAGACCTGATCGTGCCCTTCGTCCAGGAATGGATTCAAATGACCAAACGCGGTGAAGCCGGCATTCATTTTTGCTTCGCATTCGATCAGCATTTTTTCTATGGTGTTTTCGTAGATATGGCCGTAGATGCGAGCTTTGGTGCGCGCTGCGCCACCGAGCAGTTCATAGACCGGCACGCCTAGGGCCTTGCCTTTGATGTCCCACAATGCCATATCGATCGCAGAGATGGCGGCGTTTTCTGCGAGCCCCTGAAAATAGCTGAAACGATGCATGACGTTCCAATGATGCTCGATGGGGAAGGGGTCTTTGCCCTCTAGATACTCTGCAAAACGGGCAATGCAGGCCCCGGCCGCCTGGATGTGCCCCCAGGTCCCGGCTTCACCGAAACCGATCACGCCCGCGTCGGTCGTGATGCGGACAAACATGAATTGGCCTACGTGCAAAGGTTCTACTTTCTTGATCTTCATGCTGCTGAGTTCCCTATCGTTGATGCGTGGACTGTCAGTTATTGACGATGTTGGCTTTCTTGATGAGCGCGCCCCATCTCTGGGCTTCGTTCTCGATGAATTGCTTGGTCTGCTCTGGCGTCATCGTGACGGGCTCCGCACCCGCTGCGATAAGTTTGTCGCGAAAGCTCTGCTTATCCAATGCTTGCTTGAGGTCTGCAAATAAGGTCTGGCTGACCGCGCTGGGTGTTCCTTTGGGTACGGCAAATCCGAACCAATTGGCGACGCGAAACTCGGGGAAGCCGGCTTCTGCCGCTGTGGGTACCTTGGGCAAGGTGCTGACGCGTTTGTCGTGCGCGACGGCCAATACCTTGAGTCGGCCGGAATCGACATAGGGTGCGGCCGTGGGGGCGGCAGTAATCAATACATCGACTTGGCCGCTGAGCAGATCATTCAGCGCCGGCCCCGAGCCTTTGTAGGGCACGTGAGTCATATCGATGCCTGCGACGGATTTCAGGAGTTCGCCCGCCATGTGGGGGCCGCTGCCGACACCGCCCGATGCGAAATTGACCTTGCCGGGATTGGCTTTGGCATAGTCGACCAGCTCTTGCAGCGTGTTGACGGGCAGTTTTGAGCTGACGGTCAGTACATAGGGAGCTTCTGCATAGATAGAAACTCCGTCCAGATCTTTGATGGGGTCGAAGGTGAGGGACGGAAACAGACTGGGCACGATGGTCTGCGTCATTTCGTTGGACAGCAGGGTATAGCCGTCGGGCTGCGCGTTGGCGACGAAACCCATGGCGATCGTGCCGCTGGCGCCACCCTTGTTTTCGACCACAAAGGATTGGCCCGTGGACTCCATGAGCGCTTGCGAGGCAATGCGCGCCATGATGTCCGTTGTCCCTCCAGGGGAATAAGGAACGACTACGGTGACGGGGCGTGTGGGATAGGTCGTGGTGGCATGCGAGGCAAACGCAGCTACGCACGCGCCTATCAGCAAGAGTTTCTGTAATTTATGCATGTTGTCTCCGGTTTGTTTTATGAGTGGAAGTACTACATGCAGAAATTAGACACGCGTTATGGGTGTTTAAAATGGCTCAAAACTTACTCTACTTTTCAGCTCTAGGTTAATAATGAACGAGTTGACGGGCGCTTCTGCCGAGATGGCGTTTTTCAGTCTGTTGGTGAATGCGGGCAGCCTGACTGCAGCGGCCCGTGAGTTAGGGATTTCTCCGCCGGCTGCGACGCGCCGCCTGAAATTGTTGGAGGAACGGCTAGGCGTGGCGCTGTTGGCGCGGACGACACGGCGAATGAGCCTGACGGCAGAGGGGGAGGAATATCTCAGCCACGCCCGGCGCATTCTTTCGGATATTCAGGATTTTGAGCACTATCTATCAAAATCGCGGGTTGAGCCTCAGGGATTGTTGAGAGTCAATGCCACATTGGGTTTTGGGCGCAACCATATTGCGCCTCTGATATCGAGGTTCTATCAGCGTTATCCCAAGGTGCATGTCGAGCTGCAATTGACCGTCAATCCGCCGCCGGCATCGGATAACTCTTTTGATGTGTGTATTCGTTTTGGCGAGCCTCCCGATTCGCGTATGGTCGCGCGGAAATTGGCAGACAATCGGCGGCTATTGTGTGCGTCGCCGGATTATCTGCAAAAGCACGGGGTACCGAAGACGCCGCGCGATCTGGCGCGTCATCATTGCATTGCTATTCGGCATGGGGATGAGGCGCATGGCCTGTGGCGATTGTCCTCGGCGCAAGGGTCGGAGTTGGCCAAGATCAACGGGCCGCTGGTGACGAATGATGGCGACATCGCGGTGCAGTGGGCACTGGATGGGCTGGGCATCATCATGCGGGCGGAGTGGGATGTTGCCCGGTATCTGGAGAGCGGGCGATTGCAGGTGGTGCTGAGGAACTATCGGACGCCTGAGGCGAATATTTACGCGGTTTATCCGCAGCGACATCAGATGGCGCGGCGGGTGCGGGTGTTTGTCGATTTTCTTGGGGAGGCGTTTGTTCGGCTGTCCGGTGGGGCGGTTTGGCGGTAAAGGAGGGGGGCGCCGGGCGAGGTGTTCGTTGCCGTTCGTGGGCGTTTCTATGGAGACGTCCCGGTCGCGTGCCTGGGCGGGGCGCCGGGCCTATCGCACGGACTCGGCCCGTTAGCAGGGGCCTCGGCCTCGCTGCGCGAGGCTAAATCCGTGCTCTACGGCCCGGCACCCCGCCCAGGCACGCAACCGGGACTCGCATTGAGGTAATGCGACGGGCGGCGGGGCAATGCGACGGGCAATGAGGTAATGCGACGGACGGCGGGGCAATGCGACGGGCAGCGAGGCAATGCGGTGGACGGTGAGGTAATGCGGCGGACGTGATCGGCAAAGCTGCAGGGTGGCGGGGAGGCGGAACTGCAGGCTTTGCGGGTGCGTCGGGGGCTTTTTTGCCGTTTAGCCGATGACGCGGAAGCGTTCGGCGTCGTCCATGAAGGCTTTGTCGCCGAAGGGGGCTTCGTTCGAGCCAAAGGGCATCTGCGCGCGCAGTTTCCAGCTGGCAGGGATGTTCCATTCGGCAGCGACGGCGGCGTCGATGAGCGGGTTGTAGTGCTGCAGGCTGGCGCCTATGCCGGCGTTGGCCAGGGCTGCCCAGGTGGACAACTGGGCCATGCCGCCCGATTGTTCCGACCAGACGGGGAAGTTGTCAGCGTACAGGGCAAACTTTTCTTGCAGGCTGCGCACGACGTCTTGGTCTTCGTAGAACAGGACCGTGCCTACGCCGGCGGCAAAGCTCTTGAGTTTGGCTTCGGTTTTGTCAAAGCCTTCGGCGGGGGCGACTTTGCGGACTTCGTCAATCGCGATTTGCCAGACTTTGTCGCTTTCGGCGCCAAACAGGATGACGGCGCGCGAGCTTTGCGAGTTGAACGACGAGGGGCTGTGCTTGACGGCGTCCTGGATCAGGGCGGTCAGTTCTGCTTTCGAGGCCGACAGGTTGCGACCCAGCGCATATTGGGTGCGGCGTTGTTTCAGCGCTTCAAGAAAGGCGTTGCTCATGAAAGAAGTCTCCCGACTAATAGATAGACAGTAAAGTACGGGCAAATTCTAACTGTTGCGTCGCATCAAAGTCATCGGTTTTGGTCGGAAAACGCACGTTTTCGCGTAGGACAAATTGTTCCTCTGGTGGTGCTAATGCGAAACGGATCGCATGGGCCAGATCGCCAGGGTGGCGAACCCGACCGCCAGTCCAGTCGCAATGTCCCACAGATCGTGCTGCCATGTCGTGACCGTGGAAACCAGGATCAGCAGGCACCAGCCATGCCATGCCCAGCGAGCCAGGCGATGACGCTGTAACTGCGGCAACCACGCTAACCAAACCAACAGCAGGGTTGCCGCATGCAGTGACGGGAACATGTTGTACGGCTGCTCAAATGCCCTCAATTGGCTAAAGAGCAGGCCCGTTATCCCATCTGGCTGTGGCAGCGGGCGTACGTTGATCGAGGGAACGAGTGCAAATGCCGCAAAGCAGGTCAATTGCGCCGTCACTATGCGGGCAGCATGCCGCCGCAGCGCGTGTACATGCTCGAATGCGAAAAACGTGCAGGGAAAAATGAGGTTCAGGCTCAGGTAAGGCCAGATCGTCCAGGCCAGAAAAGGAATGTGGTCGTCCCATGCGGTATGCCATGACATGGCGTCGGTTTGGGCTGCCGCCCAGCCATTGGTCAGGCTGTAGCCGACGAGAAACAGCAGACCCGAAAGCAGCATCCAGCCGATGGCTTCTCGCCACGGGTGATCCGATCTCTCTTGAACACCGGTAAACTGCGATTCTTGCACCATTATTGTTTTGCAGGTTGATGACAGATAACTCGAGCGCGGCCTTATCTCATCCTGGCGACCGCTGGATCAACAGTCCAGCCTGGACGTTGCTGGAGCAGGCGCATGACGGACGTACGCTGCTCGTGTTGACCGGTGGCGCCGACGAAACCTATATCGTAGACGAAGCCGTCTCCGATACTTGCGTGCATCGCGTTTTTCAGGCGTGGCAAAACCAGAGCTTGTCCTTGTTGCTGGATGACCCGGAATGCGGCGCAGCGGCGCGGCAGATACACCGGGTCGGGGCATTGGTGCCGCCTCGTGCCTTGGCTGAGGTCAATCGTTTTTCCCTGGCGTGGCTCGGTGATCCGTGCGAGGCATTGATGCCGGCGTTGACCACGATGATGGCGGAATACCGTATCGCGTTGCCGGACGATGTGCCGCGCGATGTTGGCGCTGGTGCCAATATCGACGATCTCTTGCTGGTTGTGCGCACCAGCGCTCAATGGGCGTGCGCGTTGAGTACCTATGCCGCACTGCGGCCGCGGCAGCGGCACTTGTTCATCGATATCGCGTATCACCACACCGTCAGTATCGGCCCGTACGTGGTGCCGGGCGAGACGGCGTGCGCCGCATGCTTGGGTCATCGTGTCGCTCATCGTTGGGGCGATTTGCCAGGTCCGGCAAAGCCCGCCATGTCGAGCAGGCCACAATCGGTCGCGTCCTTGTTGGCTCCTCTTTTGACGGCGCCTGGCGGATTACTGCCTTTTCTCGAACATAGTGTCAGTTTGAATTTACAGACCTTGTCCAGTGTGCGGGACAAGGTCTTCCAACTACCCGGTTGCCCTGTATGTGAGGGCCCGCATGACTCGCCGGCCGGGGCGTTGAATCTACCTTGGCAGGTGTCGCCACCTGCCGCCTTATCCGGCCCGGTGGGGCATTGAGGAGTTTGCCATGTATCGTCTGCCTAATCAGTTCGATCCCGCCGGACGCCACGATAATCTGTCCGCGGCCGGGGGCGGGTCGACATCAACGACCTGCAGTAGTTGTCTGGTGACCGTGGGGATCGCGAGTGTCGCGACCTCGTCGATTTTCTCGGGGCTCGTGCCCGAGGCGTTGGCGCGAGCGCGTACATCCGATTCGGCCTCGACTGATGCGTCTAGCGCGTCTTCAACAGTGGTCGCGACTGAGCCGCCCTCGTTCGCTTCGACAGCGGCTTCAGCGGGTCATGTTGACGCGAATGGACAGCCGAGCGCCTCGCCTGTTCAGGTATCCACAGCAACCTCAGAGGCTGGTAAACATTATGACGCGCGCCTGTCCGCGGGCCTGCGCCAACCGATGTCGAAAGGCGAGCGTCGCACGATAGGCGCACTGTCGATCGTATTGGCCGTGATTGCGGGGATTCTCGGGTTTCTCGTACAGCCCTTGTTTGGTGCCATTGCTTTTTTCGCCGTCTATGTCGGCATATTCTGCGTGGTTTACGAGCGTTCGAACCAATCGCCCGGGAAGGGGGCTGCCGTCGCGCTGCTGATGTTGATCGGCATTGTGGCGTGCGCGGCGTTTGAGATGTACATCTGGATTGAGAACATGTGACGGCGGATATGCCTCAGTTGCTATCACGCCGTTTATTGGCGCAGGCGGCAAGCGCGCGTTGCGGGCTGGTGCTGCCCGTCAGTGCTGTCGATGCGCAGCCTTGTGACAGATTGGGACCGATATTCGATGGCAAGGCGCTAGCGAATGTCGCTGCGCCCAAAGATCCCGTGAATGCATGGCAAACGGTATCGGGGGCCGTCGCATTGGATTCGCGAGACGCGATCTCAGGCGCGATTGCCGAGGCGCTGGAGCGCCTGGCGGCGGCTCAGACTGCGTTGACGTTGCGCACGCGCTCACAACTGACCGACGAAGAATGCCTGGATGATGAGGCGTTTGCCTTGTTTTCGGCCGAGCAGCGCGCGCAGCCCGGTTTCCCGTGGCCGATGGTGCCATCGCCAGATGACATCTATGCGCCAGTCTATCGTCTGGCCGACAACCAGATGCGTTGGGTGCCTCAGGAACTGGTCGGGCTCGGTCCGCGGTCAGGACAGGCGCGCATGCCCTCGACATCCAGCGGCCTGGCCGCGTGGCGCGATGAGGCAGGTGGTCCGTGGCTTGCCGTCTTGCGGGCCGCGCAGGAATTATTAGAGCGTGATGCCTTGGCGGCGACATGGCTCAATGGCCTGGGTGGCCGCAAACTGAGCTTGCCTGCTGAATGGACCGATTATGTCGCGGCGAGCGGCGGTGAGATCGCGGCCTTTGACCTGACTCAGGCCTGGAATCCGCATCGCGTCATTGCTGTTGCCGGCGGTTTACCGTATGGCGGGCGTCCACGTTTTGTGTTGGGTATTGCGTGTCGCGCGAACGTCGCCGAGGCCTTGCATAAAGCGCTATTGGAATGGGCGCAGGCTTTGACCTTTGCATCGCATCTTGCAGATCGAGGTGATGATTTGCCGCATCAGCCGGACGCGTTGCGCCGTTTCGATCAGCATGCCGTGTTTTATACCTTGCGTCCGGAGTTGTGGCATCAGACTGCATTGATGGCACATGCCGAGCCTCATGTTGAACGCACGCCTGATGTCGGGATGACTACAGCGGGAACAGCAGTAGCGAGTGCCGAGGCCGCCGCTGCGGGCGGAGCTATCGCTGCAGAGGCTGGGCGCCGTGATGCTCCCGATCATGAGCAAACCCTGACGCAATTGCATCAGCTGCAGATGTCACTGACGAATAGCGGCATTGATCTTTACTATCGCGAGCTCACTACCGTCGATGTGGCGGCCACCGGTTTGCGCGTGATGCGAGTGTTGTCACCGCAATTGAGCGGATTGCATGCTGATGAGCGCGCGCCGTTTCTCGGTGGCCGTTGTGCGGATATTCAATGGCGTTATCCTGGCAGTGTGCGGCACACGGTTTTTCCCAATCCTTTTCCTCATCCGCTGGGCTGAGAGCCCGGCTCGTTGCCATGCCATCAGATATGCCTCCCGACTCAGATTCGCCATGGGCCGACGCGCCGTTGTTTCATCTGTTCTGGAAGAATGGCGAGCTCAACAACAGCCGGGCAATGGCGATGGGGCAGCGTATTGCGCGAGATGCTGTGCGGCCTGCGGGCACGCCGGCTCCTGTGCACCGCGCTGGTGTGGTTGCCTTGCCGGATGCGCCGGAATCCGATATCAATGCTTGGGAACGCCGCGTCAGTGAGCGCAGTTTTAGTGAGGCACCGGCGACTTTGCCAGACCTGGGCCGCATCCTGCATCCCCTGCGTATGCGGTTGCAGGGCACGACGAGGCTGTTGCCCTCCGGGGGCGCCAAGTATCCCATGCAGGTCTATGTGGCGTTGTGCCGACTCGATGGTCCCTCGGAGCTGACCGGGCAGATCGCATGGTATGACAATGCTCGTCACGGACTCGTACCGGTATGTGCTTGTCCCGCATGGCCGGAGCTGGCGCGCATGCTGGGCGTGGATTGGGAGCAAGCGCCAGCAGCCGTCTTGTTCATGATCGCTCGTCCGGAAAACATGCTGGCCAAATACGGTGAGCGAGGAGGGCGCTTTTTGCTGATCGAGGCGGGTGTTTATCTGGGGGCGCTGGGCTATCAGGTCGCGCAAGCGGATTGGAGCGGCTGCGCGATTGGTTCTTATCATGATGAAGCCGTGCTGTCGTTGCTGGGGCTTTCGGCGCCGCGTCATGTGGCGACGCTGGTTTATGCTTGCGGTCCGAAGCGCGGATCGTCGTGTTCGGGCGAGACAGCTGAGGCGCCGTTCTCTATCAGCGATTGAGGACGTCACCTCGCTTGTGAAGGCTATCGATGTCATAAAATGACGGCTATGGCAGACAAATTGCGACTGGACAAATGGCTGTGGGCGGCGCGCTTTTACAAGACGCGTAGCCTGGCCTCTCAGGAAATCGGCAAAGGGCGGGTGCTGGTCAATGATCAAGCCGCCAAGCCCGCACGTGAAATCGCTGTAGGCGATCGGGTGAGTGTGCGTAAAGAAGATCCGCCGATTCACGTACAAGTTCGGGCATTGAGTGCGGTACGCGGCCCGGCGCCGGCCGCGCGCCTGCTTTACGAAGAAACTGCCGAAAGCATTGCGGCGCGCGAGCGCGCTGCCGAGATGCGTAGACTGGCTCCCGAGCCGGCCCAAGGTATCGTTGCAGGACGCCCCACCAAACGTGATCGGCGGCTGATTGATCGAATGCGTGGCGAATGAGTCTGCAAAAGACAACTACTGTAACGAGGTAATCCCCAACCCGTGTCGCTTCTCGGCGCAGAGTCGTCGATTGTGGTAGCATTCCGTTCCCTGACGAGAACGACGCGTTTTTGTCGTTTACGGTCAGGACAAATCAGTACCCACGGGGCGTAGCGCAGCCTGGTAGCGCATCTGCTTTGGGAGCAGAGGGTCGCGAGTTCGAATCCCGCCGCCCCGACCAATCAAATCAAGGACTTACAAGCTTTTTGCTGTAAGTCCTTTTTGGTTTCTGGCCGAAGCACCTGCTTTCAACTACGCCGAGTACGCTCACCGCAGCGGGCCTACAATGATCTGCCTTGGCCTGCCGAGGCCGTCCTTCCCCGAGGAGCGATGCATGCTAGATCATGTCGAAATCCACGTGAGCGACTTCGAGCGCAGCCGGACGTTCTACTTGAGCGCGCTCGCGCCCATGGGTTATATCCCGCGCAAGGTCCTGCCCACCGGCACGGGCTTCGACGTTGGCGAGCCCGACGGTGAGGGCGATCCGGGTGGCGAATTCTGGATTCATCAGGGTACGCCCAGCACCCCGCGCGTGCATATAGCCTTTCGCGCCCGCAGCCGCGGCGAGGTCGACGCCTTCCATCGCGCAGCGCTGGCAGCCGGCGGTCGCGACAACGGCGCACCTGGCCTGAGACCGAAGTATCACCAGCACTATTACGGCGCCTTTATCCTGGATCCGGACGGCTACAACGTCGAGGCGGTTTATCACCGCGCCGTTTGATCTCGTTGTGTCCCGGGGGCGGGACATGGTGACACGTTGTGGCGCCAGTCGAGGTAATCGTCGGCGTCTCAGCCTATGACAGGGACTCCTCTATTACCCATCATCTGGTTCATTGTGTCTTGCAGGTTTGGCGATAGAAAGCCGGTCTTCAATGCGTCAACATTCAAATAATAAATAGCGCAGATAGAAAGCTCGGCCGTAGATATTTGTCGACTGAAGCGTGCAGCCGCATTTGCCCTTTGGCTGCACTCGTCAATGGTATTCACGACGGTACGCGGACCCATATCTGACGTGCATCTGTGGAGACCAAAAAATGAACTTCCGTCACGTGATTCTCGGATGGTCCTGCCTGATGGCGGGGGTTGCTGCCAACGCCGAGAGCGTCACCTATCCCACGCGATCCATATCGATGTCCGTACCCTACGGCACAGGCGGATCGACAGACGGCGTAGCGCGCAAATTTGCCCAGCTGCTAGAAGCCGAGCTGGGACAGCCTATCATTGTCCTCAACCAGCCCGGCGCATCCGGCACACTGCAACTGAGCAATCTATCTCGCGCCAAATCCGATGGATACACGATCGGATTCTATTCATACAGCACCGCCACTTTTACGTCGCAACTATTGAAGGTTCCCTATACCAGGGACGATTTCGAGTTGCTCGGTGGTGTGGCGGAATTCAGCTACGGTATCGTCGCTGCACCGGAGTCGCCCATCAACAATATCCAGGATCTGGTGAAACAGGCGACATCCGGCAAAGGCGTTTTCTATGGTGTGACGGGTGCTCCGAATAATTTTCCTTTTCTGCAGCTGCAGAAAGTCACCGGAGGCCAATTTGATCAAGTGACGTACAAGTCGTCGGCAGAATCTATCAATGCCGTTTTGGGAAAATACGTCGATGTCGCGCTGCAAGGCCCCTCGGAATACAACGAACTCGTCAAGGCAGGAAAGCTGAAAGTCATCGCCTCTGCGAGCAATTACCGGCTGCCGTGGTTTCCGGATACGCCAACTATCAAAGAACAAGGTTTTGATTTCGGTATCACGGGCATCATCGGCGTTGCTGCGCCCAAGGGCATTCCCGAGGACGCGAAGGCCAAGCTCGAAGCGGCCATCCACAAAGTCGTCTCCAGCAGCGAGTACGGGCAATACCTGGTGGACCGATTCGGAATCAAAAGCTATCCCGCAAGCGCGGCGGAATTCTCAAAATATATAGACGACGGGTTTCCGATCATGAAAACCATGATTCAGACCTACGATATTCAGGGCCTATGACGAAGTGTCTGCCCGGCACTGCTCAAAGCGTTGTATAGTAATGATTCTCATTTATTTGTTGGTTGAGTAAACCCGGCTATCCGGGAGGGATTCATTACTACAGTTGCCGGCATGCCAACTGCCAATGACACCTTGTGTGTTTCGTGGGCAGTGCGTGCGCTTGAGAATTGCCTTAGAGGCCATGACACCCATGCTGACCGCCCGTGAACGTACTAGCGACGAATTACGACACTTTCGCGTCATACGGCCAGGGTTGTCGCTGCATTTTGGCACCGAGGTCCAATGCGAAGAGTCAGTAGGGAATGCTGTCGTTCACGACAACATCCGGATCGTGCTGTTACTGGAAGGCGTCATCGATGTTTCTTATGGCCGCAGCCATATCCAGCTTTTTACGCCGCATCTGCCGGACCGCGGCCAACGTGGCCAGAAGCAGGATGCGGCCATCGTCACGATACGGGAGCCAGAAGAGTGCAGGCGGGTCGTGCGCCAAGGCGACAGCTCGCGGCGCATCAGCATCGGTCTTAGCAAGCAGTGGCTGGAGGAGTCTCTATGCGAGGGCATAGGTGACGAGGCGGTATACCCGTTAGGGGACCATCTGGACACTCGTATCTGGAACGTCTCTCCTCGAGCACGGATGCTCGCCGAGCAGATGTTCCATCCGCCTTCTATGCCGCACCACATTGCTGGCATGTATCTAGAGAGCCGGGCAATCGAACTCATTGTCGAAGCCCTTTCGGTGACTAGCTCAACCTCGGTACACGCGCCATCTGCCGACACGATGCGGCCAAAGACATTTCAACGGATGCGCGATCTCAAGGCATGGCTGTGCGAGAACAGTTCAGCCTCATTGAATATCGATCAGATCGCTCGGCATATGAATACGACCGCCACGACACTGCAGCGCCATTTTCGGATGGCGTACGGACAGACCGTGTTCGAGTTTCTGCAATGTCAACGTCTGAGGCAGGCGCGTCAAGCGCTCGAATGCGACGACTCAAGCGTAGAACAGGCCGCGACGCTCGCCGGCTATACCAATGCGGCAAGTTTCGCCACAGCTTTTAAACGGCAATTCGGTTTGACGCCCACGCAAGTGCGTCCCGGGCGCCGTTGAGCCTGTTTGCTGATCCTGGGCGATCGATCATCTATTAGAAGGGAAGCGGCAGATTGCCGCTTTGACGAAGATTTGCGCTGTCTTCACGAAGGCGCATCCGGCCGATTACTGGGAAAATTGAAAATGAGAACACGTCCCATTAACAAATAAAGTCTTTCCCGTGAAGATATTTTCCTCAGCGCCTCCGTCGATCGGCCCTACCGCTCCTGCAGCCCCCTCTGGCTCAGCCAAAATCGTCAGACCAGACCCTTGTCGCCTCGCTCGCATGGTGCCCAGCGCGCTGCTGTTCATCACGCTGGGCAATAATGCCTGGGCGCAATCCGCTATCGCTCCCACGGACTCAGACGTCGCGACGATGGACGCCGTCACGGTAAACGCATACCGGGCAGCGGAAACCATCGGCGGTTCGACCAAGACCGACACGGCGTTGCTTGAGGTGCCGCAATCGGTGTCGGTCATCGAGCGTGAGGAAATGGACGCGCGGGGCGTCAGCAACCTGAACGAAGCTACCCGCTATACGGCAGGGGTATTGCCTGAAAGCCAGGGGATCGATAACCGTGTCGATGACTTGTACATTCGCGGTTTTGATGCCGGCAGCTTTGGCACCAACGTGATGCTCGACGGGCTGCGAGCACCATCGGACAGCAACCTGAGCTGGAACCGTACTTCCTTCAATACCTGGAATATGGAGCGCGTGGAGGTGCTGAAGGGCCCGTCCAGCGTTTTATACGGGCAGCTTGCGCCTGGCGGCATCGTCAATCAGGTCAGCAAGATTCCAACACTGGGTCAGGAACAAGTCGTGCGATTGCAAGTGGACGGACACGGCCGACCCCAGACCTCGTTTGATGTGGGCGGCGCTAACGACAACGAAAATCTGCTGTGGCGGCTCGTTGGGCTCTATGGCGACGGTGACACGCAGATCAAGCATACCGACCATGAGCAGTGGTTTATCGCGCCCAGCGCCACGCTGCAGTTCAACGACAATCGATCGCACTTGACGCTGTTGGGAATGTTTCAGCGTGATCGCGGCGGCAGCACGTTTCAATTTCTACCGTACGAGGGGACGGTGGTCCCGGCGGCTGACGGTTATATAGATCATGACACTTTCCTGGGCGAGCCGAACTGGAACGTGTACAACCGCGATATCTGGACGGCTGGCTGGCAGTTCGAGCATCAATTCAACAATAACTGGAAGTTCAACCAGAACGCCCGCTACACGCATGTCGATTCGTTATATCGCGCCACAGTGGGCAACGGCGTGCGCGGTGCGGCGCTCACTCAGCTCAACACGCTGACCGATGGACATATCCTCAATCGGCGCGCCGTACAGGGCGAAGGCGATTCAGATGCGCAGACCATCGATAGCCGGATCGAGGGTAAATTCGATACGGGGGCGCTGGCACACACTGTGCTGGTCGGCTTCGACTGGCAGAAAACCAACTGGACTTTCCTGCGCCAGGCCGCACAGGTGTCGCCGACTGCCATCGCGATCGACGTCTACGATCCGGTCTACACCTACTACGACTTTGAGCCGACGCTGGCCAGCCAGATGTCGACGCGAGAAACCGATGAACAGTTTGGCCTTTATCTGCAGGACCAGATCGCTGTGGGCAAATGGCGCTTCACGTTGGGTGGCCGTCAGGACTGGACCCGCATCGACACTCTCGATCGTCTGACCGATACCCGCACTATTACCAAGGACAGCGCGTTTACGGGACGGGCGGGGGTGACCTATCTGTTCGACAATGGGCTTGCGCCGTATCTCAGCTATGCCGAATCGTTCCAGCCTACGGGCGGCCTCAAGCGCGACGGCAGCAGTTTTAAACCGGTGACCGGCTCGCAGTGGGAGGTGGGCGTAAAGTACGAGCCGCGCAACATCGACGGCATGATTACGCTCTCGGCCTATGAGCTGAATCAGGAAAACGTGCTGACCGCTGATCCCGAGAACCAAGGGGACGAGGCGTATCAAGTCCAGACTGGAAAGGTACGCGTACGCGGTGTCGAACTGGAAGGCCGCATCACGCCTTTGCGTGGCTTGAGCGTAATCGGCGCGGTCACACGCATGAGTTCCAAGGTCGTGCGCAACAACGACGGCTACACCGGCAATCGTATGGTGCGTGTGCCGGATTGGATGGGGTCGCTATGGCTGGACTACACCATCCAGAGCGGCCCGCTGCGCGGCCTGGGCATGGGGGCGGGTGTGCGCTACGTGGACGAGACCTACGGCGATCTAGCCAACAACTTGCGTATCCCGTCCTATACCTTGTTCGACGCGGCGTTGCGCTATGACGTGGGCAAGATCGGGGACATGCATCTGGACCTGGCTCTCAATGCCAGCAATCTGGCAGACAAACGCTACGTGGCTACTTGCACGGCGGCGACCTCGTGCTACTACGGTACGGGCCGTAGCGTGATGGCTACCGCCAGGCTGAGTTGGTAGTGTGCGCATGAGCTCTGGTACTGCGTTTGCAAGGCGTCGCATGTTGTTGTCAATAGCATGGCTCGGTATGGTTGTACTCGAGTTGGCGATCTTTGCTGGTGATGCCTTTGGGGCCGGAGATGATTGGCCGCGCCGGTTTCACAATGCCGATCACACCATCACTGAATTACCGGGGCCGCCCAGGCGCATTCTGTCTACCTCTGTCACCGTGACGGGTACCTTGCTGGCAATCGGCGCACCAGTAGTGGCCAGTGCTTCGGCTGCCAACGGCAAATTCTTTGCGCAGTGGGCTGACGTGGCCGAACAGCGCGGTGTGGAAAATCTTTGGCCTGCGGGCGGTGTAGATCTGGAGGCGGTATATGCTGTTGCACCCGATTTGATCGTCGTGTCTGCTACCGGTGCAGATTCTGCGCGCGAGCACCTTGCGCGCTTGCGCACAGCCGCGCCCACTATTGTGGTGGATTATGGACGGCAGAGCTGGCAGGACTTGGCGCGCGAGTTGGCACAGGCCATGGGCCTGGAGGCGCAGGCTGCCCAGCGCATTGCAGAATTCGATCGCCATGTGGCTCAGGCTCGCGACAGGTTGGCGTTGCCCGAAGGGCAGGTGAACGTCATCAGCTATAACGGTCCGGGCACCAGCAATCCCATCGCTACCCGCGACGGTGTGCATGGTCAGTTGCTCGGTTCGTTGGGCTTCGATGTCGAACGGCCGGACCCGAGTTGGCACAGTACATCCGATACGGCGAGCGACTTTGTCTGGGCGCAGTACGAGTTTTTACCTCAGCTCAAGGCGTCCACGACATTTTTGCTCCGCGCCGACGATAGTAGAACGGCCGCGATGCTCAACGATCCTGTTCTCGCCAATTTGCCTTCGGTGCGTTCGCGGCAGGTCTATGCGCTGGGCCTCCATGCGTTCCGGATCGACTATTACAGTGCCAGCGAATTGATCGATCACATCGTACGTCTGTTTGGCCGTTGAGAGATGTCGAGGAGCGAATCATGCAAACTCCAGTAAGACTCGCTCCAGGCCTGCCCGCCGTCGCGAATATCCGCATTGAACGGCAGCGTGCGCGTTTGCTCATCCTGTCTGCCGGACTCGTGGCGCTAGTGCTGCTGAGTGCAATCAGTCTCATCGTTGGTGCACAGGAGGTTGAACCGCACACGGCTTGGCAAGCTATTTTCTCTTTTGACAGTTCCAACAACGATCATCTGCTGCTGCGGCATCTGCGGATACCACGCGCCTTGCTCGCTATGGTGATCGGCTGTGCGCTGGGTGCGGGTGGGGTGCTGATGCAGGCCCTCACGCGCAATCCGCTGGCTGACCCAGGACTCCTGGGCGTGAACGCAGGTGCAGCAGTCGCCATCGCTGCCGCTATTGCGGCCTTTGGTGTGACTGGCATCAGCGGTCAATTAGGCTTTGGTTTCGTGGGAGCTGCGCTTGCCAGCGTGGCGGTCTATTTGTTCGGCGGCATCCGTCAAGGTTTTGATCCGCTGCGCATGGTGTTGGCGGGTGCGGCGTTATCTGCGGTGTTGCTGGCTGTCACGCAGATCATCACCATCAACAGTGATAACGCGGTCTTCGATCAGTTCCGTCATTGGGCTGTCGGCTCGTTGCAAGGACGTGGCTACGCTGTACTGAGGCCCGTCTCCGTAGCAACGGCGGGTGGTCTGGCGCTCGCTTTCGCGCTGGCGCGGGGACTGGACGCGGTGGCGCTGGGCGCGGAGTTGGGTATGGTGTTGGGTGCACGTCCGGCAATCGTGTGGTTGAGCTGTGCGACAGCCATTGTGCTGTTGGTCGGGGCGGCTACGGCCGCTGCGGGGCCCATCGTCTTCATTGGATTGATTGCGCCCCATTTGGCTCGCCATGCCGGAGGACCGGACCATCGGTGGCAGTTGTGTTTTTCGATGCTGATTTCAGCACTGCTCGTTCTCGCTGCTGATGTGTTGGGGCGTGTGATAGCGCGTCCCGACGAGATTTCTGTGGGCATCCTGTCGGCGCTCATTGGCGGTCCGGTGTTCGTGGCGTTGGTCAGACGGCGCAGGCTGGAGGTTTCATGACGAGGACGCCGCATCACATCACTACACAGCGTGCCTGGCGTGTGCAGGGCTACAGCGTTCTCGTACAGCCCCGGATGTTGGTTGTCCTGTTGGTTCTGCTGGCCGTGCTGCTGACCCTGGTTGCAGCTGCGCTGAACGTCGGGCGGACTGGCATGAGTCTGCCGCGACTGCTGCAGGTGCTTTTCGAACCACAGGTGGCTCTTGCAGGTGAACAGATGGTCCTGGACGTCCGCCTGCCTCGAGTGCTGACGGCTTGTTTTGTAGGCGCAGGACTGGGTGTGTCCGGGGCGGTGTTCCAGTCCATCACGCGCAATCCCTTGGGGTCGCCTGACGTCATCGGTTTCACGACCGGGGCGGCCACGGGCGCGCTGCTACAGATCGTGCTCTACGGTCAGTCTGCGTTGGGTGTGGCGATGGGAGCCATGATGGGTGGACTGGCCGCGGCTATGGTCGTCTATCTGCTGTCGGTCAGGAATGGAAAGGCCGGTGGACGCAGACTGGTGCTGGTGGGCATCGGGGTCGGCGCCGTTCTGCACGCACTCAATGGACTGATGCTGGTCAAGGGCGAGCTGGACAATGCCGTGATGGCGAATCTGTGGCTGGCCGGCACGCTCAATGCGCGCAGTTGGACCCATGCCTGGCTCGCCATCTCAGGTGTGGTGCTGTTCGTGCCGTTCGTGCTGCTGTCGGCGCGCCGGCTGGCGATGATGGAGATGGGCGACGAGGTCGCCAGTCAGCTTGGTATACCGGTGGAACGTATGCGCTTGGCCATGGTGTTCTGTGCGGTCATGCTCGCTGCGCTCGCGACTGGGGCGGCTGGCCCCGTGGCTTTTATTGCGTTGGCAGCGCCCCAGCTCGCCCGTCGCCTGGGCCGGGCCCAGGGCCTGCCGGTCGCGGGGGCGGCCCTGATGGGTGCCTGTTTGCTGGTCGGCGCGGATCTGCTCAGTCAATGGCAACCTTTGCGTCTGAACCTGCCTGTGGGCAAGGTGACGGGGATGCTGGGGGGGCTTTATCTCATCTGGTTACTCGCGGCTTCGTCCCGCCGTGGCCGTTTTTCAGGAAGCCAGACATGAAGCAGCAAGCCATACAGCGTGGCGACGAAGAGATACAGCACAGTGGTCCGGTGCTCGTAGGACAGGGGTTGAAGCTTTCCTACGATTCCCGGCTTGTCTCCGCAGACTTGGATGTCACGATACCGCGTGGCCGAATCACTGTGATTGTCGGTCCCAACGCGTGCGGCAAGTCGACACTATTGCGCGCGCTATCGCGGCTGCTGGCGCCGCGTTCCGGCCAGATTGTCCTGGAGGGCAAGGACATTCGACACTACCGTGCCCGGGAGTTGGCGTGCAAATTGGGGCTGTTACCTCAGTCGTCGGTTGCGCCGGCCGGTATCTGCGTCGCCGATTTGGTCGCTCGCGGCCGTTATCCTCACCAGACGCTGTTCCGGCAATGGTCCACGGTGGACGAGGCTGCGGTGTGGCAGGCCATGGCTGATACCCGTGTGACGGAACTGGCGGACCGAGTGGTAGACGAACTCTCCGGCGGTCAACGCCAGCGCGTCTGGCTCGCCATGGCGTTGGCCCAGGATACCCCCGTCATGCTGCTGGACGAGCCCACGACTTACCTGGATATTGCTCACCAGTTTGAGGTGCTGGAGTTATGCAAGCGTCTTAACCGCGAAGGCGGCCGTACGTTGGTCATGGTGTTGCACGATCTCAATCAGGCGGCGCGCTATGCCGATCATCTCGTCGCCATGCGAGCCGGCGCGATCCAAGCGGCTGGCTCGCCCGGCGAGGTGCTCACGCCATCTCTGGTCGAGCAACTCTTCGGTATTCGCTGCCTTGTCGTACCCGATCCGGTGACCGGTACGCCGATGGTGGTCCCGGTAGCTCACGTTTCGCATGCAGGCGACGCGCCAGCGTGCGCTTGAAGCCGCCGCAGGACCCGCACGCATCTCATCGACACGGAAAGGAATCTTCACTATGTCTGATCGGAAACCCTTGTGTATCGGGCTGTCCCTCGCCACGACGTGGCTGACTGGCAACGGTTGGCGTCGGCCCGATAGCTGTGTGGAAGATACGTACTCGGCAGCTTTTTACGCTGACATCGCCAGGCGGGCGGAGGCTGCACACCTGGACTTTCTGTTCCGGCCCGACGTGCTGTACCTGGACCCGCAGGTGCTGGACCGTTCGCCTGGTTTCAGCAGCCTGGACCCCACGGTCCTGCTGTCCGCCATTGCGCCCGCGACCAAGCGCATCGGCTTGGTAACGACGGCTGCAACCACGTTCAACCCGCCCTACGTGGTCGCCCGCCAACTTCAATCGCTGGACTGGATCAGTGAGGGCCGTGCAGGATGGAACATCGTGACGGCGCTGGACGGCAGCCGCAATTTCGGTGATGCGCCCATGCCACCTTCCGAAGAGCGCTATAGCAAGGCATTGGAGTTCACTGAGGTCGTGCAGCAATTGTGGCGAAGCTATCCGCGCGAGGCACTGCTACTGGATCGCGCTGAGGGCAAGTACGCCGATCCCGCGCTCATTCGAGCGATCGATCATCATGGCGCGTATTTCAACGTACAAGGACCGCTAAACCTGCCAGCCCGCGGAGCGGGCCGTATTCCTCTGTTCCAGGCGGGCGCGTCGGAATGGGGCCGTGACTTCGCAGCGCGCGTCGCCGATGCGGTTTTCGCTGCCACTCCGGATATCGCGGCTGGCGCCGAACTGAGACAGGATCTGCGTGGCCGTGCCACCGCACACGGCCGCAAGCCTGATGCTGTCCGCATGTTGCCGGGCCTCAGCCTGTATTTAGGCAGGACTGCCAGTCACGCTCGCGATCTTTATGAGGCCACGCAGGGCCGAACGGAGGAAGCTCACAAGCTGGCGTATATCGAACGCATGCTGAGCATCGACGTACGCACGCTCGCACCGGACCAGCCGTTGACCTACACCATGTTGGGTGAGCCCGGGGTACCTATGCGCGGCCAGACGCATGTGGACCTGCTGCGTCGCCTGGTGATGCGTGAACAGCCGACGTTGAGGCAACTGCTGCAGCGTCCAGAGGTCTGTAGTTCGGCACATTGGCAGATAGTGGGCACCGCCGAGGACGCATTGCGCGAGATTGTCGCGCGCGTCGAGGCTGGCGCTGCGGATGGCTTCATTGCCTTGCCGGGCGGGGCCGCGGAGTCTCTGGACCTATGCCTGAGTGAACTGGTTCCTATGCTCGCGGCGCAGGGATTATTTCGTAAGCAGTACTCAGGGGAAACGCTTGCCGATCATATGGGAATCGTCCCCTGAAAACGATCGCAGCGGACATGTCGGGCTAAAAGTACGTCGTAACGGATAATCCGGCCCGCGGAAAACCCTGGCCCGTTCATCTCCACCAGCTCGGATTCGTCCTAGCTTGTGCTAATCTGCTTTCTGCCAGACGCGTAGCATTACCCCGCGCGCGATCCGGTGGCGGTCTGGTGCGCGGTTACCCCCTCGCATCCGGCTATTGCAGAGCAAGAACGCATGACACGATCGAGCGTGGAGACAACATCATGAGCCAATATGGCCCGCTAAAACTGCACGTCCCCGAGCCCACCGGGCGCCCGGGTTGCAAGACCGATTTTTCCTATCTGCATCTGTCGCCTGCGGGCGACGTTCCCAAACCCCCCATTGATGTCGCGGCTGTCGATACCGCCGATCTGGCCTATCGTCTCGTGCGCGTGATCGATGACGAGGGGCATGCCCAGGGACCCTGGGCGCCGCAGATGGACGACGATACGCTCCGCGCCGGGATGCGCGCCATGCTCAAGACGCGCATTTTCGATTCCCGTATGCTGACGGCACAGCGGCAAAAGAAAATCTCGTTCTATATGCAGAGCCTGGGCGAGGAAGCCATCGGCTCGGCGCATGCGCTGGCCCTGGAGCAGGGCGACATGTGTTTCCCGACCTATCGTCAGCAAAGCATTCTGCTCACGCGCAATGTGTCGCTGGTCGAGATGATGTGCCAGCTGATGTCCAACGAGCGGGATCCGCTAAAGGGACGTCAACTGCCCGTCATGTATTCCAAGCGTGACGCCGGGTTCTTCTCGATTTCAGGCAACCTGGCTACGCAATTCATTCAAGCCGTCGGTTGGGCGATGGCGTCGGCAATCAAAGGCGATACGCGTATCGCGTCAGCCTGGATTGGCGATGGTGCGACGGCGGAGGCCGATTTTCATACGGCATTGACATTCGCTCACGTATACCGCGCGCCCGTGATTTTGAATGTGGTCAATAACCAATGGGCCATTTCGACTTTTCAGGCGATAGCGGGTGGGGAAGGCACAACGTTTGCGGGGCGTGGAGTAGGCAACGGGATTGCCTCGCTGCGCGTGGACGGCAACGATTTCCTGGCCGTATATGCCGCCTCGCAATGGGCGGCCGAACGCGCGCGCCGCAATCTGGGGCCGACCTTGATCGAGTGGGTCACGTATCGGGCGGGGCCGCATTCCACGTCGGATGATCCGACGAAGTATCGGCCGGGCGACGACTGGAGCCATTTCCCGTTGGGAGACCCGATTGGCCGGTTCAAAAAGCATTTGATCAGCCTGGGCATTTGGTCGGATCAACAGCACGACGCCTTGAAGGCAGAGCTCGAAGCCGAGATTCTGGCGGCACAAAAAGAGGCCGAGAGTTTCGGCACGCTGGTCGATGGGCATGTACCCAGTGCGGCCAGTATTTTCGAGGATGTCTACGAAGAAATGCCGGACCATTTGCGCCGGCAGCGCCAAGAGCTGGGGGTCTGATCATGGCAAACGACAAAAATATAGGTCCGGCGACGACGTCGATGACCATGATCCAGGCATTGCGTTCGGCCATGGATGTCATGCTGGAGCGTGACGACAATGTGGTGGTGTTCGGCCAGGACGTGGGTTATTTCGGAGGCGTGTTTCGCTGCACCGAGGGTTTGCAAGCCAAGTACGGTTCATCGCGTGTTTTTGATGCGCCCATTTCAGAGGGCGGTATCGTCGGCGTCGCGGTAGGCATGGGAGCGTATGGGCTGCGGCCGGTTTGCGAAATCCAGTTCGCCGATTATTTTTATCCCGCATCGGATCAGATCGTCTCCGAGGCGGCGCGGCTGCGTTATCGTTCGGTGAATGAGTTCATCGCACCGATGACGATCCGCATGCCCTGCGGGGGCGGTATCTATGGCGGGCAGACGCATAGTCAAAGTCCCGAGGCGATGTTCACCCAGGTTTGCGGCTTGCGTACCGTGCTGCCCTCTAATCCGTACGATGCGAAAGGCCTGTTGATCGCTGCGATCGAGAGCAATGACCCGGTCATTTTTCTGGAGCCGAAGCGTCTCTACAACGGTCCGTTCGATGGGCATCATGATCGTCCTGTGACGCCGTGGAACAAGCATCCGGCCAGCCAGGTCCCCTCGGGCTATTACACCGTGCCCTTAGGCAGCGCTGCTGTCGTGCGGCCGGGCGAGGCGCTGACGGTATTGACTTACGGCACGACAGTGCATGTTTCTCTGACTGCGGCTGAGGAAACCGGTCTCGATGCCGAGGTGATCGATCTGCGCACGTTGTGGCCCCTGGATCTGGATACGATAGTGAACTCGGTGCGCAAGACGGGGCGCTGCGTCGTGGTGCACGAGGCCACACGGACCTGCGGTTTTGGTGCGGAATTGGTGTCGTTGATTCAAGAGCATTGCTTTCATTACCTGGAGGCTCCTATCGAGCGTGTCACGGGTTGGGATACTCCCTATCCGCACGCTCAGGAGTGGGCGTATTTTCCCGGGCCGGCCCGCGTGGGCGCGGCATTCCAACGCGTGATGGAGGCATGACATGGGGATTCACATCATCAAAATGCCCGACATCGGCGAAGGGATTGCCGAGGTCGAGCTCGTGGCATGGCATGTAAAGGTCGGTGATACCGTGACAGAGGATCAGCCTCTGGCCGATGTGATGACTGACAAGGCGACGGTGGAAATTCCGTCGCCTGTCGTGGGCAAGGTGATCTCGCTGGGCGGCAACGTGGGTGACACCATGGCCGTGGGCGGCGAGTTGATTCGCTTAGAGGTCGAGGGCGCGGGTAATTTCAAAGGCGATGCGGCGGCTGCGCAAGCAGGTCAGACGCCAACCTCTGCGGCCGGTAGGCCAGCGGGTGATGCGAGTGTGCCTCGAGATGCCGCCGGTCAAGCTGATCGCGAGGCCAACGTTGGATCCCGGTCGTCTTCGACACCCTCGGCCGCGTCCAGCGCTGCGGCTGTATCGCGAGAGTCAGCATCACTAGGCGCGTCAATCGCTTCGAACGTTTCGCCGGGTTCGGCGGTTGCATCGGCGATGGCCGCGCGTGACACGGCTCCAGCCGAGACATCGTCTGCGTCTGGGACTGGCCGGAAATCCACCGCAGCAGCATCCGCTGTGCAGCATTCCGCGCCGTCTCGTCAACCTGGCGAACGTCCCTTGGCCTCGCCCGCCGTGCGCAAGCGCGCCTGGGATCTCGGTATCGAGCTGCGTTATGTGCATGGATCTGGTCCGGCGGGCCGTATTCTGCACGAAGACCTGGCTGCCTATGTACAAGGGCAGGGCGCAACGGCATCGGCAGCGCTGTCCGGATACCGCGAGCGCCACGACGAGGAACAGGTGCCCGTTGTGGGCCTGCGCCGCAAGATCGCGCAGAAAATGCAGGAATCCAAGCGGCGTATTCCTCATTTCAGTTATGTCGAGGAAATCGACGTCACCGAGATCGAGGGTCTGCGTGCGCAACTGAATCGCAAATACGGCGAATCGCGGGGCAAGCTCACACTGTTGCCCTTGCTGGCTCGCGCCATGGTGATTGCCCTGCGGGATTTTCCGCAGATCAATGCACGTTATGACGACGAGGCAGGTGTGGTGACCCGTTTCGGCGCAGTACATCTGGGCGTAGCGACGCAGACCGATGCTGGTTTGATCGTGCCTGTAGTGCGCCATGCCGAGTCGCTCGATATTTGGGCGATTGCGCAGGAGATTTCCCGTTTGGCCCAGGCTGTGCGCAGCGGCAAAGCCGAACGCGATGCGTTAAGCGGATCCACGATCACACTCACGAGTCTGGGGGCATTGGGAGGCATTGTCAGTACGCCCGTCATCAATCATCCCGAGGTAGGCATCGTGGGTGTGAATCGGATCGTCGAGAGGCCGATGTTCCAGCAAGGCGCTGTCGTTCCCCGCAAACTGATGAACCTGTCTTCGTCGTTCGATCACCGCGTGGTCGATGGGATGGATGCTGCGCAGTTTATTCAGGCGGTCCGCGCATTGCTCGAGCAGCCGGCCTTACTTTTCGTGGAGGCGTGATGAGCGAGACGCTGAACACAACATTATTGGTGATTGGCGGCGGCCCGGGCGGTTACGTCGCGGCCATCCGCGCCGGGCAGTTGGGTGTGCCCACCATCGTCGTCGAGGGGCAGGAGCCGGGTGGTACGTGCCTGAATATCGGCTGCATTCCGTCAAAGGCGCTGATTCACGCTGCGGGCGAGTTTGAACGCGCTCGCGAATACGCTGAGACGGCACCATTAGGGATTTCGGTGAAGAAACCCTCGATAGACATCACGAAGACCGTCGCCTGGAAAGACGGCATCGTGAGCCGGTTGACTGGTGGCGTAGCCGCCTTGCTCAAGAAAAACGGTGTGCGACTGGTGCGTGGTTGGGCGCAAGTGCTCGATGGTAAGACGGTCGAGGTCGATACGGGACAAGGCATCCAACGCATTCAGTGCGAGCACTTGCTCCTGGCGGCGGGATCCGAGCCGATGCCGTTGCCGTCCATGCCTTTCGCGGGCCGAGTGATTTCGTCTACCGAGGCGCTGTCGCCGTCATCGATCCCCGAGCGCCTGGTCGTGGTGGGCGGTGGCTATATTGGGCTGGAACTCGGCACGGTGTATCGCAAGCTCGGCGCCGAGGTCGCGGTAGTCGAGGTGCAGGATCGTATTTTGCCGACTTACGATGCCGATCTGACCAAGCCGGTCGCGGCGGCGCTGGCGAAGATGGGGATCACACTCTACCTCGGACGCAAGGTCATGGGCATGAATGCGGCCGGCGATGCAGTGCGCATACAGGATGCATCGGGAGCCGAGACGGTGTTGCCTGCAGATCAAGTGCTGCTGGCTATCGGCCGCCGGCCACGTACCCAGGGGTGGGGGCTGGAAAACCTGCAATTGAGTCGATCCGGCAACGCATTGCGCATTGACGATCAATGCCGAACGTCGATGCGTAATGTCTGGGCGATTGGCGATATCGCGGGCGAACCAATGTTGGCGCATCGTGCGATGGCGCAGGGTGAAATGGTTGCCGAATTGGTGGCCGGCCACAAGCGTCGATTTACGCCGGCGGCCATTCCGGCGGTATGTTTTACCGATCCGGAAATCGTCACGGCGGGTCTGGCGCCGCAGCAGGCTCAGGATGCCGGGTTGGATTGTCTAGTTGGTCTATTCCCGTTTGCCGCCAATGGACGGGCTATGACGCTGGAGTCGACAGAGGGCTTTGTGCGTGTTGTCGCGCGCCGTGATAACCATCTGATTGTGGGGTGGCAGGCGGTTGGGCGCGGAGTGTCCGAACTGGCGGCGGCGTTTTCGCAATCGCTGGAGATGGGAGCCGTGTTGGAGGACGTGGCTGGGACCATTCATGCGCATCCGACGTTGGGGGAGGCTGTCCAGGAGGCTGCTTTGCGTGCGTTGGGGAGGGCGTTGCATATTTAGTTGAGGCAGAGGTTTGGTGTGGCTGAGGGTGGCGTGCTTATTGGACGTCGAGCCGAGGCAATCGGGCCGTGAGGGCTTCACAAAGCCGGTCCGGCGCGCGGGCGCCGGACACCGTGTTCGCTCGTCTCGTCCGGCCCGTTCGGGCCTACCTACGACGTCCGCTCCACTCGGCTTTGAGGCGCCCCCACGGCCCGATTGCCTCGGCTCGACTCGCAGTAATTCAAGCTCATCACATTGCTGGCACGGCTGTTTTGCTTGGCATTTTTCTGCAACCGTGTTGGCAAAGAGGAAGATCTTGCGGGGCTGCTATTCGCGCGTGCCCTGCACACGCGCGAATAGCGATCGGTCCGGGCATGCGATGGGGAGGCA
>NZ_BAAGVG010000016.1:0-23529 GCF_054780995.1 Bordetella tumbae
TGGTCAACGTGACCAATCGTACCCACGTTCACGTGCGGCTTGGTACGTTCAAACTTGCCTTTTGCCATGATCTCTATCCTTTGACTTTCAAGGAAACTGGGATGATTGCCGCGCCTCGTGAGATAGTCGAGACGCGGCGACGGTATTTACTTTATTTTGCCCGAGCGGCGATGACTTCGTCAGCGACGTTCTTGGGGGCTTCGGAGTAATGCTTGAATTCCATGGTGTACGTGGCACGGCCTTGCGTCAACGAACGCAAGTTCGTGGCGTAACCGAACATCTCGGCCAGAGGAACCTCTGCCTTGATGGTCTTGCCACCGCCAACCATGTCGTCCATGCCTTGGACCATGCCGCGACGCGAGGACAGATCGCCCATCACCGTACCGGCGTAGTCTTCCGGGGTCTCGACTTCAACGGCCATCATGGGCTCGAGCAGGACCGGGCTGGCCTTGCGCATGCCTTCCTTGAATGCCATCGAGCCGGCCATCTTGAACGCGTTTTCGTTCGAGTCAACATCGTGGTACGAACCGAAGAACAACGTAGCCTTCACGTCCACAACCGGATAGCCGGCCAGAATACCCGAAGGCAGCGTTTCCTGGATACCCTTGTCGACTGCCGGGATGTATTCGCGAGGAACCACACCACCCTTGATGGCGTCGACGAACTCGTAACCACCGCCAGGAGGCAGGGGCTCGAGCTTGAGCACCACGTGACCGTACTGACCGCGACCGCCCGACTGCTTGACGAACTTGCCTTCGACTTCGTCGCAGGTCTTGCGGATGGTTTCGCGGTAGGCCACTTGAGGCTTGCCGACGTTGGCTTCTACGCCGAATTCGCGCTTCATGCGGTCGACCAGAATTTCCAAGTGCAGTTCGCCCATACCGGAAATAATGGTTTGGCCGGATTCTTCGTCGCTGCGCACGCGGAACGACGGGTCTTCCTGGGCCAGGCGCGACAGGGCCAAGCCCATCTTTTCCTGGTCAGCCTTCGACTTGGGCTCAACAGCCTGCGAAATCACGGGCTCGGGGAATTCCATGCGCTCGAGCAGAATGTGGGAATCCACATCGCACAGCGTTTCGCCCGTGGTCACGTCTTTCAGACCCACCACAGCGGCGATGTCGCCCGCCAGAACTTCCTTGATTTCTTCGCGGTTGTTAGCGTGCATCTGCAGCAGACGACCGACGCGCTCTTTCTTGCCCTTGATGGGGTTGTAAACGGTGTCGCCCGACTTCAGGACGCCCGAATACACACGCACGAAGGTCAACTGACCCACGAACGGATCGCTCATCAGCTTGAATGCCAGCGCCGACAGCTTTTCGCCGTCATCAGCCTTACGCGAAACGGCATTGCCTTCGTCGTCCTGCCCATCGACCGGCGGAATGTCGATCGGGGAAGGCAGGTAGTCGATAACAGCGTCCAACATACGTTGCACGCCCTTGTTCTTGAAGGCGGTGCCGCACAGCATGGGCTGGATTTCGCCAGCGATGGTGCGTTGACGAATGGCGGTGTTGATTTCGGCTTCGTCGAGCGTGCCCGATTCGAGGTACTTGTTCATCAGTTCCTCGGTGGACTCAGCTGCGGCTTCCACCAGCTTTTCACGCCATTCATTGGCGGCGCCCTCGAGCTCAGCAGGAATGTCGACGTAGTCGAACTTCGTGCCTTGGCTGGCTTCGTCCCACACGATGGCTTTCATCTTGACCAGATCGATGACGCCCTTAAAGGTGTCTTCGGCACCGATTGGGATCACGATAGGCACAGGATTGGCACGCAGACGCGTCTTCAGTTGGTCGTAGACCTTGAAGAAGTTGGCGCCGGTACGGTCCATCTTGTTGACGAAGGCCAGACGGGGCACACCGTACTTGTTGGCTTGACGCCACACGGTTTCGGACTGCGGCTGCACGCCACCCACGGCGCAGTACACCATGCAGGCACCGTCGAGCACGCGCATGGAACGTTCGACCTCAATGGTGAAGTCCACGTGTCCCGGGGTGTCGATGATGTTGATGCGGTGCTCGGGGTAGTTGCCGGCCATGCCGCGCCAAAACGCCGTCGTAGCAGCGGACGTAATGGTGATACCACGCTCTTGTTCTTGCTCCATCCAGTCCATGGTGGCTGCGCCATCATGCACTTCGCCAATTTTGTGGTTGACGCCGGTATAGAACAGGATACGTTCAGTCGTGGTGGTTTTCCCTGCATCGATGTGCGCAGAGATACCAATGTTGCGATAGCGCTCGATCGGGGTTTTGCGGGCCATGGTGGGTTAGTCCTTAAATTACCAGCGGAAATGGCTGAAGGCCTTGTTGGCCTCGGCCATCTTGTGCGTGTCTTCGCGTTTCTTCATTGCGGCGCCGCGGCCTTCCGCAGCGTCGATCAGTTCGCCAGCCAAACGCAGATCCATCGATTTTTCGCCGCGCTTCTTGGCGGCCTCACGCAGCCAACGCATAGCCAAAGCCAGGCGGCGCACGGGGCGCACTTCAACCGGCACTTGGTAGTTGGCACCGCCCACGCGGCGGCTCTTGACTTCGACGATCGGCTTGATGTTGTTGATCGCCAGGCTGAAAACCTCGATAGGCTCTTTGCCGGTCTTGGTTTGAACTTGCTCGAGGGCACCATAGACGATGCGCTCGGCGACGGCCTTCTTGCCGTCCAGCATGACGACGTTCATGAACTTGGCGAGCTCGACGCTACCGAACTTGGGATCGGGCAGAATCTCGCGCTTGGGTACTTCGCGACGACGGGGCATGTTGCTTCCTTGTGTCTATTCAGTTGAACCGAGTCTTGTGACACGGCCATGGCCACCCAATAAGGCGACCCCTTACGTGCCGCGCACCTTCCTGATGTAGAGGCTGGCGCGGTTGCACTATTTTTGGTGGCGCTTGCGCGCGACCGGGGTACTGCTGAAACTACGGTGAATAAGGCTTTATCAGGCCTTTTTCGGGCGCTTGGCGCCGTACTTCGAGCGAGACTGCTTGCGGTCTTTAACGCCTTGCAGGTCGAGCGAACCACGGACGATGTGGTAACGCACACCCGGAAGATCCTTTACACGACCGCCACGCACCAGAACCACCGAGTGTTCCTGCAGGTTGTGGCCTTCACCGCCGATGTACGAAATGACTTCGTAACCGTTGGTCAGGCGAACCTTTGCGACTTTACGCAAAGCGGAGTTCGGCTTCTTGGGGGTGGTGGTGTACACGCGAGTGCACACGCCGCGGCGTTGCGGGCAGTTTTCGAGCGCGGGGCTCTTGCTCTTGATGATGCTGACTTCGCGCGGCTTGCGCACGAGCTGGCTAATGGTAGGCATGACCTTTGAAATCCCTTTTACGTACCACTGGTAAGTACTTGAAGTACTCGTGTCTCTGGCGGATCGCCCCTATCAGGGTCGGCTCACCAGTGAGAGGCAGTTCACGCAAAACCGCCTCAAACGTTTCTTACGTAAAAGAGCGGGTCTTGCAGACAAAACGCACAAAGGCCACCAGTCGTGGAATTGGCAAACCTTTATACGCGAATAAAGCAGTAAGCTCGTCAGCATAACCCAGAAGATGGCCTATGTCAAAGACTCCTGTGTGTCGACATGGAGCCCGATGAACGGCACGCCAAATTTACCGGCGACCATGCGACGAATTGATGACAGTTCGCGCTTACGGAGGTTTTATCGCCGGGCCGTCCCAAGATAAAAACGCCCCTCGGGGGGCAGCAAGCCGAAGGCGCAGCGTGGGGGCTTTTTTTGTTGCCGGGCCGCCCCAAAACAAAAACGCCCCCTCGGGGGGCAGCAAGCCGAAGGCGCAGCGTGGGGGCATTATTCGTCGGCCGGCGGCCCTAGAGGGCTCTAGGGGTGGGCTCGGACACGAGACCGCCAAGCAAGTACCGGTTGTTATTGATCAGCAAACAGATAACCGCTGCCATAGACGGTACGAATCGGCAGAATGACGCCTGCCAGCTCGGCTTTGCGCCGCAAGCGGCTGACGATGACGTCGATACTGCGGGAACCACCGGCTCGAGCCGTGCCGCTGCCAGCGCCATCGAGGTGCTTGTTCAACTCGGCCCGGGCGACTGCCTGCCCGGTCGCCTCCAGCAACGTGCGAACGATATGACGCTCGTTGGCGGACAACGAAATGGAGACGCCCGACGGCGCCATCAACGTCCAGTTTTGATCGCGCAGTTCCCAGCTCCCGGGGGGATTGTTGTTGTTTGTCCCCGTCGGTTCGGTCGCGTTGTCCATCGCCGCTTGATCGCGGCCGGGCAGGCGGCGACCAAGCGCCATCAGGACGCCGACGAGCTCGCGCACGTCAAACGGAGACGGCAAACACGCATCTGCACCACTTTGCAGGCAGCGCAGACGGCTTTCCACCTGGAGATTGGCCCCCAACACCACAACGCCCAGCGTTGAGGAAGTGCGCAAACGCGACACCAGGGCGTACCCGATCTCATCGAGCTCGCCAATGTCTAGGACGGCTGCGTCGTATCCCCCGCCGCCCAATTGGCCGAATAACTCGAGGGGCGTAGCGCAGCCGTGGGCGGCAATACCCGCTTGTTGCATTGCCGCAACTGATTTCCCGCAGGCAATCGAGTCGGGCATCATGATTAGGACTTTCAACTGCTTCATAGAGAACATTTTCAGGCCTACCCCGGAACTCGTGCCCCCGCAGCGGCCTGCACGCATTGATAAGAACGTCGACAGTGTGGCGCCTTATTGCACAAAACCGTAGTCAAGATTCGTCAAGTTTGCGGTACTTAACATTCTCGCTGCATTCACGCTAGCCGAAATTAGAGCAATAGTGTATCCCGCGGTATCATTCACGCTGTACGTGGGTTTATACGTACTTGGAGCGGCAATGCCCAACCGCAGAAATTAACGCAGCCAAGGGCGCTCTCAACTCGAATTCATTATGCAGATTGCCTCGCTGGAAGACGACCTGGACCAGGCCCGGCATATTCAGCAGGTTCTTGTTTCTGCTGGGTATACCTGCCATAGCTATCAGAACGGCCGCGACTTGCTGGCCGCCCTGCGTAGCCAATCCTTCGACCTTATCTTGCTCGATTGGCAAGTCCCGGACATTGCCGGCGACGAGGTTCTGAGGCATATACGCGCCACATTGGGCATGCAGGTACCCGTGATTTTCGTCACCAGCCGCACACTCGAAGAAGATCTAGTCCAAGGCTTGCAAGCCGGCGCCGACGACTATGTGGTTAAACCGCTACGTCCGGCCGAGTTGCTGGCGCGCGTAGGGGCGTTGTTACGACGCAGTCAGGCCGCCCTGCCTGTACCTGGACCGTTTTCGGTCGCGGCTTATCGTATCGATCCAACGACCCGTTCGATTTCGCTGCACGATCAATCGGTCACTCTGGCCCCGAAAGAATTCGAATTGGCGCAGTTGTTTTTCCGGAATGTGGGGCGGCTATTGTCACGCGATGTGCTTGCCGAAAGCGTGTGGAACCGCGAAATTCCTGCTACATCCCGGACGTTGGACACCCATTTGTCGAACATACGCCAAAAATTGCGGCTGCATCCCGAAAATGGGGTCCGATTGGTATCGTCATATGCGCTGGGTTATCGCCTTGAGTTGATTGACAGTAATACGAGCGCGCCCCCGGCTGCCAACTAAAGTCCGACGGGCCGCGCATCACTTCAACAGTGACAAGTATTGCCTGTCTTTCACCGGAGAACTTTCCAAATGATATGGCGCTTTATCCGCCTGCTTGCCACATGGAACGCGCTAGCGATCAGCCCATTGGCCCTGGCGCAGCCCGCGGGCGCGCTTGGCGATGATTTTGTCTATCACATCCGGTCTGGTGATACGTTGATTGACTTGGCCAATCTCTACACGCGCAACAGTGCGAACTGGACGATACTGCAACGCCACAACGCGGTCGGCGATCCACAGCGCCTGGTGATAGGTTCGGAGTTGCGGATTCCTTTTGCATTGATTCCCGAAATCCCGGCACCGACGACGGCAATGCACGTCAGTGGCCAGGCACAGGTCGACGGCGTTCCCTTGCGCGCAGGAATGTCCATCAACGAAGGCGCCACGGTAACAACGGCCTCCGACGGGTTTGTTACCTTGCAGCTATCGGATGGCACCAAAATCACCCTGCCGAGAGGGAGCGCGACGCAATTGGAACGTCTGCGCCAGTTCGAAGGAGCTGCGCTGACCGACTCGATCTTGCACGTCGAGCAAGGCGAAGTCGATTCACATGTTGCGCCGTCGGGCCAAGGGGTGGGACGATTCGAGATCCGCACGCCCGTTGCTGTCATGGGCGTGCGAGGCACTCGTTTTCGCGTACAAACAGCAAACCAGGGCGCGCGCAGCGAGGTTCTGGAAGGTAGCGTACGCGTAAAGACGTCGTCTGCTTCGAGTCAGCCCGTCGCTCTGTCCTCTGGCTATGGTGCGGCCATTGGCGCCAATGGCGCCCTCAATGTCCAGCCGCTCTTGCCCGCTCCCCAGCTTGGCCCCGCGCAACGCGCAGGTTCTGGCCAATGGACGTCTCCCTTTTCTCCGGTGCCTGGCGCCGTCGCATATCTGGTACAAGTCTCTCGTGACCCGGAAGGTCTGGAATTAACGTCGTCGAAGCAATTCGATAGCGTCGATATCCGCTTTGCTGCGCGCCGTCCGGGTACTCACTACGTAGCCGTGCGCGCGGTCGACGCAGCGGGGCTGGGGGGACGTGATGCTTACCTGGCATTTGAAGGCGCCAATGCGCTCATGTCTGCCTCGGACCTGCCGATCATGCTCAGTGACGGTGGTGTGGTCACACTGACCGACTATTGACCACCTGAGCGCCGCTCGAACCATGCCGATCAATACAGCATATGCCCGGCTCGAGCGCTCATACTTACGCCTGTTGCTCGGCATCTCATTAGTCGCGTTTACGGCGTTGCTGGGCTGGCTCAATGGGTTGGGCCGGCTCGATCAGTTGATCTACGACCGCGCGATTTCTCTGATCAATCGCCCTGCCCCTACCGATGTATTGATCGTCACGATTGACGACAGTGCCATCAGTACTTTGGGGCGCTGGCCTTGGCCGCGCTCCTTACACGCGATGTTGCTGGAGCGTCTGCAAACTGCGCGCGCAGTGGGTTTGGATATCGTGTTTTCCGAATCCAATGTGCAGCGCACGGAAGACGATCGCCTGTTGGTCAATGCCGTCCAGCGGCATGGGCGTGTTGTATTGCCTATCGTCCTGGACAACCTCGACCGTCCTACGCGCGCGGAGCTTCCCCTGGCGTCGCTTGCCCAGGCTGCTGCCGGCTTGGGTTATATCAATGTCGATCCCGACGATGACGGTGTACTCAGGCGCACCACATGGGCGCGCAACACCGGAAATCTGCCATGGCGTCAGTTTGCGCTGACCATGTTAGAGGTGGGTGGAGAGGCTGCGCAGGTACACCGTTTCTTGCAGCAATTACCGACCGACGCCACGACCTTGATTCCTTATGCAGGTCCGCCAGGACATTTTCAATCTGTGTCGTACCTGGCGGTATTGCGCGGAGAGGTTCCAGCAGAAGCAATCAAGGACAAGTACGTCATTGTCGGGGCCTGGGCGACAGGGTTGGGCGATGTATTTCCTTCGCCGGTATCGCACAACACCAGCGGCATACAGGGCGTGGAAGTGATCGCCAACCTGGTTCAGGCGGCTCGGCAAGGTTCCATATTGGTACCTGCCCAAACTTGGCAAACAGCCCTTGCCGGCGCTATTCCAGTATTACTGCTGTGCCTGGCATTACCCCGACTGTCGCCTCGTCAGGCCATTCTATGCAGTGCTGCCTTGCTGGGCGCGATTCTGGTCAGCACGATCCTCATCCTGTCTGTGTGGAACATATGGGTTCCACCTACGGCAGCACTGCTCGGCGTCGCCCTCAGCTATCCGACATGGAGCTGGCGCAGTCAGGAGGCCGCGCTGCGCTATATGAGCCGGGAAATGAAACGGCTGCGCGTCGAATATCCTCCTGTACTCGACGAAACGACTCATTCGTCTGAGCACCGTATCGGACGGTCCCTGGATCATCACGTCCATGAGCTCGACCGTACGCTGACTCACGTACGTAACTTGCGCCGTTTTGTCGCGGACGGCCTGGACGGCATGCCCGACGCTACGATGGTGATCGACAAGAAAGGCCGGTTGCAATATAGGAACCGCCCCGCAGACATGTATTTTCTGCAGCTTGGGATCCGGCTGCCCCGTATCGGACAGACTATCGCTCCAGCCCTCGAGCAGGCTTTTACCGCTCCAGCAACGCGCCAATCCGTACGCCAGGCATTACAGGCTCCGGCTGACAGCGATCACGCGCCTGACGCAACGAAGGAGCACGAAAACGCGTCCACCCGCACCAGCATCGAAGTCCGAGATCGCGCGGACCATGATCTGTTGATCCGCTGCGCCCCCATCCGCACGGCGCAAGGAGCTTATGCCGGTATGGTAGTGACGCTGAGCGACATCAGCATCATGCGCCAGGCAGAACGCCAGCGTGAGGAAACCCTGCGATTTATCTCGCACGATATGCGAGCTCCTCAAAACTCTATCTTGGCGCTCGTTGAGCTCTCAACCAAGCAACACCTGAGCGGATCCGATGCAGTTGATTCTCGCTGCGCGACGACAGAGCAGGCTGCGGACCAAACGACGCATGACAGCCAGCAAAGTACGGCGGATCATCCACATGACCAAACGCTGTCTCGCATTGCCCATCTAGCCAACCGTACACTGGGACTGGTGGATGACTTTATTCAGCTTAACCGTGCCGAATCCATGAGCATCGCTCGCGATAGACTGGATCTTGCCGCCATGCTGCACGAGATCGCCGATGATTTCTGGGCTGCCGCGCAAGCCCGTGCCATGACCGTGGAGGTACAGTCGTCTGTGCCTGTCGCATTGGCGTATGGTGACGCGCCACTCATCATGCGCGCGTTGAGTAATCTGCTGGACAACGCCATCAAATATAGTGCGGACGCAAGCACGATCCACGTAACCCTTTCGCTAGATGAGGACACGTGGGCCATGGACATCCAGGATACGGGTCCGGGCATCGCGGCCGAGGATCAAGTGCACTTATTTGAACCTTTTTTCCGCACGAAAACGGTACAAGACTCCAACACCGAAGGTTCGGGACTAGGCTTGGCCTTTGTTCATGCTGTTGCACAGCGCCACGGCGGCAGTGTTTCTCTGCATAGCGAAGTGGGCATAGGCTCTCGGTTTACGTTCCGACTGCCAGTCGGGACCGTCAGCGAAACAGATGCGTGATCACCGCGGGCTTGCCTGCGGTCACGACAAGTGTGGTGTTATAGGGTGGCTGTGCACTATTGCGTACAGTCACGGCGTATTTACCCGGACGCAACATGACGGTCTTCAGGGGCGGGGTGACGCCACGCGATACACCGTCGATCACGATCTCTCCCCATGGCCGTACATTAATGCTCACACGCACGGGAGGCGGTAAAGCAGGCGCCTTGCGTTCGGGTTTTACTGCAGCCTCCACTGACTCGGACGGTGCGACAGACTCCGTCGCATTTGTATTGGATTCGTCGCCGCTAGCCACAGCAGACTGCAGCCAGGGCAGTGGCGTCAAGTCAGGGGGACGCACTATCTGCAAGCGGGATTCTGCACCGGACGGCTCGGACACAAGGACGCGCCCGCCGCTTTCAATCGACTGCTCTCGAGAAGCTGAAGGCGGTTTTGCCGCAGACGGCGACGTTGTCTTCGCATCGAGACCATCTACCGCCAGCTCCGAGTGAGTGATGACCGGGTCTGGTCCGCCGGCCAGGCGTCCCCACCAATACACGGCCACACCCAACGTGGCGATACCCAGTAACACCGCCCGAGCCACGGCACGCAATGAAGGCCCGCGCGCAGATCCATTCGGGCTCGCCTGATCGGAGGGCTGCACCGGAGCGGCAGCTTCTGACATGGGCTCGGATGGCGGCACCAACCGGGGCAAGGCCAAGAGCTCGGCATAGGAGTGCATGGTCTGCGGCCGGTCGGCCGGATTGATTGCCAACCCGGCATCGATGGCCTGCAGAAAAGTGTCTGAGTACTTGCTGATTCCCAACGTCTGCAGCGGTTGGTGCGTATCAACCACGCGGCGCTCGGCTGCCGGCGGTGGCTGTTGCCCTGCCACCAATGAATAGGCGACAGCGCTCAGGGCGTAGATATCTGTCCAGGGCCCCCGCGGCCAATCGGCAGATTCGGTATATAGCTCAAACGGAGCGTAGCCGGGCGTCAGTGTCCGCGGCCGCGGCGTGGGTCCCGTATCTGCCGAGAGCGCCATCAAGTGCGCCCGGCCCGATTCGTCCAACCCCACTGAATGAACAGAAATGTCTCCGCAAATTCGGCCTGCCCGGTGCAATGCTTCGAGTTCGGGAATGAGCTCGGCAATGATGCGTTGAATACGCCCTTGGGGAACCCCGCCCGCAATCGTTGCCGCGATCGCGCTCAGCGGTCGATGTGCAAGTGGCGCGGCGCCGGCAAATGGGCCGCGCGGTGTCGAAAAACCCGCAGAGGAAAGCATGGAAAGCACTAAACGAGAAAGACGATCTTGTATAACAACATGTCGTTGCTAACCTGTACCTGCCCGCATATAACGCGGCGAGCGTATGGTGTTACGTTTTATAACGCCAATTATCAGATAAAAGCACTTTTTGTGCATGACAGCATGCGCTATTAACGCATACAGCGGATATTATCCGAGCATCCTCCCAGGTACCATTTCATAATCGATACGCCCGGAACAGGATGTGACGTTCCTTTTATCACCGGCATAGGCTTAATTGCTCATGAAGACTCGTGCTTTCTTGCCCATTTCGCTCTGCGTCCTGGCCCTTCTTGGCGGTTGCGCCGGGATGGGCAAGCTCAGCGAAGGCCCGCCTTCGCAAGCCGCTCAAGATGCATTAGAGCAGGTTCAACAACAGTACTCCGCAGGCCAATATGGCACCGTCATCCGTACCGTAGCGACTTCTGACGATATTGCGACGGCACCTAAATCCCTACGCATCGAAGCCTATAAATTACAGGCCTTCAGCTATTGCGTACGTAATTATGCCCAGCTTTGCGAAGAAACTTTCGTACGAATTTTGCAAATAGATTCAGATTTTACGCTGGCTCCGAACGAAGCCGGCCATCCGCAATGGGGTCCCGTCTTTACGTCAGCCCAAGCCCGGTTTAGTAAGTAATCTAACCGCGTAAAAACAAAACGGCCGCTGAATATTCAGCGGCCGTTTTACTTGGGTGCCGGCAGGCTACTTAACCTGCCGGCACTCACTGACACCAAATTCGCCGTTAGACGGCAGAATTCTCGTCACCAGCACCTGACTGCGGAGCATCGGAAGCATCGCCCGACGCACCCACCTCAGCGGCAACCGGCGCATCCTCGAAGGGGTTCGCCTGTTGCCGTGCGGCTTCGCGCTCGGCAGCTTCGAGAGCTTCCTTGTCCTTGCGGGCAATGTGGTAAGCCAGACCGGTACCTGCAGGGATCAGACGGCCAACGATGACGTTTTCCTTCAGACCGCGCAGATCGTCGCGCTTGCCCATGATGGCGGCTTCGGTCAGGACACGCGTGGTTTCCTGGAACGATGCAGCCGAAATGAACGAATCCGTCGACAGCGAAGCCTTGGTGATACCCAACAGCACGTTGTCATACGAAGCCGGACGCTTGTCTTCGGCGGTGACGCGATCATTCTCGTTCAACAACTCGGAGCGCTCGACTTGCTCGCCCGGGATGAACTCGGTGTCGCCGGCATCGACGATGTTCACACGGCGCAGCATCTGACGAACAATCACTTCGATGTGCTTGTCGTTGATCTTCACGCCCTGCAGACGGTAAACGTCCTGGACTTCGTCGACGATGTAGGTCGCCAGCTTTTCGATACCCTGCAGACGCAGGATGTCGTGCGGATCGGCCGGACCGTCAACGATCATTTCGCCCTTGTTCACCACCTGGCCATCGTGCACCAGCACCTGTTTTTCCTTGGGAATCAGGAACTCATGGCTGACGCCTTCCAGATCGGTAATGACCAGACGCTGCTTGCCCTTGGTGTCTTTACCGAACGACACGGTACCCGTGACATCGGCCAACATACCGGCATCCTTGGGTGAGCGGGCTTCGAAGAGCTCGGCCACACGCGGCAGACCGCCGGTAATGTCGCGAGTCTTTTGCGATTCCTGCGGAATACGCGCCAGCACCTCACCCACGGCAACCTGCTGACCGTCACGCACGGTGATCAGCGCGCCCACCGGGAACGAAATGTTCACCGAGTGATCGGTACCCGCGATCTTGACGTCTTCGCCATTGTCGTTGACCAGTTTGATCTGCGGACGCATGACGACTTTGCCGCCGCGCGTCTTGGGCGTGATCACAACCAGCGTGGACAGACCGGTGATTTCGTCGACCTGCTTGGCAACGGTAACGCCTTCTTCGATGTTCTCGAAGCGCACAGCGCCGCCGTACTCGGACACGATCGGACGCGTCAGCGGATCCCACGTCGCCAGACGGGTACCTGCCTTGACGGCTTCGCCATCACCGACCAATACGGTTGCACCGTACGGGATCTTGTGACGTTCGCGCTCGCGACCGTTGTCGTCGTAAATCGCCAATTCGCCCGACCGCGAGATCGCCACACGCTCGCCCTTGGCGTTGGTGACGTAACGCATGGTGCTGGCAAAACCGACCTTACCGTTGGACTTGGTTTCCACGGCGCTGGCCAGGGCCGAACGCGATGCCGCACCACCGATGTGGAACGTACGCATCGTGAGCTGCGTGCCCGGTTCACCGATGGACTGAGCAGCGATAACACCGACTGCCTCGCCCACGTTGACGTGCGAACCACGGCCCAGATCGCGGCCGTAGCAGTGCGCGCACAGACCGTGACGCGTTTCGCAGGTCAGCGGCGTACGGACTTTGACTTCGTCCACACCGATACGATCTATCAGATCGACCAGGTCTTCGTCCAGCAGCGTGCCCGCAGCGATCGCGGTTTCCTGCGTGTCAGGATTGACCACGTCAATCGCGGCAACACGGCCCAGGATACGATCGCGCAACGGTTCGATGACTTCACCGCCCTCGACCAACGCCTTCATGGAGTAGCCTTGGCTGGTGCCGCAATCGTCTTCGGTGATCACCAGATCTTGCGTGACGTCGACCAGACGGCGAGTCAGGTAACCCGAGTTTGCCGTCTTCAGTGCGGTATCGGCCAAGCCTTTACGTGCACCGTGAGTCGAGATGAAGTACTGCAGAACGTTCAGACCTTCGCGGAAGTTCGCAGTAATCGGCGTTTCGATAATCGAACCGTCCGGCTTGGCCATCAGGCCGCGCATCCCTGCCAACTGACGAATCTGGGCTGCGGAACCGCGGGCGCCCGAGTCGGCCATCATGTAGATCGAGTTGAAGGATTCCTGGCGGACTTCTTCGCCGTGACGGTTGGTCACGGGTTCGGTAGCCAGTTGCTCCATCATCGCCTTGCCGACCTTGTCGCTGGCCTTGCCCCAGATGTCCACCACGTTGTTGTAGCGTTCTTGGGACGTGACCAGACCCGACGAGTACTGCTTGTCGATTTCTTTGACTTCGCGGCTGGCTTCGGCCAGGATGCCTTCCTTGGCCTTCGGGATCAGCATGTCGCCCATGGCGATGGAAATACCACCGCGCGTGGCCAGGCGGAAACCCGATTGCATCAGCTTGTCGGCAAAGATCACCGTGTCGCGCAGGCCGCAACGGCGGAACGACTGGTTGATCAGACGCGAGATTTCTTTCTTCTTCAGTGCCTTGTTCAGCACCGTGAAGGGCAGGCCCTTGGGCAGGATCTCCGACAACAGCGCGCGGCCGACCGTCGTTTCGTGACGGCGCAGCACCGGTTGGAATTGGCCTTGGTCGTCACGTTCGTGTTCGACCAGGCGCACCGTGATACGCGTCTGCAATTCGACTTCGCCGTTATCGTAGGCACGTTGGACTTCGGCCACGTCGGTAAAGAAGATGCCTTCGCCCTTGCCGTTGATACGCTCGCGAGTCGTGTAATACAGACCCAACACGATATCCTGCGACGGCACGATCGACGGTTCGCCGTTGGCCGGGAACAGCACGTTGTTCGAAGCCAGCATCAGCGTACGCGCTTCGAGCTGGGCTTCCAGCGACAGCGGCACGTGAACAGCCATCTGGTCACCGTCGAAGTCAGCGTTGAACGCCGCGCAAACCAACGGGTGCAGTTGGATGGCTTTACCTTCGATCAGCACGGGCTCGAACGCCTGGATACCCAAACGGTGCAGCGTGGGCGCACGGTTGAGCATGACCGGGTGTTCGCGAATGACTTCTTCGAGGATGTCCCACACCACGGGCTCTTGGCTTTCGACCAATTTCTTGGCAGCCTTGATGGTCGTGGCCAGACCCATCATCTCCAGACGATTGAAGATGAAGGGCTTGAACAGCTCCAAGGCCATCAGCTTGGGCAGACCGCATTGATGCAGCTTGAGCTGCGGACCCACCACGATGACCGAACGGCCCGAGTAGTCGACGCGCTTACCCAACAGGTTTTGACGGAAACGACCGCTCTTACCCTTGATCATGTCGGCCAGCGACTTCAGCTGGCGCTTGTTGGCGCCCGTCATGGCCTTGCCGCGACGGCCGTTATCGAGCAACGAGTCGACGGCCTCTTGCAACATGCGCTTTTCGTTGCGCAGGATGATTTCCGGGGCCTTCAACTCGAGCAGACGCTTCAGACGGTTGTTGCGGTTGATGACACGGCGGTACAGATCGTTCAGATCCGAGGTCGCGAAACGGCCACCGTCCAGCGGCACCAGCGGACGCAGATCCGGCGGCAGCACCGGCAAGACTTCCATGACCATCCATTCGGCTTTGATGCCGGACTTCTGGAAGCCCTCGAGGACTTTCAGACGCTTGGAGATCTTTTTGATCTTGGCTTCGGAACTGGTGGCCTTCAGTTCGCCGCGCAGCGTTTCGACTTCGCGATCGATATCGATGGTGCGCAGCAATTCGCGCACGGCTTCCGCACCCATCAGGGCGCTGAAGTCGTCACCGTATTCTTCGGTCTTGGCCAGGAAGTCATCGTCCGACATGATCTGGCCGCGCTTGAGCGGCGTCATGCCAGGTTCGATCACGCACCAGGCTTCGAAGTACAGCACGCGCTCGATGTCGCGCAACGTCATGTCGAGCACCATACCCAGGCGCGACGGCAGGCTCTTCAGGAACCAGATGTGCGCAACCGGGCTGGCCAGCTCGATGTGACCCATGCGCTCACGGCGCACTTTGGCCACGGTGACTTCGACGCCGCACTTTTCGCAGATAACGCCGCGATGCTTCAGACGCTTGTACTTGCCGCACAAGCATTCGTAGTCTTTGATCGGGCCAAAGATCTTCGAGCAGAACAGGCCATCGCGCTCAGGCTTGAACGTACGATAGTTGATCGTTTCGGGCTTACGGACTTCACCGTAAGACCACGAACGGATTTTCTCGGGCGACGCGATGCCGATCTTGATGGCATCAAACTGCTCGTCTTGCGAGACTTGCTTGAATAGGTCGAGTAGCGCTTTCATTAGTTACGCTCCAAATCCATGTCCAGGGCCAACGAGCGGATTTCCTTGACCAGCACGTTGAACGATTCCGGCATACCGGCATCGATGACGTGGTCGCCCTTGACAATGTTTTCGTATACCTTGGTGCGGCCCGTGATGTCGTCGGACTTCACCGTCAGCATTTCTTGCAGGGTGTAGGCGGCGCCGTAGGCTTCCAGCGCCCACACTTCCATTTCCCCGAAACGCTGGCCACCGAACTGCGCCTTACCACCCAGCGGCTGCTGAGTCACCAGCGAGTACGGACCGGTCGAACGCGCGTGCATCTTGTCGTCGACCAAGTGGTGCAGCTTCAGGTAGTGCATGTAGCCCACAGTCACCGGACGCTCGAATTGCTCGCCGGTACGGCCGTCAACCAGCCATGCCTGAGTACGAGAATCCGTCAGCTTCATGCGCTTGGCAACGTCATCGGGGTACGCCAATTCCAGCATCGTGGTGATTTCTTCTTCGGTCGCACCGTCGAACACCGGCGTTGCGAACGGCACGCCGTTCTTGAGGTTGCGCGCCAACTCCATGACTTCGTCATCGGTCAGGGTGTCGATGTGTGCGCTGGTACCGGTGGTGTTGTACACCTTGTCCAGATACTGACGCACGTTCTGCACCTGAGCCGTACGCTCGTCACGCAGCATGTCGGCAATGCGATGGCCCACACCCTTGGCAGCCCAGCCCAAGTGAACTTCGAGCACCTGCCCGACGTTCATCCGGGACGGCACGCCCAGCGGGTTCAGCACGATGTCGGCAGGCGTACCGTCGGCCATGTGCGGCATGTCTTCGACCGGGGTGATACGCGAGACCACACCCTTGTTACCGTGACGGCCGGCCATCTTGTCGCCAGGCTGCAGACGACGCTTGACGGCCAGGTAGACCTTGATCATCTTGAGCACGCCCGGGGGCAATTCGTCGCCTTGCGTGAGCTTCTTGCGCTTTTCTTCGAAAGCCAGATCGAATTGATGGCGCTTTTGCTCGAGCGATTCCTTGGCTTGCTCCAGCACGACAGCGTGGGGCTCATCGGCCAGACGGATGTCGAACCATTGCCAACGGTCCAGATCAGCCAAGTATTCCTTGGTAATGGCGGCGCCCTTGGCGAGCTTGCGCGGACCGCCGTTGACGGTCTTGCCGATCAACAGCTTTTCGATACGATCGAACTGGTCGTTTTCAACGATGCGCAGCTGGTCGTTCAGGTCTTGGCGATAACGGCGCAATTCATCATCGATGATGGACTGGGCGCGCTTGTCGCGCACGATGCCTTCACGCGTAAACACCTGGACGTCGATCACCGTGCCGACCATGCCCGAGGGCACGCGCAGCGAGGTGTCTTTCACGTCGGACGCTTTTTCACCAAAGATGGCGCGCAGCAGTTTTTCTTCCGGCGTCAGTTGGGTCTCGCCCTTGGGCGTGACTTTACCGACCAGCACGTCATCGGCCGTGACTTCGGCGCCGATATAAACGATGCCGGAATCATCCAGGCGATTCAACTGGGTTTCGGCCAGGTTGCTGATGTCGCGGGTGATTTCCTCAGGTCCGAGCTTCGTGTCACGAGCAACAACCGTCAGTTCTTCGATGTGAACCGAGGTGTAGCGATCATCTGCCACGACCTTTTCGGAGATCAAGATCGAGTCTTCGAAGTTGTAGCCGTTCCAGGGCATGAACGCGATCAGCATGTTCTGACCCAGAGCCAATTCGCCCAGGTCGGTCGATGCGCCGTCGGCCAGCACGTCACCCTTGGCAACCTTGTCGCCGCGAGCCACGATAGGACGCTGGTTGATATTGGTGTTCTGGTTGGAACGGGTGTACTTGATCAGGTTGTAGATGTCGACACCGACTTCGCCAACGACGTTTTCGTCGTCGTTGACGCGAATCACGACACGCTCGGCGTCAACGTGGTCGACCACACCGCCACGCAGGGCCTGCACGGTCGTGCCCGAGTCGACAGCCACCGTACGCTCGATCCCGGTACCCACCACGGGTTTTTCGGGACGCAAGCAAGGCACGGCCTGACGTTGCATGTTGGCGCCCATCAATGCACGGTTGGCGTCATCGTGTTCCAGGAACGGAATCAGCGATGCAGCGACCGACACGATCTGCGACGGCGCAACGTCCATGTAGTGCACGTTGGCGGGAGCCGTCAACATGGTTTCACCGGCTTCGCGGCAAGCCACCAGATCGTCGATAAAGCGGCCTTCGTCGTCGAGCGCGGCGTTAGCCTGCGCGATCACGTAGTTGCTTTCTTCGATCGCGGACAGGTAGTCGATCTGGTCGCTGACCTTGCCGTCGATGATCTTGCGATAAGGCGTTTCCAGGAAGCCGTACTCGTTCAGACGAGCGTACAGCGCCATGGAGTTGATCAGACCGATGTTCGGGCCTTCCGGCGTTTCGATCGGGCACACACGGCCATAGTGCGTGGGGTGCACGTCACGGACTTCGAAGCCCGCGCGTTCGCGCGTCAGACCGCCCGGGCCCAGAGCGGAAACACGACGCTTGTGCGTGATTTCCGACAAGGGGTTGGTCTGATCCATGAACTGCGACAGCTGGCTGGAACCGAAGAACTCCTTGATGGCGGCCGAGATCGGCTTGGAGTTGATCAGGTCGTGCGGCATCAGGTTTTCGGTCTCGGCCTGGCCCAGACGTTCCTTGACGGCACGCTCGACACGCACCAGACCGGCGCGGAATTGGTTTTCGGCCAATTCGCCGACGCAACGCACACGGCGGTTGCCCAAGTGATCGATGTCATCGATCTGGCCACGGCCGTTACGCAGCTCGACCAACACCTTGATGGTTTCAAGAATGTCTTCGTTGGTCAGCGTCATGGGACCGGTGATGTCCTCGCCACGGCCCAGACGGCTGTTGACCTTCATGCGGCCAACGCGCGACAGATCGTAGGTTTCTTCGCTGTAGAACAGACGCTGGAACAAGGCCTCGACGGCGTCCTCGGTGGGAGGTTCGCCAGGACGCATCATGCGATAGATCGCCACACGCGCGGCCATCTGGTCGGCGGTTTCGTCGGTACGCAGCGTTTGCGAGATGTACGGACCACGATCCAGGTCGTTGGTGTACAGCGCCTGGAAATCCAGGACATTGGCCGCACGCAATGCGCTCAGCACGCTTTCGGTGATCTCGTCGTTGGCATGTGCCACGACCTCACCGGTATCGGCGTCGACGATGTTCTTGGCCAGCACGCGGCCATACAGGAATTCTTCGGGCACGGAAATGCGCTGGATGCCGGCGGCAGCCATGTCGCGCAAATGCTTGGCGTTGATGCGCTTGTCTTTTTCGACGATCACGGTGCCGTCACGGCTCGTGATATCGAAGCGCGCCATTTCGCCTTTCCAACGCTCGGGCACGAACTCAATCATGCCGCCTTCGCTCTTCAACTCGAAATTGTCAAAGTCGAAGAAGTGCGCCAGGATCGATTCCGGCGTCATGCCGATGGCCTTGAGCAGAATCGTCACGGGCATCTTGCGGCGACGGTCGACACGGAAGAACAAGACGTCCTTCGGATCGAATTCGAAGTCGAGCCACGAACCGCGGTAAGGAATCACGCGGGCCGAGAACAGCAATTTGCCGGAGCTGTGTGTCTTGCCGCGATCATGCTCGAAGAACACGCCGGGCGAACGGTGCAGCTGCGAAACGATGACACGCTCGGTGCCGTTGATGACGAAAGAACCCGTGCCCGTCATGAGCGGAATTTCGCCCATGTAGACTTCTTGTTCTTTGACTTCTTTTATGGTTGGCTTGCTGACTTCGCGATCCAGCAGCACCAGGCGTACCTTGGCACGCAATGGTGAAGCATAGGTCAGACCGCGCTGTTGGCATTCCTTGACGTCGAACACCGGCTCGCCGAGCACGTAGCTGACGAATTCCAAGCGCGCCATTCCGTTATGGCTGACAATCGGGAAAATCGACGAAAACGCCGCCTGCAGACCGTCGCTGTCGCGCTCGGATGGAACGGTGTCCGCCTGCAGGAAAGTTAGGTAGGATTGAAGCTGAGTCGCCAGCAGAAAAGGAACGTTTTGAACGTCTTCACGCTTAGCGAAGCTTTTGCGGATGCGCTTTTTTTCGGTGTACGAGTAAGGCATGAGCACTCCGACTCGAGGGGTTGCATGGGCCGTCAACCACGGCCCCAGGTGATACGACTCCAGAAAACCCCTCTGTAAAGGGCACCCTGCCAGCAGGGGTTTCCTGGAAACGCAAAAGCCCGGGGACGGCAAACTGCGCTGTCCCCGGGCAGTTGACGCAAGGTTTTACTTGACTTCGACCTTGGCGCCAGCTTCTTCCAGCTTCTTCTTGGCGGCTTCGGCGTCAGCCTTGGCAACGCCTTCCTTGACGGGCTTCGGAGCGCCGTCGACCAGGTCTTTGGCTTCCTTCAGACCCAGGCCGGTCAATTCACGGACGGCCTTGATGACGCTCACCTTGTTGGCGCCGGCTTCAGTCAGCACAACGGTGAATTCGGTTTGCTCTTCAGCAGCGGCAGCAGCGCCACCAGCAGCGGGAGCAGCCACAGCCACAGCGGCGGCAGCAGCCGACACGCCAAACTTCTCTTCCATTTCCTTGATCAGCTCGGACAGTTCGAGCACGGTCATGCCAGCGATGGCGTCAAGGATTTCAGCTTTGTTAAGTGCCATTTTTCAGAACTCCAAAATTGGATAAATGCCAGGTTGGTTGTCGCTCGGTCGTTCAGCGAGTTCCGTAAGGGGAGGCTTACGCCGCCGCCTTTTGATCGCGCACAGCGGCGAGGCCACGGGCGAACTTGGTCGGAACTTCGTTGAGCGTACGCACGAATTGCGCGATCGGGGCTTGCATGGTGCCCAGCAGTTTCGAGAGCAACTCTTCGCGCGAAGGCATGGTGGCCAAAGCCTTCACGCCTTCTTGGTTCAGCAAGTTGTTGGGCAATGCGCCCGCCTTGATGACCAGCTTGTCGTTGCTTTTCGCGAAACCAGCGAGGACCTTGGCCGCCGATACCGGATCTTCGCTGATGCCATAGATCAGCGGACCGGTCAGCTGTTCGGACAACGGCTCGAAAGCCGTGCCGGTAACAGCACGACGGGCCAGCGTGTTTTTCAGAACACGCAGGTAAACGCCCGATTCACGCGCAGTTTTGCGCAGTACGGTGACAGAGGCGACGTCCAGACCACGATACTCGGCGATAACAATCGATTGGGCCTTGGCAACAGCGGCCGAGACTTCCTCGATTACTACCGCTTTCTCTTGACGATTGAGACTCACGGTTTGAACACTCCATCAAAAGACGCCTGGGGCCTTATGGCCTTACGCGTCAACCGAATGCGGCGCCTGGTTGAGTTCTTCGGGTAAAGAAATCTTCCGGGGGACGCCGTCTACGCTGGATCCAGACTCGTTAGCTCTGGGATTAAGCGGGACATCGACGGTACAACTGTCGTGCCCTGCTCCAGCGGTCTTTGACAGCAGCATCCAGCAAAATGCCGGATGCGGCCCAAAGTACGTTATGCCAGCAGCGATTAGGCTGCGAGCGAAGCTACTTCTACGCGAGCACCGCCGCCCATGGTGGACGAAACGGCAACTTTACGCAGATAAATACCCTTGGCGGCAGCGGGGCGAGCCTTTTGCAGGGCGTCGACCAGAGCGGCCAAGTTGGTTTGCAACTGTTCCACGCCAAACGAGGCGCGGCCAATGGTGGCATGAATGATGCCAGCCTTGTCGGTGCGGTACTGAACCTGACCGGCCTTGGCGTTTTTCACGGCGGTGGCGACATCAGGCGTCACGGTGCCGACCTTGGGGTTGGGCATCAAGCCACGGGGACCCAGGACTTGGCCCAGGGCGCCCACGACACGCATCGTGTCGGGCGAAGCGATGACCACGTCGAAATCGATCTGGCCACCTTTGATGCGCTCGGCCAGGTCGTCCAGGCCAACGATGTCAGCGCCAGCAGCGCGGGCGGCTTCGGCCTTGTCGCCTTGGGCGAACACGGCGACGCGCACGGACTTGCCGGTGCCAGCGGGCAATACCACCGAACCACGTACCAATTGGTCCGATTTTTTGGGGTCAATACCCAACTGAACAGCCACGTCGATGGACTCATCGAACTTGGCAGTAGCAGTTTCCTTGACCAGGGTCAGGGCTTCGCTGACGGGGTACAACTTGGTGCGATCGATCTTTTGAGCGATGGCAGCGGCGCGTTTGGACAGTTTTGCCATGATTAGACCCCTTCAACCGTGATGCCCATGCTGCGGGCGCTACCAGCGATCGTGCGAACGCGGGCATCCAGGTCGGCCGCGGTCAGATCGGGTTCTTTGGTCTTGGCGATTTCTTCAGCTTGGGCGCGCGTCAGCGTACCGACCTTGTCGGTATGCGGTTTGGCCGAGCCCTTTTGAACGCCAGCAGCCTTCTTGATGAGGACCGTCGCAGGCGGGGTCTTCATGATGAAGGTGAAGCTCTTGTCGGCGAAAGCGGTGATCACCACCGGAATCGGCAGACCGGGCTCCATGCCTTGGGTCTTGGCGTTGAACGCCTTGCAGAATTCCATGATGTTCAGGCCGCGCTGACCCAGAGCCGGGCCAATCGGGGGGGAGGGGTTAGCCTTACCAGCCGGGACTTGCAGCTTGATAAAGCCGACGATCTTCTTCGCCATGCTTTGCTCCTTACGGGTTCAAACGCCTGCCACCATTGGCGACGGGCTCCCCGGGGTTAAAAATCAGGTCTTTTCGACCTGGCTGAAATCGAGTTCGACAGGTGTCGCGCGGCCGAAAATAGTGACGGACACACGGACCTTGCTCTTTTCGTAGTTGACTTCTTCGACGTTGCCGTTGAAGTCCGCAAACGGACCTTCTTTCACGCGAACCATCTCGCCAACCTCGAACAGGATCTTGGGGCGGGGTTTCTCGACGCCCTCTTCCATCTGGGAGAGGATCTTTTCGACTTCTTTTTCAGAAATCGGCGTGGGACGATTGCCCGAGCCACCCAAAAACCCGGTGACGCGGTTGGTGTTCTTCACCAAGTGCCAGGTTTCGTCAGTGAGGTCCATCTCGACCAGGACATAGCCCGGGAAAATGCGACGCTCGGTGATCGATTTCTGACCACCTTTGACTTCGACGACTTCTTCCGAAGGCACCAAGATACGACCAAACGACGTCTGCAAAGCCGCGCGCTCAATGCGCTCGTTCAGGGCTTTGTGGACGCTTTTTTCCATGCCTGAATACACATGGACGACATACCAGCGCTTACTCATTTGGCGTCCTTATTTCCAGCCCAGCAATAGGCCGTAGAGTATCCATTCGATGCCCTTGTCGAGCACCCACATCAACAAGCCCATCACCGCGACAAAGGCAAACACGATGCCTGTCATCTGGGTGGTTTCCTTGCGCGAAGGCCAGGTAACCCGTTTGGCTTCGTTGAATGACTCGCTGGCGAAACTGAGGGTGCGGCGACCAGGTTCACTGAACCAGGTGATCACAGCGGCGATCACCAATCCCCCGACAAATACGCCGATACGGGCGACCATAGGCTGTGCACTCAGCACCGAGAAGCCCACGATGCCAGCAATGATAACGAGAACAGCCAACCCAAGCTTGATGCGGTCGGCGGTACTGGTTACGGTTTCTACGCTGGTATTAGACATTTTGCGACGCGAGCCGGCCGTAATGCGCGACTGGCGGTGATCTCCCGGCGGATTTAAGAGCGAGCGGGGTTAAAACAAACAGGGCCAAGTTGGTCACGAATGACTGCAAACGTGGCAGGGGCAGTAGGAATCGAACCTACAACCTTCGGTTTTGGAGACCGACGCTCTGCCAATTGAGCTATACCCCTATACTCTTGCGAGTGATGCATGGCAACCTGCGGAACCATACATAGTACTACTTTTTTGACAAACATGGGAAGCGGGCCCAAAAGGGCCAGCTTCCCGGTACCAACTACTACGTACTGCGGGCCTTAGGCGATGATCTTGGCGACGACGCCAGCGCCGACGGTACGGCCGCCTTCACGGATAGCGAAGCG
>NZ_BAAGVG010000017.1:0-1713 GCF_054780995.1 Bordetella tumbae
CAGAAGGCACTGCGTTCGGCTCGACTTCGCAGATCGTCTCCCATATCGGTGTCAGCATCAGTTCACCCACCGGCGACGATGGAAACAGAGGAGACAAAGTCGAGGAAATGGAGTTGAACGGCGCGTGCATCATCGCCGTCGGCACACTGGAATCGGCCGCTCGGTCCTCCCCCAAGGAGGCGGGTAGCGCTCGGCTGCTGAAGTTGCTCAGTCGAACCGCCACTCGCCCTTGCGAATCAACGATCTCAACTTGCAGCTTGCGCACCGCCTCGCTGTCGCCTGCCGCGGGCTGCACTATCGCATACGCGGGCGCGGGCACCGGCGACCACTGTTCCACCGATTGCACTGCGAACGGCAGTGCCAATCCTGCATTCGTTACGGCTAGCCCCAGACTAGCCTGCAGCGCTCCATCCAGCAGGCTCGGCGGCAAACCATAGCTGGCCTGTAATGCGTGCCCCGGCGCCTGCAGCGAACCGATTGCCACGCTGTCGCCAACTTGAAGTGCGGTTAGCACCTGGAAACTCGTCCCATAGGTCAAGCCCATCGAGGCAAACTGCGCGTAACAATCCGCGCTGCTGAGCATGCGTCCACACTGGGCCTGCAATCCTCCCAGATCGACAGTAGGCACCTCGCCCGGGGCCGAAGCCACCACCCAGCCTTGGCTATAGACCTGCGCAGCGTCACCTTCACCGCTGTAAATCTCGTAGCCGATGCGGCCGTCGTCCTCTACTTCCAGGCCGATATGCACCTCCAACGGCTCGGCAACCATCAAGGGTCGTATCCAACTCACCTGCTCGATACGGATGGCCCCTTTCTCCTCCAGCGCCAAACTGGCCGCGGCTCGCGCCCACTCCAACTGTGCCACGCCCGGCACAAGCTTCTGCCCTCGCACCACATGATCACGCAGGAAGAATTCCTCGCCCGTCAGCCACGTGCTGTAGCGCTGTTCATGCAAGGTGGATGTATTGCGGTGCACCAGCGGGTGCAGCACCGCCGCGTGCGGGTGCGGCAACGCCAGCTCGCTGCCCGGTGAGGCTTGTGCATCGGTTGGGTGTGTCGTCCGGGCTACTGGCCCACTCTCGGGCACCCAATAGCGCCCCTTCGCAAACGGATACGTCGGCAAACTCACCCGAGACGGTCGCGACTCGCCATACAACGCCGACCAGTCCACTGCCAGACCCTGCACCCACAACTCGGCCAGCTTGTTCACCTTGCCGCGCGCCAGCCACTTGCCTATCACTTCCCGTAGGTCCTCATCGGCTGCGAACGCCGATAACACCTCCTGCCCGCGCCTGACCTCGCCCTGATACACATCTTCCAGGCTCGCCTCATCTTGCTCGTAAGCCAACAATTTGCGTTTGAGTTCGTCCACCGAGCCCACCACTAACGCCAGACGCATGCCCAGCGCCTCACGTCCAACCTGCAGCGTATAGGCGAGCGACGCCAGACTCACGGCACGCCGCTCCAGGTACTCCCGCAACTGCACCGCCTGCGTCCGAAGCTGCTCGCCCGTACGCGCCGACAGCACCACCACCGCAGGCGCATGCGTCGCAGGAACATGCGCCACTGAGACTTTCCCGTTCGACTCAGCCGAGGCCGCTGGGATGCGCACCACAGGAGCATGCATCGCTGGCTCGTTCGAGACCTGTGCCTCATACTCCTCCAACACCACATGAGCATTCACTCCGCCAAAGCCGAAGGAACTCACCCCCG